>JBBRZK010000021.1:0-51074 GCA_038236775.1 Gemmatimonadales bacterium
CACATCCCGCGCAGCGGATAGAGCGCGGGTCGCGGCCGGTCGAGGATGTGCTTCATCGTCGGGTTCAGCGAGAGCGATCCCACCGACACCACGAGCAGCTGGATGGCGATGAGCGGCTGATGGTAGCGCCGCCAGAGCACGAGGCCCACCACGATCATCAACGGCAGGATCGTGAGGTTGGTGCCGAGGTACGGCATGAACAGCATGAGCTGGTCGAGCGCGGTGGGCAGCGGGTGCGCGTGCATCCAGCCCAGGACGTCGCGCTCCCACGCCGCGCCAAGGCGCCACGTGCTCGTGCGCGACAGGGCGTACCCGAACGTGATGCCCACGAGCCACGATGCCACGTACCCCACCAGCACCGCGATCACCAGTCGCCGTCGTGCGTGCGGCGCGACTACCGCCGGAGCCATCGCCTCAGTGGCCGGCGGATGCGTCCCCACCCGCGCTTCCGCTCCCGATCCAGCGACGCACCTCGGCCACCACGGCACGCGGCTCCACCGGCTTCGCCAGGTACGACGTGAATCCCACCTTCACGGCCTTCTCGCGGTCGTCCTGGAGCGCATGCGCCGTGAGCGCGATGATGGGAACGTCGCGCGTGGCGGCCTCCTGCCGCAGGATGCGCGTCACTTCCCACCCGTCGATCTCGGGGAGGGAGATGTCCATCAGGATGAGCGCCGGCCGCTCCGAGCGCGCCAGCGCGAGGGCCTGTGCGCCATCGTGGGCCTCGATGACGGTGAAGCCGACGTGCCGCAGCACGGTGGTGTAGATGATCCGGTTGTCCTCGTTGTCTTCGACGAGGAGAATGGTCTGGCCGGTGCTGGCAGTAGGTTCCACGATACTGTGGAGAGGCGGGAGCGGTGGCGACGACGCCACCACAGGCAAAGCTAGTGCCCGGGCGCCGGTGCGCCAGCACGACGCTCCGTCAGAGACCCCCGCCCGCCTCCAGCGCGTTCACCTTGCCGAGGCGCCGGCGGTGACGCTCCGCCCCCGAGAAGTGCGCCGCGAGGAACTCGCGTAACACGACGGCGGCGAGCTCCTCGCCGATCACGCGGGCGCCGAGGCAGAGGACGTTCATGTCGTCGTCCTCCACACCCTGCCGCGCCGAGAAGGAGTCGTGGCACATGCACGAGCGCACGCCGTGCAGCTTGGTGGCGGCGATGGCGGCGCCGACGCCGCTGCCACACACCACGATGCCGCGATCCGCTCGGCCACCAGTCACGGCGCGCCCCACCGCGGCCGCACGGTCCGGGTAATCGTCGCCCGGTACCATCTGTTCAGACCCGCAGTCCACCAGGGTGTGGCCCAGCGCCGCGATTTCTTCCAGCACGCGGGCACGCAGGGGCCAGCCGGCATGGTCCGCCGCGAAGGCGACGTTCATCGTCCCACCGTCGCGCGCGCGGCGGCGGGAGCACCCGTCGCGTGCGTCCACACGAGTCGCGAGATGTCGGCAATCAGCGCCTGCGCCACGTGCTCGTCGGGGATGGCGCGGGTGAGGACGACCAGGATGTAGGGTGCGCGCCCAGGCGGATACACGATGGCGGCATCGTGCAGCGTGGCCGTGATGGATCCCGTCTTGTGCGCTACCGGTGTGCCGGCCGGCAGACCCGCAGGGATCTCGTCGTTGAACTCCTGGCGCAGGAGTACCTCTTTCATCAGGCGTGCGCTCGGCGGCAGCAGGGCGTCGCCCCGCTCGACGTGCCCGAGCAGGACAGCAAGGTCCGCGGAGGTCGTGGTGTTGTTGAGCCCCGCCGCGAACGCTTTCCCGTCTTCCACCCCGCGCAGGACACGGATGTGTCGCGCACCCAGGCTGTGCGCCGTGGCGTCCGCGCGGTCGGCGCCCACGAGTGCGATCAGCGCGTTCGTCGCGAGGTTGCTCGAGCGCACGATCATCCGCTCCATCAGCTCCCGCACGGACACGCGCGCGCCCACGCGTGCATACACGGTCGAATCGCTGTCGTCGTGAGGATCCAGCGCGTACGACGACCCGTCCACGATGGAGTGGAAGCGGTTCACGAGCAGCACCGGCTGGTCGAGTCCGAGTCGTCCGGCGTCCACCGCTCGCAGGACCTCGATGAGGACGGCGATCTTCATCGTGCTCGCCGCGTGGAAATTCTCGTCCGCGTTCATGTCGAGCGAGTCCCCCGTCGCGAGATCGCGGTAGCTCACGGCCACCTCGGCGCCGGGCACCGTCGCGATGCGCTGGGCAATTCGCGTCCGGAGTCCATCGGTGCCAGGGCGCTGCGCCTGCGCGCTTGCGCCGGCGATCCAGCCAAGCGCGGTGACCGCCATCACGCCAAGGTATCGTCGCATGATGCCGAATATAGGGTGCCGACCGACTGCCGTAAGATCGGCACGTTGCCTTTGGTGCCCTTCGCTCGTAATCACACGGAGCGACGAAGCTCCCCTCGTGTTATCGGGCAGTGCGACCCCTTCCGAGATGGCTGCGATGACACCCGATCACGCCGCGGGCCCGCCCCGCCCCGCAAATACCTCCGTGAGCCGACAGGAACGCCTCCGGTTCTCCAACTTCGACTTCGAGCGGACCCGGGCCGGCCACGTGACGTGCCAGGTCACGCTCGAATTCGCGCCGGGTGAGCTCATCGTCGGCAAGGTGGCCGGCCAGGCGAGTCCCGCCGGCGACACCCGGCTCGGCGCCGAGGCCGCGATCCGCGCGCTGGAGGCGTTCACGGATGGCGCCCTGAAATTCGAGCTGATCGGGGTCAAGGTCATCCGCGCGTTCGACGCCAACATCGTCATCACGTCCCTCATCCAGCACGGCGACGAGGGCCCGGAGCGTCTCCTCGGCTGCTTTCTCGCCGAGGGCGACCAGGTGCGTGGCGCGGCGCTCTCGGTCCTCAACGCGACCAATCGCGTCCTCGGCAACTTCATCCTGGCCCGCTGAGCCGGATGCCGTTCCGCCGCACCGCCGCACTGGCCGCCGCAATCCTGCTGACGCTGGCCCCCGGTTCGGTCGCCGCTGCACAATCCGATAACCTCTCCCGCCCGGTGGTGATCCCGGCCGGCGCACCATCGCCCAGCGCGCCGGCTGTCGCTGCCCGCACGGTGCCTGCCCGCGGCGACAGTGCCTCGCTCACGCCGACCGATGTCGCACGACGGGCCGCCGACGTCTTCGGGGACTCGACGTCCCTGACGCCAATCGCGACGCCGGATTCCGCAGCCGTCGAGCCCACGTGGGACATGGACGTGCGGTCATACGAGACGCAGGACCGCGTCGCCCACTACGTGCAGATGTTCTCCGGCCGTGCCCGCGAGCGGATCAGCGACCGGTTGTCTGCCGGTACGCGCTACGAGCCCATGATCCGCGCCAAGCTCAAGGCCGGTGGCTTGCCCGAGGACATGTATTACCTGGCCCTGGTGGAAAGCGGCTTCGACCCGCACGCATATTCGCGAGCGGCCGCGGTGGGGATGTGGCAGTTCATGACCTCGACAGCGCGCGACATGGGCATGCGCGTGGACTGGTGGGTGGACGAACGGCGCGACCCGGTGAGGTCCACCGCCGCCGCCGTGCGCTTCATTCGCGGGCTGCGTGATCAGTTCGGCTCGCTGTACCTCGCGGCGGCGGCCTACAATGGCGGTCCCGGCCGCGTGTCCCGCGGGCTGTCGCGCTACGCGGACGACGTGCAGGGCGCCCAGGGCGAGGATGCATTTTTCGTCCTGGCCGAGAAGGACTACCTCAAGAAGGAAACGAGCGACTACGTGCCGCAGCTCATTGCCGCGGCGCTCGTGGGCAAGGATCCGTCGCGCTACGGCATGGATGTCCGCGTCCGCCCTCCGTTCGCGTACGATTCGGTGCTGGTCCCGGCCGCCACACCGCTTGCCGCCGTCGCGCGGGCCGCGCGCGTGCCAACGGCCGAGATCTCGGAGCTGAACCCGCAGCTGCTCCGCGGCATGACGCCGCCGCACGACATGGCCCTCGTCCGGGTGCCCGTCGGCGCGGCCACCGGCTTCGATTCCGCGTTTGCGAGCCTGCCACATGAGGACCTGGTCGGCACGCACGTAGTGGAATCGCGGAAGGGCGACACGCCGGCCCGAGTGGCCAGCGCCCACGGGATCTCGGAGAGGTCGCTGCGCGAGTTCAACCCGAAGCTGCGCGTGCTGAAGAGCGGCAGGCTCGCCATCGGACAGCCGGTCCTCGTGCCGGTGCCGTCCGTTGCCGCTGCGGCGCTGGCGGTCCCGGATCCTGGCATCGAGAAGTACCCATCCAGCACGAAGCACGTGAAGCTGCACACCGTGAAGCGCGGAGAAACGGTGGGCGGCATCGCGCGGAAATACGCTACGACCTCCGAGCGCATCATGCGCCTGAACGGCCTCCGGAAGCCCATGATCTTCCCGGGTCAGTCGCTCATCGTCGCTGGTTCCGCGAACCGCTCAGCCGGGAAGAAGACTGTGGGCTCGGTCCCGGCATCGCACAGGAAGGGAGCGGTCAAGGCGCCGCCGGCCGCTACGTCGTCCAGACGGAAATCGGGCGGCCACCCGAAGGCGACCGCCCGATCCCGTTCCTGATGCCGCCGGTCGAACGCTAGTTCACCACGCCACGACCCTTGTAGCCCTTGGTCACGATCCGGTCGTAGCCGTTCGACGGGTTGTCGCCCTGCGCCTTCGACTTCGCAACCGCCACCGGACCACGGTTGTAGACGAGGAGCGCCGTCTTCATGTCGCCATTGTACTCGTCCACCAGCCCGCGCAGATAGCGAAAGCCGATGCGCAGGTTGACGTTGGGGTCGTACAGCCCCTGCGCCGTGATGCCCTTGCGGTAGAAACGGGCGGTCGACGGCATGACCTGGGTGAGGCCGATGGCCCCCACCGGGCTCGTCGCATGGACGTTGAAGTCGCTCTCCAGCTTCACCAGCCGGAAGGCCAGCTCGGGATCGATGCCTTCCGCCTGGGCCACGTCGACGATGTTGCCGGCGAGCTCTGCGTTGATCCCGTACTTCGTGGAATACCCGATCAGCCGGTTGGCACGGTCCAGCTCTGCGCGGGTCAGTTCGAGTTCGCCGCGGGTGGAATCGAGCTGCTGCGAAATGCTCCGTCCGGTTCCCAGCGCGAGGTGAAACGCGCTGCCGGGGGCGACGGAAGCGGCTTCCGCTTCCGACGTCGCCGGCTCCCGATTGCCCAGCAGGAAGGCCAACGCGCTGAAGAAGCTGACGGCCAGGAGCGTCTGCTTGACGCGGACGCGACGCCGATAGCTGTCTCCGCGATGCACGTAAGTGCCTCGAAGATTTTTCATAAGTTTAACCCTGGTAAGGGTTTACGTACACTGGTACAGCTCGCTGCTCCAATACGTTAAGGCGCAACCACTTTGCCATCAAGTCTTGCGTATGGGCCGCCCACCCCACCTGTTTTGGCCTCCAGGACGATCCCCCCGATGGCCATTCCCCGGTCGATCGCCTTGGCCATGTCGTACACGGTGAGCAGCGCGACGCTCGCGGCCGTGAGTGCTTCCATCTCCACGCCGGTCTTCCCGACCGAGCGGACGACGACCTCGACCCTGATCCCCGGCAGGGTATCGTCCGCCTCCAGCGCCACGGCCACGTCCGTCAGAGCGATCGGATGGCAGAGAGGGATCAACTCCGAGGTGCGCTTGGCCGCCATGATGCCGGCGAGGCGGGCAACCCCCAGCACATCGCCCTTGGCCAGGGCGTTCACCCGGATGGCCTCGAGCGTGGCCGGCAGCATGGTGATGGTCCCGCTCGCCCGCGCCATCCTGGCGGTGTCCGCCTTGCCGCCGACGTCCACCATCCGTGCGGTCCCGTCGGCGGCGACGTGGGACAGCCCCTCGTTCGCTCGATCCATCGTCATGCCAGAAGCCCCTCGAGCTGGCGCAGCAGCTCGCTCGTGATCAGTTGGGGATTCACGTTCCCCGTTGCCCGCGTCTTTGCGGCCTCCACGCAATCCAGCGCCCGCGCGGCCCCGCTTGCCGGGCCATTGTTGCCTCGTTCGACCGACGCGCGCATCCGCTCGTGGAGCAGGGTCGTGAGGGCATCCAGCGACGTGCTGAAAGCGCCCCGCGCCTTGTTCGATCCCTGGTTGAGGGCCGTCCGGACCTGCTCGCGCCGGTCGGCATTGGACGCCGCGTCGAGCATCCGCCGCGCCCGCGCGATGGCGTCCGCCCATTCTGCGCCCGCCACGAGCGAACCGGGTGCTCCGTTGGCGAGGCGACGTTGCTCCTCGAGCTTCTTCGGCCCCCCCGCCGCCAGGATCGCCTGCTGCATGGCCGGCTCGGCCAGCACGGCGTCCACGTCCACCGATCCCATCGCGGGTACCCGCACCGCCACGACGCGGGACCGAATGGTGGGGATCAGGGCGCCCGGCTCGCTGCTCGTGAGGATGATTGTCGCCTTGGTCGGCGGCTCCTCGAGCAGTTTCAGGAAGGCGCCGGCCGCATCTTCCGAGCCCTCGCGCAGCACCATGCGCTCCGCCTCGCCGAGGATGTAGACCTTCCGGGCGGCAAGGGCAGGGGCGAGCGCGGCTGACTGCACCATGGCCCGCATCGTCGCGACATAGATCCCCTCTTCGGGCGCCGGCGGTGCGTAGACGCCGGTCTTGACCCGGTCTCCCACGGCCTCGCGGAAGTCGTCCGCAATCTTCGACGGCGATGCGTCCGAGTCCTTCAGCCGCGGCCTTGGAAAGAACCAGTGGATGTCGGGATGGGTGCCGGCGAGGGCATAGCGGCAGTGCTGGCACACGCCGCACGGCAGCGGGCCCGTGCCGGTACACAGCAGCCGCTGGCCGAGCCAGAGGGCGAGACGCTGCTTGCCCACGCCAGCCGGCCCGTGCAGCAGCAGCGAACCCGGAAGCGCGTCGCGCCGGATGGCATCGTCGAACCGCGCGCGGAGGACAGCGTGGCCGTGAAGGGGAAGCAGGGGCACGCCTGCAAGGTAAGAGCACGACAGCGGACGAAACAGCGGCGGAGTGCGGCACGCTTCGTGACGTTTTCGAACGAGCAAACACTTCGCGAGGCGATTCATGGAGCACGGACTGAACGGCAGGCGGGTCGCGATCCTGGCGACCGACGGCGTGGAGCAGGTGGAACTGGAGGACCCCAGGCGGGCCCTCGATGCGGCGGGCGCCGTGACGCACCTCATCTCGCCGAAACAGGATTCCATCCAGGCGATGAACCACGACGAAAAGGGCGCCCGCATCCCCGTGGACCGGCTGCTCGGCGACGTGCGTCCGGGAGACTACGACGCATTGCTGTTGCCCGGTGGCGTGGCGAACCCCGACCAGCTGCGCACGGACGAGAAGGCCGTGCAATTCGTGCGGGAGTTCATGCTCGCCGACAAGCCGGTGGCCGCCATCTGTCACGGCGCGTGGATGCTCGTCGAGGCCGGTGCGGTGCAGGGACGGACACTGACGTCGTGGCCGTCACTCCAGACGGATATCCGCAACGCAGGCGGCGAGTGGGTGGACGAGGTGGTGCGCGTGGACGACCACCTGATCACGAGCCGGAAGCCGAGCGACCTCCCGCAGTTCTGCGCGACGATCGTACGGGAATTCGCGCAGCGGATGGACGAGTCGCGCGCGGATGCGATGGGCGAGCAGAGCTTTCCGGCGAGCGATCCGCCGCCGGGTCCGAGCGCTATCGGTGGCGAGGGCGCGGCGCGAGGCTAGGCGTCACGGCAGGAGTGTGAAGCGCGCGGACGGGCATGTGATGCTCGTCCGCGCGTTGCGTGTACGGCTGGGGGGCGGCACTCCGCATGCGCCGCATCGGAAAGTCCCCGCGCTTGCGGCATCACGTGACCCGTACCGGCCCTGGCTTTATGGTGCAAAGCACTTGACAGTATGTCCCTTCCGACACATTCTACGTCATGACTCGCGTCCTGCCCCTCCATCCGCCCGAGCCGCCCGAGATGCATGAACGGGCGATGGACAACCTGCGCTTCATTCGCGAGACCATGGAAGCGGCGGCGACCTTCACGGCCGTGTCGGGATGGGGCACCGTCCTGATCGGGGCCACGGCCATCGGCGCCACGATACTGTCCGCCGCAACGCACAGCGCCACGCGGTGGGTCTTCATCTGGCTGTGCGAGGCGTGCCTCTCGATGGCCATCTCCGTCTATACCATGGCGCTCAAGGCGCGCGCCGCGCAACTGCCGCTGTGGTCCGAGCCGGCGCGCAAGATCGTCTTCAGCTTCGCTCCGCCCATGCTCGTGGGCGCGCTGCTCACGCTCCTGTTCTACGAACGGGGGCTCATCAGCCTCCTGCCCGGTGTATGGATGCTGCTGTACGGCGTGGGCGTCATCGCGGCCGGCACCTTCTCGGTGCGGATCGTCCCGGTCATGGGCATCGCCTTCATGATGGTGGGAATGGTCGCGCTGTTCGCCCCGGCCGATTGGGCCACGCCGTGCATGGCGGCGGGCTTCGGGGGGCTGCACCTCTTCTTCGGTACGATGATCGCTCGGAGGCACGGTGGCTAAACAAGGTGCGGTACCACGGAACGCCGCGGGTGCGGCCAGCGCGCGCGCCGCGCGTGCGCTGGTGTCAGTCGACGGCGCCGCGACGGCGGTGGGAACAAACGCGGGCGCGCTGGCGCTCGATCGGCTCATCCACGAGCGGCTGCGCCTGGGCATCGTGAGCGCCCTCGCCGTGAACGAGTCGCTCACGTTCAACGAACTGAAGCGGCTCATGCAGACCACGGACGGCAACCTGAGCGTGCACGCGCGCAAGCTCGAGGACGCGGCCTACGTGACCTGCAGCAAGTCGTTCGAGGGGCGCGTGCCCCGCACCGAATACCGCATCACCGCCGTGGGGCGCCAGGCCCTCGAGCGGTACCTCGACCACATGGAGGCGCTCATCCGCGCCACCCGGGAGCGCTGAGACGCCGATGCCGACGTCACGTCATTCAGGACCCACCGCCCACGCGACCTTCGCCGGTCCGCACGTCGCCGTGATCATGGACGGGAACGGCCGATGGGCCACGGCGCACGGCCTGTCGCGGTCGGCTGGCCACGAGGCGGGCCTGCGCACCGCACGCGACCTCGTGGAGGCCGCTGTGCGCGAGGGCGTGGGAACGCTCACGCTCTACGCCTTCTCCTCGGACAACTGGAAGCGGCCGTCGGCCGAGGTGACGGCACTGATGCGGCTCTTCCGCCGTGCGCTGCTCGGAGAGGCCAAGCGATGCCTCCAGAACGGCGTCCGCCTCACCATCCTCGGCCGCCGCGACCGGCTGCCGTCGTCGTTGCGACACACAGTGGAGCAGGTGGAGTCGCTCACGATGGCCGGCTCACGCATGCACCTGCGCGTCGCCGTGGACTACTCGGCGCGCGATGCTGTGCTGCGCGCCGCCGCCGCGATGCGCGGCGAAGCGGTCTCGCGCGAGGCGTTCAGCGAGTTGCTCGCGCGCGTGGACCACGATGCGATGCCCGCGTGCGAGGTGGACCTGGTGATCCGCACCGGCGGCGAACAGCGGCTGAGCGACTTCCTGCTCTGGGAGTGCGCGTACGCGGAACTGCGGTTCGAGAAGAAGATGTGGCCCGAGTACGACGCGGACGATCTCGCCGAGGCGATGGCGGACTTCCGCGCACGCAATCGCCGCTTCGGGCTGGCGCCGGAACAGGTCGCATCCTGAGGCCGGAGGGGAGCCTGCCGCTCAACTCCTGAGCAGGCGGACACTGCCTGATCCGGATTCGATCTTGATGCGTCCCTTGCCCGTGCCGATGGCGCCACGCAAGGCACGGCGCTCGACGTGCGTGAGCTTCACGTCGAAGTCGGACTCGATGCCGCCGCTTCCCGTCTCGATGTCCACCGTGGCGCTCGTGGATGCCGGCAGGCGGAGCGTGACGCCGCCTGAGCCGCCGTCGATGGCGACGTCGTCGGGGGCCGCGAGCAGCTCGATGTAGGTGTCACCGCTGCCGGTGTCGAGGTGCAGCGTCGGCGTCTTCACTCCGCTGAGGTGAATGCCGCCTGATCCCACGTCCGCGACGAGCTCGCGGACGTCGATCGCGCGCCCGCGCATCGAACCGGATCCCACATCCATGTGCAGGCTGCCGCCGCGAATGCCGTCGAGGGTGGCGCCGCCGGATCCGGCATCGATCGTCACGTCGCCCGTGGCGTCGCTGACGTCCACCCCGCCGGAGCCGGTGTCGACCCTGAGCTCGCCGCGCACGTGGGCAACCCGAACCCGCGCGGCGGCGGCATTCACGACCAGCTGGCCGTCCACGTTCTCGATCGTCGTTTCACCGACGCCCTGCCACAGCGTGAGCGTTCGCCCCTTGGGAACCACGACCTTCAGGTCCGCATGCGCGTCGAGCCCGTAGCCGCGGCTGGACACCTCGATGCGGCGACGGCCGCTCCGCCCGCTGTCGTCGTTGTCCCACGTTCCGTCCGCCGCGACAGTGAAGGTCGTGCGACCGGTCCACTTGTCGGTCACGTAGAGGATACGGTCTTCGAGATACACCACGCGCAAAGCGGAGCGGCCGCCCGCATTCCCTGTCTCGAGCCTGAGGCGGTTCCCATCGCGTCCACGCCTCGCAACGTCCACGACGACGCGATCGCCCGTGCCGCCCTCCACCTGCAGCGTGCCGGCAAGGTTGTAGATGGCGACGTCGCGTCCGTCGAGGGACACGCGCTCGGGGGCCTGGGCATGGAGCAGCGCCGGCAGGACGACCGCGACGGCAAGGCGGTGGAGTGACATCATGAACCTCGGTGGGGTGGCTGTAGTCCGTGGGGAAGCACCAGCGGAACTTCGACAGCGCGCGCGGCCGTGAGGTTTGAATGGGATGGATGGGCGGGGGGAAGCAGATCCTTCGCTGCGCTCAGGATGACACGAGGGCTGCGCTCAGGATGACACTGTGGACGCGCGCTGAGCGTCAGTCTGCCGTGGCAGGCACGGGTGGCCGCTGCTCGATTTCGTCGAGGCTGCCAGCGATCCGACGGATGTCGGCTTCGAGTTCGCCGGCGCGGCGCGGTGCAACGAGGGCCGACAGTGCGTCACTCATGCTGCTGTCCGACACGCTGTACTCGACGGCCACGCGGATGCACGTGGAGCCTCCGTCCGGACTGAATCGGAGCAAGCCCGAGGTCTGAACCGGCGATCCCTCCACGCTGCGCCAGCCGATCACCGAGTTCGTGACGAACTTCGTCGTCGTGGCGTTCCACTCGATCTCGCCGCCGCTCGGAGTCGAGGCGCACCAGTGTGACCGCCCGTCGCCGGTGTCCCTCACCTCCCGCAGCGCGCCGATGAAGCGCGGAAAATTCTCGAAATCGGCGCAAAAGGCGAAGACCTGCTCCACCGGCCGATCCACGACGAACGAGAGGTGCAGACTGGCGGCGCGGCGGCGCGTACCGGCACGCCGAAGCGCGTCCGCGATGGGACGATGTGCGGCGGCACCCAGCAGCGCCATGCCGGCGAGCGTCAGGAACGGTCGCGCCGGCGCATCACGGTTCGGCCGCGCGCCGAGAATCAGCCCGCTGCCCACCGCGGCCAGGAGCAGGCCGAGCGACGGCGGGGCATCATCTGCGAGGGTGAGGGTGGGTTGGGTCATGGGGCGTGCTCCGGGCAAGGTGGGTGCCGAACCTCGGATCGGGTGCGGTTCACAGCCGTGCGGCGGCCCGCTGTGCCCGCTCGAGCGCTTCCGCAGCCGTGGTGCCGAAGGCGCCCAGGTGGCCCATTTTTCGTCCGGCGCGCGCGCCGCTCTTGCCGTAGAGGAACAGGCGGGTACCTGCCACCTCGAGTGCTCCCGCGAAGTTCGGTGTGCGGCCGTCGAGCCAGAGGTCGCCAAAGAGGTTCACGATGGCGGCTGGCCGCACCGGTACCACGGCACCGAGGGGCAGGTCGCACGCGGCGCGCACGAGCTGCTCGAACTGGCTCGTGGGGCAGGCGAGCTCGGTCGCATGAAACGAATTGTGTGGGCGCGGCGCCAGCTCGTTCACCAGCACGCGGCCGTCCTGCAGCACGAACAGCTCGACGGCCAGGATTCCCTCGAGCTCGAGCGCATGCGCGATGTGCAGCGCGATCCGCTGCGCCTCGCTCTCCGCCTCAGGAGGGACCTGGCCTGGCGTGACGCTCCACGCGAGCACCTGCCGCTCGTGGTGGTTCACGGCGAGCGGAAAGACCTGCGTCTCGCCCGATGGACGGCGCGCGACGAGCACGCTGAGTTCCATTGCGAGCGAGAGCGCCTGTTCGGCCACTGCCTGGCGACGGCCGATCGACTCGAACACGGTCGCGGGATCGTCGCCGGACGACATGCGCGCCTGGCTTCGTCCATCGTAGCCGCCGTGGCATGCCTTGACGAACAGCGACGGCCCGAGCGTGCGCACGGCCTCGCGCAGGTCGTCGGTGGAGTCGACCACGGCCCACGCACCCAGCGGCAGGCCCTGAGACGAAAGCCAGTGCTTCTGGCGCGCGCGATCCTGCACCATGTGCAGGATCGCCGGCGACGGCCGCACGGGTGCGTGCTGCATCGCGGCAGCCAGCGCCTCGGGGCCGATCTGCTCGATCTCGATGGTGACGACATCGCACGCGCGCGCGAGTGCTGCGGCGCCGGCCGGATCGTCGAACGCCGCGACGACGACGCGATCCACGACGGGTCGAGCCGCGCAATCCGGGCTCGGGTCGAGGACCTGCACACCGAACCCCATGGAGCGCGCGGCGAGCGCCGTCATGCGCCCGAGTTGGCCGCCGCCGAGGATACCGATGGTCGCTGGCGGCTGGATGGGCATCAACGTGGCGCTGCGAGGTCCCGGTCTGCGAGCACGGCCTTGGTGCGCTCCGCGCGCCAGGCTCGCAGTCGCTCGCGGAGCGCGGGCCGGCTGTTCCCGAGGATGGCCGCCGCCAGCAGGGCCGCGTTCGCGGCGCCCGGTTCCCCGATGGCGAGCGTACCGACGGGAATGCCCTTCGGCATCTGCACGATGGAGAGCAGGGCGTCCACGCCGTTGAGCTGCGTCGCCGGCATGGGCACGCCGAGCACCGGGAGGATGGTGGATGCGGCAACCATTCCCGGCAGGTGCGCCGCGCCGCCGGCCGCGGCGATGATCACCTCGAGACCGCGTGATTCGGCCGCGTTCGCGTACTCGAACATCCAGTCGGGGGTGCGATGTGCCGATACTACCTTCACTTCGTGCGCGATGCCGAGCGCCTCGAGGATCGCGACGGCTTCCGTCATCACGCGCAGGTCGCTCCGGCTGCCCATGATCACGCCGACGAGCGGCGAGGGGTGGGCGGGCGCGGTGGACACATTTTCGTGGGAAGACATGCACGGTGCGGGCAGGAGACGGCGAAAGCAGATCCTTCCCTTCGGCTGCGCTCAGGGCAGGCGCTGCGCTCAGGATGACAAACTCGGAGGCGCGCGAAAGATAGCGCGATCGACGTCGTGAAGGCCACGGTTCGCGAGCGCGGATTGCTTGCGCCGCCGTGCAGGCAATTACCATACTGTGGTGGGCGACGAAGCCCCTTGTCCCGCACTTCGCCCACACGCATGAACGCCATCCTCCGCCGGGCGCCTTGTGCCGCCGGCACCTTCGCGCTGCTCGTCGCCGGCGCGGCCAGCACATCCTGTTCGGGCCCCAGCCGCGGCAATGGGGACATCGGCATCGCCGTCGCGCTCGATCCGCACCGGCAGGGCATGCAGTCCATCTACAACGGCGTGCAGCTTGCCGTGGACCAGCTCAACGCGCAGCACAGCGGCGGAGCCCGGGTGCGGATGATCAAGGGCGCGCCGGACGTGAGCGACCCGATCCGCATCGCGGACACCTTTCGCGACGATCCGACGGTCGTCGGCGTCGTTGGGCATCCGGAGAGCGGCACCACGCTCGATGCCATCGGCGAGTATGCCGACACCAAGAACGGCGGCCGCAACGCCGTCGTCGCGATCTCACCCACGGGCACGAGTCCCGCGCTTTCGGGCGCCAGCAAGTGGCTGTTCCGCGTGTGTCCGAGCGACGTGCAGACCAGCCGCACGATGGCGCGGTACGTCCTGGATTCGCTCCACGCCACACGGGCCAGCGTGATCTACCGCAACGACGCATACGGAAAGGACTGGTCGAAATCCTTCGCCGATGCATTCCGCGAAGGCAAGGGAACGATCGTCGAGCGCGATCCGTACGTGGCGGGCGTGACCCAGTGGGACGCGTACGCCGGGTACCTCAAGAAGGTCGCGCCGGACGTCCTCCTCTTTCCGGGCAGCACCGAGGACGCCGTGCTCGCACTGCGCGCGATGCGCGCAATGAACGTCACCACGCCGCTGGTGGGCGGCGACGCAACGGCCGGGCTCGAGGCCAACGCGAAGGAGTTTCCCTCGGCGCGTTACGTGGCGTTCTTCCTCGCGCGTCGCGCCACCACGGCGGAAGCGCGTGCGTTCATCACGGCGTACGAGGCCGCCTTCAAGGAGGAGCCCGACCAGCGCGCCGCGCTCGCGTATGACGCGGCGATGCTGATTGGCCGGGCGGCGCTTGACGTCGGGCCGGACCGGGGCAAGATCCGCGACTACATCGAGTCGATCGGGAAGGGCGGTGGGCGTCCGGCCGTGGCCGGCGTGGCCGGCCCGATCGCGTTCGACGACAAGCACGATGCGGTGAACAAGCCGGTGGTCGTGGCGCAGGTGGGACGATGAAGATGCTCACGACCATCCGCGGGCGGCTGCGTGCGGGGTTCAGCGTCACCATCGGGCTGCTGTTCGTGGCGGGCCTGTTCGCGGTGTACGCACTGCTGCGAGCGGGCTCGCTCAACCAGGCGATCGTCGCCGACATGCGCCTCCAGCAGGAGACGATGCAGCAGGTGGCGTTCCGCATCCTCCGCGAGACCGCGGCGGGCATGCGCTACCTGAGCAGCGGGTCGGCCGCCGACGAGCAGCGCTACATCGCGCTGGCCGACGACGCGGACCGCCTGCGGCGCGAGGCGATCAAGGTCGACGCACTGTCGGCCACCGAGCGGCAGAAGCTGAAGGACCTTGGCACGCTCCAGGCGACGGCGGAAGCCGGCATCGGCGTGGCGCATGCGTACGACGCCGTCGGCCGCACCGCGGATGCCACGGCCGCACTCGGCAAGACGTCGAATGCGCTGGACGAAGTGGACCGCACGCTCGAGTCGCTGCGCCAGGAAGGTGCACAACGGCTCGCCCAGCAGCAGTGGGAGGCGTCGGACACGCTGCGCACCAACATCGTGGTGCTCGCGGTGGTGGTGCTCGCGGCGCTGGTCGTGGGAATCCTGTCGAGTATCACCACCTCGCGCGCCGTGACGCGCCCACTCGACGCGCTCACGCGCGACATGCTGGCCATGGGTCGAGGCGACCTGCGGCGCAGCGACCTGAAGACGCACACGCTCGGTGCGGCCGAGTATGAAACGCTTGCCGAGGCGTTCGACCAGGCGCGCGAGCGGCTGCGCGGGCTGCTCGCGGAGATGCAGCGGCAGTCCGACGAAGTCGCGGCGGCCGCGTCGGAGCTCGCGTCGGCCGCGGGCGGTGCATCGGACAGCACGCAGCACGTCGCGACCGCCGTCACCGAGATGGCGCACGGCGCGGGACTCCAGCTCGACGTGCTCAATGGGGCAGGGAGCGCCGTGGAGCAGTTGTCCGCGTCGGGGCGCACCATCGACGAGGCGCTGCGGGAGAGCCAGGAGCGCGGTCGCGAGATCCGCGCGTCGGCGACGGGCACCGCGCAGGAGATCGGCAAGGCGGTGGACACGCTGCTGGCGGCGCGGGAGGTGTTCGACCGCAGCGCCACCGAGATGAGCGGCCTGCGCGAGTCGCTGGGCGTGGTGGACGACTTCGCGGCGACGATCTCGGAGATCGCATCGCAGACCAACCTGCTGGCGCTGAATGCGGCCATCGAGGCGGCGCGGGCGGGCGATGCCGGGCGCGGCTTTGCCGTGGTGGCCGACGAAGTGCGCAAGCTGGCCGAGCAGAGCTCGCGCGCGGCGCACGAGGTGACTGCCAACGTGACGCGGATTCGCGAGGGCGTCATGGGCACGTCGCGCGCAGTCGAGAGCGGCACTACGCAGATGAAGGACGTGTCGACGGTAGCCGATGCGGCGCGGCATGCGCTGTCGTCCATCCAGGCGGCCGTGACGCGCGTGGAGGATGCGTCGGCGCGTGTGTCGGAGGCCGTGGCGGGGAACGCGGCGGCGATCGCCATGGTGGAGGAGGCCATCGCGAAGGCCGGCGACACGGCGCAGAGTCACGCGGCGTCCGCCCAGGAAGTCGCGGCGGCCACGGAAGAGACGTCGGCGTCGGTGGAAGAGCTGGAGGCCACGAGCCACATGCTGAGCGACTCCGCGCGGCGGGTGCGCGAACGCGTGAGCGAGTTCATCGTCGAGTGACACCAGCGGCGGCCCGCGGGTCGGGGATGCGATGACACCCCCGACGAACCCGAAGTTGCGCGCCGCCATCGATGCGATCTGGGCCCGGTCGCGCGATGCGGTGTTCGCGCGCGTGACCGTCATCGAGGATGCCTCGATTGCCCTGAGCGCGGGTGAGCTCGCGACCGATCAGCGGCGCGACGCGGAACGGGAGGCGCACCGGCTGGCGGGCACCGCGGGCACGTTCGGCTACCCGCTCGCGACCGACGCCGCACGCGAGATCGAGCAACTGCTGCTGGGTGACGCCGCCATCGCGCCGGCCGGCATCCAGCGAATCGCCCAGCTGGCGCTCGATCTTCGCGACCTGCTCGAGCAGCCGCCCCATGCACCCGGACCGGGCGGGGAGCGCCAGCCCAGCGCGCCTGCGGGTGGTGCGGTCGGGGGCGCGGTGGTTGTCGCGCGACTCGTGGTGCTGACGACGGACGCGCTGTTCGCGGCGCGACTCGCCAGTGCGTTCAGGGACGTGGGTCGCGAGTGCCTCCGTGCAGAATCGATCGCCGACGCCGAGGCGCTCGTCGAGGCTGGCGGCGGGCGCGGTGATACGACGGGGGTCCTCGTGGACCTGGGGGCCGACGAGGAGGCGCGCTGGGAATTCCTCGAGGCGCTGCACGCGGCGGGTTCGGCGTATGCGCTCTTCGCGTGCGCCGACGCCGACGGCTTCGGCCCGCGACTCCGCGCCGCGCGCGCCGGCGTCCGCTCGTTCTTCACGCGCGGGTCGGACGTGCGTGGGATCGCGGCCACCGTGCATGCAGCGCTGGCACCGGTTGGTGTGGCGCGACGCTCCGCGCTCGTTGTCGACGACGACGCGCACTACCTGCAAGCCATCGAGGCGGTCCTCCGCGTGGCGGACTTCGACGTGGTGACGCTCATCGACCCGCTCCAGCTCTGGAACGCGCTGCGGTCGTCGCGGCCGGACGTGGCGATCATCGACCTGGACATGCCAGGTGCATCCGGGTTCGAGCTGTGTCGGGCGCTGCGCGCGTCGGCGGAGTGGAAGGACCTGTACGTCGTCGTGATCACGGCGCGCCGCGCCGCCGACGCCACGCGCGAAGCATTCGCCGCCGGTGCGAACGACTTCATCACGAAGCCCTTCGCGCCGGACGAACTGCTCGCGCGGCTCCAGCGCTCGGTGCCGGCCCACCTTTCCCAGCGCATGACGCCGATTGCCGCTACGGCCAGCACACAACCGCGGCGCGACGCGCCGTCGGACAACGCCGCCGAGTTCGACGTCGACGTCTGCATCGTGGACGACGATGCAATCCTCGTCGAGCTGCTCACGCAATCGCTGGCGAGCCGCGGTTATCGCACGCTGGCCATTGGGGATGGCAGCGAGGCGGTGCGTGCGCTCACGGGTGTTACGCCATCGGTCCGGGCCCGCGTGATCGTGCTCGACGTGGGCCTCCCAGGGCAGGACGGGTTCACCGTACTCCGCCTGCTGAATCGCGCCGGCGTGACGAAGCGCTCGCGCGTGATCATGCTCACGCTGCGCTCGACCGAGCAGGAGGTCGTGGAGGCACTGGAGCTGGGTGCGGTCGATCACGTCGCGAAGCCATTCAGCGTGCCGATCCTGATGCACCGCATCAGGCGCATCATCGACGCTGGCGCGTGAGATGATGCACGTGGAGCCACTCGTCGCCGTGCTGCTGCCTGTCCTCGGCGCGCTGGTGGCTGTCACGCTGGTGGTCATCTTCGCGCACGCGATCGGGCTGCGCTTCGCGGTGCGCGCGCGCGTGCGCGTGATGGATCCCGCGCGGCACACCTTCCTGGCGGCGCTCACACGACAGCACCTTGCCACCGCCGACGTTGCCATGCTGTCGCGGCTCTCGCGCCGGCGGCAGACGCGCCTCTTCGTCGACCTGGCGCCGAACCTGTCGGGCGTGGACCGCGTGCTGCTCGTGTCGCTGGCGACGCAGCTTGGCCTCATTGCCGCGGCACAGGGCCTGTGCCGGAGCCGGTTGTGGTGGCGACGACTCGAAGGGGCGCGCCTGCTGATCCTGTGCGACAACTCCGCTGCCGAGGCGCCCCTGCTGCTGCGCGACGACCACCCGCTGGTGCGCGCCGCCGGTGCGGAGCTCATCGGGCTGCACGGCGCGCCAGGCGACCTCGAGCTCGTGATACCACTGCTGCGCGACGATGCCGAGATCTGCCGCTTCGCCGCGAAGGATGCGCTGATGCGCGGCGGGCCAGGTGCGGACGTGGTGGTGTACGCGCACCTCGCAACCGACGACGCGCTCACCGCCGAGTCGCTGCTGCAGGTGGCCGCGGTGCTTGGCGGCCATCAGTTCACGGCGGTCGCGCTGGCGCGGTCGCATGACGACAGTGCACGCGTGCGACTCCTCGCGGCGCGGTTGCTCGGCTCGATCGGCTCCGCGTCAGCGACGGACCGCCTGGTGGAACTGCTCGCCGATCCCGTGCCCGAGGTCCGGTGGTCGTCGGCCACCGCGCTCGCGGCGCTCGCGCACTGGCCCGCCGCCTCGGCGGTCGCGGCACTGCTCGTGGACCACGAGTGGGAGGTGCGCCGCCGTGCGGCGATCGCGCTGTGGCGGCTGGGCGCACCGGGTCAACTGCTGCTGCGCCGGGCGCGGCGCGGCGAGAACGAGCTCGCCGCGCACGCGGCGCGTCAGGCGCTCGACTTCGCCACCATGCGCCTGGTACCGGCGACGTGAGCGTGGTGTGGGTGGTCCTCCTGCTGCTGCGCAGGATGGAAGTGGGCATCCTGTGCTACTTCGTCATCGTGAACGGGTTCTACCTGGTCCTGCTGCTCTCCGCGGCGCGCGAGCTGTGGGAGCACTCCATGGCCACACGCGGCGAATCACGCGCCCGGCTCCTGGGATCGCCCGCGGTGCCGCGCATCGGCATCCTGGCGCCTGCGTTCAACGAGAGCGCGACCATCGAGGAGAGCGTGCGCGGCCTGCTCGCGCTGCTCTACCCGAACCTCGAGGTCGTCGTCATCAACGACGGCTCGAAGGACGACACCCTCGGCGTGCTCGTGCACTGCTTCGAGCTCACGCCGGTGCACACGGTGTATGACCAGCAGATCCCGACGAAGCCGGTGCGACAGCTCTTCCGGTCAGCGCTCCATCCCAACCTGCTGGTGGTGGACAAGGAGAATGGCGGCAAGGCGGACGCGCTGAATGTGGGGCTCAACTTCTCGACGGCGGAGCTGGTGTGCTCGATCGATGCGGACACGCTCATCGAGGCGGACTCGCTCCAGCGCATGTTGCGACCGTTCCTCCGCAGCCGCCTGATGGTTGCCGCGGGCGGCACCATTCGCGTCGCCAACGGGGCGACAATCCGCGGCGGCCGCATCATCGAGCTGCGTGCGCCGTCGCGGCCGCTCGCCGGCTTCCAGGTCATCGAGTACCTGCGCGCATTCCTGTTCGGCCGCCTCGGATGGAACCGGCTCGGCGGCAACCTCATCATCTCCGGCGCGTTCGGGCTGTTCCGCCGCGACGCGGTGCTGCGCATTGGCGGCTACCTGCACGACACCGTGGGCGAGGACATGGAGCTCGTGCTCCGGCTGCGGCGCTACGGCTACGACCATGAGACGGCGCGCGACGTGTCGTTCATGCCCGACCCGGTGGCGTGGACGGAAGTGCCGGAGTCGATGCGCGTGCTGGGGCGCCAGCGCGACCGCTGGCATCGTGGCCTCTCGGACGTCCTCTGGCGTCACCGGGGTGTCCTGTTCAACCCGCGGTACGGCGCGATGGGTCTGCTCGCGTTTCCGTACTTCGTGTTCGTCGAGCTGCTCGCGCCCGTCGTGGAGGCGGTGGGCATCATCGGGTGCATCGTGGCGCTCGCCGTCGGGGCGGTGAACTACCAGTTCGGCCTGCTGTTCCTCACGGTGGCCTACGGGTTCGGCCTCCTGTTGAGCCTCCTCACGATCATCCTCGAGGAAGTCACGTACCATCGCTACAGCCGCGTGCGCGACCGGTGCTGGCTCGTGCTGTGGGCGGCCCTCGAGAACCTTGGCTACCGGCAGCTCACCGTGGTGTGGCGGCTGCGCGGTATCCGGAAGTACCTGCAGGGGCGCAAGGACTGGGGGGCCATGGAGCGGCGCGGCCTCAATCGCGACCTGCCCGCGCCGCCCACTGACGCTCCGATGCCCACCGGCTGATCCGGCGGCCGATCGCCGGAATGACAACACGCCCGGACCAATGTGGTCCGGGCGGGTGTCGTATTGCAGCGAGGCTCCCCAGGTAGGACTTGAACCTACGACCCTTCGATTAACAGTCGAATGCTCTAACCAACTGAGCTACTGGGGAATGGTCCGATACAGACTCTCAAATTTAGTCGCGAGCGCGATCATGTCAATCGGCGCTACGACGCGCGCGCACGCCGCCGCGGAGCCGCTGCGAGCGTTGACGTACCGCCGTGGGCGGCGCGCTGCGCGCCGGACGGCTGGTTCCAGTCCGGCAGCACCGTACGCAGCCAGACGCCGGTATGCGACGCATCCACGGCGGCGACTTCCTCGGGCCGGCCCGCCGCGACGATCTCGCCACCCGCATCACCCGCATCGGGGCCGAGGTCGATCACCCAGTCCGCGAGCTTGATGACGTCGAGGTTGTGCTCGATGAGCACGAGCGTGTGGCCCGCATCGACGAGCCGGTCGAACACGGTGGCGAGGCGCCGGATGTCCTCCAGATGCAGTCCCGTCGTGGGCTCGTCCATGATGTAGAGCTTCCGGCCGGTCTTGCGCGCGCCGAACACCAACTCGCGCGCGATCTTCAGCCGCTGCGCCTCGCCGCCGGAGAGCGTCGTTGCGGGCTGTCCGAGCCGCAGGTAGCCGAGCCCCACCTGCTGGAGCTGCCACAGCGCCTGACCGAGCTTCTCCTCGTAGGGGAAAAAGCGGATCGCCTCGTCCACCGTCATCTCGAGCACGTCGGTGATGCTCTTGCCGAAGTACTTCACCTCGAGCACCTCGGGCTTGAAGCGGCGACCCGCGCAATCGTCGCACGGCACGAACACGTCCGCCATGAACACCATCTCGACCTCGAGATAGCCGGCGCCCTCGCACGTTTCGCAGCGCCCGCCGGCAACGTTGAAGCTGAAGGTGCCCGCCGTGTAGCCACGCTGTCGCGCAGTGGGCAGCGAGGCGAAGATGCGACGCACTTCATCGAACGCCTTCACGTACGTGACCGGATTGGAGCGCGGCGACTTGCCGATGGGGCTCTGGTCCACCAGGACCACGTCGTCGAGTGCCTCGTAGCCGGTGAGGTCGTCGAAGTCACCCACGCGCTCGCCGAGGTGTTGCTTGGCCGAGTGCTCGCCCGTGAGGCGCGTCTCGAGCGCGCGCATGAGGACGTCGTGCACGAGCGTGCTTTTGCCGCTGCCCGATACGCCGGTGACCGCCGTGACAGTGCCGAGCGGGATGCGGACGTCGACTCCTTTCAGATTGTGCTCGCGTGCACCGGTGAGCGTGAGCCACTGCGGGCCCACGCGACGACGCGCGGCGGGCAGCGGGATGGTGCGCGCGCCAGTGAGGTACTGTCCCGTGAGCGGGCTCTCCTCCGCGCGCGACATGGGGCCGGCGAACACCAGTGCACCGCCCTTCTCGCCGCTGGCGGGACCGAGCTCGATCATGTAGTCCGCGGCGCGGATGGCATCGAGGTCGTGCTCCACGACGAGCACCGTGTTGCCGTTGTCGCGCAGGCGCAGCAGCAGCCGGAGGAGCCGGTCCATGTCGCGGGAATGCAGCCCGATGGACGGCTCGTCCAGCACGTAGAGCGTATCGACGAGCCGTGAGCCGAGCGAGTTCGCGAGGCCGATGCGCTGGGCCTCACCGCCCGACAGCGTGCGGGTGGCGCGGTTGAGCGAGAGATACGTCAGCCCCACGTCGCACAGAAAGCGCACGCGGTCCTGCGCCTCGGCCAGGATGTGCGCCGCCACCTGCCGGTCGAACTCAGAGAGCACGAGCGCATCGAGCCAGGTCGTGAGCACGCCCACGGGCAGGTCGCTCACCTCCGCGATGTTGCGGCCGCCGACGAGCACCTGCAGCGCGGCAGGCTGCAGCTTGGTGCCGTGACAGCTGGGGCACTCCTGCGCGGTCTGGTACTGCCGCAGGAAGACGCGGATGTACTGCTTGTAGCGCTTGTCCTCGAGCTCGCGGAGGAAGGGGAAGATGCCCTTGAAGCCGCGCACGTTCGCGTTGAGCAGACGTTCGCGGTGCTTCGCGGACAGCTGGCGCCACGGCGTGTCCATCGCGATGCCTTCCTTCTTCGCGTACTCGGCCAGCGCGCGGCGCTTGTTCTCGTAGCGCGGTTTCGTCCACGGGTCAATCGCGCCGTCGCGCAGCGAGCGATCAGGATAGGGGACGATGAGCGACTCGTCGTACTCGAGGATTGCGCCGAAGCCGTTGCACTCCGGGCAGGCGCCGCGGGGCGAGTTGAACGAGAAGAGCTGCGGCGTGGGCGCGGGCGCGGTGGCGCCGTCGTTCGGGCACTCGAACCGTTCGGTGAAGCGCAGCCGACTCACGCGCGTGCCGTCGAAGGGCGATGCGACGGGCTCGGCGAAGAGGATGACCGCGTCGCCGTCGCCCTCGCGGAATGCCGTGGCGACCGCGTCGGCGAGGCGCCCGCGTGTGTCGGGTCCCACGACGAGCCGGTCGATGACGACGAGCAGCTCCTTCGCGAACGTCACATCCACCAGCTGCGACTCGAGGTCGTCGAGATGCAGGACGCGACCGTCGAGGCTGATGCGCACGAAGCCCTTGGCCCGCAGGTTCTCGACGACGACTTCGTGCGAGACCTCGCTGGAGAGCCGGAGCGGCGCCGCGACGTGGAAGCGCAGCCCGGCCGGCAGCGAGAGCACCGCATCGCTCACCGACTGGACGGTGTCGGGGCGAAGCTCGCGGCCGCAGAGAGGACAGATCGTGCGTCCCACCCGCGCCCAGAGGAGGCGGAGGTAGTCGTAGATCTCCGTCGCGGTGCCCACGGTGGAGCGGGAGGTGCGCGTGGGATTCTTCTGCTCGATGGCGACCGCGGGGGACAGCCCGTCGATGGAGTCGACGTCGGGCTTCTCCATCCGCTCCAGGAACTGCCGGGCATACGACGAGAGCGACTCGACGTACCGTCGCTGTCCCTCGGCATAGATGGTGTCGAAGGCGAGGGACGACTTGCCGGAGCCGGAGGGTCCCGTGATGACGGTGAACGTCCGACGGGGGATCTCGACGTCGAATCCCTTGAGGTTGTGCTGCCGCGCGCCGCGGACGACGATCTTGTCCTTCATACGTTGGAGAAAGCTAGCGGAGCGGCGCCCGAATAAACACCGGCGATGGGGGCCGAACGCCAACGACCCGCGGCGAGGCCGCGGGTCGTTGCACGCCCGAGGGCGAGTGGAGCACGTTCGTCGTCAGACGGTCGTGCGGTTCCGCGTGGTGAGGCGGTAGACCCACAGCAGCAGCATCGCGCCGACGATCGCCAGCAGGATGCTCCACAGGGAGAAGCCATTCAGCCCGGCACCCGTAATGGTGCTGCCGACGAAGCCACCGATGAATGCGCCCACGATGCCGATGAGCATGGTGACGATGATGCCCCCCGGATCCTTTCCGGGCATAAGCGCCTTCGCGATCGCACCGGCGATCAATCCGAGCACGATCCAAGCGAGGATACTCATAGCAAAGCCTCCCGAAAGTTGGTGTTGAGGACGCCTGCCTGCAACGCAACCAGCGTACCAGTCGGTACAATTGCGTGCGCCCGTCGCGCGATTTTCGCGTGCAGCTGGGGGAATGTGACACGAGCAGGAAGGCAGGGCGCGCGCCGGCGGGTGAACATCAGGTTCGACGTTCGACACAGTACTTTTCCGCAATGGCCGCCACGCTCTCCCCGCACGGCTCCGACGAAGAGGCCGCGACCCGTCGCTACGACCGACGGCTGGCCCGGCGCCTCATCGTCTACGTGCGTCCGTACCGGCTGCTCATGGCGGGCGCGCTGGTGCTGCTCATGATCGAGGGGCTCCTGCAGCTCGTGGGGCCCATCCTCACGCAGCGCGTGATCGACGTCGCCCTGCCCGCCCATGATACGGCGATGACGATGCGCTCGGCGCTGCTGTACGCCGGCTCGCTGGTGCTCGCGTTCGGTTGCTCGTACGGGGAGACGATGCTCACCGCGATGCTCGGCCAGCGCGTCATGCGCGACCTGCGCCAGCAGCTGTTCGAGCACGTGCAGCGGCTGTCGATCGCATTCTATGACCACACGCCGGTGGGTCGCCTCGTCACGCGCGTCACCTCCGACGTCGAGTCGCTCAACGAGCTGTTCACCGCCGGCGTGGTCGCGGGGCTCGGCGACCTGTTCACGCTGCTCGCGATCGCCGTGATGATGGTGTACACCGACTGGCGTCTCGCCCTCGCGGCGTTCGCGGTGATTCCCCTGGTGTACCTCACGTCGCACCTGTTCCAGTCGCGCGTGCGCCGGGCGTACCGCGACATCCGCGCGCGCCTCGCCCGGATCAACGCGTACCTGCAGGAGCGCCTCACCGGCATCCGCGTCGTGCAGCTGTTCGGGCGCGAGGCGAGCGAGACCGAACGATTCGGCACGCTCAATCGCGGGCATCTCGATGCCAACCTGCGCTCGATCACGATCTATGCGCTCTACTTTCCAGCCATCGAGTTCCTCACCTCCCTTGCACTGGCGATCCTCCTCGTTGCGGGTGCTCGCCGCGTGGGTGCCGGCACGCTGACCGTGGGCACCGTCGCCGCGTTCCTGCAACTGCTGCGTCGCTTCTACCAGCCGCTCCAGGACCTGGCGGACAAGTTCAACACGCTGCAGCAGGCGATGGCGGCATCCGAGCGCATCTTCCTGCTGCTCGACACCGAAGCACCCGTGCCCGCGGCGCCCGGGACGACGTTGACGCCCGTGCTCCTTGCGCGGACAGCGCCGGTGACCATCGCCTTCGAGGATGTCTGGTTCCATTACGGTGCCGCCGTGGAGGAGCCGGACTGGGTGCTTCGCGGCATCAGCTTCGTCGTGCGTCCCGGCGAGACCATCGCGCTCGTGGGCCATACCGGCGCCGGCAAGACGACGATCGTGAACCTCCTGCTGCGCTTCTACGAGCCGCCGCGCGGGCGCATCACCGCGAACGGCACTGACATTCGACTGCTCCCGCTGGACGACTGGCGGCGACTGATCGGCTACGTGCAGCAGGACATCTTCCTCTTCGCCGCCGACGTGCGGACCAACCTGCGGCTCGATGCGCCGCTCGATGACGCGTCCGTGATGGCCGCCGCGTCGCGCGTGGGCGCGGACCGCGTGATCGACCGGCTGCCCGCGCGGCTCGACCAGGTACTGGGCGAGCGTGGCGCGTCCGTGAGCGTGGGGGAGCGACAGCTGCTGTCCTTTGCGCGCGCCATCGCACTCGACCCGGCAGTGCTGGTCCTCGACGAGGCGACCAGCGCCGTGGACAGCCAGGCGGAGGCGGAGATCCAGCGAGGACTCGTGGCGCTGATGCGCGGGCGGACCACCATCGCGATCGCGCACCGGCTGAGCACCATCGTGGGTGCCGACGAGATCCTCGTGCTGCACCACGGCGAAGTGCGCGAGCGTGGCCGCCATGCTGCCTTGCGGGCGCTCAATGGCTTGTACGAGCGGCTGTACCGCTTGCAGGCCGGCGAACGCGCCATCGCGTGATCCCGGTCATCGCGCTTGCCAGCCTCCCGGGCGCCGGGTAGTTTCCGCCCCTACCGGGTCCCGGGCTCTGGTGGCGCGAGATCCTCCGTGTCGCTCGCGCCGCAGTCCGACCGTGCATCGCCCCCCAATGCCCGTCCTCCAGCTCGACGATCAACAATTCCCCCTCAAGTCGGGGACCACCAGAATCGGCGCCGGTACGGACGCCGACGTGGTCGTGCCCGGCTATTCGGGTATCCCGGTGGAAGCGATCATCGATGCCGGCCCGATGCCGACCATCCGCCGAGCGGACGACGCGTCGCACGTGCGCGTGAACGGCGTGCTGCTCGGGGCCGAGCCGTCGCCGCTGATGCACGGGGACAAGATCGAGGTGGCGGGCCTGGAGCTGCGGTACGCGGACGATGCCAAGGGCGGCGCCACCCAGTTCGTGAGCGCGAACGACCTCGCGGCCGCGGCTGGTACGCGGCGCGCCGGCGTCGCGCGGGCCACGGCTGCCTCCGGCGGCCGGCTGGTCTCGCTCGTCGATGGGAAGGAATACGCGGTGGCCGACTCCGGCCTCGTCTTCGGCCGGGATGCATCCTGCGACGTCGTCGTGCCGCAGAACGAGGTTTCGCGGCGTCACGCGGGAATCACGATTGGCGACGACGGCTACGTGCTGCGCGACACGAGCGCGAACGGTCTCTACGTGAACGGCGAGCGGGTGCAGGGGTCGCGCAAGCTGGCCCGTGCCGACATCCTTCGCATCGGCTCGGAGGAGTTCCGCTTCTACGCGGACGTCCTGGCGGCCGGCGCGTCGCTTGCCGCAAAGCCGGCCACCGCTGCAGCGGTGGCCGAGAGTGCGGCCCCGGCGACGGCGATGACGGTCCCGAGCGACGTGGACCTGTTCGAGATGGACCTCGTGCCTGCCGCACCGGCGGCGATGCCGACGCGGCCGGCGATGCCGACGCCGCCGGCGTCCGCACCGCCGGCCCCGACGGCTCCAGTCAATGCGGCGCCGACGCCCGCTGCGTCGTCACCGGCGGCTGCGTCACCCGGCGCCGTGAAGGATCCGCGCGCCGTCACCGCCGTGCTCGAGTCCTTGAACGAGGGACCCGGCAAGGGCACGCGATACGAGCTGCGATCGGCGCTCGGCCACGTGGGGCGCGGCGCGCACAATGACGTCCGCCTGTCGGACGAGAGCGTGAGCGAGACGCACGCGAAGCTGCAGCGGCGCGAGGACGGCTGGTACATCGTCGACATGGGATCGACGAACGGCACGTACGCCGGCGGCTCGCGGGTGATGGGCGAGAAGAAGCTCGAGGGATCGCCCGACGTGCGCTTCGGCGGGATGAAGTTCCGCTTCACGCCGCTCGGCGGCCAGGACGTGTCGGAGACGAAGGGCACGCGGGCCATCGCCGCAGTCCGCACAACGGCGCCGGTGCCCGAGGCGGTGCCGGACGTCGTCGCTGCGCCACCCGCGTCGGTGGCGACCAGTGGCGGCATGCCGCGCTGGGTGTGGGTGGTCGTCGGGGTGGTCGTGGTCGCCGCAGTGGCGTTCTTCCTGCTGAAGGCGCGCGCGTGAGGCTCATCTACGCGGCACGCACCGATGTCGGGATGATCCGGACCGGCAACGAGGACAATTTCACGGTGGATGCCACCCCCGCGCGCGGCATCTTCATCGTGGCCGACGGCATGGGTGGCCACGCCGCCGGCGAGGTCGCCAGCGAGATGGCGGTGCAGATCGTCCAGCGGGAACTGCATCCGGTGGTGAACGTCGAGACGGAGGACGTGGCGCGGCTGGTGGGCAGCACGCTGCGCAAGGCCAACCGGGCCATCCACGACCGCACGCTCACGGAGGTGGACAAGCAGGGCATGGGCACCACGGCGTCGGTGCTCGTCATTGCCGGCGCGAAGTACCTCATTGGCCAGGTGGGAGACTCGCGCGTGTACCTCATGCGCGACGGCACCCTCTCGCAGCTGACGAAGGACCACTCGTACGTGCAGGAGCAGGTGGATGCCGGCTTCCTCACGCCGGAGCAGGCGCGGTACCATCCGTACAGCAACGTCATCACGCGCTGCGTGGGTGCGAGCCCGGATGTCGAGCCGGACGTCTATCGTGGCGACGTGCGCAACGGGGACACGTTCCTCGTGGCCAGCGACGGCCTGACGGGCATGGTGGACGATCGGCGCATCGCGCAGCTCGTCGGCTCGCGGGCCGAGCCGGAGCGCAAGGTGCAGGCGCTGATCTCGGAGGCGAACGGACGCGGTGGCCTCGACAACATCACCGCCATCATCGTCCAGGTCCTCGATTCGAACCTTACGCCCCCGGAAGACGACACGCGAACCGTGGAGATTCGCCAGCTTGGCTGAGGAGACGGTCGCCACGATTGCGCAGCTCTACCTCGGCAACATCCTCTATGCCCTGGAGCTCGCGGCCATGGGACTGGACGAGCAGGGCAAGCCTGACGACGCGGCGTACTATCGGGGCCTGGGGCGCAAGCTCGCCGAGGCACACGGCCGCGAGCGACAGGCCGCCAGCGGCGCCTAGGAGAGCAGCGCGCGGCTCCCGAGTCGCTGGCGCACGTCATCCGCACTCATCGCCGCCAGCCGCGTGACGGCTTCACGCTGCACGGGGACGCGCCGTGCGGTGAACACGCGCAACCAGCGCGCGCTTCCGTACAGCTCCTCCGACAGCTTCGGCAGGTTCACGGCGCCCTCCCAGCCCGCCGCGGTGAGGCGGCGTGCGCTGCCGTCTCGCCGGCGCACGAGGATGTCGAGGCCGAGCATCTGGGTCTTCATCGGGTAGTCGAGCAGCACCTCGCCCGGCTGCAGGTGCAGCTCGCTCGCCAGCTGGTCCTCCACCGCGACGACGAGTGCACGATCGTCGGCGATCCACTCGCCGATGTCCGGCGGCAGTTCCGCCGCGGGACACTCGAACACGCGCTTGTAGAGGCGGCGCTCGCGCATGGCGGCGAGGAGCGGGGTGGGCGAACGCTCGGCGAGCTCGTGCAGCAGGCCTTCGTCCGTATAGCCCGCCAGCGCATCGGCGCCGAGTGAACCGGCGCGCAGCGCGCTGTCCACGAGGCGCTTGTACATGGCCGTGGCGCTCCGCACCGCGTGGTGCCAGTACACGTTGCGGTACATCTGGTACTTCGCGAACAGGAGGGACTCGAGGGCCGAGAGTCCCTTCTCGGAAATGCCGACCATCGACCGTCCGCTCGCGGGATCGTCCACGAGCGTGAGCGAATCGACGAGGCGATCGACGTCGATGTCGCCATAGTTCACGCCGCACATGAATGCGTCGCGCTTGAGGTACTCGATCTTATCGAGGTCGAGGGAGCCGGAGATGAGGCCCTGCAGCGGGCTGGCGCTGCGCCCACGGATGAGGTCCATGATCTGCGTCGGGGCATCGTGGCCGAGGCCCCGTCGCAGGATGTCCGCCACCTCGCCGTCCATGATGAGCGGGTGCGCGACCTCCTCGTGGTGCAGTGCGCCGATCTCCTCGAGCGCGTGCGAGAACGGGTAGTGCCCGATGTCATGGAGCAATGCGGCATACCGGACGATGCGGCAGGCGTCGGGATCGAGCGTCGTGGTGAGGCCGTGCTCACCGAACAGCGCGAGCGTGCGGCGCGCGAGGTGATAGGCACCGAGCGCGTGCTCGAACCGCGAGTGGCTGGCGCCCGGATACACGAGGTAGGCAAGTCCGAGTTGCCGTACGTAGCGCAGGCGCTGGAAGGCGCGCGAGTCCACGAGCTGCAAGGCCAGCGGCTCGACGCGGATGTTGTTCCAGAGCGGGTCGCGGATGATCTCATCCATGCGGGAAAGCTCGCGTTGCGCGCTCACTCACGAAAGGACGCCAGCGATCAGCTTCCAGTCGTCCAGCCGTGAGATGGGGCTGAACAGCCATCAGGGGTGTGGAGTCCACGGTGCCGGGACCGTCGCGCCACACCCCTGAATGCTGTTCAACTCGCAGCCGAGTGCTGGACGACTGACGGCTGACTGTCGTGGCTGTTCAGCTAGCCCTGCGGTCCGGCCGCCTTGATCGATTCCACCACGCTGCCGAACTTCTCGAAGTTCGTGCGGAACATGCCGGCGAGCTTCCGGGCCTGTGCGTCGTACGCGGCCGTGTCGGACCACGTGCCGCGCGGATCGAGCACCTCGCTCGGCACGCCGGTGACGGACTGCGGAATGGCCAGGCCGAAGAACGGGTCGGTGCGCGTGGCGACGGTGTCGAGGCGGCCGTCGAGGACGTTGTGCACCATCGCCCGCGTGTACCCGAGCTTCATGCGCCTGCCGACTCCGTATGCGCCGCCGCTCCAGCCGGTGTTCACCAGCCACACGCTGGATCCGTGCTCATCGATGAGGCGGCCGAGCATCTCGGCGTACTTCGTGGGGTGCCACACGAGGAAGACCGCGCCGAAGCAGGAGGAGAACGTCGCCTGCGGTTCCGTGACGCCGCGCTCCGTACCGGCAACCTTCGCCGTGTAGCCGGAGAGGAAGTAGTACATCGCCTGCTCGCGCGACAGCTTCGCGATGGGCGGCAGCACGCCGAAGGCGTCGGCGGTGAGGAAGATGATGTTCTTCGGGTGCCCGCCGCGGCCGGACGGCACGTGGTTCGGGATGTACGACAACGGATACGAGGCGCGCGTGTTCTCGGTGATGCTATGGTCCTCGAACTTCACCTTTCGCGTGACCGGATCGAGCACGACGTTCTCGAGGATGGTGCCGAACATCTGGGTGGTGCGGTAGATGTCGGGCTCGCCGTCGGGCGACAGGTTGATGACTTTCGCGTAGCAGCCGCCTTCGTAGTTGAACGTGCCTTCGGGCGCCCAGCCATGCTCGTCGTCGCCGATGAGGGAGCGCGCCGGATCGGCCGAGAGTGTAGTCTTGCCCGTGCCGGAGAGGCCGAAGAAGAGCGCGGTGTCGCCCGCGGGGCCGATGTTGGCAGAGCAGTGCATGGAGAGCACGCCCTGCTTCGGCATGTAGTAGTTCATCACCGTGAACATCGACTTCTTCAGTTCGCCCGCGTACCGCGTGCCGCCGATGAGGATCATCCGCTCGGCGAGGTTGAGCACGATGAACGTGCTGGAGCGCGTGCCGTGCTTCGCGGGGTCGGCCCGGAACTCCGGCGCGTGCAGCACCGTGAAGTTGGGCGCGAAGTCCTTGAGGGCCGCCAGCTCGGGGCGGACGAACATGTTGCGGACGAACGCCATGTGCCACGCGTTGGGCGAGACGTAGCGCACGGCCAGCCGGTACTTCGGGTCGGCGCCGCAATACAGGTCCTGCACGAACAAGTCGTGCGGCTGGTCGAGGTAGGCGCGGACATCGTCCCGGAGCGTGACGAAATTCTCCGGCGTGAGCGGCTGGTTGACCTTGCCCCAGTCCACATCGGCCTCGGAGGCCGGCTCCCGGACGACGAACTTGTCGTTGGGCGAGCGGCCGGTGTGCGGCGTCGTCACGGCGACGAATGGTCCCATGTCGGCGAGCTGGCCTTCCCCGAGCTCGATGGCGTGCTGGATGAGCATGGGGGCCGGGTGGTTCCAGTGCACCTTGCCCGACGGGTGCAGGCCCTGGCCGTCCAGGCTGCCGGTGGTACTCGTCTCGCTCTGCGGTAACGTCTCTGAAGCCATCGCTGTCTTCCCTCGGGGTAATGCGGCGGCGCAGGTGCGCCAGCCGGCTTAGAGTTTCGAGTAGATGGTCGGTGCGGGACTCGCCGCCGCGAAGGCGGGTTCCACCGATTGCGTGCGTTCCTGTGCGTCCACGACCGCCACGGCGGCCATGTTGACGATGTCCTGCACGTCTGCGCCGCGCTCCAGCACGTGGACGGGGCGCCGCATGCCGACGAGGATGGGCCCGATGGCCGTGGCGCCTCCCAGGTGGTGCAGCAGCTTGTAGGCGATGTTGCCGGCGCTCAGGTTCGGGAAGATGAGCACGTTCGCCTGTTCCTTGAGCGCGGTGAACGGGTAGTCGCGCTTGAGGATTTCGGGATCGAACGCCGTGTCGGCCTGCATTTCGCCGTCCACGATGAGCGAGGGGTCGCGCTCCCGCAGTATCTGGGCGGCGCGCGCCATCTTCTCCGCCTCGGGATGCTTCACCGACCCGAAGTTGGAGAAGGACAGCATGGCGATGCGCGGCAGGATGCCCATCGTGCGCGCGATGCGGCTGGCCGCGAAGGCGATCTGCGCGACCTGCTCGGCGGTGGGATTGATGTTCACCGTGGTGTCGGCACAGAACACCACGTGGCGCTCGGTGACCAGCATGTACATGCCGCTCACGAGCTTGGCGCTCGGGTGCGCGCCGATGACCTGGAGCGCGGGACGAATGGTTTCCGGGTAGTGCATGGTGACGCCGCTGAGCAGCGCGTCCGCGTCGCCGCGGGCGACCATGCACGAGCCGAAGTAGTTGCCGTTGAACAGCTGGCGGCGCGCTTCGTCGAGCGACAGGCCCTTCCGCTGCCGCAGCTGCCACATGTAGTGCGCGTAGGCGTCGCGGCGGTCCGACGTCGCCGGGTCGTCGATGGTGATTCCGTCGAGCGGGATGCGGTTCTCGAGGGCGATGCGCTCGATCGTGGCGCGATTACCGAGGAGGATGGGGTAGGCGATGCCGTCGTCCACGAGGATGGACGCGGCGCGCATGATCTTCGGCTCCTCGCCCTCGGGGAACACGATGCGCTTGGGATCGCGCATGGCGCGGTTGATCAGGCCGCGCATGATGCCGCGCGCGCGGCCAAGGCGCTCCTCGAGCTGTTCGCGATAGCCTTCGAGGTCGATGAACTCGCGCGCCACGCCGCTGGCCACCGCTGCCCACGCGACCGCCGGTGCGACCCACAGCAGCACGCGCGGATCGAAGGGGAAGGGGATGAGGTAGTTCGCGCCGAAGTGCACGTTGCGCAGCCCGTACAGTGCGGCCACCGAGTCGGGCACGTCCTGCTTGGCGAGCAGCGCGAGCGCGCGGGTCGCCGCCATCTTCATTTCCTCGTTGATCTCCGTAGCGCGGACGTCGAGGGCGCCGCGGAAGATGAACGGGAAGCCGAGGACGTTGTTCACCTGGTTCGGGTAGTCGCTGCGCCCCGTCGCCATGATGGCGTCGCTGCGGGCGGCGAGCACTTCCTCAGGCGAGATCTCCGGCACCGGGTTGGCGAGTGCGAAGATGATCGGGCGGGCGGCCATCGCCGCGACCATCTCGCGGGTGACGGCGCCCGCGACGCTCAGCCCGACGAAGACGTCAGCGCCCACGAGGGCGTCGGCGATGTTTCGCGCACTTGTCTTCGCGAGGAAGCGCGCCTTGTACGGATCCAGGTCGCCTTGCGTGCGGCCCTCGTAGATCACGCCGGCACGGTCGCACATCAGGATGTTCTCGCGCTTCACTCCGAGGCGCACGTAGTGCTCCGCGGTGCTGATGGCGGCGGCGCCGGCGCCGGAAAACACCACCTTCACCTGTGCGATGTCCTTCCCGGCGATCTCGAGCGCATTCAGCAGTGCTGCACCGGAGATGATCGCGGTGCCGTGCTGGTCGTCGTGGAACACCGGGATGCCCATCGTGCGTCGCAGCGTCTCCTCGATGTAGAAGCACTCCGGCGCCTTGATGTCCTCGAGGTTGATCCCGCCCACGGTGGGCTCGAGGAGCTGACAGAACTTGATGACGTCGTCCGGGTTCTCGGAGCCCACCTCGAGGTCGAAGACGTCGATGTCCGAGAACTGCTTGAACAGGTTCGCCTTGCCCTCCATGACCGGCTTGCCGGCCAGCGCGCCGATGTTGCCGAGGCCCAGCACCGCGGTGCCGTTGGTGACGACGGCGACGAGGTTGCCCTTGGACGTGTACTTGTAGACGTCGTCGGGATTGTCCTTGATCGCGAGGCAGGGCTCGGCGACGCCGGGGGAATAGGCGAGCGAGAGGTCGCGCTGGTTGTTCAGCGGTTTCGTCGGCACGACCGCGATCTTGCCGGGTCGGCCGCGCGAGTGGTAGTCGAGGGCGTCGTCGCGTTTCGTCATGGGCAGACGATAAAGGTAGTCGCCAGCGGGGCGCCGGTGGAGGGCGCACGGTGGCACTCGATGCGCCTTTGGGGTATGCTACAGTCGCACCCATGCTGACCGCGTCACGTTCCTCCGCCCGCCGCCGCTGGCTGCGCCACCTTGGCAAAGCATTCGCCATCGTGACGCAGCTCGTGCTGTTGTTCGCTCCGCTCGCGGAGGGGCGTGAGGACCGCCTGCTGGATCCGCACGTCGAGGCGCCGCAGACGAAGGCGCATCCGGGTCACCAGGTGTCCACGTGCGCGGAGTGCGCGCTGTTGTCCGTGCATGGGCGCACGGAAGAGCCGTCGCGCCTGCCCGAGCTGCCGGTGCGCCAGGACGTCTGCGCCATTCCCGCCGCGCTCTCCGCCAGCGGGTCGGCGCGCGAACCCTCCAACAGCTCGAGGGCCCCGCCGTTCTGCGTGTGAGTCGCTAGCACTGCGCCGTGCGGCATCCGCCGCGCCGACGCCTTACCTCACATTCGGAACTCATGAAGATCTCGACGGCAGCGCTCGTCGTCGCGGCGCATGCCACCACGCTCGCTGCACAAGCTCCCGGTGGCGTACACCGCGATTCCCTCGGGCTCACGCGCGACGCGGCCATTGCCGCGGCCCTGGCGAGCAATCCCCAGCTCGACGTGGCGCGCGAGCAGACGGCACAAGCGCGTGCCCGCCGCGTGCAGGCCATCGCGATTCCCGATCCCGCCTTCTCCTTCTCGCTCGACAACCAGCCCGGCTTCCTCCAGCTCGGCAACGCCGGGCAAAAGAACGCGGCGCTCGGGCTCTCGGTCCCGTTCCCGGACAAGTTCCGCCTGAGGAACCGCATCGCGACCGCGGACATCCGCTCGGCCGAGTTCGGCTACACGGGCCTGCGACAGGCACTCGCCGCGCAGACCTCCGGCAGCTACGACACGCTGCTGGTGGCCACCCGCCACCGCGACATCTTCCAGACCAACCGCGTGCTCGCCGCAGACTTCCTGACGAAGACGCAGGCGCGCTTCCAGGGCGGCACGGCCGCGAAGCTCGACGTGCTCAAGGCGCAGGTCGCACTGGCCCAGGCGGACAACGACCTGATCGGCGCGCAGCGCGACCTCGTCACGGCCACGGACGCGCTCGACCGCCTCATCGGGCAGCCGCTCGGCACGCCCATCGCCACGCGCGATTCGCTCGAGGTGCCGCCGCCGCTGCCGGACGTGGACCTGCTCGAGCAGGCCGCGCTGGCGCAGCGTCCCGAGCTGGGCTCGCTCGCGAGCCAGCAAGCGGGCGCCCGCGCGAGCACGACGCTGGCGCGCGAGTTCTGGCTGCCGGACTTCACGCTTGCCGCACAGCGGGATTACGGGCCGGACGGCGGCGGCGCGCTCTTCTCCGCGGGCATCGCGCTGCCGCTCCCGGTGTTCTACTGGCAGCACACGCGCGGCGAGATCGCGGCAGGTCAGCATCGCGAGCGCGAGCTCGACGCCGCTGCGCGCGACCTGCGCGCGCAGGTGGCGCAGGACGTCCGCGCGGCGCATGCCGCGGCGGACGCTGCGCTGCGCCAGGCCGTGTTCATCCGCGACCAGCTTTTGCCCGCGGCGCGCGAGACCTACCGCGTCGCCTCGGTGAGTTATGGACTTGGCGGGTCGTCTGCACTCGACGTGCTCGACGCGAGACGCAACCTGCTCGACGCGGAAACGCAGTATGCGGACGCCCTCGCCGCCGCCAACAGCTCGCGCGCGGACCTCGAGCGCGCCGCCGCTACGCCACTCACCCGATTCCCCGCCCGGAGAACACCATGAGCCGCAGCATCATCCTGGCGGCCTGCGCCGCCCTCGCCGCGTGCTCCAGTGGAACGCCAAACAAGGCTGGCGACGCCGACTCGTCCCGCGCGATGGTGGCCAGCGACACCAGCGCGCGCGCGCGCGACGTGGTGCTCACGCCGGCGCAGGCGTCGCGCATCCGCATCTCGCCGGTGGACGTCTCGGCCTACCGCTCGTCGATCCAGACCACGGGGACGGTGGCGTTCAACGGCGATCACTCCACACAGGTGCTCGCGCCGGTGTCCGGCCCGGTAACCCGCATCCTCGTCAATCCGGGCGCCGTGGTGCGCCGAGGACAGGCGCTCGCCATGGTCACGTCACCGGACTTCGCGACGGCGACCGCCGCATACCGCAAGGCACAGGCGGCGTACCGGAACCTCCAGCGCATCGCCGACCTCGATGAGCAGCTGTTCAAGAACGACGCGATTCCGCGCCGCGAGCTCGAGCAGGCGCAGACCGACGCCGCGGGCGCGCTGGCGGACCGCGATGCAGCCGTGGAGCAGATGCGCTCACTCGGCGTGGACGAGACGAGCATCGCGGCGGTGCGCGACAACCGCCCCGTCTCGTCGATCGAGGCGGTGATCCGCGCGCCGATCGGCGGTACCGTGGTGGAGAAGCTGGTGAACCAGGGACAGCTCATCCAGGCGGGCAGCACGCCGGCGTTCACCATCTCGGACCTGTCCACCGTGTGGGTGATGGCGAACGTGTTCGAGTCCGACCTCGCGAACGTGGCGGCAGGCCAGCAGGCGACCGTCGTGACGGCGGCGCAGCCGACGCCCATCGTCGGGCAAGTCTCGTACGTCGGCTCGCTCGTGGACCCGGCGTCGAAGGCGACGGCCGTGCGCGTCGTGGTGCCGAACCCGCGCGACATCCTCAAGCGGGACATGCTGGTGAACGTCACCATCCGCGCCAGCCAGGCGCGGAACGGCATCCTCGTTCCGGCGTCGGCCGTGTTGCGCGACGACCAGAACCTCCCGTTCGTGTACGTCGCGCTGCCGACCAACCGATTCGCGCGCCGCTCCGTCACGCTCGGTGCGCGCGTGGGGGATGCGTACGAGGTGAAGGCGGGCCTGTCGGCGGGCGAGCGCATCGTGGTGGACGGCTCGCTGTTCCTGCAGTTCGCGGGGAGCCAGTGACGACGCCGGACGACCTGCCCGGCGCGCACGGGCCGATGCCCGCGCCGCCGGAAACCGTTGCCGAGGAGTTCGAGGCGCACGCGGCGCCGTCGATGGTGCATCGCATCGTGCGGGCGTCGCTGCGGCAGCCGCTGCTCGTGCTGCTCATGACGCTCAGCCTCGTGGCCGTGGGCGTATGGTCGCTCACCCGGCTGCCCGTCGATGCGTATCCCGACATCTCGCCGCCGATGGTGGAGATCGTCACGCAGTGGCCGGGTCATGCCGCCGAGGAGGTGGAGCGGCTCATCACGGTGCCGGTGGAGAACGGCATGAGCGGACTGCCCAAGCTGAAGGTGTCGCGATCGGTCTCGCTCTATGGCCTGTCCGACGTGCGCCTCACCTTCGAGGACGGCACCGACAGTTACTTCGCGCGTCAGCAAGCGTTCCAGCGCATCCCCGACATCTCGGTGCCCGACGGCGTAACGCCCGGCGTGACGGCGCTGACGTCGCCGTCGGGGCTCGTGTACCGCTACGTGCTCGAGAGCCCGGACCGCTCCGCGATGGAGCTCAAGGTGTTGCAGGACTGGGTGCTCGACAAGCAATACCGCTCGGTGCCCGGCGTGGCGGACCTCTCGTCGCTCGGCGGGGAGACGATGGAGTACCAGGTGCTCCTCGACCCGGTGAAGCTCGCCGGCGCCGGCCTTTCCGCGGGCGACGTCGGCACTGCGCTCGGCGCCAACAACTCCAACGCCGGCGGGGGCTTCTACTCGGAAGGCGGCCAGTTCTACTACGTGCGCGGCCTGGGTCGCATCAGCACGCTGGACGACATCGGCAACGTGGTGCTCAAGGTACAGAACGGCACGCCGGTGCTGGTGAAGGACGTGGGCGATGTGGTGATCGGCCACGCGCCGCGCCTGGGGCAGTTCGGCTTCATGACGCAGAACGACGCGGTGGAAGGGATCGTCCTCATGCGGACGGGCGAGCAGGCGCAGACGGTGCTGAAGCGCGTGCAGCAGAAGACGGCCGAGCTGAATGGGGGCATCCTGCCGGCGGACGTGAAGGTGCGGCCGTACTACGATCGCAGCGAGCTGGTGGCGCTCACCACGCACACGGTGCGCGACAACCTGCTGCACGGCATCCTGCTCGTGGTGGTGGTGCTGATCTTCTTCCTCTACGACATCCGCGCGGGACTCATCGTCGCCGTGGCAATTCCGCTGTCACTGCTGTTCGCGTTCGTGTGCCTCGACCTCAAGCACATCCCGGCGAACCTGCTCTCCATCGGCGCCATCGACTTCGGCATCCTCGTGGATGGCGCCGTGGTGATGGTGGAGAACATCTATCGCCAGCTGTCCATCCGCGGCCGGGGCGACGCGAGCATCCAGCAGGTGATCGCGTCGGCCGCGGCGGAAGTCGACCGGCCCATCGTGTACGCCGTCGGCGTGATCGTCGCGAGCTTCCTGCCCATCTACGTGCTCACGGGCCCGTCGGGCCGGCTGTTCACGCCGATGGCGGATACGACGATCTTCGCCCTCATCGGTGCGCTGCTCGTGACGCTGACGGTGATTCCCGTGCTGTGTTCCGTGCTGCTGCGCGTGGGCCTCACGGAGCGGCGCAACACCGTGTACCGCTGGGTGCAGGAGCGGTACGCACGCGGGCTCGCGTGGAGCATGGCGCATCCGCGCTTCGTGATCGGCGGGGCCGGCGCCTCGTTCCTGCTGTCGCTCGCCGTGTTCGCCGCGATCGGGGCGGAGTTCATGCCCAAGCTGGACGAGGGCACGCTGTGGGTGCGTGCCACCATGCCGTATACCATCTCGTTCGACGAGTCGTCGAAGCTGGTGCCGCAGATCCGTGCGGTGCTGCGCTCGTTTCCCGAGGTCACCATCGTGGCGTCCGAGCACGGCCGTCCGGACGACGGCACGAACCCGACCGGCTTCTTCAACGCCGAGTTCTACGTCGGGCTGAAGCCGTATGGGGAGTGGCATGGGCAGTACCACTCGAAGAAGGCGCTCATCGACGCCATCGACAAGAAGCTGTCCGCATTCCCCGGCGTGAACTTCAACTACACGCAGCCGGCGGAAGATGCGGTGGACGAAGCCGAGACGGGCCTCAAGAGCTCACTCGACGTGAAGCTGTTCGGCACCGATCTTGGCGTGCTCGAGGAGCGCGGCAAGGCGATCAAGCGCGTGCTGGACGGCGTGCCCGGCATCACGCACGTCACGCTCGTGCAGGAGCTCGGGCAGCCGAGCCTCACCATCGACGTGGACCGGTCGAAGATCGCCCGCTACGGCATCAACGTGGCGGACGTCAACGGCCTGATCGAGGCGGCGGTGGGCGGGTCCGCGGCGACGCAGGTGGTGCAGGGGGAGCGCACCTTCGACCTCGTGGTCCGGCTCAAGGAGCAGTATCGCCAGACGCCGGAGCAGATCGGCAACATCCTCGTGGCCACGCCATCGGGAGCGCAGGTGCCGCTGCGCGAGCTGGCCACCATCGGCGTGAGCACCGGCGCGTCGTTCATCTACCGGCAGAACAACTCGCGGTACATCGGCGTCCAGTATTCCGTGGATGGACGCGACCTGGCGGGCGCCGTGCAGGAAGCGCAGCGGAAGGTGAAGGAACAGGTGACACTGCCGTCGGGCTACCACATCGCCTGGGGCGGCGAGTACGAGGAGTACACGGCGTCGAAGGGACAGCTGCAGCTGGTCATTCCCATCACGCTCGCGCTGATTTTCCTGCTGCTGTTCTCGCTCTACCAGAACTTCAAGTTCCCCTTCATCACCGTTGCCGGCGTGCTCCTCTCGGCGCCACTGGGCGGCGTGCTCGCGCTGTGGCTGTCGCGGACGCCGTTCTCCGTGTCGTCGGGGATCGGTTTCCTCGCCCTGTTCGGCGTGTCGGTGCAGACGGCCGTCGTCTTCATCTCCTACGCCAACGAGCTGCGGCAGCAGGGACGCTCCATTGCGGTGGCCACGCGCGAGGCGGCGCTCCTGCGCCTCCGGCCGATCCTCATGACGGGGCTCGTCGCGGCGCTCGGCCTGCTGCCGGCGGCGTTCTCGACGGGCGTGGGATCCGACTCGCAGCGGCCATTCGCGCTCGTGATCGTGGGCGGGCTCTTCTCGCGGCTGCTGATCAGCATCTTCCTCATGCCGGTGCTGTATGCCGCGGTGGCGCGCGAAGGTGATGAGCTGGAGGTGTAATGGCCGGGCGGCCTGGCGCATGTCATCCGCCGGCATGCCGTTCGCGCCGCTCGTCTCCGACCCGACGCGCCTGCGCGAGCAGCGCTACCTCACGTCGCGAGTGCCTTTTCCAGCACGCGCACGGCGATGTACTCCGACTGATCCACGAACCGGTTGACCGTCGCCACGGCGTCGACGGGGTCCAGCGGACCGTCGACCGGCACCGCGTCTCGCACGACACGCTCCACCTCTTCCCGCATGATCATGAATTCGCGTCGCAACGACGCCTCCGTCCAGCCCAGCCGCGCGCGCTGTTCTCCGTGACGCTCGGCAACCAGCCGCTGAATCTCCATTGCGTCGGCGAGCAGCGCCGAGGTCTCCCCGGCGGATTCCTCCACCACGACCAGCGCGCCGGCAATATCGGCCAGCAGCGTCGGGAGATGGTCCGTGACCTGCGAAGTCTGGAGCCCTGCCGCCGTTCGCAGTAACGGATCGCACCGAATGCGCTCGACGACCGCCTTCACGAGGTGACCCAGGTTCCCCAGCAGGGAATGCGCGACCACGCCCAGTCCACGCGCTTCGCGTGGCCGGTGCAGCATCTGCCCAGCATGGCGAATGCCTCCTTCCACCTGCGGCGTCTCGCCAGGCGCGACAGGCGCTGGCCCTTCCAGCGCCGGGTCGGCAGGAAGCCAGAGATGGAAGGTCGAGCCCGTGCCAACGGTACTCACCACCGTCACATCGCCGCCCATCGCGCGTGCCAGCTTTCTCCCGATCGTGAGCCCCAGCCCGCTCCCCTCCCTTGTCCGCGTCGGACCTGAGTCCTCCTGCACGAACGGCTCGAAGATCTCTGCCAGCTTTTCGGCGACGATTCCACTACCGGTGTCGCGCACCGAAATGCGCACATACGCGGCACGCGGCTCGAGGCCTGCCGCGATATCGGGCGCCTTCATCACGGATGTATCGATCGTGATCGTTCCTCCCGCTTCGGTGCACTTCACCGCGTTGGAGAGCAGATTGACGAGGATCTGCCGCACTCGTTCCGCGTCGCCGATGTACGCCGGCAGGCGATCCGTCGGGGATGCAATCACGACGTCCAGATTCCGCGCCGCGGCCTGCGGGTGCACGAGGATCAGTGCTGACTCGACCGCTTCCGCGACGATCGCGAGCGAATTGTCTACCGTCAGCCGGCCTGCCTCGACCTTCGCGATGTCGAGAATGTCGTTCACGAGCGCGAGCAGATGCCTGGCGCTGCTCCGAATCCGTCCCGCCTGAATTGGCACGCTTCTGCCGCCATCCGTCGAGATGCCGAGCTCGATCAGCTCCGAGTAGCCCAGGATGGCGTTGAGCGGCGTGCGGAGCTCGTGCGACATGATGGCCAGAAAGTCGGACTTCGTCCGGCTCGCCGCTTCCGCGTGGAGTCGCGCCTCTCGCTCATGCGTGAGCTGCCGTGCGCGCTCCTCGGCGAACTTTCGATCGGTGATGTCGCGCAGCGACACCAACTCGGCGCTTTCCCCGGCCCATTCCGTCGCGACGACCCGCAATTCGGCGTGCACGACATCGCCACCCCCGCGACGGACGATTTCCATCTCCGTCGTCTCACCCGCGACGAGAGGCGTTCCCAGAGGTGTGCCAACGAGCGCCGCTGGGCTTCGGTTGAAGAGACGGCCCGCGGCCGGATTGGCGAAGCGGACCGATCCCCGTGGATCGACGACGACGATCCCATCGGCGAGATGGTCGATGATCGCGCGCAGTCGGCGCCAGTGTGCGGCCTCGGTCGTCTCGGCGAGCTCGGCTGCAGATGTAGCAGAATGCATGGTGTCACTCATGGCTGTTACCTCTGCAACTGGCAGGCCGAGCATTGCGGCGACGCTGGCGAAACTCCCGTCAGCGCGCGACACTTATGGGAGATAATACACGCTCTGGAGGACGTCCTGTCCAACTACCTGCTGAGGCTGTTCGTGACCGGCGCAAGCCCGCGCACCGGCACCGCCATCGCCAATCTCCGGCGCATCTGCGAGCAGGAGCTCGAGGGTCGGTACGACCTTGAAATCATCGATGTCCTCGAGTTTCCCGAGCTTGCCGAGGACGAGAAGATTCTTGCCACGCCCACGCTCATCAAGTCGCTCCCGTTGCCGTTGAGACGCGTCATCGGCGATCTGTCGGACACCGAGAAAGTGCTCCTCGGGCTCGAAGTGCGGCCCGTGCGGAGTCCCAGCCCGGATTCGGACCGTAGCGAATCATGAGCACTGTCCGCACGCGGACGCCGGTCCAAAAGATCGCCACGGGCATCTCGAGCTTCGACATCATCTCGAAGGGCGGGCTACCGCGAAACCGCACGACGCTCATCTCCGGCACGGCCGGCAGCGGCAAGACCATTTTCGCCGTGCAATTCCTCGCCGCAGGCATCGAGGCGGGAATGCCGGGGGTGTTCGTCACCTTCGAGGAATCGGCGAGCGACATCCGGAAGAACATGTTGAGCTTCGGCTGGGACCTCGAGCGGTGGGAGGCCGAGGGCAAGCTGGCGTTCGTCGATGCCTCGCCTGACCCCGCGATCGAGACCATCGAGGCCGGTGGCTTCGATCTCGGCGCCCTCCTCGCGCGCGTCGGGCACGCGGTCAAGAGGGTGAAGGCCGAACGTGTTTCCGTGGATTCGCTCGGCGCCGTGTTTTCCCAGTTCTCGGACCAGAACATCGTCCGCAGCGAACTCTTTCGCATCGCCTCGGCGCTCAAGGCACTTGGCGTCACCGCGGTGCTCACGGCCGAGCGCACGGATGACTATGGTCCGATCGCGAGATTCGGGGTCGAGGAGTTCATCGCCGACAACGTGATGATCCTTCGCAACGTGCTCGAGGACGAGAGCCGCCGCCGCACGATCGAGATCCTGAAGTTCCGCGGCTGCGATCACCAGAAGGGTGAGTACCCGTTCACGATCGTCCCGGATGGAGGCGTCATCGTCATCCCGCTGTCGGCGATGTCGTTGAGCATGAAGTCGTCGGAGGTGCGCATCTCGTCCGGCAACGAGCGGCTCGATGAGATGTGCGGTGGAGGCCTGTTCCGCGACTCGGTCACGCTCGTCTCCGGCGCCACCGGCACGGGCAAGACGCTTACCGTAACGCAGTTTCTCGAGGGAGGCGCGGCGAACGGCGAGCGATGCCTGCTGCTCGCGTTCGAGGAGAGCCGCGACCAGCTCGTGCGCAACGCGAAGGGCTGGGGCTTCGACTTCGAGCAGATGGAACGCGACGGGCTACTTCGCGTGGTGTGCGATTATCCCGATGTCTCGGGCCTCGAGGACTGGCTCGTGACCATCCAGGCGGCCATTCGGGATTTCAAGCCGCACCGCGTGGCGCTGGACAGTCTGTCGGCACTCGAGCACGTGGGGTCGTCGAAAGCGTTTCGCGAATTCGTCATCGGGCTCACGTCGTTCGTGAAGCACGAGGAAATCACCGCGTTGTTCACGTCCACCACCGCGAGCCTGATGGGCGGTGACTCGATCACCGAGACGCACATCTCCACGCTCACCGATTCGATCATCCTGCTGCGCTACGTGGAGATGTTCGGCGAGATGAAGCGCGGACTCACCGTGTTGAAGATGCGCGGCTCCGCGCATGACAAGGCGATCCGGGAGTTCACGATCGACAAGGGCGGCATGCGGATGGGCCGTGCCTTCCGGAACGTGACCGGAATCCTGGCTGGCGCGCCCGTGCAGCTGTCGCCGACCGATCTCGAACGGGTGTGGACGCAGCTGGAGTCCGATGCGGCGGAGACGGATTCGCAGGAGTCGTCGTCGTCGTAGCGCCGATCATGACCAAGACAACTGCGCGAGCAATTCAGGTGAGCGGGAGTTGATGCGAGATCACCACCGTCACTGCGTATCCGCCGTCATCCAGGCAGGTGCGGAGGGCGCGAGGACGATGCACGGCGAGCTGGTCGATCGCATGCGCGATCAGAGCCGGCGAGGACCGTGATCGCGTGAGGCGCGTCGTCGTCATCGGGGCGGGCGCGGCCGGCACCATGGCCGCGATCTTCGCTGCGTCCGCCGGGGCGCAGGTCACGCTGCTCGAGCGCACGCGCGACGGCGGACGGAAGATCCTCATCAGCGGCGGCGGACGGTGCAACGTGCTGCCGTCCAAGCTCGACGAGTCGCGCTTCGTCACGGATTCGTCGGCCAACACGCTGCGCAAGATCGTGCGGAGCTGGCCGCTCGCTGCGCAGAAATCCTTCTTCGAGGAGGAGGTGGGCATTCCCCTCGTCGAGGAGACTGAGTCGCGGAAGTTGTTCCCGGCCTCGCACAAGGCGCGCGATGTTCGCGACGGTCTGCTCGCGCTCGCGCGGCGGCGCGGCGCGACGATCGACTTCGAGACGCAGGTGACGGATATCTCGGCCGTCCCGGGCGGCTGGACAGTCTCGTGTGCCGGTGCCCGTGCCTACGAGGCCGATGCCGTGATCGTGGCGACGGGCGGCCTGTCCGTGCCGATGACGGGGAGCGACGGCATGGGGCTGCGCGTGATGGCGCGGCTGGGCCACGCGATGCACCCGACGTACGCCGCGCTGACGCCGCTCGTCGCGTCGCCGCCGCCCTACGCCGGCCTGTCCGGCGTGTCGCTCACCGTGACGCTCACGGCCACGGCCAGCGCGCGGAGCGCATCGGCCACGGGCGGATTCCTCTTCACGCACATCGGCTACAGCGGACCGTCGGTGCTCGATGTCTCGCACGTGGCGGTGCGTTCGCGCGCGGAGCGGGATGCGGAGCTCGCGCGCGTGACGGTGCAGTGGGCCGCGCTTGGTGACGACGAGTGGACCGACCGCCTCAAGCCGCGCGGTGCGCGCACGGTGCTGGGCGCAGTGCGCGCGGAGCTGCCTGATCGACTCGCCGCCGCCCTCATCGCATCGGCCGGTGTCGCACCGGATCGCGCGCTCTCCGAGCTTCAGCGCGACGAACGCCTGCGGCTCGTGGGCATGCTGGTGCGAGGTCCGCTGCCCTGGACGTCCGACGAGGGCTACAAGAAGGCGGAGGTCACTGGCGGCGGCGTGAGCCTGGCGGAGATCGATCCGCGCACGATGGAGAGTCGCCGCTGCCCCGGCCTGTATCTCTGCGGCGAGGTACTCGATGCCTTCGGGCCCATCGGCGGCTACAACTTCCTGTGGGCATGGGCCACGGGACGGGCGGCCGGTATCGGCGCGGCGCGGACGGCATGAACGAATCTCCGCTCGAACTCTCGAGCCCGCGCTGGGCGGAGCTCACGCAGGCATTCGGCACCGCCGAGGACGTGCCGCGCCTGCTTGCGTCGCTTTCGACAACGCAGGACGGGCGCGAGCGCGCGGAGCTCTGGTATGGCGTGGCGGCCACCCTGTGTCCCGGCGGCCGCGTGTTCACCGCGTCCTACGCCGCCGCGCCGCACCTGCTGCGCATCACCGCGGACATGGCGCTCGCCGAGCGGGTAGTCGCGGTGCAGCTCGTCTCGGAGATCGAGGTCGCTCGGCACGAGGCTGGCGCGGCGGCGATCCCCGGCGACGTGCTGCTCGCCTACGCGCGCACGATCGAATCGCTGCCGGCCGTGGTGGCGGAGCTGGCGGTGGTTTCGTGGGACGAGGGCACGGCCCAGGTGCTGTCGGCCGCGCTCGCCGTGGGCAAGCGCCAGCCTGTGCTCGCGCGGAGGATCATGGCGCTGGGCGACGCAGGCTAGCGTCGCCCGGCCCCGCGTTGCTCAGAACGTGGCGCGGATGCCGAAGAGGAGCGACCCGTCGCTGTTCGAGCGTGCCCCGCGGGCCCGCGCCTGGTTGTCGTAGTTGTCGGTGATGGTCGTCGTCAGTGCGATGGCCGAGCTGATGGCATAGCTCGCCACGGAGGTCGTGGTGATGGTGTATTGCGACGGCGTGCTGAATTCGGGTCCGTAGTACGTCACGTGCGACAGCTTGAGGCGGTCGATCTGGTGCTCCGCCTTCAGGCGCCACGACCAGCGCACGAGGTTGGTCGCGTTCACGAGGGAATCGCTGAGCGGCAGCGTGCGCTCGCCGAGGACGTCACCACTGAGGCTGGCCACGCCGGTCTCGGATTTCGAGAGCACCCACTTGATGCCGGAGCCGCCCGCGGTCCGCCGGGCGAGTCGCTTCTCGAGGCTTTCCTCCGCGGCGATCAGGAGGAAGGGACTGACCCGACCGTCAGGCACCCCATCGACCGATGTGGCGACGGCCCAGCCCCGTGCGCTGACGAACTTCACGTCCTGGGCGTCTTCCGACTCCCCATAGCGGAAGCGCACGCTGGCGTCGCCGGAGAATGCCGTGCCCGAGTGCTTCGTTCCCGCCGCAAAGGAAGCGAGCGTCTGGGACGCTGTGCCGAAGAGCGTGGTGGCATTCACGTCGATGGTCCCGCTCCAGCCGGGCTTCTGCGCGAGGGCGGGCGCGGCGCGCAGCGCGGCGAGCGTGAGGATGGACAGCAGCGTGCGGCGGACGCTTACGAGCGGCATCACGACGCACGCACGGGCGGGCGGCGACTGCAATGGACGACGTCCCGCCTACATCTCGAATTCGTGCGCGAACGCCACGGCGAAGGCGAACGTCTTGGCCCTGGTGCGGCTCTCCATCGCGTCCGCGACGCGCTCGAGGCGCTTCGGGATGCCGAGGATCTTTTCCTGCGCGCGCTTGCCGATGTCGTCGAGGCCCTCGAGCGTCTCGACGGCCCAGAAGCGGATCTGCTCCTCGACGATCGTGAGATAGTCTCTCGGCCCATAGATACCGGCGCGCCGAATGACGTCCGCCATCTCGCGGAAGTTCGGCATGTTCACGCCGGGCATGTCGATGGACGGCATGATCGCCGCCGCCGACGCGAGCGCGGTGTTCGGGTCGCGCGCGATGACTTCCTTGAAGATCGTGCGGTAGAACGTGTAGTGCCGCGCCTCTTCCTTCGCGACGTTCGAGAGCACCGTGCCGATGAGCGGCTCGTACTTGCCCGCGAGCTTGCCGGTGTTGGCGTGACTGATCTGCGTCGCGCGCTCCTGCAGCGTGGTGTACACGAAGACGCGATACGGATCCTTGTCCCACGCCGGCTCGAAGCCCGCCTTGAGGTACTCGAACTGCATGCGCTCGAGCACGGGATTGTTGAGGATCTTGCTGTCGTGCATGTAGTCATGCAGCACCGCGCCATGCCGATCCTCTTCCGCCGTCCAGAGGTTGGTCCACTTCGACCAGAAGGTGTCGCCGCCGAGGTAGGTGGCGAGCAGGCGGTGGAAGTGGGGCAGGCCCTCCTCCGTGAGGAGGTTCAGCGCGAGGGCCACGCGCGCCGGCAGGCTGATGCCGTCGGCGTGCTTGCGCAACTGCTTGATGTGGGCATCCGGATCGGTGTCCGGCGCCTCGGCGAGCAGCTCGCTCGGAAACCAGAGCACGCGCTTCGCTTCGTGCACCACCATGAGATCGTGTACCACCGGCTCGAGGTCGGACAGCACTTCGACCTTTGCGAGCGTCTCGGCTTCTTGAGGTGTCATCACAGGAAATCTGGCATGTTTGCCGCGCAGGGTCCAGCGGGGATTTTCCCGACGCACCGATCGGCGCCGGGAACGGGCCGGAAAGCAGATCCTTCGCTGCGCTCAGGATGACAAAAGTGGCTGCCGCTGACCCCGCCACGACGTGTGGGACGCCGAAGCCGGCATTCGTGCTCGATGATCCGGTCGCGGCTTGACTTCGCCCGCCGGCGCGCGCCAGTTACCTCATCGCGCTCCGGAGGAGCCCATGTCGCCACTGCCGCCCCGCAACGCCGAACGGGCCATCGCCAGCGAACTGCTCGCCCACTGGGATCCGCTGCGGGTGCGTGATACGCCCGGGACGCACGACGAGTACCTCACGCACGCGCACGCCGTCTACGGACTGCTGGCCCGCGGCGCCTCGTCCACGCAGGTGGCGCGCTACCTCCACGGCGTCGAGAGCGGCGAGATGCATCACCCCGAGCTCGCGACGGAGGACCTGTCGGCACTGCTCCACGCGCTGCGCGCCATCGACCTCGACGCGTAGCGCCCGGCGCCGCGCACGCGTCGTCCTCGTCCAGCGCGTGATGTCGGCGTGGTGAAGCCGCGGTGTAGATTGCCCGCATGGCGCTGACAGCAACCATCTACAACTTCGACGTCCAGCTCGCGGACGTCGATCGCGGCGTGTACGAGACGCTCTCCTTCAAGGCCGCAAAGCAGCCGTCCGAAACGGAGGAGTACCTCCTCTCGCGCGTCCTGGCGTACTGCCTCGAGTATGCGGAAGGCATCGCCTTCTCCAAGGGCATCGCCGAGCCGGACGTGCCCGCGCTGGCGGTGCGCGACCTCACCGGCGCGCTCCAGGTGTGGATCGAGGTCGGCGCGCCCGACGCGGCGCGGCTGCACAAGGCCAGCAAGGCGTCGCCGCGCGTGGCCGTGTACACGCACCGCGACGCGGCGCGGCTCGTGACGCTGCTGGAGGGCGAGAAGATCCACCGCGCCGCTGACGTCGAGCTCTATGGCATCGACAAGTCACTCATCGACGGGCTCGTCGAGCGCCTCGACCGCCGCAACAGCTGGGAGCTCTCCATCACTGATCGCCACGTGTACGTGGCGGTCCAGGGCGTGACGGTCGAGGGCGACATCGTCCGCCATGCGCTCCGGTAATCGAGCGGCCCTCTACTCGACGTAGCTGCGCAGCAGTGCGAGCATGCGGCTGTCGGTCGCCGTTGCATCGTCGAGCTTGGGCGTCTCGATCACCTTCGGCACGGCGGCGAGCCGCGGATCATTCATGATCCGGCGAAACGGCGACTCCCCCAGCGATCCCTCGGCAATGAGCTCATGCCGGTCGCGGCGCGAGGCGAACGGCGTCTTCGAGTCGTTGAGGTGCATCACGCGCAGTCGTCCGGCACCGAGCACATCCTCGAGGCGCGCCATCACGCCGTCGTAGTCCTGCACGAGGTCGTAGCCGGCCGAGTACACGTGACAGGTATCGACGCAGACGCCGAGTCGGTGGCGATGCCGCGCATCGACGCGGTCGATGATGGCGCCGAGTTCCTCGAGAGTGGCGCCGAGCGAGGTGCCCGATCCCGCCGTGGTCTCGAGGCACAGGATCGTGTCGCCGGGTGACGCGGCGAGCGCCTCGCTGATCGCGTCGGCGTTGCGCGCGAGGCCGGCGTCGCGATCGTCCATGTAGTTGCCGGGATGCGACACGAGGTAGTGCAGCCCGAGGGCGCGGCACCGGTGCAGCTCCTGCGTGAACGACGCGATCGATCGGGCGCGGAGCACGGGATCGGGGCTCGCGAGGTTGATGAGGTAGGAGTCGTGCGCCATCGTGGCCGCGACGCCCGTCGCCGCGAGGCGTTCACGGAACGACGTGCGCTCCTCGTCCGCGCATTCCCGCTCTGCCCAGCGGTTGCCCATCTTCGTGAAGAGCTGGAGCGCGGTCGCCGCGATGGCGGCGGCACGCGCCGGTGCCTCGGGCACGCCGCCGGCCGCGCTCACGTGCGCACCGAGGAGCGGCGCGACCGGCGGCGCGGCCTTGCGGGCCTTCTTCGTCGCCGGCGTCACTCGTCCACGACGGGCGTGCCGCGGAGCACGCGTCCGCAGCGCGGGCAGTGGATGTCTCCCGACTCCGCCAGGGCGTAGTCGAACGCACGGCCGCACGTGCATTCGCGTTCGAGCGCGTCGTGCCCGCACACGATGCAGAACTCGTCGGAGGGATCGTACGCGCGGAACCGGCCGCACACCGCGCAGCGCTGCGTGATCGTCACGGCTGTCGCGTTCCGCGAAGCCAGCTTTCCGGATCGACCGCACTGCCGTTGGGCGGCGTGCGAATCTCGAAGTGCAGGTGCGGCTTGAGGTCGGGGTCCGAGATGCCCACGGTGCCGAGCACGTCGCCCTTCCGGAGCACGGAGCCCTTGTGCACGCCGGCCGGCACGGCATTCAGCGACGCGTAGATCGAGAAGTAGCCGCCGCCGTGATCGAGGATCACGGTGAGGCCGTACGTACCGAGCTGGCCCACGCTCACCACCGTGCCCGGCGCCACCGACTTCACCGCGGTGCCGATGGCGGCCGCGATGCCGACGCCGTTCCAGCGCGTCGTGGTGTTGTTCGGGTTGATCACGCGGCCGAACCGGAACAGGAAGGTGCCGTCCACCGGCCAGTCGAGCTTCCCGAGGTCCGTGGTGCGCAGCGTGCTGGATGCGCGCGGCGCGTTGGGCCGCGCGGACTCCGTCCGTCGGCGTTCGGCCTCGATGGTTGCGAGCACGCCGCTGAGCCGCGTTTCCGACTGGCGGATGCGCGCGAGTCGCTCCTGGATCTGCTGGGTCGTGCGCTGCGCCTGCACCAGGCTCGTCGAGCGCAAGTGCGAGAGGATGCCCAGCCGCTCCTCCTCGCGCTGCTTGTCGGCGCGGTTTTCCTCCACCGCGTCGCGCAGCTTCACGAGCTCGCTCCGCTGCCGGGCGATGTCGTCGCGGAGGACCTCGACGCGGCGCACGAGGAAGCGGTCGTGCAGCGCCAGCTCGTGCAGGTACTTGTACCGCGCAACCAGCTCCCCGAACGACCGCGCCGTGAGCAGCGCCTCGGCGGAATAGAGCGGGCCGCGCTTGTAGATGTCCACCAGCCGCTTCGAGAGCGCACTGCGACGGTACGTGAGGTCGCCTTCCGCGAGGGCCATGCGGTTGGTCGCCTCCTCGACGTCGCCGGTGATGGCCGCGAGCTGGCGGTCGAGCGTCTGGAGCACCAGCTCCGTGGCGGCGCGCTGCGCCTCGAGGTTGGTCACCTCGTCGCGCAGGTCGTGTACGCTGCCCTGGAGGTTCGCCATCCGCCGCTCGAGCTCCGCGCGTTCTCGGCGGATGCGGTCGAGCTCATCGCGCTGGCTGCGGAGGCGCGCGTCGGCCGACTGGGCGCGCACCGCGGGGGCGGCAAGCAGGAGGAGCACGACGACGAGCACCCTCCTGACCGTTGTCATCCTGAGCGCAGCGATACCCGTTGTCATCCTGAGCGCAGCGATACCCGTTGTCATCCTGAGCGCAGCGATACCCGTTGTCATCCTGAGCGCAGCGATACCCGTTGTCATCCTGAGCGCAGCGAAGGATCTGCTTCTCGCAACGCCGCAAGCA
>JBBRZK010000022.1:0-49153 GCA_038236775.1 Gemmatimonadales bacterium
AGTACTTATCCGTAAATAATGTTGACTCTGCCCGGTACGTGGCGGAAGCAGATGATGGCAGCGGCCAGCATGTTCAGCGCGACATAGGATCGGTGGGTCTTTTCATAGCGCACCAGCAGCTTGCGAAAGCGATTGAACCAGGAGTGCGCGACCTCCACGACCCAGCGCCGCGCGCCTTTGCCGTGGGCGCGCTGCGTGCGTTCCTCGCCGCGTGAGCGGACGTGCGGCGTGTAGTCCTGCGCGAGCATTTCGTTCAGCGCCGGGATGCCGACGAACCCGGCGTCGGCACACAAGTGCTGTGCGGCCCGTGGGGTGATCGGCGGGCGCGGGATCACGATCGCGTCGAGGGTGAGGCCGAGCTGACTGACATCATGCCGATTCGCCCCGGTCACGATGAGCGACAGCGGGATGCCATGCGCGTCCACCAGCAACATTCGCTTGCTCCCATTTTTTTCCCCGGTCGGTCGGGTTGGCCCCGACCGACTCTTGGGCGAGCGGGGCTTTCACCAAGGCGCCGTCGACGCTTTGCCAGCGCCAGGCAATGCCCTCCATCTCGTCATACTCGGCCAAGCCCGCCTGCCACAGGGCGCGGAAGACCCCGGCCTGTTCCCATTCGAGAAACCGCTTGTGGATGGCGCTGGCACTGCCAAACCGTTCCGTCGGCAGCGCCTTCCACTGACACCCGGTTCGCAGGACGTAGACGATCGCCTCAAAGACCAAGCGCGCCGGTTTAGGCTTGCGCCCGGCGCCCGGCTTGCGCACGAACGTGCCCCGCACGGGGCGTGTCGCCCGCGGCGGAATCAGCGGCTCAACGCGTTCCCAAAACGCATCCGAGACTATCCACGACTGCAGTCGACGCTTGGCCATCGTCCCTCCTCCATTGCACGGATGAGGGCAATCTAACACTATTTACGGATAAGTACTAAGCCGCCAGCGTCATCGACGCTACATGACGGGCATTTCGTCGAAGCTGCGAGGCACGCCACCACCGGAGCCGCTGAGCGCGAACTGGAGTGCTGCCTCTGCCCTGCGCACGACCTCGATTGCCGACAAGCCGGCCGCCCGGAAGTCATCCACGGCGAAGAAGCCGGCCTGCAGGGGCACGTAAGGAAGGTCCTGCGTGACCGGCGCGGCGTTCTCGAGGGCGCGCTGCAGGCGACCGACGAAGTTGCGCGCTCCCGCGACGTCGGTATCAGGCGCGATGATGGCGATGCGGCTGTCACCCACGAAGCCCACGATGTCGGACTTCCGGCTCTCGGCCAGGCACACTTCGGCCACCAGCGAGATGCTCGTGCCGGAGAAGCGCGCCGTGACCGGTGGCGAGGACTCGGAAGACGTCACCGCCACGCACGCGAACGGCTCGTGCTTGCGCGCTGCCCGCGCGCCGAGCTGCTGTGCCCATTGCTGCATGGCCGAGGCACTGTAGAGGCCCGTGAAGGGATCGATCAGCGCCTCGGCACGCTGTGCCGCCGCGTGCCGCCGCGCCCGGAGGAAGGTGCCGAACTTGAGCAGCAGCGTGGCGATGTCGATGGGCTGGCTGCAGAAGTCCCACGCGCCGGCTTCGTAGGCCGACGTCCGGATCCGGTTCGACACCGGTGCGGGCGCCGTGATGAAAATTGGCGTGGACTGGTCGAAGAGGGGATCCTGACGCAGCGCGCGGCAGACGTCGATGCCTCCCATGTCGCTCAGTGAGCAGTCGAGGATGACGCCATCCGGGCGCGTGGAGCGGGACAGCTCGAGTGCCCGGCGCCCGCCGTCCACGCGCAGCACCGTAAAGCCGTTCAGCGCCAGCACGCTCTCGACGGATCGACCCTCCCACTCGCCATGGCTCGCGATCAGGACGGATGGTGCACGGCTTGAGAGCTCAACCATGGGTGCAGTAGGTGGACGAAGGAGACGAAGACGCACGTTCTCGAAGACGCAGTCAGGAACCCAGGTCGGGCGAGTATGGCACAGAGCGGCGGAGCATCTTCCATTCCTTACTACGTCCAGTGAAGCAAATATTGTAAATCGCTCAAACAAATAGACTTACGCGGCTGGAACACGTCTCGTCACCGCATCACACGTGGCATATGTCGTACGAAATCGGCAATGGTGTCGAGCAGGCACCGCACCTTTGCGTGAGCACGTCGATACGGCAGTTGTCCAGCCGCGAGGGCACTCCCTCCATCGTGCCGTGGAGTTCTCTCCCTCGAGAGCCGTTCGCGCATGCCGGCCACAGGCGAGCGCAGTCGATGACCTTGTCGCCGTTCATTCGTCTCTTGCTGAGAGAGCCGCGTCTCGGCCACGCCGCATGAACGCATTGCGCGGCTTGAGTCTCCTTCCTCGCTTCGCACCGCATCCGCCTGCCTCCCCTGGCTCAGGGTCGCGGCTCTTTATGATACGGATCCATCCACTCATGTCGGCGGCACCCGCGGAGCCAGCGTCATCGCGATGCGAGTCGTCGCCCGTCCCGGACGTCACATGGCGTCGAGATACCAGCGCCAGAATGCCCATGGGCATCACCGGTAGGAACGGAGCACGCGAGTGACATCGGTCGAGGGTACCCTGCCGGCATCGCTGGGCATCCGGGGCCGCGGAGCGCAGACGCTGCGCGCCATGTCGGCGCGCGACTGGGCCGCACTTTCAGTAACCGCGGTGCTGTTCGGCGTCCTGTTCGCGCAGCCGTTCGTCACGCTCGTGCGCGACTGGTGGACTGTGCCCGAGGACGGACACGGATTGCTCCTCGCGCCCGTGGCATTGTGGATGGCCTGGCAGGCGGGCATCGTGGCGGACGCCACGCCGAATCGCGGCGTCGGCCTGATCGTTCTGGTGTTCGCGGTGTTCCTGCGGTGTGCGGCAGGCCTCGCCGCGGAACTCTTCACGATGCGCGCCTCGATGGTCATGGCGCTCGCCGGACTCACGATCTATCAGTACGGATGGAGGCAGCTGCGTCACTTGTGGCTGCCGTTCGTCCTGCTCGCACTGTCCATTCCACTGCCCGAGCTGGTGATCCAGGCGCTCGCCCTTCCGCTCCAGTTCCGGGCTTCCCGGTTCGGTGCCAGGCTGCTCGAGCTTCGGAACGTTCCCGTCGCGCTCACCGGCAATGTCATCCGGCTACCCGGGCGCGAGCTGTTCGTGACCGAGGCCTGCAGTGGCCTGCGCTCGCTCACGGCCCTCATCAGCCTCGCAGTGCTCATGAGCGCCATGTTCCTGCGCACCACCCCAGGGCGCGTGTTCCTCGTGCTGCTCGCGATCCCGATCGCCATTTTCGTGAACGGCATCCGCGTCTTCCTCACCGGGTTTCTCGTCTACTACGTGAGCCCGGAGCTTGGAACGGGCTTCATGCACGAAACGGAAGGGTGGCTGCTCTTCCTCGTTTCCCTCGCGGTGCTCGGTCTTGTGCTGCAGGTCGTGATCAGGGCAGAGCGTCGAGGGCAGCGGTGGGTTCGCGAGCGCGGGACGGAGTCCGATGACCAGGTATAGCGCGTTTCTTCCGGCGGCGGTGCTCCTCCTCGGCTGCGCATTCGTGGGACGCGCGCGGTCACAGGCCGCGGTGCCGCTGGCCGGCGCCCTCAGCACGGTGCTGCCGGACGTCCCGGGCTACCGCATGGAAGACAGGAAGTTCTCGGACGAGGAACGGCGTGTGGCAGGAATGAGCGACTACGTGTCACGCGTCTACTTTCGCGACTCCGTGCCGATGTTCACGACGCTGGTGTCCTACTACGAGCGGCAGACGCAGGGGAGCACCATCCACTCGCCGCGCAACTGCCTCCCAGGTGCCGGCTGGGAGGTGATGACCGCCGGAAGTCGCGACGTGGACGTGGGCGGCACGAGCGTGCGGCTCAATCGATACCTGATCAAGAACCGCGCGTCGACTGCCGTGGTCTACTACTGGTATCAGGGCCGTGGACGCATCGTGTCGAATGAGTACGCGGTGAAGTGGAACCTGCTGCGCGACGCAGCGCTCTCCGGCCACACCGAGGAAGCACTCGTGCGTGTCGTGGTTCCAGTACACGCGCCCAGCGACGCGTCAGACCGGGTACTGCAGGCATCGGCGGCGTCCGCGGCCGACTCCCTGGGAGAGGTCATCGCGAAGCGCCTCGCCCGCGATGTCGCGCGCGTGCTTCCGAAGACTCAGGCCGGGACGTTGCCGAGCTGACGGGATCGATGCGACCGCGCGATGAGGCAGGGCCTGGCGCGTTCGGCTGGCGAGGCCCCGCCGGTGTCGTCCGAGAACAAGGGCGCGCTACACGAGCCGTCCTTCGCCTGCGGGTGCGACGAACCGTCACGTGCGCACTTGCCTCTCTCGTCGCTTGTGGGTCTCCGGCGGATCGCGCCGCGGCGCGGGCGGACCCACTCGTCGTCTACGAGGCGGCGAGCCTGGCCGGACCCATGCGCGCCGTGCTCGACACGTTTGCCCGGCGAACGGGCACGCGGGTGACGGAGGAGCACGGAGCATCGCTCGAGCTGGCGCGCCGCATCACGGAGCTGCACCGTACCCCGGACGTCGTCGCTCTCGCCGATCATGAAGTCTTTCCCGAGCTGCTGCTCCCACACTTTGTGGGATGGTACGCCGAATTCGCGCGCAACCGGATGGTCGTCGCGTATACCCGCAATTCGAAGCACGCGGCGGAGATCACCGCCGACAACTGGCGCAGCGTGCTGCTCCGGCCCGGCGTACTCGTGGGGCGAACCGATCCCGTCACGGCACCGGCCGGCTATCGCACCCTCCTCACGTATCAACTGGCCGAGGATTACTACGCGAGCCCGGGTCTCGCGCGCGCGCTCGAGGCGCGTACGCCGCCGCGCCTGCTGCGCGGAAACGCGGCAGACCTCGCCGCGTTGCTCGCGGCGGGAGAACTGGACTACATCGTCGATTACGAGTCGCTCGCCCGCGCCCACGGATTCACCTTCATCCAGCTTCCTTCCGCGATCGACCTCGGCGATCCTTCGCGTGCCGACTCGTATGCGAAGGCAACAGTGCTCGTCGGTGCGGGCCAGGACACCGTGCGGCGCGTCGGTGCGCCGATCGTCTACGGAGTGACAGTGCCGCGACAGGCACCTCACGGCGCGGCCGGACTGGCGTTCGTCCGCTTCCTGCTCGGGCACGAAGGACAGACGATCCTCCGTGCGGCACATGTCGATGTCCTGGCAACCCCACAGTTCGTGGGCGATTCGGTGCCGGCGTCCGTCCGCACAGTGACGCCGCAGTGAAGCGCCCGGAAGGCGCCTGGCTCACGGGTGGATTGGTCGCCTCCGCGCTGGTTCTCTTCTCGCTGCTGGTGCTGCCCGTTGGAGCCCTCATACTGCGCGGTGGAGTTGCGGGCCTGCGGCAGCTTGGAGTGGACGGTGAGCTGCAGCGTGCCCTCGCGCTGACCGCAGCCTCCGCTACGGTCGCAACGCTGATCACGATGGTACTCGGGACGCCGCTCGCCTACCTCCTCGCGCGCGGGCGCCTGCCAGGGGGCACGCTCATCGGCGCACTGGTCGAGCTTCCGCTGCTCATCCCGCATCCCGTGGCAGGTATCGCGCTGCTGCTGGCGTTCGGGCGTGCGAGCCCCGTGGGAGGAGCGCTTGCCCGCGCCGGACTTGGAATCGTAGGCTCTCCGCTGGGGATCGGCCTCGCGATGCTGTTCGTCTCGGCGCCGCTGTACGTGAGTGCCGCGCGAGAGGCGATCGCCCGCGTGGACGAGCGTTACGAGCAGGTGGCGCGAACGCTGGGCGACACGCCGTTCTGCGCGCTCCGTCGCGTGACGCTGCCGCTCGCATCGCGCGGCCTCCTCGCGGCGGCGGTCGTCATGTGGTCACGCGCCATCAGCGAATTCGGCGCGATCGTCATCCTCACGTACAACCCCAAGGTGGCGAGCGTCCTGAGCTACGACCGCTTCACCGCGTTCGGCCTCGATGCCGCGCTGCCGGTCGCCGCCGTGCTGGTGCTGCTCGCCATGCTGCCGCTGGCGCTGCTCCGCTCGCTGCAGGCGTCGGCCGGCCTGCGGGAACGGCATCCGTGATCAGTCTCGACCACTTGTGCGCGCGCGCCGGCCAATTCGAATTGCTCGCGGTGACGCTTGCCGTGCCGTCCGGCGCGTGGGGCATCGTGCTCGGACCTGCCGGCGCAGGAAAGACGACGCTGCTCGAGGCAATTGCAGGAGTGCGCCGAGTCACGTCGGGACACGTCGTGCTGCGCGGCGTCGACGTCACGACGGTACCGGCAGAACGGCGCGGAGCAGCGCTGGTACATCAGCACGCATTTCTTTTCCCTCACCTCACGGTCGCGGAGAACATCCGCTACGGCGCACGCGATGCCACGTTCGCACGCGACGTGGCGCGGCGCCTCGGCGCGGATGCCCTCGAGCACCGTCCCGTGTCGTCGCTGAGCGGCGGCGAACGACAGATCGTGGCGCTCGCGCGTGCTCTCGCTTCGGAACCGTCAATCCTGCTGCTGGACGAGCCCTTTGCCGCACTGGACCCGCGCCGGCGCGCGCGGACGCGGTCGGAACTGCGCAGCTTCCAGCAGCAGCGAGGCATCACCGTGCTCCACGTAACGCACGACTTCGAGGAAGCGGGCACCGTGGGTGACGTGGCGATCGTGCTCGACGCGGGCCGCGTCGTGCAGGTGGCGCCGCCCGCCGCACTCTTTCGGCACCCGGCCAATGGCGCGGTCGCGGATTTTCTCGGCGCCGAAAATATCTTCGCCGGCACGATCGAGCGGCTTGGCGACGGTGCCGACGACGTGGCGCCCCTGCGTTTCACGGGCGAGGGTCTGGTGCTCTTCGCCGTCGGCGACCATGCCGGAGGCGCCGGACACGCGGTGATCCGCGGCGACGAGATCGTCATATCGCGCGGCGGCGAAGGGTCGAGCTCGATGCGGAACGTCCTGTGCGGCATCGTGCGGGAGATCGCGCCGACCGGCGCCCTGGCCCGTGTGTCCGTGGACGTCGGAGCCACGCCGCTCGTCGCCATCGTGACGGGCGAGTCGGCGCGCGCGCTGGACCTGAAGGTGGGTGACGACGTGGTGCTGCGCTGCAAGGCGACGACGGTGCACCTGTGCTGAGGCGCCGAGGATGATCACGCTGACCATCCTGGCGATCGTGTTCGCGGCAATCCTGGCACACGTGGCCGGGCACGCCCCGACGGCCGCCGAGCGACCGGCGCGATGGCTCGACTCGCATCTCGTCGTCGCGGGCGTGTTCGCGACGACGTTCGCCGTGCTCTGGTATACCTGGGCCGCGTGGACACCACCGCCCGTGGTACACGACGAGATGGCATACGTATTCCAGGCGCAGTTGCTGGCGCGCGGACGATGGGCGTTGCCGTCGCCGCCGTTTCCGGCATTCTGGGAACAGCCCCACATCCTGATCGAGCCCGCGGTCACGAGCAAGTATTTTCCCGGCCATTCACTCGCGCTGGTGCCGGGTGCCCTACTGGGCTGGATGCCCCTGATGCCACTCGTCCTCCAGTCGGGCATCGCATCGCTGCTCTACGTGCTCGCCCGCCGGATATCCAACGGCGTCGTGGCGCTGCTGGCGTGGGTCATCTGGCTTTCCACGCCGATGGTGCTCTTCTTCGGGCCGACCTACTTCTCCGAATCGACGACGACCGTCTGCTGGATGCTCGGCTGGTACGCGTTGCTGGAATGGCGCGCGACACGATGGCCCGCATGGCTCATGGCGGTGGCATTCTTCACCGGCTGGGACGCGATCACGCGTCCACTCACCGGCGTCGCGTATGCGATTCCCATTGGCATCGTGGTGCTGCGCGACGTGATTCGTGGGCGCCGGTGGCGCGACCTCTCGCTGGCGATGCTCGTGGGCGTCGTCGTCATCGGGATCCTGCCGATATGGAGTGCCTGCACGACGGGTGACTGGCGCATGACGCCGTTGGCGCTGTACACACGCATGTACATGCCGTACGACGTGCCGGGATTCGGGCTCATCACGACGGCGCCCGGCCATACGCTGACACCGGACATGGTACAGTGGAACGGCATCTACAGCGCGTTTCACGTCTCGCACCTGGTGAACCGGCTGCCGTCGATCCTGCGCTTGCGCGCCATCTTCCTCTTCATCAGCACCTTCGGCACCACGAGCGGCATGCTCGGCGTATTCGCCGTCCTCGGCATGGTGACGCTCACGGCGGAGTCCGCGTTCGCCGTGGGGAGCAGCGTGCTGCTCGTGCTCGCCTACCTGGTGTACGCGACGCCGCCGCAGTGGACGCTCTATTACTTCGAGACGACGCCGGCGTTCGCGTACCTCGCCGCGGCGGGCCTGGCGTGGGCGCTCTCGCTCTTCGGCAGGCCGCGTCGCACGCCGCCGTCGGACGGATTCACGTGGCGATCGCGGCGCTGGACGACCGCCCTCGTGACGTGCGCGCTCCTGCTCCTGCTACCGGGCATCGGCGCGGTGCGCATCGTGCGCGCGGAGCACGTACGCGACGGCCTTCCCCTCGCGCGCTTTCGTGCGCTGCTCGCGTCGATACACGATCCCAAGGCGATCGTCTTCGTGCGCTATGCAGGGGACCACAACCCGCACGACGCGTTCGTACGGAACTCCGCCAATCCATCAGCTGAGCAGGTCTGGACAGTCTACGATCGCGGCGAGACGGAGAACGCCCGCCTGCTTGCCACCGTTCCCGAGCGGAAGGCCTACCTGTTCGACGAGCGGAGTGGGCACACGTACGACTACACTCTGGGCGCCAGGCGCTAAATGCAGTTGGCCCGCGCAGTCCCCGGAGCAGGTACTAGGAGATCGCCGGCCGACTGATCGGAAGTTCCTCCGCGATCTCCCGCCACCTCAAGTGGGGCGCTTTATGCCCGCCGCGCTGTCGAGTGCGTCGAGGCCGATGTTCACGGCCCACGGCAGGAGCTCGTACTGCGCCACGCCGAAGGTGACGTATGGATCGCCGTCGCGAACGGCGTCCAGCGCGCCGAGTGCGTCGTCGTCAGGGACGCGGAGCAGGAGGATGCCGCCGTTGCGCGGGTCCATCGGGCCGGACGCGACGAGCGTACCGGCGTCGTGCAGCGACCGCAGGTAGGCACGATGCTGCTCGAGCACGGCGAGGACGTCGTCCAGCGGACGACGATAGCGGATGATGGCGATGGCGTACATTGGATCTGGCGCGATATTGTGGGCGGATGCGTACAGCGTGTCGCAGCGTCGCCACGCGTCCGTCGAAATGCAAGATGGAACAGGACTGCCAGCCGGGGTGTGCGATGGTCGAGATCACGATCGAGGCGGGGCGGGTGCACTTCGAGGTGCAGGGTTGGGACAGGCTCTGGTCGCTGCGCAGCCAGCTCGGGATTCCGCTCGAGCACATTCATGCGGTGCGCATCGACCCGGAGCCAGCGCGTGGCTGGTGGCATGGCTTCCGCCTTCCCGGCACGCAGATTCCCGGGCTCCTGACGGCAGGGACCTTCTACCAGGACGGTGACTGGGTGTTCTACGACGTGCATGACCCGGAGCGCACGATCGTGCTGGAGCTCGACCACGAGCACTACCGCCGCCTCGTGATCGAGGTCGCGGATCCTTCCGCGGCTGTTGCGGCGCTCGCCGCCGCCGGCGTGCGCGTGGGGGCGGCCAATGCGTAACCCCATGTGACGCTACCGGTGGTGTTCCAGCCGCGACACCGCACCGCCGGCTCCTGCGCTTCACGGACGCGAGCTGCGCGAGTTCGAACAGGAGTTGGCGCCGCGCCGAGTCTACGCCAGCGCGAACATCGCGCGCGCCCGGTCGAGCGCGTGGAGCAGCGCATCGACGTCGCGCTCGTCGCTGTAGACATAGAACGACGCGCGCGCGGTGGCTGACACGCCGAGCCGCCGCATGAGGGGCTGGGCGCAGTGATGGCCGGCGCGGATGCACACGCCGTGCTGGTCGAAGATCGTCGCCAGGTCATGCGGGTGGATGTCGCTCACGGTGAAACTGACGACACCGCTCCGCTCCGCCGCCGGCGGGCCGAAGACCTTCACGCCGTCGATCGCCGCGAGCCGCTCGGACGCAAGCCGCACCAGTGCGCGCTCGTGCGCCAGCACGTCGTCCATGCCGATGGCGTCGAGGTAGTCGCACGCCGCCGCGAGCCCGACCGCATCCGCGACGTTCGGCGTGCCGGCCTCGAACTTGTGTGGCAGCACGTTCCACGTGGAATGGTCGTCGCGCACGAACTCGATCATGTCACCGCCGAACTGGTAGGGCGGCATGGCCTCGAGGATGGCGCGCCGGCCCACGAGGCCACCGATGCCCATCGGTCCGCACATCTTGTGGCCGCTGAAGGCGTAGAAGTCCACGTCCAGGTCGTCGAACGCCACGCGCAGGTGCGGCGCGCCCTGCGCGCCATCACAGACGACGAGCGCGCCCACCGAGCGTGCGATCGCGGCGATCTCGCGCACCGGGTTCACCGTCCCCACGGCGTTGGAGACGTGGCCGAACGCGACGACCTTCGTGCGCGGACCGACGAGCGACCGCAATGCGTCGATGTCGATGCGCTGGTCATCGGTGAGCGGACAGACGAGGAAACGTGCGCCACGCGCCTGCGCCAGCTGCTGCCACGGGACGAAGTTCGCGTGGTGCTCGAGGGCCGTGACGACGATCTCGTCGCCGGCGCCCACGTTGGCGGGACCCCACGCCGTGGCCACGAGGTTCAGCGCCTCGGTGGTTCCCCGCGTGAACACGAGGCAGTCGGCATCGCGAGCGCCAACGAACCGCGCCACGCGCTCGCGGGCGCCGTGATAGCGGTCCGTCGCGCGCGCCGACAGCGCGTATGCACCACGATGGGGATTGGCGTTGTCGTGCTCGTAGTAGTCGCGAATTGCGTCGAGCACGGCGCGCGGTTTCTGCGACGTGGCCGCGGAGTCCAGGTAGTGGAGGTCCGGATTCGCCACGAGCAGCGGAAAGTCGGCGCGACGCTGGTGAGTCATGCCATCGCCACGCGAGGGCCCACCAGGATGCGTCCGTCGCTCTCGTGTACATCATAGACGGGCAGGGGCTCGTCCGCCGGCGCGCGCCGGACCGCCCCCGTCCGGCAGTCGAAGCGCGCGCCGTGCCACACGCACTCGAGCGTCCCGTCCGCATGCAGCACCCCGTCCGAGATGAGGAACTCGGCATGCGTGCAGAGATTGCCCACCGCGCCGATGCGGCCGTCCAGCCGAAACACGCAGACAGGCGCGCCATCCGGCAGTGCGACGCCGAGCATCGTGCCTTCCGCGACGTCCGCAGCCGCGGCCACGTCCTCGAACGCCGTCACGCCGCCGGCGCGTCCCCGCGCAGCGCGGCCTGCAGGGTATGCCACGGCATGCTTGCGCACTTCACGCGGACCGGAAAGCGCGAGACTCCGCTGAACGCCGCCATCTCGCCGAGCGCGCGCGCTTCGGTCGGGTCGGGGCGAAGCACGCCCGTGACGAGCTCGTGGAACTGCGTGAACAGCTCCTCGGCCTCCGCGCGCGACTTGCCCTTCACGGCCTGCGACATGATCGACGCGGAGGCGCGCGATACGGCGCAGCCGGACGCGGTGAAGCGAACGTCCTCGATCCGCTCGTCGGTGGTGCGCAACTCGACCCGCACCTCGTCGCCGCAGAGCGGATTGTGACCCTCGGCGCTCTGCGTCGCGCCGTCGAGCGCGCCGTAGTTGCGCGGCCGACGGTTGTGGTCGAGGATGATCGACTGATACAGCTCCTGCAGGTCTGCCATGGCGATCGGTTCAGAATGCGGAGAAATGCCAGCGAAACGAACGCCGCCCATCCGCGGCGGCGTACATCATGGCCCGCGGTGTCATCCCGTGTAGCGCTGCAACGTGGCCGACTCCAGGCCCTCGCGCACCTCGGCCAGCTCGATCGTCTCGAGCACGTCCGCGGCGAAGGCGTACGTGAGCAGTTCGCGCGCCGTGCGGGCGTTGATGCCGCGGCTCTTCATGTAGAACAGCGACGTCTCGTCGAGACGGCCGACGGTGGCGCCGTGCGTGCACTTCACGTCGTCCGCGAAGATCTCGAGCTGCGGCTTCGTGTCGATCTGCGCGCGCTCGGAGAGCAGCAGCGTGTTGTTGGTCTGCTTCCCGTCCGTCTTCTGCGCCTCGGGATGCACGTACACCTTGCCGTTGAACACCCCGTGCGCGGCGCCATCGAGGATGCCCTTGTACAGCTCGCGGCTGTAGCAGTTGGGGGCCACGTGCTCGATGCGGGTCTGGTGATCGATGTGCTGCTCCCGGTCGCCCAGGTAGAGGCCGTTCAGCGTGGCACCGCAGCCGTCGCCGCGGAGCTCCGTGAAGACGTTCGTGCGCGACAGCGCGGCGCCGGTGGCGAAGCTGAACGAGAAGAGGTGGCTGTCGCGCCCCTGACGTACGTCGAGCGTGCCGACGTGGAACGCGCTCGCCGACTCGCGTTGCAGCTTCAGGTGCGTGAGCGTCGCGCCATCGGCGAGGACGGCCTCGGTAACGGCGTTGGTGAGGTAGGTGCCGCCGGCGAGGCCGACATAGCTCTCGAGCACGGTGGCCTTCGCGAAACGATCGAGCACGACGAGGTTGCGCGGATGCGCCGCGCCCTGGGCGGTGCCGTCGCTGACGAACACGAGGTGGATCGGGCGCGCGACCTCGATCTCGCGGGCCACGTGCACCACGGCGCCGTCATTGATGAAAGCCGTGTTGAGGGCGGTGAAGCTGTGCGCGTCGAATGCGGCGATCCGGCCGAGGTGCTCCTCCACCAGCAGCGGGAGTTCGTCGAACGCCTGGGCGAGCGGCAGGACGCGGACGCCGTCGGGGAGAGCCGTGGGCGTGGACAGCCGCGCGTCGTAGCGGCCATTCACGAACACCAGCGTATGCCAGTCGTTCGCACCGAACGTGAATGGCGCCACCTGCGCGGCGGACACCGCGCCACCCGGCGCGGCGAGCGCGGCAAAGCGCTCCTCGGCGATCGGCGTCACCGAGGTGAAGTGCCAGTCCTCGTTCCGCGTCGTGGGGAAGCCGAGCGTCTCGAAGCGCGTGATGGCCGACAGGCGGAGAGTGCGCACGGCATCCGGCACCGCTGCGCCGCCATTGGCGGAGAAGCGTTCGAAGCTCTGGAGGAACGGCTCGATCACGCGACCGCCCCTTCGAGCAGCCAGTCGTAGCCCCTGGCCTCGAGCTCCAGCGCGAGCTCCTTCTCACCGGACCGCACGATGCGACCCGCCGCCAGCACGTGCACGTAGTCCGGCACGATGTAGTTGAGCAGCCGCTGGTAGTGCGTGACCACGATCGTGGCGTTGGTGGGGCGCTTCAGCGTGTTGACGCCGTTGGCCACGATGCGGAGCGCGTCGATGTCGAGGCCGGAATCCGTCTCGTCGAGGATCGCGAGCCTGGGCTCGAGCACCGCCATCTGGAGGATCTCGTTCCGCTTCTTCTCGCCGCCGGAGAAGCCGGTGTTGACCGACCGCGTGAGCATGCTGTCGTCCATCTCGACGAGCCGCATCTTCTCGTCCATCAGGTCGGCGAAGGTCATCGGGTCGACCTCCTCTTCGCCCCGCGCTCTGCGGATTTCGTTGTACGCCGTGCGGAGGAAGTAGGCGTTGCTCACGCCGGGAATCTCCACGGGATACTGGAAGGCGAGGAAGATGCCCCGCTGGGCGCGCACCTCGGGATCCATCTCGAGCAGGTTTGCCCCGTCGTAGGTCACCGTGCCGCCGGTGACTTCGTATGCGGGATGCCCCGCAAGGACCTGGGCGAGCGTGCTCTTGCCGGAGCCATTTGGCCCCATCACGGCGTGGACCTCGCCCGCGTTCACGGTGAGGTCGATGCCCCGGAGGATTTCCTTATCGCCGACGGTGGCCCGAAGGCCCTTGATTTCTAGCATTTTCAGATTGCGAGATGAAATGATTCGCTGTCGTCCTGAGCGCAGCGAAGGACCTGCTTGTCGCTGTCATCCTGAGCGCAGCGAAGGACCTGCTTACGGTGTCCCCGGCGCGGAAGCAGATATCAAGCAGATCCTTCCCTTCGTCGCTTACGCTCCTCGAGGGCAGGCTGCTGCGCTCAGGATGACAAGTTCTACCCGACCGACCCTTCCAGTGTGATCCCCAGCAACTGCTGCGCCTCGAGCGCAAACTCCATCGGAAGCTCCTTGAACACTTCCTTGCAGAACCCCGACACGATCATCGACACCGCCTGTTCGGCGGAGAGACCGCGCTGCTTCAAGTAGAAGATCTGGTCCTCGCCGATCTTGCTCGTCGAGGCCTCGTGCTCCACCTGGGCTGTGTTGTTCCCGACCTCGATGTACGGAAATGTGTGCGCGCCGCATTGATTGCCCACGAGCATCGAGTCGCATTGGGTATAGTTGCGCGCATTCACCGCCTTCGGCAGCACCTTCACCTGGCCGCGATAGCTGTTCTGCCCGTGGCCCGCGCTGATGCCCTTGCTGACGATGTTCGACTTCGTGTTGCGGCCGATGTGGATCATCTTCGTGCCCGTGTCGGCCTGCTGGCGATTGTTCACGACGGCGACGCTGTAGAACTCGCCCGTGGAGTTGTCGCCCTGCAGGATCACGCTCGGGTACTTCCACGTGATCGCGGAACCCGTCTCGACCTGCGTCCACGAGATCTTGGAATTGGCTCCCTGACACTTACCCCGTTTCGTCACGAAGTTGTAGATGCCGCCCTTTCCGTCCTTGTCGCCGGCGTACCAGTTCTGCACCGTCGAGTACTTGATCGTCGCATCCTTCAGCGCGACCAGCTCGACAACCGCCGCATGCAGCTGCGACGTCGACCGCTTCGGGGCCGTGCAGCCCTCGAGGTACGAGACATACGAGCCCTCGTCCGCGACGATGAGCGTGCGCTCGAACTGGCCCGTGCCCTCCGCGTTGATGCGGAAGTACGTGGACAGCTCCATCGGGCAGCGCACCCCTTTGGGCACGTAGACGAACGAGCCTTCCGAGAACACGGCCGAGTTCAGCGCGGCGAAGAAGTTGTCGGAGTAGGGCACGACGGAGCCGAGGTACTTCTGCACGAGGTCCGGGTGTTCGCGCACCGCTTCGCCCAGCGAGCAGAACACGATCCCGAGTTCGCCCAGCTCCTTCTTCATCGTCGTGCCGACGCTCACGGAGTCGAAGATCGCATCGACCGCCACGCCGGAGAGGAACTTCTGCTCGTTGAGCGGGATGCCGAGCTTCTCGTACGTGCGCAGCAGTTCCGGATCCACGTCGTCGAGCGACTGGAGCGGCGTCACCGACTTGGGCGCCGAGTAGTACGACTGCGACTGGTAGTCGATGGGCTCGTAGCTGACGTTCGGCCAGTGCGGCTCGCGCATGGTGAGCCAGCGGCGGTACGCCTTGAGGCGCCAGTCGAGCAGCCACGAGGGCTCGTCCTTCTTCGTGGAGATGAGCCGGATCACATCCTCGCTCAGCCCGGGCGGAATCGTATCCGCCTCGACGTCGGTGACGAAACCGTACTGATATTCGCGATTGACCAGCGAATCGATGGACGAGCTCATTTCGGCAAATCTCCCGACAGAATTGGGGCAGTTCTATATCAAACTAAACTAGTCGGTTATCCCTCTCACGTCAACGCGGATGAAATTGACGTAACGCGATGCATGACAACGTGTTAGATGCGTTTTTCATCGCCTCGCCACCGCGGATTCGATGCGAAATGCGGTCGCCAGACGGCGACTGCGACGCCGGAGTCGCCACAACGAGCCGTCCTGGGGAGCGGACGCGGTACGCTGGCACCGCGTGATGAGCAATGCCATCTTGCGGTCACCCACCAACGAATGGACGCCATGATCCCGATGCCGATCTCCACCGCCAACGCGCCGCAATACGGCTGGGGTGACAACTGCGACGGCTGGCATCTCGTGCGCTCCGCGACCCTCAGCGTGATCGAGGAGCGCATGCCTCCCGGCACGAGCGAGGTCCGGCACTGGCATGCGCGTGCCCGCCAGTTCTTCTACGTCCTGAGCGGCACGCTGATGGTGGAAGTGGAAGGGGCGCGCCACGAGCTGCTGCCCGGCTTCGGCCTCGAGCTTCCGTCGGGGACGGCGCACCAGGCGTGCAACGAGGGAACCGAGGTGGCGCGATTCCTCGTGATCTCCTCCCCGCCGCATCAGGGCGACCGCCGCGAGACGGACACCGGGGAGTTTTGATGCTGGTCCGCCACGCCGCCTCGCGCTACGTCCAGCCGCTGCGCGAGGGGGGTTCGCTGCCGGCCGTGGTGGACACCGAGGATGGCGGGCTGTGGGTGGTGAAGTTCCGCGGAGCGGGTCAGGGCGCGAAAGTGCTCATCGCCGAACTGATCGTCGGCGGACTCGCCATGGCACTCGGCCTGCCGACGCCGGAGCTGGCGATCGTGGACGTCTCGCCGAGGTTCGGGCGCAGTGAACCGGATCCGGAGATCCAGGAGCTGTTGCGTCGGAGTCACGGGGCGAACGTGGGCCTCCGCTACCTCGACGGGGCTTTCAACTTCGACCCGTCCGCCGCCGGCGACCTCGTGACGCCGGAGCTCGCGGCGCGGACGGTGTGGCTGGATGCGCTCACGACCAACCCGGATCGCACGCACCGCAACCCGAACCTCATGATCTGGCGTCGCACGCCCTGGCTCATCGACCACGGCGCGGCGCTGTACGCGCATCACGACTGGTCGTCAGTGGACGAGGCACGAACACGCACGCCATTTCCGCTCATCCGCTCGCACGTGCTCCTCGGCGCGGCCGGCGACCTGGCCGAGGCCGACGCGCATGGCGCGGAGCGGCTCGCCGGCGACACGATTGCGCGCATCGTTGCCGGCGTTCCGGACGAGCTGCTCACGGACACCGTGGCGGGAACCGGCGATTTTCCCACGGCCGATGCGGCCCGGGCGCGCTACACGCGCTATCTCGAGGAGCGGCTCGCGGCGCGAGATGCCTGGCGCGCGGAGGCGGAGGCGGCACAGGAGCAGGTGCGACTGGAGCCGCCACTGCACCTCAAGGCGCGACGGTGAGTGACGCCGGGCTCGTGGACTACGACTTCGCCGTGCTGCGCGTCGTGCCAAGCGTGCATTTGGGCGCCTTCGCGAACGTGGGCGTGGTACTCCACGCGCGGACCTCGGAGTTTCTCGCGCTGCGCGCCATGTCGGATCCGGTCGCGCTGGCGCGGCTTGCACCGGCCGGCGACGCGGCGCTGCTCGGGCGCTACCTGCAGGCGTGTGCCGCGATCTGTGCTGGCGACGAGCGCGCCGGGCCCGTGGCGCTGGCCCCGCCGTCCGAGCGTTTTCACTGGCTCACCGCACCGCGCTCCGACGTGTTGCAGAGTTCGCCCGTGCACGAGGGGGTGTGCAGCGATCCACGAGCGGAGCTCGACCGGCTGTACGAGGCGTATGTTCTCGCGCCGTGACGGGTGCCGTCCGGTCTCGTCGATTTTCACGGGGCGTTACGGCGGCACTCCCGATCCATGTATCCCGCCAATGCGGCGGGCCCGACACGAATGGCGTTTCCGGCCGTTACCTTGCAGCGCAACCACTCGACCCGTATCGGAGCACGCTCGAGATGAATGAAGCCCAGATGAAGGCCCTGCTGCGGAAGACGCAGGCCGCGGCAGCCGCGGCGAAGCCGAAGAAGAATCGCACCTACGACGCGACGCTTGACGCCACGCGGCCGCAGCAGTCCGAGGCGGAAGAGGCGGCGACGAGCGACGCGAAGGATCTCTTCCAGCAGATGAAGAAGCGCGAGTTCTAGCGCTTTCACGTCGCCCCCTGCCCTCCGTGCCACTCTCGAAGGTGCGGGTGACGTCCTCGGACGGTGCCCGCGTGGAAGTTCACCTCGACGGCGCGCACGTTACCGCGTGGCGTCCCGCACCGGGCGTGGACGAGCGGCTGTTCCTCAGCAGCCGTTCGAAGTTCGGGCCGGGCGCGTCGATCCGCGGCGGGATCCCCGTGATCTTCCCGCAGTTCGCGGCGGAAGGACCACTGCCACGCCATGGTTTTGCGCGGACCAGCCGCTGGACGCTGGACGATGCGCGCACGGAGCAGGGAGGCGATGCCATCGCCACGCTCGTCCTCACCGACTCCGAGGAGACGCGCGCCATCTGGCCCGCGTCCTTCCGCGCCGTCCTCGGCGTCCGTGCCAGCGGTCAGCGGCTCTCGGTCACGCTCGCCGTGACGAACATGGGCACGGAGGCGTTCCAGTTCGCGGCCGCACTGCACACGTACCTCCGTGTGCACGACGTGGTTGAAGCGGAGGTAGTCGGGCTGCGCGGCACGCGGTACCGCGAGTCGGCGGCGCCGGGCCGGTTCACCACCGATGTCGACGATGTCGTGCGCATTCGCGGCGAGATCGACCGCGTGTACGTCGACGCGCCACGCGAGCTGGTGCTGCGCGAGCCGGGCCGCGCGCTGTCGATCGGGACGGACGGATTTCCCGACGTCGTGGTCTGGAACCCCGGAGCGAAGGCGTCGGAGATGGCGGACATGGAGCCGGGCGGCGAGCGTGTCATGCTCTGCGTCGAGGCCGCGGCGGTGCAGCATTCGGTGCGGCTGGAACCGGAAGGCCAGTGGACAGGTACGCAGACGCTGACGGCGATGACTCACCAGGCAACCACAGCGCGAAAGGACTCATGAGCGAACACGGCGACGAATCGGTGGGCGCCGCACCGCGCGAAGGACTGGCCGTACACCTGCGGCAACTCGAGGCGTTCGTCGCGCAGGCGCAATCGGAAGGCGAGGTGCTGCCGCCGGAGGCGATGGAGATGGTGGCACGCCTGCGGGAGATCATGGCGGCGCTCGACGGCCTGACCACGAGCATCGAGGGATTGAACGCGCCCGTCCCTCCGTCGCGCGGCACATGACGGCGTCCCTCGGGCTCATGGCGACAGGCTTCATGGTCGCCGGCGTGTTGCACTTCATCGCGCCGACCTTCTATGCCCGCTCGGTGCCCCGCTGGCTGCCGTCGGCGCTGCTGCTCGTTGCGGTCAGCGGCGCCTTCGAGATCATCGGCGCGGTGGGGATCCTCGTGCCGGCTACACGGGTCGCCGCCGGCTGGGGGCTCATTGCGCTCCTGGTCGCGGTGTTTCCGGCGAACGTGCAGATGTGGCAATCGGCGCGCGCGGCGCACAGATCGATGCTCACCCAGTGGGCACTCGCCGTTCGCCTGCCCCTTCAGGGCGCGCTGATCTACTGGGTCTTTCGCACCGCCGTCAGCGCTGCATGAGCGGAGACATCGTCGTGCGGGAAGTGGAGGACGCCGCGGACATCGCGCACGTCCGCAGGCTCGTCACGGCGCACGGGGATGCACGCGCTGACGTGCCGGGCGTCGAGTACGTCTACGCCGATGCGGCGCGGATGCCAGGCCCCTACGTGACGCCGATGGGCGGGCTGTGGGTTGCCTGTGCCGGCGACACCGCAATCGGGTGCGTGGCGCTGCGTCCGCTCGACGATGGTGCGGGTGAAGTGAAGCGCATGTTCGTCGATCCCGCCTGGCGGGGCGTCGGCGTCGGGCGGGCGCTCCTCACCGCGTTGATTGCCGCCGCGCGCGGACGCGGCTATGCGACACTTCGCCTGGGCACCCTTGACGACATGGATGCTGCGCAGGGGCTGTATCGCTCGCTGGGGTTCACACCCGTCGAGCGGTACCGACCCGACGAGCTGATCGACACGCGCTTCTTCGAGCTCTCGCTCGACACATCATGAGTCCCCGGTCGCGTCAGTCTGTCATCCTGAGCGCAGCGAAGGATCTGCTTTTGACCCGTGCAAGCAGATCCTTCGCTGCGCTCAGGATGACAGTGGCATTCTTCATGTGCGCAGGCGCGCCGCTCGCGGCGCAAGACACCGATCCGCGCGCCGTGCAGCCGGAGCGCCCCACCGTCGCCACGCATGCACACACCGTCGCTCCGGGCTACTTCGAGCTGGAAGCCGGCATCGAGGGTGATCGCGCGACCGCCGGACGCCGCACTTATGCCGCGCCGCTGCTGCTCAAGGTGGGACTCGCGTCGCACCTCCAGCTCAACGTGGGTGCGCCGGCGTTCATCGGCAGCGCGGATCAGGCGGGCGGCATCGGCGACGTGACCATCGGCCTCAAGTGGCGACTGCTCGACGACCATGCCGTGCTCGGCGACTTCGCGTTGCTGCCCGCGATCAAGGTGCCCTCGGGATCGGCGTCGTCCGGAACGGGCACGGGAACCGTGGATCTCGGCATGACCATGATCGCGAGCCACGAGTTCGGTCCTGTCGCGATGGACCTGAATGCCGGATACACGCGCGTGGGCGCCGCCAACGGAATCGCGGCAACGCGCACGGCGCTCTGGACTGCATCGTTCGGGTTTCCCGTTGCCGGTCGCCTGAGCTGGGTGGCCGAAGGATTCGGGGCGCCCACCGTCGATGGCTCCGACACACCATCCACGACGGCGTTCCTCACCGGCCCGACCTTCCTCGTGAGCCCCGCCCTCAACCTCGACCTCGGCGTCATCACTCCGCTGCGTGGCAACGTGCCGAACGCACTCTATGCCGGCGTTGTGTGGAACATGGGCACATTCGGCTCGCGCGCGGCAGCCACCCGCCGCCCCCTGCGGCGTTGAATCGAGCGCAACCGCAGCGCTCGTTGATCGGGGCAACGTTGCCGACGTCGTCCATCGCGGACGCCCGGCGCGCCGAGGACGTGCGGTAGAAAGAAGCGGGGGCTAGCGCCGGGCTAGCGCGACGCGCGACGTCGCGCGCCCGTGTCGCGAGGCGCTACTGACTCGCGCGAAGCCGGCAGGGGGATCACGTCAGTGCTGCGGCGCTCGACGGTGGAATCGCGCGTGTCTGCCGGAAGCGACAGGCGGTCGAAGCTGCGGCCTCGTACCGTGACGCGCCTTGGCACGTCGCGCGATGTCGTGTTCGCGTCGCTGCTGTCGTCGTTCATCCGTTGCCTCCCGAAGGAATTCTCAGCGCCCGACAAGAAATGCACATATCGTGCGATCGCGCCGTGACGGTGGTCACGCGGCCGCTCACTTTCTCGACGCATCGCGCCACTTCGAGGTCACTGCTGCGTCGCAGCCGGAGCGCGACATCGATCCCCCGACCTGTGAATTGCCGCACGTTAGCCGGTCGTGCGTCGCCGGGCCACGGCGTCGCGTTGCGGGTCCGGCTCGCCGCGCGTCGATTATGCACGTCGAGCTGTATCGGATGCGCTGGATTTCCAAAGCGAGGTGCTCGTGCAATTGTCCGTCATTGCCCTGAACGTGATCTACGCCGTCGTCGGCGTGGTGCTCATGTTCGTGTCGTACCGGGTGATCGACCGCCTCACGCCGGAGGTGGACTTTCCCGCCGAGCTGCAGAAGGGCAACGTGGCCGTGGCGATCTTCATCGCGGCGATCTTCATCTCCATCGCCCTCATCATCGGCAAGGCGCTCGGCTGATGTCTTCCATGCCTCGCCTTGCGGCGATGCTGGCGGTGATGGTCGCGGCATCGCTGCCGCCACGCGTCGTCGCCGCGCAGGCGGACAGTACCCGGCTGGAGAGAGCCAGGCGGAGTATCGCTCGCGCGGCGGAGGATCGGCAGGCGCGGCGGCGAACGGCGCGCTTCGATCCCATCTTCCGGAAATACACGAAGCGGTATTTCGGCGTGGGCACGGACTGGCGCTGGTTCAAGGCGCAGGGGATGGCCGAGAGCGACCTGACGCCGAACGCGCGCAGTCGGGTGGGCGCACGCGGGATCATGCAGCTCATGCCGTCGACGTACGGACAGATTCGCACGGCGCTCCCGTCGTTCGGCGCCATCGACAACCCGGAATGGAACATCGCGGCCGGCATCCTCCACGACCGCGACCTCTGGAGGCTGTGGTCGCGCGATGTCGCGGAGACGGAGCGCTGGCAGTTCACGTTCGGCGGGTACAACGCGGGCGAGGGGACGATCATGCGTGCGCGGAAAGCCGCGCTGGCAGCGCGGCTCGACAATCGCGCGTGGCCCAGCATCGAGCGCGTCGCGCCGACGGTCGATCGCTGGCGCTATGGGGAGACGCTCGAGTATGTCAGGAAGATCCGCGCGAACAAGGACTCGCTTGCGCCGTGACGGAACTCGCCGTGGCGTAGGGGATTGATCAGGCATGAGCGCCATGCATCCAGCCCACGAGCCACGGCCGGTCTCCCTTCGCGATCGGTTCGACGCCGGCGACGACTTCGAGACGGTGCTGGCCAGCGCGCAGCTGAACGCCGACCTGTGGTCCGCCGTGTGGCGACGGGCGGTGGTGCCACCCGAGTTCGTCGCGCGCGTCGAGGCCCTCGGCGGCACGTGGCACCTCCTCGCACTGAGCGCTGACTGGTGCGGCGACGCGGTGAACACGCTGCCCGTGATCGCGAAGCTGGCTGCGCTGGCATCGAACGTGGACCTGCGCGTCCTCGACCGCGACGAGCACCTCGACCTGATGGACATGTACCTGACGGGCTCGTCCCGCTCGATTCCCGCCGTGCTCGCGCTCGATGCGGAGTTCGTCGAGCGCGGCTGGTGGGGACCACGGCCCTCGGATCTCCAGGCGTGGACCATGAGTGAAGGGCAGGCGCTCGACAAGGAGGAGCGGTACAAGCACGTCCGGACGTGGTACGCCCGTGATCGCGCCCTCACCACACTGGAAGAGGTCGTGTCGATGCTCGAAGCGGCGGCCCAGTCGCGGCGCTGACGCCGCAGATGGCGAATGCCGCTGCGAAAAAGCGCGGACGAAGCCGATGGCTCTGTCCGCGCTCGACATCCGCGTAGAAGATGTCCCTACTCGTGCGCCCCGGTGTTGCCCGCCGCGTGAAAGCGCACGTCTGTCGGGTCCTTGTAGGTCGTCTTGTGCACATACCACGCGCCGGTAGCGGACGCCACGGCGAGGAAGACGACGAAGAGGGCGACCCCCCATCCTTCCTGCTTGAAGGGGATGTGCTGGCCAGCGTGCGAATGCGTGGGTTCGTCCTGCATCTGGATCTCCGTTCGGGTCTCGACTGACGGGTAAGCTAGCCACCCGATCTGCCGTGCAACAGCGGGACGGGTTCGGTTCCTGCACCGGCGCGGGCGATCCTCATTCCGGTTCCCGGAGGCTGCGTGACCACATCGACCGACATCCCCCGCCGCGCGCTCGGGCGCACGGGCGACACCGTGTCCGCCCTTGGCATGGGCGGCTTCCATCTCGGACTCGTTGGTGCGGAGCGCACGGCGATCTCGCTCGTGCACCGCGCCATCGACGCGGGGATCACCTTCATGGACAACGCGTGGGAGTACCACGATGGCGTGAGCGAGCAGCGGATGGGCAAGGCGCTCGCGAAGGGCTGGCGCGAGCGGGTCTTCCTGATGAGCAAGGTCTGCACGCACGGACGGGACGCGAAGACCGCCATGCGGCAGCTGGAAGAGTCGCTCCGCCGTCTGAAGACCGACCATCTCGACCTGTGGCAGGTGCATGAGGTCGTTTACGCGGGCGATCCCGACCGGCACTTCATGAAGGGTGGCGTCATCGAGGCGCTCGACCGAGCCAAGGCGAAGGGACTCGTGCGGTTCGTCGGATTCACGGGGCACAAGGACCCCGCGCTGCACCTGGAGATGTTATCGCACGGCTACCCGTTCGACACCTGCCAGATGCCGCTCAACTGCTTCGACGCGACGTTCCGCAGCTTCGAGCAGCAGGTGCTTCCCGAGCTGGCGCGGCAGGGAATCGCGGCCCTCGGCATGAAGAGCCTGGGCGGCGAGGGCGAGGCCGTGATGAAGCGCGCCGTGACGGCGCGCGAAGCGCTCCGCTATGCGATGAGCCTCCCGGTCGCGGTGACCGTGAGCGGCATCGACTCGCTCAAGGTGCTGCGGCAGAACGTCGGGGTGGCCAAGGGGTTCGTGCCGATGAACAAGGCGGAGATGCAGCGGTTGCGGAACCGGTGCGCGCCCATGGCGGTGGACGGCCGGTTCGAGCTGTACAAGACCACCTCCAAGCACGAAGCGGACGTGGGCCGGCGGCAACACGGATTCCCGCTGCAGGCGGAGCTGGCCGGGTAGCGATCCTGTCGCGCACCGCGGCGGGCGTGCCGAAGCGGTGACGCCTGTTCCAGAGTCGTGAAAGAGTGCATCCTTTTCCACGGCTTCGGCTGTCGAACTGGAGTCCTGCCGCCCCCATGCAATCCATCCTCGTCGAACAGCTCACCGCCGCCCTCGGGCCGGGCTACGCCATCGAGCGCGAGCTCGGTGGCGGCGGCATGTCGCGCGTGTTCGTGGCGTTCGACGACGCGCTCCAGCGCCGCGTGGCCGTAAAGGTGATCCCCGAGCACCTCGCCGCCGCGGTCTCCGTCGATCGGTTCAAGCGCGAAATCCTGCTCTCCGCGGGCCTGCAGCATCCGCACATCGTGGGCGTGCTCAGCGCGGACGAGGCGGGCGGCCTCCCGTTCTTCGTCATGCCGTACGTGGAGGGCGAGTCGCTCGGCAGCCGCGTCGCGCGCGCGGGTCCGCTCTCCGTGCGCGAGACGGTGTCGATCCTCAAGGACGTCGCACGCGCGCTCGCGTACGCGCACGAGCGCGGCGTGGTGCATCGCGACATCAAGCCGCACAACATCCTGCTCGCGGCGGGTGCGGCGACCGTCACCGACTTCGGCGTCGCCAAGGCGATCAGCTCCGCGCGGCGCTCCGGCGCCAGCGGCGACGGCACGCTCACCGGCACGGGGACATCACTGGGCACGCCGCTGTACATGGCGCCAGAGCAGGCCGCCGCGGATCCCGACGTGGACCATCGCGCCGACATCTACGCGTTCAGCATCACGGCCTACGAGATGTTGAGCGGGCAGCCGCCGTTCACGGGCCTCGCACCACGCGCGCTGCTCGCGGCGCGGATGACGCAGGACCCGCCACTGCTCGCTACCGTGCGCGCCGACGTCCCGCAGGCACTCTCGGACCTCGTCATGCGATGCCTGCGCCGCGAGCCGTCCGATCGTCCGCAGACGGCCACGGAACTGCTCGAGGCGCTGGACGATCCCTCGGTCATAAGCGACGCGTACGCCGTTTCCGAGCGGCGGGGAGCCGGTCTGCGGCAACTCGCCGGCTGGCGTGGTATCGCCGCCGCGGTCATCCTCGTGGGCGCACTCGGCACGGCCACCGCCGTGGTGCGTCGGCCCGCGCCACTCGCGCCGGCCGTAGTCGTGGCGCAAGCCTCCTCCGCGCCACCCGCGTCGATCGCCATCATCCCTCTCGTGAGCATCGGCGCCGACTCGGCCAACGCGTACCTCGAGGAAGGCATCACCAACGAGCTGGCGGCCGCGCTCGGACACATCCCGAACGTGCACGTCGTGTCGCCATCCCGCGCGGCATCATTGCTCGCGTCGGGCAAGCCGCCGAGCGACGTGGGCAAGGCGCTGAACGTGGAGCTCCAGCTCGAGGGCACGGTGCAGCGCGAGGGCAAACGGCTTCGCGTGACCGCGCGCCTCGTGGGCGTGAACGACGGCGTGATGCGCTGGTCGGACATGTACGAGCGCGACGCCACCGACCTCCTCATCGTGCAGGAGGAACTGGCGCGCGCCATCACGGACGCGGTGGGCAACGCGATGGGTGGCGCGGCGCCGGCTCTGGCGGCACGTGACTCAGCGCCCCCGCCGCCCGCCACTGCCGCGGCGGGCCAGGCGTACGACCTCTACCTGCGTGGCCGGTTCCAGCTCGCGCGCCGCAGCGCGACGTCGCTCCGCCTCGCGATCGGCTACTTCGAGCAGGCCGTAGCGAAGGATCCGTCACGGGCGCCGGCGTACAGTGGGCTGGCCGCCGCACAGGGGCTGCTGCCACTCTACACCAGCGAGTCGTCGGACCAGTCGCTCGCGGCCGCGCTGCGGAATTCCGACCGTGCCATCGCGCTCGATAGCACCCTGTCCGAGGCATGGGCCTCGCCCGGCGTGCTTCACGGGCGCAGCTGGAAGTGGGCGGACGCCGAGCGCCGCTCGGCCTCCTCGGCTTCGCGTATGCGACGTCAGGGGATGCGGATGCTGCGCGCCGCATGCGCGCACGCGTGGAGTCGATGCCGGCCGGACCAGGCACCGATATCGCGATCGCGCGCATCGCGCTGGGGCTCGGGAACACCTCGGAGGCACTCGACCGGCTCGAGTGCGCGGTGCGCCAGCACGATCCGTTCTTCGCGACGGAGTCGGCGACGTCGCCCATCTTCGACGCGGTCAGGACGAACCCGCGCTATCTGTCGATGCTGCGGGAGGTTGGGATCTCGCCAGCGCGCGTGGTCGCGAGCGCGCGGGATGCGGGATCGAACGTTGACATCCCGTCGCGGCGGCCCGGGTGACCGGACGCTGACTTCAAAATGACCGGGGCCGCGCAGGATGGCGGCGTGCGATCACCACCCGGTGGTCGACGTTCACCTCCCAGCCCCGGAGTCACCATGCGCCGCGCCATCGCCCTCCTTGCCGGTCTCGCGCTCGTCGCCTGCGCCGACCAGACCACCGCTCCCACCGCGACCCACGCCGCACCGGTCGCCGTCCCTCCCGCGCTCGCGGCGGACATGGCCTCGTCGTCCACGGTCTGGGCGCGGCAGATCACTGGTTCCACCGGCCCGGGCGCCCTCTATGCCTTCTTCGTTCCCACCAACTGGAACGGCGACGTGGTCTACTATGCCCATGGCATCGTGAACGCGGCCCTTCCGGTCGCGCTGCCCACGGGCGACGGATTTCCCGATGTCCGCGACGCCCTCGGCGCGCTCGGCTACGCGGTGGCGTACTCCAGCTTTTCCGAGAACGGCTGGGCCGTGAAGGACGCCGCGGAGCGCACGCATCAGCTGCGCGGATTGTTCACCGCGGCGGTGCAGAAGCCCGCACGGAGCTACCTCATGGGAACGTCCATGGGAGGCCTGGCGGTGCAGAACCTGGCGGAGAAGCACGGGACTGAATACGACGGCACGCTGGCGATGTGCGCGCCGCTCGCCGGGACCATCGAGGAGGTGAACTACATCGCGAACGTGCGCGTCCTGTTCGATGCGATGTATCCGGAGGTGGTGCCGGGCGACGTCCTGCACGTGCCCGCGGAGCTGGACCTCAACACCCAGGTGTTCGGGCCGGCCATCGGTGCGGTCACGGCGAATCCCACGGGCCTCGGCATCATCGCGCGCATTCGCCAGACGCCGCTCGCCGGCATCGACGGCACCGAACTCACCACGTCGCTACTCTATGCACTGGCCTACGATGTGAGCGGCATCGATGACTTCCTCGGACGCACGCACGGCCACTCCATGTTCGACAACTCGCGCACGACGTACGCGGCCGCGTTCCCAGGCCTGCTCGATTCCGCCACGCTCGCAGCGGTGAATGGCGCCGCAGGCCGCTTCACGGCGACACCGGATGCCCTCAACTACCTCGAGCGGTACTACGTGCCCGAGGGCATCCTCACCACGCCGACCGTGACGCTGCACACGGCGCGCGACCCGCTCGTGCCGTTCTATCACGAGGCGGCGTTCGCCGGCACCGTCGCGAGCCGGAACGGAAGTGCGCAGTTGCTGCAGCGCAGCGTTAACCGCTACGGACACTGCGCGTTCACCACGACCGAAATGGTCGATGCCTTCCAGGCGCTGGCGGGATGGGTGACGACAGGACAGAAGCCGGCAAACTGACAGCGGCTTCCACAGGACGCGGACGACCCCGGCGAATGAGAGGTCGTCCGTCTCCCGCGACGCATGCGATGGCACGCCTCGCACGCGCACCCTAGCTTCCCGGGACACGCAGTCGTCCACCCGGGAATCGCACATGCGAGCCATTCGAGTCGAGGAGATCGGCGGGCCCGAAGTCATGCAGGTCGCAACGGTCGACGACCCCATTCCCGCGGCCGACGAGGCGGTCGTGCGCATGGAGTCGATCGGGGTCAACTTCATCGACGTCTATCATCGGAAGGGACTGTACCGCAGCCCATTGCCGTTCACGCCGGGTACGGAAGGCGCCGGTACCGTGACGGCAATCGGTGCGGACGTGACGGACATCGCCGTCGGGGACCGCGTCGCATCGCAGAGCTTCCAGGGAGCATACGCCGAGTTCGCCGTGGCGAAGGCCGATAAGCTCGTGCTGGTCCCTGAGGGAGTCGACACCAGGTCAGCGGGCGCGGCCATGCTTCAGGGGATGACGGCACACTACCTCTCGAAATCCGTCTACGCGCTCAAGCCGGGCGACCGATGCCTCGTGCACGCCGCGGCGGGCGGCGTCGGCCTGCTCCTGTGCCAGATGGCGCGACATGCGGGCGCGCACGTCATCGGTACCGTCTCCACGGACAGGAAGGCAGCGCTCGCACGTGACGCCGGCGTCCACGACACCATCCTGTATACGACGCAGGACTTCGTCGCGGAGGTGAAGCGCATCACGGACGGTGCCGGGGTGCATGTCGTGTACGACTCGGTGGGCGCCACGACATTCCTCAAGGGCATGGACTGCCTCGTGCGCCGCGGCATGCTGGTGCTGTTCGGCCAGTCGAGTGGACCGGTCGCGCCCTTCGATCCGAACATCCTCAACCCGAAGGGCTCGCTCTTTTTCACCCGGCCCACGCTCGCACACTACGTCGCCACCCGCGAGGAACTCGCATGGCGCGCCGGCGACGTGTTCGGCTGGATGCGCGACGGCACGTTGCGGGTCACCATCGATCGCGAAGTGCCGCTGGTGCACGCCGCCGAGGCGCATCGCGCGCTCGAGGGCAGGCGCACGACGGGCAAGGTGCTGCTCGTCCCCTGAGGTGACCGCAGCACTGCATGACGCGTCTCGATAACGATGCGTCGTCTCCTCCTTCTTTCCATCGCGCTGCTCGTTTCCGGCTGCGCCCGCCACGCCTACTCGGCGGCCGCACCCGCGCCCGCTCCTCCATCGCGCACGGGGCTGTCGGCCTCGGACGTCGGGTCGTCCGCCGCACGCACGAGCGTCTCCAGCGCCGAGGTGGTGGACTACCTCATGGCGCGCGGGCTCTTCATTCCCGTGGCGGGCGCCACGCTGGGCCAGCTGCACGACGCCTTCGACGAAGGCCGTGACGGCGGCCGCATGCACCGGGCACTCGATATCATGGCGCCGCGCGGCACACCGGTGCTCTCCGCCGACAGTGGCCGCCTCCTGCGCATCAGCGTCAACGCGCTCGGCGGCAACACCATCTACGCCACCGACCCGCTCGGCCGCGTGGTGTATTACTATGCGCATCTCGATGGTTACCAGCCCGGATTGGCGCAGGGAGCGCAGGTGGCGCGCGGCGATACGCTCGGCTTCGTGGGCACCACGGGCAACGCGCCGAAGGACACGCCGCACCTGCACTTTCAGGTGATGCGCATGCCGGCCGACGGGAAGTACTGGGATGGCGACCCGATCAATCCGTATCCGCTCATACTCCTCACGCACGATTCCGCTCGGCCATGACAATCACGTCCAAGGAGCGCGCCGATCTGCGCGCCGAGGCGCACCACCTCTCGCCGCTCGTGCACGTGGGGCACCAGGGGCTGACGGATGCGCTTTTCCAGACGATCGACGACGCGCTGCGTACGCATGAGCTGGTGAAGGTCGCGCTGGTGAAGGCCGCGGACGTGAAGCCGAAGGATGCGTCGCACGCGCTGGCGGAGAAGCTCGGGGCCGACGTCGTGCAGACGATCGGGCGGACGTGCACGCTGTATCGCCACAACCCGGACCTGCCGCGCAAGAAGGGCGCAGCGCCACCCTGGCGATAGGCCGCCGGCCTCGCCAGCCGTTGTCGCACCCGCGAATCGCATTAGCTTAGCTTGGGCGAAGCGCCCACTCTTCGCAGTATCATCTGAGGCGATCCATGCCCTACGTCATCACCGAAGCCTGCATCAACACCAAGGACAAGGCGTGCGTCGACGTCTGTCCGGTGGATTGCATCTATGAAGGTCCGGACCAGCTCTTCATTCATCCGGACGAGTGCATCGACTGCGGCGCCTGCGAGCCGGAGTGTCCGGTGACGGCCATCTTCCCCGAGGAAGACGTGCCGGCGCCGATGAAGGAGTACATCCAGCTCAACCGGGACGTCTTCAAGAGCGACACGCCGCCCGGCCGTCCTACCCGCTGACCCGGGCCACCCCGGAGGCGCGATGCTTCGCGCCCTGACGTTCGACTACTGGGATACGCTGTATGAAGGAGGCGCGCTGCCCGAGCGCGTCGCGCTTCGTCGCACGGCGGTGGGCGCGCTGCTGGGCGCGTACGGTCGCGCGCTCCCGGAAGAACAACTCCGCGCGCTCTATGAGGCGTCGGGCACCGAGGCGGAGCGCTGGTGGCGCGAGGAGCACCGCGGCTATCGCACGGACGAGCGCCTGCGGTGGATCCTCGAGCGTGCCGCCGTCACGCCGCGCGAAGGCTGCACGCACGTCGCGACCGCGGTGGATGCGGTCGACAACGCGCTATTGATGCTGCCGCCGGCGATGCTCGCCGGCGCATGGCAGATGCTCCGCACGCTCTCCCGCCGGTTCACGCTCGCGATCATCAGCGACACCGGCTTCGCGTCGGGCCGCGCACAGGACCGGCTGCTCGAGAAGGATGCGGCGCGCGGTTTCTTCTCGTCGACGATCTACTCGATGGACGTCGGTCACGCGAAGCCGCGCGGCGAGATCTTCCTCGCGGCCGAAGCCGAGCTCGCGATGGCGCCCGGCGAGATACTCCACATCGGCGACAACGAGCGCACGGATGTGCGTGGTGCGCTCGCGGCGGGATTCCGCGCCGTCCGCATCGACGTGGTGCGCGACAACGGGCCCAGCGAGGCCGAGTTCGTCGCCCGGTCGTTCGAGGAACTGACGGCCTACCTGCTGGGACTACGCGTCGAGGGACACCCGACGACAGGCGCCGTATCCGACAGCGCGCAGACGATCCGCTAGATCGACCAGCCGAAGTGCTCCTTCGCGATGAAGGCCGCCGTGATGACGATGTACTGCAGGAAGGTGCTGATCTCGCTGCGCCACGCTTCGCCCCAGTGGTGCTCGCCTTCCTCGTCGCTGCCCGGCGGGCGCGGGAACCATCGTGACGTGCGCTCCTTGTAGCGCAGATACTCCGCGCCGAAGATCGACTCGAGCACGCCCTCTTCGTAGCGCACGATGAGCGTGTACTCGATCGCGAAGAGGACGATGGCCACCGGGATGAACCAGAAGACGCCCGAGATCACGATGAAGCCGAGCCAGATGAGGAAGTTTCCGACGTACAGCGGATTCCGCATCCAGGCGAAGATGCCGTAGGTGACGAGCCGCTGCACCGTGCGCGAGCGACGCCTGGTGACCGTACCCGCCGCCGCGACGCCGGCCAGGCGAACGGCCTCGCCCAGCACGACGAAGATGAACCCGAGGATCCAGTTCATCGCGTCGGTATTGCCGTGCGCCAGCAGCGGCACGAGCAGGAACGGGACGGGAAGCCACCCGCGATGGCGGAACAGCACGGCGCCCATCCGCGCGCTCGGGCGGCGCTCGGCCTCCGAGATCTGTGGCTCGGGCGTTCGGTCTGGTGGCGAGGTGGGCATGGCGTGCATCACGTGGGGCGAATGGGGACGGGCAAGCTTCAAAGGTCGCTGGCGCGGCAGTGTATCTCAAGCGGCGCGGCGGCGGGACGGCCGCGCATGTCCGCCGCTGCGTCGCGATCAGTCGTAGGCGAGCGACGCGAGAAACTCGCCCACCACGTGGTTGAACGCCGCCGGCATCTCGAAGCAGCACGCGTGCCCGCTACCCACGATCAGTTCCAGTCGGCAGTTCGGGATGCCGTCCGCCAGCGCGAGCAGCTCCCCGGGGGGCGTGAAGGTGTCCTCGATGCCGCCGACCACCATCGTGGGGATGTCGATGCCGCGAAGCAGCGGCGTCGCGTCGGGTCGGTGCATCATTGCCTCCAACCCGCCGATCACACCGTCAGCAGGCGCAGAGGCCATGAGCTGGCGCAGCGACTCGAGGACGTCCGGCCGGGACTCGAAGGTTGTCGCGCCGACCATGGCCTTCACTTGGCGCGCGGCGAGCGCCTCCACGCCGTGCTCGCGCACGAACGCGATGAGCCGCTGCCGCCGGTCGCGCATCTCGGGCGTATCCGCCGTGGCCCGGGTGCTCGCGAGGATGAGCCCGCGCAACAGGTGCCGATGTCGCCTCAGCATGGCCAGCGCGACGTAACCGCCCATCGACAGTCCGCACACCACGGCGCGCTCGATGCCCAGCATCGCGAGGAGCGCCGCGAGGTCATCGGCGTACTGGTCCACCGACCAGGGCGGCTGTACAGACGAGCCCCCGAATCCGCGCAGATCAGGCGCGATGCACCGCGCCTGCGTGGACAGGCCGCTCAGCTGTGCGGTCCACAACGCGCCGCGGTGTGGCCACCCATGGATGAGGAGGAGGGGAATGCCGCCGCCGGCCTCGTCGTATTCCAGCTCGAGTGCCCCGGGCAGCATGGCGATCATCGTTCGGCGCGCTCGTCGTCCTCCGGCCAGTGCGGCAGGAGCGTGCGCCACTCGTCGGGCACGCGCACCGGCTTCCCCGTACGGTCCAGCGCGACGAACACGATGGATGCCTGCGCCACGAGCAGGTTGGTATCCACCTTCCGCACGTCCTGCTTCACGATGTAGCTCGTGTTGCGCACGGCGAGAAGTCCGCTGCGGATCGCGAGGTCGTCGCCCGGCAGCGATTGCGCGTAGTAGTCGATGTCTACGTGCCGCACGACGGAATACACGGGCACCGTCGCGAAGTCGCGCACGCCGTCGACCCCTTCACGCTCGAGCAGTTCCCACCGCGCGCGCTCCAGGAACGCCAGCATCGTGGCGTGGTTCACGTGGCCCAGCATGTCGCAGTCCGCGGGGTACACGTGGAAGACGACCTCGGGAAGACGATCCATCGGGAATCCTCAGCGCGGTAAGAGAGCGATGGAATCGTCGCCGTCGGCGAGCCATCGTCCGTCGAAGGTTAGCCAGAAAAGGACGCTGTCGTCAGGCGCGCCGCGCGCGAGCGCCAGGGCGTGGCCGAACGCCTTCGCGCTGTAGGTATCGTCGAGCGGCGGGCCGCCTGTGGCCAGGAGCGCCGCCGCGGCGGCGCGACCCGCGCCGGTGGAACGACCGTACGCGCCGCCGTATGCATCAAGCGCGATCACGAGTCGGTCCGGATTCACTCGTGGCACCGCCTCACCGGCAAGTCGCACGAGGAGCGCACGACTCCTCGCTGCCAGGCGGCGCACATGCCAGCGGTTGCCCACGACGCCCGGCACCACGCGCACCGCGACCACGCGTGTGCGCGCGCCGGCGATGGCGAGCCCCAGCAGCAGGCCAGCCACGGTCCCCCCGCTGCCGAGCGGCACGACGATAAACGCGGGCATTGGCCGGCCCTCGGCACCGAGCTGACGAACGAGCTCGAGCGCCGCGCTCGCATGCCCCAGCGCGCCGCGCGGCGAGCTGCCACCGGCGGGGATCCACCGCACCGTATGGTCGCGCCGACGCAGTGCGGCGCGGAGATAGGCGTCGACAGTCGAATGGGCCGGCGTCACCGCAGCCCGGGTCGCGAGATGGCGTGCCGTCGCGAGGGCCACCGCATTCGTCTCCTGCGGCCAGGTGATCACCTCCGCCTCGACTCCGAGTTGCCGCGCGTAGTGCGCTACCGCGAGTGCATGCGTGGACCCCGTGGGTCCCACCGTGAGCACCCGCCCGTCCGTAGACACACCGGCGAGCAGCAGCTCCAGCGCGCGCACCTTGTTGCCGCCCAGCGCGGGCGCGGAGAGGTCGTCGCGCTTGGCGAGCAGCGTGGCGCCGTCGATGGTCCAGCGCTCCACCGGCGTCTCCGACACGCCCAGCGACACCAGCGGCAGCGTGGCGCGTAGCTGCGGATACCGGTCGTACAGCGCGGTCACGCTACGGCTGCGGACGCGCGGTGGCGATCCTTGAGTGAGGCTCGTCCGCCCCAGGAGTTGCATGCGACCAGGTGCCCTCGAGGGGCAGCTGCTCGAGGTAGAACATCTCGACCATCACCACGATGGTGGCCAGCATCGGCACCGCGACCATGAGCCCGATGAACCCGAAGACGATCGCGAAGACAGCCTGCGTGATGACCGTGAGCGCGGGTGGCAGCCGCAACCCGCTCTTCATCAGCAGCGGGATCAGCAGGTGGTTCTCGACGAACTGCATGCCCCAGTACGCGACGGCCACGTATCCCGCCTTCTCGGGCGAGTCGAGGAACCCCATCGCGACCGCGGGTAGCGCGGCGAGGATGGGCCCGATGTTCGGAATGAACTCGAACAGCCCTACGAGCACGCCGAGCGCGAAGGCGGCCTTCACGTGCAGCAGCAACAGCACGATCGTGCTCACCACCCACATCACCGCCATCGCGATGAGCTGGGTGATGAGCCACTTGCGGAGCACGACCGCGACGCGATCCATCATGATCGTGCCGCGCGCGCGCTTTCGTGCCGGCAGCAGCGACAGCAGCCCTCGCCGATACAGGCCAGGCTCCGCCGCGAAGTAGATGCTGAGGAAGAGGATGAGCAGGACCCCGCCCACGATCTCCACCGTGGACGTGATGAACGGGAACAGGTAGCGCGACATGCCGCTCATGCTCTCGCTGAGCTGGTCGTGCAGCGTTGCCGGCTTGCCCTCGACGACGGAGTCGCCCGGCGCGCGGACGCGCGGCGGCCGGACGAGCGTGTCGCCCTTCGCTCCGGTGACCGGGCCGGAACCGCCGGCGGTTTCCACCACGAGCAGCCCGAGCACACCGCTCTGGCGCTGCTTCACCCAGTCCTGCACCCGGTCCACGGCCTCGGGCAGTTTCTGGCGCAACTCGGTACCCTGGTCGCGCAGCGTCGGCGCGAGCCACGCTCCCACACCCACGAGAAGGGCGACGAACGTCACGACGATCATCGTCGCGCCGAGCGCGCGCGGAATCCGGAAGCGCTGCAGCTTGTCGACGCCAGCGGAGACGGCGACGGCGAACAGCATGCCCAGGAACACCACGAAGAACAGCACGTGCGCGATCCAGAACAACCGGACGCCGAGCAGCACCACGACCACGAGCGCCGTCGCGCGCACGATGTCGCGACTGCGCCACCCCACCGCCCGTCCGCGCGGGTTGGAGAGCTTCACGACGCGCGACGCGCCCGAGTCGCGCCCAGCCCGTGGGGATTCGTCCGTCGGCGCGGGGTCGGACGGACGAGGCTGCTGGCTTTCCGGTGCTGCGTGGCTGTCGGTCATGCGCCAAGGCTGGGGAGATCGTGCACCGTGCGGCCGGAATCCTGCTTCGGGACCGGGTGACGGCAGTGTTCCAGTCGATACATTACCCGGTCGTCTTTCCATCCGCCAACAGAATGAGGAGCAGCGTGGCCGACCGCGCGAAGGATGCATCGTTCGAGTATCTCGACACCGTCCCCGCCGTGGAGCGCTTCACCACGGAGATCGCCGGCGTCCGGGAGATCGCGCTCGACACGGAAGGTGCGAGTTTCCACCGTTTCGTCGATCGCATCTACCTGCTCCAGTCGTCCACGCGGGACCGCCACGCCGTCATCGACCCGCTGCCCATCGGCACGCCGGCCGGGCTCGGCGCACTGCTCGAGAATCCCGCGGTCGAGGTGGTGTTTCACGACGCCGATTACGACCTCCGGCTGCTGCAGCAGGATTACGGCTGGAAGATCAAGCACATCTTCGACACGCGGATCGCGGCGCAGCTGCTCGGCTACACGGCATTCGGGCTTGCCGCGCTGCTCGAGCGCTTCTTCGACGTGAAGCTGGACAAGAAGCACCAGCGCGCCGACTGGTCGATGCGTCCCCTCACCGCCGACATGCTCGATTACGCGGCGCAGGACACGCGCTATCTCCTGGCGTTGAAGGACAAGATGTCGGCGGAGCTGGAGCGCATGGGCCGCATGGACTGGGCACGCGAGGAGTTCGGCCTGCTCGAAGGCACGCGCTGGGCCGAGGAGGAACCGGGCATGTCGTTCCTCCGCCTGAAGGGCGCGCGTGATCTCAACCGACGCGAGCTGGCCGTGCTCCGCGAGCTCGTGCCGTGGCGCGACGCCGTGGCCGGACAACTGGACCGGGCCACGTTCCGCGTGCTCGGCAACGAGCAGCTGCTCGACATCGCGCGAACGCAGCCGGCGAGCCGCGATGCGCTCGGCAAGATCAAGGGCATGCCGCGCAACATCCTCGAGCAGCGCGGCAGCGAGTTGCTCGAGGCGGTGCAACGCGCCCTGGCGGTGCCGGAGGCCGAGCTGCCCAGGTTCCTGCGCGCGGCACGGTGGGATCGCGACCCGGAATTCGACGCGCGCGTCAGCGCGCTCAAGACGGCGCGCGACGACGCGGCGAAGCGGCTCGCGCTCGACCCCGGCGTGCTCTGCTCGCGGGACCGGATGGAGGCCGTGGCGCGTCGTAATCCCGTGTCCGTCGCGGACGTCGCGGAGATCACCGAGCTGCGACGCTGGCAGGCGAGCGAGCTGGGCGATGCGTTCGTTGCGGCACTGGTGCCGCATCGCAAGGCACCCGCAACCTCGCAGACTCCGCCCGACAGCGCCGTGATCCCGGCGCTCTCGTCCTCGCCGTACAGGGACTAAGGGGCTGCCGGCCCCGGCAGCCCTACAGACCCATGTAGGCCCGCACCCGCGGCTCGATGCGGTCGGGGGACCAGAGCGGTGACCAGACGAGGTTGATCGTCACCGTCCCCACGCCGGGAATCGCCTGCAGCTTCCGCTCGGCGTCACCCATGATCTCCGGTCCGCTGGGGCAGCCTGGCGACGTGAGCGACATGTCGACCTCGACGTCGGCGCCATTCACGCGCACGTCGTAGACGAGGCCGAGGTCCACGATGTTCAGGTTGAGGTCGGGATCCTTCACCTTGCGGAGCGCCAGCTTCGCCTGCTCGAGGCTGAACTCCGAGAAGGCGGCGGCGGATCCGGGCTGCGGCGCATCCGCGGTTTCCGCGGCGGCGGGCGGCACTTCCTGTTCGGTGGACATCGATGGGGAACTCCGTGCGGGACTAGTGGAACATCACCAGCCACCGCGCGTCCCGCAACGACCTACCCCGTGTGCGTGGACGCCCGCGCGCTGGCGGCCACATGCTTCTTCGCGCTTCCCGCGGCACTCGAGTGCTTCTTCGTCGTCGGCTTCTTCGCCGTTGACTTTTTCGTCCTCGACTTCTTCGACGCGGAGGACTTGCCTTTCCCGGACTTCGATGCGCTGCGCTTTCCCTTGCTTCGCCCGCGTGCCGCGCGCTCCGGCTTGTTCCAGCCTACCGCCTTGTCCGCGCGGAAGGAGCGTGGCATCGCGATCATGCCGCCGGCGTTGTCCGTCACCGCGAGGGCCGCTGCGTCGGCCAGGTCGGCGCGGACGTCGGAAATGACCTTCGCGGGACGACGCGCCTTCGCGGCGTGGACCCGGTTCGTCAGGAGGATCACGAACATGTCGTGGTCCGGGTCGATCCACAGCGAGGTGCCCGTGTAACCGGTGTGCCCGTACGCGTCGGTGCCCAGGTACTTGCCGCAGCCGAACTCACCGGCGCAGGTATCCCACCCCAGCGCACGCGTGCTCTTCGCGTCCGACCCGCGATGCGTGAAGAGCTGCACCGTGCTGTCGGCGACGATGCGCGTGCCGCCATACGTGCCACCGTTGAGCATCATCTGCGCGAAGATCGACAGGTCGCTCACGGTGCTGAAGAGTCCCGCGTGCCCGGCGACGCCGCCGAGCGCGTACGCGTTTTCGTCGTGCACCTCGCCGCGAAGCGGGTAGCCGCGCGGCGGCGTGATCTCGGTTGGTGCGATGCGGCCGCGCAGGGAGGCATCGGGCCGGAAGTGCGTGTCCGACATGCCGAGTGGCGTGAACACGCGGCGCTGCAGGAACGCATCGAGCTTCTCGCCCGTGACTGCCTCGACGGTGAAGCCGAGCATGTCAGCGCCCAGGTCGGAGTACTCGTAGAACTGGCCGGGCGCGGCGAAGAGGGGTGTGGAGATGACGGCGGCACGCGCCTCTTCGGGCGTGTGCGCGATGCGCCAGAGGTCACGTCCCGCGGGCAGCCCGGAGCGGTGCTCCAGTAGCATACGCAGCGTGACGGATTCCTTGCCGCCGCCGGTGAACTCGGGGATGAACCTGGAGACCGGGTCGTCGAGGTGGAGCTTGCCCTCGTCGAACAGGATCATCACGGCGGTGGTGGTGCCGATGACCTTCGTGAGCGACGCCAGGTCGTAGATCGTGCGCTCGGGGACGACCGGCGCGGATTCTGGTGTCCAGCCAAGGTGGCCGAAGCCTTTTTCCCAGACGGCGGCTCCCTTGCGGCCGACCACGACTGAAGCGCCGGGGTACCCACCCGCCTTGATCCCGCGCTCCACGACGCGATCGATCGTGGCGAGCCGTGACGCGGACATCCCGACGGCAGACGGGAGCTTCGCCGGCAGGCCTTCACCGGCCGGGGCGATGGGCCCGGCCGGGGAGAGCGGCGACAGGAGCGTGGCTGCGACGACCAGCAGTTTGAGCAACGCGAGATCCTCAGGGCGACTTCACAACGACGAACGCGCTGCCTCTTGCGAGGCAGGACGCGTGCACGGACGCGACTGGCTGGTTTCTCCAAGGCCGGCAGGAGCGGGTGGGCCCGGAGGTGTACGTACCAAGGGTGCGGCGCCGAGTTCCGCGGTCGCCGCGCCCCTAGTATCGCCTGCGAGTTTACGACGAGCAAGAGATTGTGGAGTCACACCTTAGGTACCGTCGTCGCCAGCGGCACCTGAGGTCGGCTGGGTTCGCGATACTAACCGCACGTATATCTCATCGACGCCAAGTGTTTGTCGGGCTTCCGTACACACTGCTGTTGCGTCGCCGGGCCGATGGTGTCGACCTGGCGCAACGGGATCGGGCATCGTGCCAACGCCGGCAAGGCGACGCAACGCGCGACCCGGGTTGCGCTGACGCCGATTCGGGAAACGGTACGTAGGAGGTGGGGCGAGAGGGCGATGACCGCCCTCCGCCCGCGGCAACCCTTTGGCCGCCCCTCGTGACAGATTCGTTGGACGTCATGGAGAATGAACAGCTCACCGTACAGCGCGCCATTTCCGGCGACCAGGCGGCGATGCGGGCCCTATGGACCCGCCACGCGCCGCATATCGACGTCGTCGTACGTCGGCTGGTGGGGCACGACCCCGACCTGGCAGCGGATGTCGCGCAGGAAGTCTGGATCCAGATCTTCCGCGCCCTGCCGTCCTTCCGCGGCGATGCGCAGTTCGGGACGTGGGCACACCGGATCGCGGTGAACCGCACACTCAACGCGTTGCGGCGCACCAGGCGATCCTCGTCGGTGGAGGTCGAAGTGGAAGACGATAGCGCGTCCGTCGAACCCGAAGCGGAGCGGGCCCTCCTCGCCGCCTCGATCGAGGAAGCGGCGAACAAGCTCTCGCCAGGCGCACGCACGGTCTTCCTCCTCCACGACGTGGAAGGCTATACACACGAGGAAATCGCCGCCGAACTCGGCATCACGGCCGGCGGATCGAAGTCCCAATTGTTCAAGGCGCGCGCGAAGCTCCGCGTGTTGCTGGCACACATGGTCGATGCACCGACTCGCTACCCGTCTCGCTCCAACACCGCGGAACATGCTGCACCTGCCTTCTGAACGACTCGCCGAACTCGGCGACGCGACCCCCGATCCCGAAGAGGCCGCACACCTCGCGACTTGCGAGGCGTGCGCGCGCGAACGCAACGCCTATCAGGCGCTGGTCGCGATGGCGCACGCTGAGCGTGAGCCGTTCGGCCTGCCGCTCACGCGCTGGGATGCCATCGCCGCCGAACTGTCGCACGCGGCACCGGCGCCCGCCCTGACGCGCATCTCCGTCCAGCGGTCGAGCCGATGGCGGCTGCAGGTCGCCGCGGGCCTGCTGCTGGTTGCTGGTGGCGCCATGGCGGGACGGATGTCGGCCGGCGCGCGCGCGTTTCCGGAAACCGGTTCGGCGCAGTCGAGCACCACCGCGTCGGCGGACGAGGCCACGCCGCTCGGCGACGCGCGACCGAATGGTGGCGTGCGCGACGATTCCGCGTCGTTTGCTTCCGCCGAGGAGGCGCGCACGGCCCAGCAGCGCTCCGAGCAGGTGTACGAGCAGGCCGCCGCATTCCTCGCACGGGTCGATTCCACCGGTGCCGGCAGCGGCAGCCCGGTCGCCTACCGCTCGCGGCTCGCGGCCCTCGACCGCGTGATCTCCACCACGCGCGAAGCGATGCGGGACGCGCCGCACGATCCCGTCATCAACGGCTACTACCTCACCACCCTTGGCCAGCGCGAGGCGACGCTACGACAGCTCAACACCGCGCTCCCGGCGTCCCTTCGCGTGAACAGCTTCTGATGTCGTCGCTTCATTCTTCCATCCCCGTCGTCCGGGCACCGCGGCGCGCTGGCGCGGCCCCGCTCATCGTCTCGCTCTCGATGCTGGTGGTCGTGGGCGTGTTCCCACTTGGTGCCCAGGTCCAGCGCGTCGAGATCACGCGCACGCGGACACCGCATGCCGAACCCGCGGATTCCGACGTGCGCTCGCTGCGCCGGTACCAGCACCAGCTCGATTCGCTCGCGCGGATGTACAACGAGCAGGACGACCTTACGATGGTGGAGCGCCGCCGCGTGGAGGACGAACTGGGGCGGACCATCAAGCGGCTGGAGGAGCTGTCCGTCCGGATGAACGTGGACACCGACCGGCTCCTCGGCACAGGCGACCAGATTCGCGTGATGATGGCGCCGCAGGCGACCGAGCGTGCGGCCGCCTCGATGTCGCGTGCGCTCATGCAGGTGCGCGAAGCCGAGCAGGCACGTCCGCGCGGCTGGATCGGCCTCGTGGTGCAGGGGCCCGGACTGAACCCGTGGGTGGAGGACGGCCAGCTGCTCGTGCGGTACTTCGCCTATCCCCGGGTGATTTCCGTGGATCCCAGCTCACCCGCGCAGCGGGCCGGCGTCGCGCCGAACGACACGCTACTGGCGTACAACGGCGTGGACGTGAGCGCCAACGACATCTCGTTCACACGACTGCTGGTCCCGAACGCGAAGGTCAACATCCGCATCCGCAGGGATGGTCGCGTCCGTGAGATCCCGGTGACGGTGGCGGCGGCGCCCACGCGGATCGTGCAGCGCCGTGATGACGAGTCGCGGTCGCGCGAGTGGTCGGTGGCCACGGTGCCGGAAGGCGCCGCGTTCCCACGGATCGCAACGGCCGCGCCCTTTCCCGATGGACCGTCGCGCGTCGCGATGCGTGCGTCCGTGGCTCCGATGCCGGGACTGCTGCCCGCCGCGCCGGCAGGTTTACCGCAGCCGATGATCGTGCTCGGAACCGGGTTCTCGAACGGCGTGGCCGGCGCGCAGCTCTCGACCATCGGCCAGGGCCTCGCGAAGGCACTCGGTGTCGCGACAGGTGTGCTCGTGACCGCCGCGCCAATGGGGTCGCCTGCCTACGACTCCGGCCTCATGGACGGCGACGTCATCCTCAAGGTGTCCGGCCAGGCCGTTCGTCGCGTGAACGAGGTGCGCGAGCTCGTGGCCCTCGCGTCGGAGAACGGCGACCACGCCGTGGAGCTCGAGATCCTGCGCGAGCGCAGGGCGCTGCGGCTGTCGCTGAAGTGGTGATGCCCGCCGCGCGTCAGCGCGGCGCGGCGGCGACGGGCACGGACAGCGGCTCGAGCTTGCGGCCCGGCGGGACGAGCGACTTGTGGATCGCGAGGGCCGCGATGGCGCCATCGCTCGCGGCAGCGATCGCGAGCTGCGCCCCGGGCACGATGTCGCCCGCCGCATAGCAGTGCCGCACGGATGTGTGGTAGTGTTCGTCCACGAGGATGTGGCCGCCGTCGTCGCGCGCGCAGCCGAGCTGTGCGCCGAGGTCGTCGGCGGGATACTGGCCGATGGCGAAGAAGATCTTGTCGACGTCGAGCTGGAGGCCGTCCTCGAACTCGATGGAGCGGAGCACCGCGCCATCGTGCCGGACGCGCGCGATGCGCGACTCGAGCACCGGGATATTCAGTGCGTCGAGCTTCGCGCAGTACTCGGGCAAGTCGAGGTCGGCGGGCGCGCCGTTGGTGCAGATGATGATCTGGTCGGTCCATGTCGTCAGGTCGAGCGCCATGCCCACCGCCTTCCGCCCCTTGCCCATCACCACGACCTTCTTCTCCACGCACCCCCAGCCGTCGCAATCCGGGCACACGTGGGCGTTCGCGCCATACACACGCTCGAGGCCGGGAATGTCCGGCCACACGTCCTTGAGCCCGATCGCGAGCAGCAGGCGACGCGCGTCGATGGGACGGCCGTCGGCCAGCAGGAGCTGGAAGTGTTCCTCGTCATGACAGGCGACCCGTTCGCACAGCGCGTCCACCAGCTCCACGCCGTGCGCGCGCGCTTCGTCGCGCCCGAGTCCGCGCAACTGCGCCGGGCGGATGCCCGGCGAGCCGAGGTATCCGTTCACGCCGCGTGTCTCCCAGTTCCGCGGGTCGCCGGAATCGATGAGAATCACGCGGTGGAGATAGCGCGATAGCCAGATGCCGGCCGAGAGGCCAGCTGGTCCGCCGCCGATGATGGCGACGTCGTGGGGCTCGGAATCCATGGGCGTGCGCTCGGGCAAGATCGACGCCGGGCTACTCGTTCTCGCGCCAGTGCCATGCGCGGCGCGATCCGAGTCGCCGGACCGACACGCTAGTCCTTCAGCGAGCCGCCGGGCACCAGATACAACAGTCGCAGCGTGGCGCGATCCGACGCGCCGATGGTGCTCGTCGCGGACTCGCGGTACATCACGCTCGACGGATCGCCCGCGTGATTGAGGCCGAGGGCGTGGCCGATCTCGTGGCGGAGGATGCCGGCGACCATCAGGGCGGAGAAGACGCGGCCGCTGCTGTCGTGCGTGGCGATGTCCACGGTCGCCTTCGCGATCTGGAAGTCGCTCGTCTGCGCGCGTTCCGTCAGGCCGATGCGCTGGCCATCTTCCGCGCCGAAGCGATCACGCCAGCGGATGGCGAGATCCGCCGAGGTGGAGTCGAAGATGAAGGTGAAGTGGAGGGGAAAGCCCGCCTGCACCCATTCCGCGAAGATGTCGCGCGCGACCTGCGGATACGCGGGATCGAAGCCCGCGACCGCGGACGACGGCTCGACGTAGACGCGCAGCGGATCGCCGAAATGGTCCGGCCATCGGTACAGCGCGCTGTCCTGCGCCGCGAGGACGTCGTTGATATACGTGCCGCCCGCGAGACTGGCCACGCGGTGCCGCATGTCCTTCGGCGACATTGGCTGGTGACTGCCGGCCGGTACCAGTGCGCGCCGCACCGAGCCCTGGACCAGACCGTGACTGACCATCGCCGTGTCGCGCGAGAGCGCGGTCGCTTCCTGGTGGCGGGCGCGCGCGCGCGCGGTGCGGACTCCGTTCGTCCCGACGAACGTCGCGAGGCCGGCAACCAGTGCCGTCATGACGATCTCGGCGCGCAGGCGGACTAGCGGACGCCTCCCGGCGGGAGCGTGTAGAGGAGGCGCGCCGTTGCGCGATCCGCCGTCGACAGCATGCGCACGCGCACCTTGGGCGCCATGATGCTGGTGGTATCGGCCGTGTGGTCGAGGCCCAGCAGGTGTCCGATCTCGTGCAGTGTCATGGCGTGCATGGCGTCGTCGTCCAGCATCGGGCCGTCGCGGTGAAACACGGCGAGCACGATGTCGGCGTCCGTGATCCACCAGTCGTCGTCGCGCGCCCACTTGGTGCGTCCGCTGATCGCCTCGTCGAAGTGGTCCACGAACGTGACGTGTACGTCCGCGCTCGCCGAATCCGCGCTGAAGGCGAAGCGAATGGGCAGGGCGAGGGCGTTCCACTCGCGGAACGCGACGCGCACGTCGTCCACGTAGCTGCTGCTCCATTCCTCGACGTTGGACGCGGGCTGGATCCAGACGCTCAGCGGTTGGGCGCGTTCGGGCCAGCGCGCGAGCGCGCTGTCGCGCTCGGCGAGCATCTCACCGATGTAGGTGCCCGTGGCATGCTCGGCGAGCGTGCGGCGGACGGCGGCGCGAAGGGGCTCGTCGGCGGACGGGTCGGATGCGAGCGGTCGGCCGACGCTGCCGCCGCTCGCCACGCGCGTGCGTCCGTGCGGGGCGCGGATGCTCGAGGCGGTGAAGGGAAGCAGGGCGAGGAGCAGGAGGGCAGCGAGGCTGCCGTAGAGGCGGGCGGAGTGGCTGGTGCGGAACATCATGGGATGGTTCGCGCCGGTGGACCCTGCGTGAGAAAGGCTTCGACCTCGCTGAAGAAGCGCTCCGGCGCTTCCCAGAACGGCATGTGACCGGCGTGGGGAACAAGGACGAGTCGCGCGTGGGGCAGCAGAGCGGCGAGCGCCGTGGCGACGCTGGCGGGAAGCGCGTCGTCCTCGCCGTGAATGACGAGCGTCGGCGTGGAAAGGGCACGCAGTAGTGCGCTCCAGTCGTACCCCACGCGCCGCAGGTGTGCCGCGATACTGGCGCCGGTGACGCTCAGCCCGTCCGGCGGTGCGAAGTGTTGCGCGAATGCAGGATCCGCGAAGTAGGCCGGGTAGATCGCCTGCGAGTAGGCGCTGTGCGTCGCGAGGTCGGGTCGTGTGAGCGCCTCCGGGTAGAGCTCGGCGAGCACCTGCCGCCTGACTGCATCCACGCGCGCCAGCCCGTTGGCCTGCAGCGCGGGCATCCACGCGCTCGTGGGTCCCACGGCGTTCGCCGTCACCAGCCGACGCGTGCCCGACGGATCGCGCACGACCGCGAGCATCGCGATGCCGCCGCCCCACGAGTGGCCAAGGACGTCCCATTTACGGATGCCCAGGGCGCGACGCAGGGCGGGAATGTCGTCGGCGTCCTCTTCTATGCGTGCGGCGGACGGGTCCGCTGGCGCCGCCGAGGCGCCGCGACCCCGCTGGTCGTACAGGAGAACCTGTCGCCGGGCGGCCAGCGGTGACAGCGCCGGCCACAGCAACGCGTGATCGTGCAGCAGCCCGCCGTTGACCAGGAGCAAGGGCGTTCCGCCTTCAACCGGCGGGCTCGACCAGACGGCGAAGTCCAGTCCGCGTGCGCGGACCGTCATCCGCGCGAGTGGAGGCGTGCGGCCGAGGGAGCGGCGGAAGACGAGAAAGTCGTCGCGGGACATGCGGAAATGTAGGGTAGACGTTCGCGGCGCATCCATTGCCCTTGCAGCCGCTTCCGGAACTGTCCCACCAAACAGAACCATGCACATGCGAACGCGTGCAGAAGGACGGCCGATGCCGCTCGCAAGTTGAAGCGAGGATGGACCGTGCTGCTCCGCGTGCGCTCACACTTGCGGCGCTGTGGGCCCTGCGGCACAGCTGAACGGCGCTATCCCCTTGGTGTGGCACTCAACACGTACATGATCGCGCAGACCGCCCCGTTTCAACGGTCGCCATCGCGGGCGGCCCCGCCGTTTGACAGCGCGCGGGAATCGCGTATGTTGCGAGTCATGACGCAGCGCAGCCTCCTCCTTCTTACCAGCGCCCTCGGCCTTACCGGTCGCGGGCTTCTGTGCATGGGAGGCATTACAGGCTAGCACGTCGCGTCGCGACCAACGGCCCCTTCCATCACACGATGGAAGGGGCCGTTTTTTTTCTCTCCCAGGAGGTCATGATGAGCAACACGCCAGATCCACGGACTCCGAGTCCCGCCGCCGCTCCCGCCGCTTCGACATCCGACCGGCCGCGTCCCGCGGGCTTCATCCGGCTGCACCAGGAAGGGTCGCCGACCGGTCGCCTGTTCCCGTCATCCGGCGCCGCGCGAAGCGGGTCCGCCGAGGCGCAGGCGGACGGCGCGCCATGACCGCGGGCCGGTGACGCGAGGCGCCGTCACGCTGATTGATCGAGCGTTTCGCGCACGATGGCCAGCAGGCCGGCGACTGAAACCGGCTTCCGCGGGAAGACAACTCACTTCATGACGAGTGTCGGCTCGGGTTTCAGTCCAGCGACCTCGGCGAGGATGGCGTACGAGCGCAGCCGCGCGGAGTGCTCGTGGATGTTGGCCGTCACGATGAGCTCGTCCGCACGTGTCTCAGCTACCAGGTTCTCGAGCTCGCGGCGCACCGTGGCGGGACCCCCGACGATTGCCTTGCGGAGCGTGTGCGCCACGCCGAACTGTTCCTGCTGAGTCCAGATGGCGCCCATGTCGTCCACCGGCGGCTGGAGCAGGATGGGGGTACCACGTTGGAGCGCGATGAACTGCTGTTGGAGCGACGTGAGCAGCCGGCGCGCTTCCGCATCGGTGTCCGCAGCGATGACGGTGACGCCGACCATCGCGTGCGCCGCGGCGAGCGTCGCCGAGGGCTGGAAGCCGGAGCGGTAGAGCGCCAGGGCGGAGAGCAGGTGGTCTGGCGCGAAATGCGACGCGAACGCGAAGGGCAGTCCGAGGGCCGCGGCGAGCTGCGCGCTGAACGTGCTCGATCCGAGGAGCCATACGGGCACGTGCAGGCCGGTGCCGGGAACGGCGCGCACGCGCGGCCCGGGTTCGTCGTCCGCGAAGTAGTGCAGCAGCTCCGCCACGTCGGCGGGAAAGGTGTCCGCGCTGCGGTAGTCGCGCCGCAACGCGTGCATGGTGCGCTGGTCACTGCCCGGCGCGCGACCGAGGCCGAGGTCGATGCGGCCGGGATACAGCGATGCGAGCGTGCCGAACTGCTCGGCGATCACCAGCGGCGAGTGGTTCGGCAGCATGATGCCGCCGGCGCCGACCCGGATGCGTGACGTACCTGACGCGACATGCCCGATGACGACGGACGTCGCCGCGCTCGCGATGCCGGGCATGTTGTGATGCTCGGCGAGCCAGAACCGGCGGTAGCCGAGGCGCTCGGCATGCTGCGCCAGGTCCAGCGTGCGCCGGAAGGCGTCGGACGCGTCGCCGCCGGCGACGATCGGCGAGAGATCGAGCACGGAGAGGGGAATCATCGCGGATGCTGAAGGAGCCGAAGGGCGCGCAGGGCGCACTGGAAGCACATCGATGAGGGACCTCGGGAGCGGGACGCAGGTGATGCGATGGGGAGTCTATCCACGGACACACGCCTCCGTTCCGTGCCGTGCACGTTCACGGCAAACCGGAAACCCTTCGCAACCTCATTGTGTCGGATGAGTACGTCATCGACGTTTCCGTCGGCGGCGAAGTGACCTCCACCAGGCCATCCATGCGACGGACATGCAGCGCGATCCTCCTCATGTCGCTCGTTGCGATCGCGACTCCCGCTCGCTCACAGGACCTCGCTGTCAGGCACGACTCCACGATGCGTGTCGCCGAGCGTGACGGCTTCAGCGGTGTGGTCCGCGTCGAGCAGCGCGGGGTGACGCTGCTCGAGAAGGGATATGGGCTCGCGAATCGCGAGCGACACATCGCGTTCACGCCCGCGACGATTGTGCAGATCGGGTCGAGCACGAAGGACTTCACCGCCGTCGCCGTGCTCCAGCTCGTCGAGGCGCACCGCCTGTCCCTGGACGACACGCTCGGGAAATTCTTCCGGAGCTCGCCCACGGACAAGCGTGCCATCACCGTGCGACAGCTGATGAACCACCGCGCAGGCTTCCCGACAGGGATCGGCGGCGACTTCGAGCCGATCGGCCGCGCCGCGTTCATCGACAGCGCGATGAAGACACGTCTGCTCTTCGCGCCCGGGTCGCGCGAGAGCTACTCGAACACGGGCTTCAGCGTGCTGGCCGCGATCATTGAGCAGGTGACGGGGAAGACGTACGACGCATACGTGCATGATGCCATCCTCGCGCCGCCTGGGCTGCGCCGCACCGGATTCCTGCTCCCGGGTTTCCGCCCGAACGAGCAAGCGCACGGATACCTGGCGAAAGGAACGGACAACGGGACGATGCTCGCCAAGCCGCACGCGCCGGATGGCCCGTGGTGGAACCTGCGCGGCAACGGCGGCATGCTCTCCACCGTGGGCGACATGCACAGGTTCTATGTGGCACTGTTGGAGGGCACGACTCTGATGACGCCGGCCACGCGCGCCCTTCGGTTCGATCCCGCCGAGCCGATCGGTCTTGCCGGCTCGGACGGCGTGAGCTTCTTCCTGTACGAGCGCTTTCCGCGGCTGCGTACCGAGATCATCATCGCCTCGACGAACGCGGAGGCGAAGGCGCCGAAGATCCGCCGCGAACTCGGCCGCGTGCTCGGCCTGCCTGATCCGGGTGACCGTCCGGATGCAGTCGCGCGTCGAGCAGGTGGCAGGCCCGCGCCAGCCGCGATAACGACCGTGTTCGGCGACCTGGTGAAGGCAATCAATGCAGACGACACGCTACGGCTGCGACAGATCATCGTCGCGCACTTCGCCTCCGACGCGGACGCGCCGCCAGTGGACGAGCGGTTGAAGCGGATCGGCGGGCTCCACGCGCTGCTCGGCAACCTCACCCTGGAGCGCGTCGAGCAGTTCGACGAGGGGCCACTTGAGATGACACTGCGCTCGGCGCAGGAGGGTCTCGTCGTCGTCGCCGTTCAGGCGGATCGCGGCGAGCCGTACACGATCCACGGCCTTCAGGTGCGCGTCGGCGGCTGACCCGGCGGAGCGTACATCAGCGCTCACCTGGAGGCTGCCGTCGGCGTAAGTTTGGGCATGCGCATTCGACGACTCACTTCCATCCTGCGGGCCGGCCTGCTCGCGGCGTCGCTGTCGCTCGGTACGGCGTGCCGGGCCACGATGCCCGCGCAGGGTACGGGCGCCGACGCGCGCCTCGATCCCGCACCGCCGCCACCACCCGCGTCCCTCGCCCCGCTCGTCGGCGAATACGGGCCCGACTCCGCCATCACCATCGTGTTCGAGCGCGACGGCGTTCTCTGGCTGCATCCGTCCGCATCAGCAGAAGCGGCGCTGGCGGAGGTGGCTCCCGGCCGCTTCACGCCGCTCCGCAACGACGATGGACGGTCGGCAGTGACATTCACGCAGGACGCGAGTGGTCGTGCGACCGCCATGTCGATCGGGGAACGCACTTTGGCGCGCCGCCGAGTGGGCCCCGACGCGGGCAACCAGCTCGTCATCACGGCGGTGCGACCCATCGCCGACATACGGCGCGAGGCGCTCGCCGCGACGCCGCCGGCCGAAGCGGGCCCGTTCCGTCCGGCCGACCTGGTCGAGCTCACGCGACTCGACTCGACCATCAAGCTCGACATCCGGTACGCCACCTCGAACAACCTCTTCGGCACCCCGTTCTACACGCAGGCGCGCGCGTTCCTGCAGCGCCCGGCCGCGGAGGCCGTGGCGCGCGCGAGCGCGGAGCTGCACCGCCTGGGATACGGACTCCTGGTGCACGACGGCTATCGGCCATGGTCCGTGACGAAGATGTTCTGGGATGCGGCGCCCGCCGACAAGCACGGCTTCGTGGCGAATCCCGCGCTCGGTTCGAAGCACAATCGCGG
>JBBRZK010000023.1:0-45896 GCA_038236775.1 Gemmatimonadales bacterium
AGCAGATCCTTCGCGTCGCTCAGGATGACAGACAAGCAGATCCTTCGCGTCGCTCAGGATGACAGACAAGCAGATCCTTCGCGTCGCTCAGGATGACAGACAAGCAGATCCTTCGCTGCGCTCAGGATGACAGCAGGCAGAGCTCAGGATGACATGAAACCCGAACGCACACACCCGGAGCACCATAGTGGACACGCCTGAAGACCTGCTCGAAGCCGCATTCCCCAAACTCGCACTGATGGCCGAGGAGGCCGAGGCCACCACGGGCGTCGGGCGGCGTGAGTTCCTGTTCATGTCGATCGCCGCGGCGGCGGCCACCACCTTCGGCGCGCACGCGGCGCGCGCGCAGGGCGTCGTGAGCGGCGTGGCTGGCGCGGCGAGCGCGCCTCCGCCACAGCAGGCGGTGCCTCCATTCCCGCTCGGCAACGGGGAACCACCCGCCGAGCAGTTCATGCCATGGCCGGGTGGCACCGGTGACTTGATGCAGAAACTCGCGAAGGAGCACGGTGCGAAGGCGTTCGAGCGCTCCCCGTTCAGCGTCGAGAAGTGGGCGGGCGTCATGCCGGCCACCGACGAGGCGATCGCGTACCTGCCCGCCCATCGGCTCTCCGCGCTGCTCAAGGCGCGGAAGATCACGTCGGTCCGGCTCACGCGCATCTACCTCGAGCGCCTGAAGCGGCTCAACCCCACGCTGCTCTGTGCCGTGACGATCATGGAAGAGCAGGGCCTTGCCGAGGCGGGGCGGGCGGACGCGGAGATTGCCGCGGGAAAGTATCGCGGTCCCCTGCATGGGCTGCCGTACGGCGTGAAGGACCTGTTCAACACGAAGGGCGTGCCCACCACGTGGGGTACGGCGGACTTCGAGCGTCGCGTCATCGACGACGATGCGGAGGTGGTGGTACGCCTGCGCGACGCCGGCGCCGTGCTCATCGCCAAGCTGGCCACCGGCCTCTTCGCACAGAATGACCAGTGGTTCCGCGGCCGCACGAACAATCCGTGGAACCTCACCCAGGGCTCGAGCGGCTCGTCCGCCGGCCCGGCGTCGGCGACAGCGGCCGGCTGCGTGGCGTTCGGCATCGGTACGGAGACGCAGGGTTCCATCGTCTCACCGGCGGTGCGGTGCGGCGTGAGCGCGCTCAGGCCCACCTTTGGGCGCGTGAGCCGCGCCGGCGGGATGGTGCTCGCGTGGTCGCAGGATCGCGTTGGTCCGATCTGCCGCACGATCGAGGACTGTGCGATGGTGTTCAACGCGATTCACGGCGTGGACCCGAAGGATCCGTCCACCGTGATGACGCCGTTCACGTTCGACCGGAACATCAAGCTCGCGTCACTGCGTATCGGCGTGGATCCCGCCGCGCCGAAGGAGCTCGTGGACAAGCTGCGCGAGCTGGGCATGCGGCCGGTGGACATCGGCGCGCGTCCCACCGTGCCGGGCATTGGCGCGGGCGGGCTGAACGTGGAGTACGCCGCCGCGTTCGAGGAGTACGTGCAGCGGAAGGCGAGGGAGATCGGCCTCGACCTCGACACCGTGGTCATCCCCACGACCAACGGCGCGCCGTTTCCGGGCACCGTGGCGCAGCCACTTGGCGCACCAAGTCCGATGGCGCCGGCGGACTGGAACCCCCGCTTCCTGAATGGCCGCACCGTGAAGGCGTTCGAGTTCCTGCAGAACCAGCGACGCCGGTACGTGCTCGTCGCGAAGTGGGGCGAGTTCATGAAGGACCTCGACCTGTTCATCGCGGGCACCTTCGCCGACGTTGCCGCGAACGCGCAGACCGGACATCCATGCGCCGTGGTGCCGTACAAGTTCGACGTGCCCGCGCAGCAGCAGGGTGGGGGACGAGGCGCCGCCGCACCAGCGACACCGCCCGCGCCGTTGAATCCACAGCCCATCTGCGGCGTCATCACCGGCGCGCTGTATCGCGACGACACCATCCTCGCGGTCGCGAACCAGCTGCAGGTCCACACCGACATTCACCTCAGGCACCCCTCCCTCTAGTGCCCTCCGGCCGGTCAGCCGTGGCCGAGTTCGCGCGCCTGCACTCGGCCGGCTGCTTCGTGATGCCCAATCCGTGGGACCTCGGCAGCGCGCGCCTGCTCGAGCACCTTGGATTTCCGGCGGTCGCCACGACGAGCGCCGGGTTCGCGTGGTCCATCGGTCGTCGCGACGGCCACGTGACGCTCGACGAGATGCTCGCGCACCTCCGCGCGATCAGTCATGGCGTGACGATACCAGTGAATGCGGATTTCGAGCGCGGCTTTGCCGTTGCGCCGGATGCCGTCGCCACGAACGTCGCCGCGGCGACGGCGACGGGGGTCGCGGGACTCTCGATCGAGGATTCCACCGGCGATGCTGCCGCACCGCTGTTCGAGTTCGATCTGGCCGTCGAACGCATGCGGGCTGCCCGCGCCGCCATTGATGCGAGTGGATCAGGCGTCCTCCTCACCGGACGCTCGGAGGGATTCATCGTCGGACAACCGGACCTGGGCGAAACGATCCGCCGACTCGTAGCCTACGCCGACGCCGGCGCCGACTGCCTCTACGCGCCCGGGATCCGCACGCCGGCGGACATTGCGGCCGTGGTGCAGGCCGTGGCGCCGAAGCCTGTCAACGTGCTGGTGAGCTCGGACTTCACCACCGTGGCCGCGCTGTCAACGCTCGGCGTGCGACGCATCAGCATCGGTGGCGCGCTCGCGCGCGTGGCGCTGGGCGCCGCGCTCGATGCCGCCCGCGAGATTGCCGCGGGCGGGACCTTCGCGCTGCTCGCGCGCGCCGTGCCCTTCGGCGAGCTCGAAGGCGCGTTCGGCGCGGAGTGACCCGCGCCGAAGGATGGAGCTACCTGCAGACAGGATAGCTCGGATCCGCGCCGGAGACCCGCGGCTTGTCCTTCCGGGTCGCCACGGCCATCGCGATGTCGTGCACGAACCGGCCGATCCGCGCCATGTGGTCGTAGTCGATGTACTGCGGCTCGTCGGTCGGCTGGTGGTAATCCAGCGCATAGCCGGTGGAGAAGTACGTCACCGGGATGTCGTGGTGGACGTAGTTCACCTGGTCGCTGCGGCAGAACCGGTTCATCGGGTTCGCGCTCACGTCCCACGTCTTGTCGATCGCCATCGTCTCCGCGCGCGTCGCATTCACGGAATCGATGATGTCGCCGAAGTCGCGCGACATCCGGCGTGAGCCGAGCGTCTGGATGGAGGTGGGTCCGCCGAACTTCACTTCGTCCACGCGCCCCTTGCCTTCCATGTCCATGTTGTGCGCCGCGACGATCGACGCCAGCGGGATGGTGGGGTGATCCGTGAACCACCGCGAGCCGAGCAGGCCGGCTTCCTCGCCCTCGTGAGAGATGAAGATGATCGACCGCGCCGGTTTCTCCGACGCGAACTTCTCCGCGATCTCGAGGAGCAACACGGTGCCGGAGCCATCGTCGTCGGCGCCGTTCATGATGGAGTCGCGCCGCACCGGCCGGATGCGGCGGGCCCGCGCGATGAGCGAGTCGATGCGGTGCTGCTGCGCGACAGTGGGGCGGCACGACGGATCGTTGGCGCCCTGAGGACGCGTCACGGCGTTCACCGCGCGCAGCGAGTCGTGATCCACCGCCGTGGCGTTCACGCCGACGTGGTCGTTGTGCGCGCCCACGAGCACGTACTCGCCCGCGCGCGCGGGATCGGACCCTGGCAGCACGGCGATCACGTTGCGGCCCGGTGTCTTCGACTGGTGCCAGTCGTAGCTCCAGTGCGCCGTGATCGGTGCGCCCGGAGTGCCGACGGCGAGTCCGCCAACGGGCGCGCCGAACAGCTTCGCTGCGGCAGCGCGCGTGATGGCCGCGCCGCTCATGGCCGACGCTGCCGGCGTCGCCGAGGGCTGCATGACCATGCGCGTGTTGAATGCACCAACCGCGGTGGCCCGCGGGATGGAATCGAGCGCGACGACGAGGATGCCCGCTGCACCGGCCCGCTGCGCACGGAGGTCGCGCACGCCGCCGAATACTGCGGCGCGCCCGGCGGTGGGTACGCCTCCCGCGCGTACGGTACTGTCGCGGACCGCGGCCTCCACGATCGCCGCCGCGGCGGCGCCGAACTTGTCCGGCACCGAGTCACAGCGCAGCACGGTGGGGGTGCGCGGCGCGGCGAAACCCACCGCCGACGGACTCGCGGTGAATACGGCGACCTTGCCGGCGAACCGCGTCGCGTCGAGCACGACGCTCGTGTCGCCCCAGCGGCCCGCGAACACGGTCGGTACGTTCGCGAGCGCGGCCGTTCCCCCAACGCCGGTGACCGCCGACGACGTCATGGGAATCCAGTCAGTTCGCGGGACGAGGGTCACGCCACCCGCGGTCATCCGCGATGAGACACTGTCGAAGCCGATGGGCCCGAAGGGCAGGACCTGGAAGTAGCCGCCGTGCTCCCCGGCGGGCTTGAGGCCGAGGCGCTTGAACTCGCGCGCGACGTAGTCCGTGCCCATCTGGTTGCCGAGTTCACCGATGCGCCGACCCATCATGGAATCGTCGGCGAACTGGTAGAGGCGCGTGCGAAGGTCGTTGGCCGTGATGTCCGCGACAGTGGGGCGGGGCGACCAGTAACGCGGCCCTTCATCGGGCCACACGGTCTTCCCCGCCGGCCGCCCCTGGGCGCCGAGTGCGAAGGGCGCGCAGAGCGCGAGGGCGAGGCTGACTCCGGAACGACGTCTCACGATTCACCAATGGTGGGGGAGAGCAGGCGGGTACTCGGGCCTGCGACAAATCTGCGGTGCGCGCGCACGCCGCGCTGTGAGCGCGTCACTGCATCAGGGCCTTCTGCTCCGCGTGAGGAGTCTTCACGTAGACATCGAACCATGCAAGCCATCGCGCCCAGATGTCGAGGTCGGTCTCGTACGTGGCGTCGCTGTGGTCCTCGTACGGGTACATGTAGAGCGCCGCGGGCTTGCCGAGTCCCTGCAGTGCGAGGAACATGCGCTGCGAACTGATGGGCGACGTCCCGACGTTCTGGTCCTCCATCGCGTGGTACATCAACAGCGCGCCGGAGATCTTGTCGGCGCGAAAGAACGGCGACATGTCGAGGTAGGTGCTCTGCGCCGTGAAGAAGTCGCGCCGCTCGCTCTGGAACCCGAAGGGCGTGAGCGACCGGTTGTACATGCCATCGCCGGCGATGCCGGCCTTGAAGTACGGCACCAGCGTGAGCGCATTCACGGTGCTGAACGCGCCGTAGCTGTGGCCGCCGATGCCCATCCGGCCGCGGTCCACGAAGCCGGCCTCCACCACGGCATCGAGCACTGCATCGAGGTTCTCGCGCAGGTCGCGCGTGTAGTTGTCGTTCATGCGGCCCGAGTCGCCGAATACGGGAATATCCGGCTCGATGAGCGCGTACCCCTGCGTAACCCACAGCTTCGTGGACGACGCGGGCCGCGCGGGCGCGAGGTCGGGAAACTTGTTGATGTTGGTGCTGTACCGCGAGCGATCGTAGTCCACCTGCGACGTGTACTCGCGCGGGTAGAACCAGATGATGCCCGGTAGGCGCGTGCCCGGCGTCCAGTCGCGCGGCAGGGTGACGTCGGTGTAGAAGTGCAGCCCGTCGCGCGGCCGCGTGATCTGGAGGCGCTTGTGGCTGGCCCCGGTGACCTCGGGCGCGACATCGACGTTGTGCGTCAGCCGCGTACTGTTGCCGCTCCTGGCATCCCGGAGGTACGCGTCCGCGATGACGGTCGGCGACTCGTGCGTGTAGACGTAGGCGGTGTAGTCGTCGTCGAGCGCGCTCACCATCTCGTCGTCCGCGTCGGCGGGACTCTCGAACACGCGCGTGCGCTGCGCCGTCTCCAGATCCAGCCGGTCCACCCACGCCCTTGGCGCCTGCGTCTCCCAGCGCGCACCGGGCGCCCGCGTACCCGCGATGAAAACCGACTTGCCATCCGAACTCTCGACGACCACCGGCGATCCGGTGACGCCGATGCGCGTGACGAGCGCGCCGGCCGCACCCGTGGAATCGTTCGCTGCACCGGCACGGCCACCGCCGAACCCGCCTGCGCCACCAGCGGGCAACGTGACGCCGCGGCCGAGTGAGTGCCGCTTCGCGGGCTCGCTCGTGCGTACCGCGACCACCGTCCCGCTATCGGCGATGAACATCGTCGAGCCATCGGCGCTGTAGGCTGCGTTGCTCAGCCGGCCGCTCCCTTCGTAGACGAGCTGCGTGTCCGTGGGCCCGAAGGGAGGAAGCCAGCGCATGAACCGCACGGCCACCGGCTGCGCGCGCTGTGCCACGCCACCTCGGCCCGCACCCGCCCGCGGGCCGCCCTCAGCAAACACCGACTGGAGGTAGACCAGTCCGGGCCCAGCCGGATTCCACTGGATGTTGCGCTTGCCGGTGTCCGTCGCCACCGACGCGCCACCGCGCCCGCCCGCCGCAGGCGTGTCGCCGTCGCCTCCGCGCTCGCCTTCGCGGAGCGGCGTCTTGCCGAGCGTCGCGACGAGTGTGCCGTTCATGTCCCACAGCTCGTTCACGGCGCCGAAATTCGACACGGGCACCACGTACGAGAACGGCTCGGTCATGCGGGTCACGCGCACGAACCGGCCGTCGGGCGATGCATCCACCGCGCGAATCATCGCCGGGGCACCGAGCCGGCGCATGCGCCGCGACCGGGCGTCGATGAGCGCGAGCTGTCCCGTCGTGTAGTACGTGAGCTGTGCCTTCTCGAACGGATCCTGCAGCAGACTTGGATGCACGGCCTGGGGCAGCACACGCGATTCTGTCAGGCGCACCTGCGGGCCGTCCGCGATGCCATGGTTGCCGAATACGGGTGCCGCGCCGCGACCCTCGGGCACCAGCACGGTGACGATGCCCGCGCCGTCACCCGTCCACTCGAGGGTGGTCACGAGCGTGGCGAGCAGCGGCGTCTGCGTGAGTTGCGTCGAGCGCCCGCTTGCCACGTCGGCGACGTACGCGTACGAGGCATCGGCGAAGTTCGCGATGTAGGCGAGCTGTGTCCCCGTCGGCGACCATACCGCGGCGGACACGGTGGCGCCCTTCGGCGTCTCGATCGTGCGCGTCGCCTGGGTGCGCGGATCGAACAACGTGAGACCGTGGCGCGTGCTGGTGGTGAGCGTGCGCGCCCGGTTCGCCCGCGTCTCGACCTGAAGTCCGCCGAGGTTGATGTGCTCCTTCCCGAACGCCGAGATCTCGCCGCGATCGGAGCCGACGGTGCGCAGGAACCATTTCCGGTCCGGACTCGGCATCGTGAAGGACATGTCCGTGCGTGGTGCGCGGATGATCCGTTCGATCACGGCGGGCGGCTGCACGTAGTGCTCCGTGCGGAGCACCTGCTGCGGATTCCATGGCACGGCGGCCTGCGGGGCGCCTTGCGCGCCTGCGGAGAGGCTGGCGCCGGCAATGACGAGCACGAGCGCACGGGCACGACGAATCATTCGGAACTCCGGGGGGCGGCAGGAAGGAGCAACGCTGCCCGGTATACGGGCGACAGCGCGCCACTGCTGAACCTGCCGCGCGCACACGAACGCCCGCGAGCCCTTGTGGATACATTGCGACATGATCGCCTATCTCGGAACCGGCCTCCTGGGCTCGAACTTCGTACGCGCGCTGCTGGCCCGCGGCGAGCAGGTGCAGGTGTGGAATCGCTCGACGGACAAGGCGCGCGCGCTCGAGCAATACGGCGCGCGCGTCTTCACGGATCCGGCCGACGCCGTTCGCGGCGCGGAACGCGTCCACATCACGCTCTCGGACGACTCGGCGGTGGACGACGTGCTGGAGCAGGCACGCCCCGGTCTCGCGGCCGGAATGGCCATCGTCGATCACACGACCACGTCGCCCCCACGCACGGCCAAGCGCGTGAAACGATGGGACGAGCGCGGGTTCGCGTTCCTGCATGCGCCCGTGTTCATGGGTCCGCCCAACGCGCTGGCGGCCACGGGCGTGATGCTCGCGTCGGGCGATCGCGCGCGCTACGACGCACTCGCCCCGTACCTCGAGAAGATGACCGGCCGGCTCGTCTACCTCGGACCCGAGCCGGATCGCGCGGCGGGCATCAAGCTGCTCGGCAACCACTTCCTCGTGGTCATGGGCGTGAGCCTGATGGATACGCTGGCCCTCGCCAAGGCACTCGACATTCCGCAGGACGAAGTGACGAAGCTGTTCGACGTCTTCAATCCGGGCACGATGGTGCCGGCGCGCCTCGCGCGCATCCGAACCGGCGACTTCACGGATCCGTCCTGGAACCTGGCGATGGCGCGCAAGGACGTCCGGCTCATGTCGGAGGCCGCGCAATCCGGTGGCGTGACCCTCGACATCCTGCCCGGCATCGCGAAGACGATGGACGCATGGCTCGCGAAGGGGCACGCCGCCGACGACTGGACCGTCATCTCGACGGACGCCCTCGAGTGACGCCCACCTCATGGTGATGACGAAGATGCGAAGCCGTGCCAGTCAGCCGGGCGCACTGCAGTAGCGATCCATCACCTGCCGCTGTTCGTGGAAACGGGCGCCGTCTGCCTGTCCCAGACGAAGCGATGCAGGAAATCGCTGCTCCGCGCGAAGATGTCGAGCCAGCGGCTGTGCAGCAGCGACTCGTGTACGTCGTCGGGCGTGACCGTCAGCTCGTAGTAGACGTTGTGCGCACGCAGCAGGTCCACGAGCCCCACCATCTGCGAGAAGTCCACGTTGCGGTCGTCGTCGCCCTGCTGGAGGAACACTGGTGACCGCCACGTGTCGATGTGCCCGACGGCCGACGAACGGAATGCGAGGCTCGTCGTGTCCTGCGCGCTGCCGTAGATGTGCACGCCCGCGAGGTCCACCCCCGCCACGAACACGTCCGAGTTGCGCGCGAGCGCCTCGGCCGTGAGCAGGCCGCCGTATGACAGGCCCCAGATGCCGATGCGGGTGGGATCCACATCTGCGCGGCCCTGCAAATACTTCGCGCCCGCGAGCACGTCCTGGTACTCGGCGTTGCCGCGGCCCTGGGTGTTCGGTGCACGGCGGAAGGCGTTGCCATAGCCGACGCCGGCGCGGTAGTTCACCGACAGCACGATGTAGCCCTGCGACTGGAGCCACTGGTTGTACGCATACGACCAGTGGTAGAACTGCATGTAGTGATACGCCGGCAGCATCTGGCGCTGCGGCCCGCCGTGGACGAAGACGATCGCCGGACGCTTCTCACCCGGCTTGAGGTCCTTCGGCAGGAAGAGCTGGTTGTGGATCTCGAGCCCGTCGGGCGCCTTGGTGAGTACGATCTGTGGCGTCACGTGCGCCGCCACCGGGAAGTCCTTCGGCAGCGTGGGATACACTACCCGCGTATTGCCGCCGGACGTCGGCACGATGCCGATCGAGGCCGGCTGCGCGGCATTGAAATACAGCACGGCGAGGCTCGTTCCCGACGCGAGCGGCGTGGGCGACACGACGACGCCGTCGTCCGTCGAGATCTTCTTCGGCGTGCCGCCAGCGGTTGGCACCGCCCAGATGTGCCGCTTCTCGATGTCCGTGGCGTTCGTGCTGTAGTAGAGCATCCGACCATCGGGCGAGAGCGCCGTGGTCGTGAACGTGCGGTCCGCGACGCCGTCGTTGATGAGCCCATCCGTCGTCGTCAGCAGCACGGGCGTGGCTTGCGGGTTCGCCATGCTCAGGGAGTAGTAGCGGTCCCACTCGTCTTTCGCCGGCTGCGCGCCGAACACCAGGCGGTCACCGGCCCACGTGAGGCCATTGACGTTCGCGAAGGTGCGGTCGAGCGGCTGGTTGTGCCACAGCTCGTGCGCCTTTCCGGTCGCGACGTCCGCCACCCAGAACGACAGCGTATAACCGCCAGCGAAGGCCGCGCGACAGAGTCCATCGGCCGGCTGCGGTATGCTGTCGGCGTTCGCGCCGCCGCGTCCACCACCGCCGAACCCCTGTGCCGGCGCGGGACATCCGCTCGGGCCCGCCGCGGGTGCGGCACCTTCGGTACCTGCGCCCGCTCCGCGGTCCGCGCGGCGCGCCGCTGGCGTAGGTGCTGCCTGCGCGAATGGCGCGCCCGCCACCACCGCCTGCTGCCCGAACGGCGTGCCGGGCCGGCGGATGAACGCGATGCGCGTACCGTCGGACGACCAGGTCGGACTGCCGTCCATGTCCGTGCTGGGCGCGAGGAACTGCACGGCGCGCGTCTGCATGTCGTACACGCCGATGAATGCGTGGTTGTCGCGGCTGCTCACGAATGCGAGTTTCCCACCGTCGGGCGACCACTGCGGGTTGCCCTGCCGTCCCCACGCGCGGATGAACGCGACGCCACCGGTATCCATCGCCGACTTCGCGCCGCGCGCCGTGCTCACGCGGAAGATCTGCCCGTCGCGCACGAACACCGCGTAGCGGCCATCGGGCGAGAGCTCCGGCGAGCCGCCGCCGCGTCCGCCGAGCTGCGTGCCGGTGATGACGCCGAGCCGCCAGGCGCCGCTGCCGTCGGTGCGCGCGGCCCACACGGCGCGCTCGCCGCCCTCCGGATAGTGCGACGGGTTGGCCACCCAGCCCTCGTGGTTCTGTGCCGAGCCGCGCACGAAGATCGCGATGCGGCCGTTGTCGGAGAGCCGCACCGAGCCGACGTCGATCCCGTCGTCCTTCATGAAGCTCGTGATGCGCGTCGCCTTGAAGCCCGGCGCCGATGCGACGTACACGTTGCGCATGCCGCGCTCGTACGTGACCCACGCGAGACGATCGGCCTTGCGCGCCGCGCTCACCTCGAGCGGCGAAGCGGGCGAGAGGAACTGGTCGATGGTGTACTGCGGCGCGGTCGCGGACGAGAGCGGCGTGACGCGAGGGCTGGCCCCGTCCGATGCGCGAAGCTGCGCATGCAGCGGGACGACGGGCGTCGCGAGTGCCAGGAGGGCGAGCGAGCGGCGGAGCGTGGGCATGGGGACCGTGGAGAAGGTCGGCAGGGAGGTGACCGTACTGCAAACGTGCAGCGAGGACTATGCGTTGCGCCATCGCTCCGCCAGGCGTGCCGGCAACCGTGAAACCGGCCAGATGTGGACCGGCAGGGAAGCAGGTCCTTCGCTTCGCTCAGGACGACATGGTCCGCTCAGTACGACAAGGGTGTCGCCCTGAGCAACGCGAAGGGCCTGCTTTCGCTCGTCGCGCAGCGCGATCGATGACGGATACGATGAGGGCGGCTCTGCGAGCCGCCCTCATCGTGCAGCCACCGCTCAAACCATGGGCTACTGCCCGCCCACCGGCCTCGGCGCCGCGGGCGCGGCCTTGCCGGCGTCGAGGTCGTTCCAGTTCAGGATCGCGTTGAAGCCGAGCATGTACGTGCCCTGCGTCTGCCAGCGCCAGAAGGGGCGGATGCCGAACATCACGACGTGTCCCTTGCCGATCGAGGCATCCACGAGCTGCGCCTTGCTGGCGATGCTCTGGCCCCCGGAGAGCGTGCCCGAGAGCAGCATGTCATTCGGGTTGCTCGGGAACTGCATGACTACGCGCGGACGCACCACGTCAGCGGCGGCGCCACCACCGAAGGCGCCAAAGCCGCCGCCACCACCCGCGCCGCCGCCGCCACGTCCGCCGCGCCCACCCCGGCCGCCGCCGGCGGCCGTTGCCTCGGCGGCTGCCGTCGAATCCCACGGCGACAGCGCGAGCGGCACCGCATTCGGCGTCACATTCTGGCTCAGGCCCGGCGCGCCACCGCGCCCGCCACCCAGCGCGAAGGTATTCGCGCCACCGCCGGCGTTGATGACCGGTGCCTGGTTGAAGTACACGGGCAGTTGCGTGCCTTCGTATCCGTAGACCAACGGGCTCTTCTTGTCCGAGATGATGCCGCGGAGGATGGTGCCGCGAGCGAACAGCTCGCTCGGCGTCTCGATGGTGATGCCGGTCGTGAGGTTGTACTCGGGGAAGATCGTCGCGGTGGCGCCCTCGGTGATCAGCGTGCCGCCGTCCTCGACGAACCTGTAGAGGTTCATCAGCCCCTCGATGCCCATGCCGCCGCGGATGTCGTCGCTCTGGTCCATGTAACCGAGGTTCGGCGTCGCGTCGGTCTTTCGGTACGGCAGGGGCATCGTGCCCGTCTTCGGCGTGCCGGTCACCATGCTCTGTGCTGTGCCGCCGACGTGCGGGAAGATGATCACGTCGTATTTCGCGCGCAGGTTGCCGTCGCGCAGCTTCTGGTCAGCGAAGTAGGAGTAGGGCACGCCGTAGGTATCGAGAGCAGCGCGCACCCAGCCCTCGTCCTGCGTGCGCGACCAGCTGTGCACGTAGCCGATGCGCGGGATGTCGAGGTCGTGCGTCTTCACCGTGGGCGCCGCGGCCACCGCGTAGCCCGAGAGGCCGAGTGCGGTGAGTTGCGACTCGAGCTTCGCGCGGTCGCCGTTGGGGATGATGAACGCGCCGGCGCGGAAGTGATGCCCCGCAGCATCGAACTCCTCCTCGGCCGCCTGCATCTTCACACTGGCGTTCTTGAAGCGGAACGTCATGAGGTTGTTGTCCGCCGCGTTGTCCACGATGACCACGGGGCCGCTGCCCTGCACGCCGCCCGCCGCCTTCACAGTCGCCGTCACCATCGTCATCGGCTGCGTGAGGATCGCCTTGTCGCTCACCGGCGTGATCACGAGGTTGCGCATGAACTGGAAGGTCCAGCCCGTGTCGTCGTACGGCGCGGGGTTCGCGACCGGATAGTTCTGCAGCGAGAAGTACATGTCGGCCAGCGTGCGGTACGGCTGGTCGGCGCGGACGATGTAGTCGCCCGTCTTCACGTTCAGGTTGCCCGCCTTGAAGTCGCTGGTGGCCGTGTGGATCTCGAGGCCCTGCGTGCGGAGGTCGTTGATGGCGTCCGCGGCGTTCGCCTTGCGCGTCTGGTTGGTCGGAATGAGCCACGCGTACGTCGGGCCGTTCTTCCCCTTGTCCACGCTGCGCTTGTTCTTCAGCCAGTAGTTCTCGAGGAACATCTCCTTCTGGTCCGCCATCTGCTTCAGCGAGATGAGGAGCGCGCTCTCCTGGATGTTCGTGTTGTTGCGCGGGCCCCACTTGATGGAGGGCAGGGGCGGGTTCGGACGGAACCACTCACGGCTCGTGGTCGTTGCCGGCAGCGTGAGGTTCGCATTGTTGTCCGGACCGTAACTCTGCACTTCGTAGAAGCGCCCCACCGAGTTGTGCGCGTGGGCGATGAAGAACATGTAGTTCGGCACCCATCCGTCGTAGAAGCCGTACGTGAAGACGCCCGGCACGCCGCGCTTCGTCATCTCCATCACGTCGTTCTGCGCCATCACCCACCACTCGTTGATCGTGATGGGGTCGAGCTGCTCGTTGTACGGACCCGTGCCGGTGCTCGAGTACAGGTAGCTCTGCGCCTCGTGCAGGTCGTGCAGCACGGTGGGCGTCCACTCGAGGAAGGTCTTCGTCGTTTCCTTCGTGAGGTTCAGGAACTGCCCCATGCCGTCGCGGTTGTTGTCGTGCTGGACGTACTTGCCCCAGTACATCACTGGCAGCCGTGCCTCGCCTGCGGGCCGCTTCTTGTTGAAGTAGTAGGTGTCCACAACCTTCTCGCGCCCGTCTACCTCGAGCACCGGCGTGATGAACGTGATGACGTTGTTCCGGATGTCCTGGATGAACGGCGTCTCCTCCACCGCGAGGCGGTAGGCGAGCTCCATCAGCATCTCGGGTCCGCCCGTTTCCGGGCTGTGCATCCCGCTCGTGAGCCAGTAAATCGGCTTCGCCGTCTTGATCGTCGCCCGCGCCTGCTCCTCGGTGGTCGTCCGCGGATCGGTGAGCGTCTTGAGCATGCCCTTGTACTTGTCGAGGTCGCGCAGCGTGGCTTCATCCGCGATGGCGGCGACGATCATCTCGCGCCCCTCTTCGCTCTTCCCCATGCGCCACACCTTTACCCTCGGCGACGACTTGGCGAGTGCGTCGAAGTAGCGGGTGATGTCCCTGGAGTAGGTCAGCTCGCCCGGCGTGCCGACGATCTTCCCGAGGAACTTGAGCGGCGTCGGGACGGTGGCCGACGCGGGCAGGTGGTCCACCAGCTCCGTGCTGATGCGAGGATCCTGAAGGTATTCCTTGATCTTCGCGGTGTACTCGGGATCGTTGGCCTGCTGCGCGCGCATGGGCGCCGCGAGCGCGACACCGGCAGCGACGGTCAGGGCAGCGTGGCGAATGGTGCGACGGGTGCGGAACATCCTGTCTCCTCGTGGGGGCGATGCGGAGGCGTACGGCTCGGCGGGGACCACTGTGCAGGTACGGATCATCCCTGCGCAGTGTTGACACCGGGCGGCAATGATCCACGCCGCGAGAATCTGGTGGCACGGGTCAGCCCGGATAGGGCGACCGTATGCGGTGTTCTCTTGCCTCCAGTCAACTGAGCCGAGCAGATTGTGGCCATGCCTGCGGTGGGTGCGCGCCGGTGGACGGCGGCTGAAGTGCGGCAGCTCATTGCCGACAATCCGGAGCTCACGCCCCGGTACGAGCTCGTGGACGGCGAGCTGCTCGTGACGCCGTCGCCTGGCGCGCCGCACCAGCGCGCGGTGAAAGCGCTGCTCGTCGCGCTCGATGCATACCTGACCGCAAATCGGCTCGGCGAGGTGTACGTGTCGCCGTCGGATGTCGAGCTCGAGCCCGAGTTCCTGAGCCAGCCGGACCTGTTTGTGCTGGGCCATGCCGAGTCGATGCGCGTGCGCAGGGAGGGCTTTCCAGTTCGTGCGCTCCTGCTCGCCATCGAGGTGGTATCGCCGTCGAGCGGGCGGCACGACCGCGTGCGGAAGCGGCCGAAATACCAGCGGCACGCCGAGGAATACTGGATCGTCGATCCCGACGCGCGCCTCTTCGAACGCTGGCGTCCTGGCGACGCGCGTCCCGAGATCAGCGTGGACCGCTTCGAGTGGCTCCCGAGCGAGCACGTGCCCGAGTTCATGCTCGATGTCGAGCGCTTCTTCGCGGGCGTGTTCGGCGAGGAAACGGCATAGAGGGCGACGCCGCACTCCCGCTAACTTTCGGCATGCGGATTCTCCGAAAATCGACCGACCTGCCGAAGCGCTCGCTCTGGCAGAAGATCAAGGACGTCGCCCTCACGGACGTCGCCGTCCTGGCGCGCGGTGGCGTGTCTGCCGGCTCGCTGGAGCAGCTCGAGCAGTTGCTGCTCGAGGCCGACTTCGGTGTCCCGACCACCATGAAGCTCGTGGCCGAGGTGGAACGGCGCGCCCAGCGCGGCCTCGTGAAGTCGCAGGACCAGTTCCTCGAGGCGTTGCAGGAAGGAGTCGAGGCGGCATTGCGGTCCGGCTCGAGCGATCCTGCGCTGGCGCGCGCGACGAGCGGACCTACTGTCATCCTCATCGTCGGCGTGAATGGCGCCGGCAAGACCACGTTCATCGGCAAGTTGTCGCAGCGGCTGCGCAACGAGGGACAGAAGGTCATCGTCGCCGCGGGCGACACCTTCCGCGCTGGCGCCATCGACCAGCTGCGCGTGTGGGCCGAGCGCAGCGGCGCGGACTTCATCTCGGCAAAGGCGGGCGCGGATCCGGCCGCGGTGGCCTTCGATGCCATCGATGCCAGCATTGCGCGCGGCGCCGACGTCCTCATCATCGACACCGCTGGTCGCCTCCACACGAGCGAGGGCCTCATGACGGAGCTGAAGAAGGTCGCGCGGGTGATCACCAAGCGGTTGCCGGACGCCCCGCACGAGACGCTGCTCGTGCTCGATGCGACGATCGGCCAGAACGCCGTCCAGCAGGCGAAGATCTTCGCGGCGGCGGTTCCCGTCTCGGGACTCGTCGTCACCAAGCTCGATGGCTCCGCGCGCGGCGGTGTGGTGGTCGCCGTGCACGAGGCTATCGACGTACCCGTGAAGTTCCTGGGCACCGGTGAGCAGGGCGACGACCTCGTGCCGTTCGACGCGGCGGAATTCGCAGGGGAGCTCCTGGGCGGCGAGTGAAGCGCGAGGCGCCGCGGCCGCCGAAGATCCGGCTCGACACACCGGTCACGTACCTCAAGGGCGTGGGGCCCGTGCGTGCCGACGCGCTGCGTCGGCTCGGCATCGTCGCGGCGGGCGACCTCCTCTATCACATCCCGCATCGCTACGAAGACGCGAGCACTGTCTCGCCCATCGCGTCGCTCGAGACGGGCATGCAGGGCACCGTCATCGGCACCGTGGTGTCCAAGGGCGTGCTGCCCACGCGCAAGGGACTCCGGATCTTCCAGGCGGTGCTGAAGGATGACACGGGGCTGATCGAGGTCTCCTGGCCGGGACAGCCCTTCCTCGACCGCACCATCGCGAAGGACGACGTCCTGCTGGTGAGCGGCAGCGTGCGCTTCTTCCACGGCCGCCAGCTCCAACCGCGCGAATACGTCAACCTTGGCAAGGACGACAGCGGCACCGCGCAAGGCCGCGTGCTGTCGGTGTATCCGGCCACCGAAGGGCTGTCGTTCAAGGTCATTCGCGGCATCATCGACGCGCACCTCGACGAGCTGCTCCCGCTGGTCACGGAGTACCTCCCGCGCGAGATCCTCAAGGCTGCCGCGGTGCCGTCGATTGGCGACGCGTTGCGCATGGTGCACCGTCCGACGAGCCTGGCCGAGGCGCTCGAGGGGCGTGCTCGGCTCGCGTTCGAGGAACTGCTCTTCGTGCAGCTGCTGCAGCAGCGCGCGAAGGCGTTGTCGCGCGAACCGCGGCGCGGCATCCGGTTCGACAACCGCCGCGACCTCACGACGCGCCTGCGCGAAGCGCTCCCGTTCACGCTCACTGGCGCGCAGGCGCGCGTGCTGCGCGAGATCTTCGCCGACATGTGCAGCGACCGGCGCATGCACCGACTGCTGCAGGGGGACGTCGGGAGTGGGAAGACGGTGGTGGCGCTTTTCGCATCGCTGCTCGCGATGGAGAACGGCTACCAGGCGGCGATCATGGCGCCCACGGAACTGCTGGCCGAGCAGCACTTCACCTCCATCAGCCGCATGCTGGCGCCGCTCGGCATCGAGCCGATCCTCGTTACGGGCGGCCTCAAGACGAAGGCGCGCCGAGAGGTGGCCTCGCGGATGGCCGAGGCCGGCTCGGCGCTGGTGGTGGGGACGCATGCCCTGGTGCAGCAGGCCACGGAGTTCGCGCGGCTGGGGCTCGTCGTGGTGGACGAGCAACATCGCTTCGGTGTGGAGCAACGGAAGGCGCTCGCTGCCAAAGGTGAATCGCCGGATGTCCTCCTCATGACGGCGACGCCGATTCCGCGCTCGCTCGCGCTCACGCTGTACGGCGACCTCGATCTCTCGTTGCTCGACGAGCGGCCGCCGGGCCGCCAGCCCATCACCACGGCGTTGCGGCCGGAGGTGGCCCGGGTGAAGGTGCTCGAGTTCGTCGCGCGCGAGGTGGGGAAGGGGCGGCAGGCGTACGTCGTCTATCCCGTCATCGAGGAATCGGAGAAGACCGACCTCAAGGCGGCGACGACGATGTTCGAGATCCTCGCCGCCGATGCCTTCCGCGACCAGCGCGTCGCGCTGCTGCACGGGCGCCTGCCCGCCGAGGAGAAGGACGGCATCATGCGGCGTTTCCGCGATGGCGACATCGACGTGCTCGTCGCCACCACCGTGATCGAAGTCGGCATCGACGTGCCCAACGCGACCGTGATGCTGATCGAGCATCCCGAGCGCTTCGGCCTGTCCCAGTTGCATCAGCTGCGCGGTCGCGTCGGTCGCGGGGCGGAAGCGTCATTCTGCATCCTCCTCGGCGACGTGAGTCCCGATGCGCGACAGCGGCTGGATGTCTTCGTGGGGAGCGAGGACGGCTTCGACATCGCGCGCGCCGACCTGCAGCTGCGCGGTATGGGCGACCTGTTCGGCGAGCGGCAGAGCGGCGTGCCCACGTTCCGTGTTGCTGATCCGCTGCGCGACGAGCTGTTGAACGAGCGGGCGCGGGAACTGGCGGCGGGCATCCTGGCGGACGACCCGGAGCTCGATGCGCCGGCGCATGCGGCGCTGCGCCGGATGCTGTCGGAACGCTACGCGCGTTCGCTGGAGCTGTTTCGGGTCGGCTGATCGAACGCTCGAGCGGCGAAGTGGCGTCACGATCCACGAGTCGAGGCCTTGACGCCTGACGCTGGCATGCGCGTTGATCGGTAGACGTGGGTGATCGTTCTGGGGCGCCGGTGAGATCGCGTCCGCACAAACATCCGGCGTTCCGACTCGGCCGTTGAGGTGCTGCCGCTCGATCGTCCAGTTCCTGGATGAATTGTGATCGACGCCACAACGACGGACCAGATGGCCCGGGTACTTTTCCAGGAAGCCGCGAAGTGTGAGTAGTGCGGCCTTCGTTTCCTTCTCGATGAATCCGGTGGGATGATGACCCGACTTCTTCGCGCATACACCGCGCTGCTGGTCGTGGCGTGGAGCCTTTCGTCGTGTTCGGGGGGCGTCGACAACACCGTGACGCCGCCGGGCGGCGGGACACCAGTCGCCGCGAGTATTTCCGTTTCGCTGAACGTGGCGTCGCCCGTTGTCGGCGACACGGTCACCGCAACCGCTGTTGTGCGCGATGCCACCGGTGCGGTGATGAGCGGAACCGCCGTGACCTGGTCCATGAGTGACGCCTCGATCGCCACGCCGGTGACCGCAAACCGCTTTCTCGTGCGCGCGGCGGGAACGACGCAGGTCGTCGCGACGAGCGGCATCGTGAGCGGCAGCGCGACGATGACGGCGGCCATGCCGGCACCCGCCCCGGTCGCGTCGGTCACCGTCACCCTGTCGAGTGCGGCGGTCACCTCAGGCGCGACGACGCAGGCCACGGCCACCTTGCGTGACGCGAGCGGCAATGTCCTCACCGGCCGGCCCGTGACATGGAGCTCGGATAACGCCGCCGTCGCTACGGTCAGCGGCACCGGTGTCGTCTCCGCCGTTGGGGTCGGCACTGCTCACATCTCGGCCACCAGCGAAAGCAAGATCGGCTCGGCGACGCTCGCCGTCACGGCCACATCGCCCGCGCCCGTCGCGACGGTCGCCGTCGCACTCGACGCCAGCGCGCTCACGGTTGGCGGGACGACCCAGGCCACCGCCACGCTGCGCGATGCGGCGAATAACGTGCTGACTGGGCGGTCGATTGCCTGGACCTCGGACAACACCGCCATCGCCACCGTGTCCGCCGCCGGTCTTGTCACGGCGGTTGCCGCCGGCACGGCCCACATCACCGCGACGAGCGAGACGAAGAGCGGGAGCGCGACACTCACCGTGACCGCCGTCGCTCCGTCAGCCGCCGAGTGCGCGTCGGCGCCGGCGGCGTGGATCTGGTGCGATGACTTCGAGAGCGACCGGACCAGCCGCTACTTCGAATACGACAATGCCGGCGGCACATTCGTGCGCGCGGCTGCAGTGGGCAAGGATGGCTCGATGGGCATGCGGGTGCATTTCGCTGCGGCCCAGCAGAACGCGGGCTCGCTGAAGATCGCGTTCGGCAAGACGCCGAACACGTCCTTCAAGGCTGTGGACGCGGGCACCGCGATCTATCGCGAGATCTACTGGCGCATGTACCTGCGCAACCAGGCTGGCTGGACTGGCGGCGGCGGCGACAAGCTCTCGCGCGCCACGAGCCTCGTCAACCCGTCATGGGCCCAGGCGATGATCGCCCATGTGTGGTCCGGCGACGGCACGGCGACCAACTACCTGGCCGTGGAGCCTGTCTCCGGCACCGATACGCAGGGCGTGCTGCAGACGACGACCTATAACGACTTCGCGAATTTCCGGTGGCTCGGAAACGTCCCATCAACGACGCCGACCTTCGACGCCGCCCACGTTGGTCAGTGGCATTGCATCGAGGCGCACGCAAAGCTCAACGATCCCGGCGCCTCCAATGGCCTCGAAGAGATCTGGATTGACGGCGTTGCCCAAGCGGCGCACACTGGCCTCAATTTTCTGGGCGGGTACTCCGCATTCGGCATCAATGCGGTGTTCTTCGAGAGCTACTGGAACGCCGGTTCCCCCGTCGCCCAGGAACGCTATTTCGACAACCTCGTTGTGAGCACGCAGCGCATCGGGTGCTGATCCACGCGCTCAGGGCTTGCTCGGCTGCGCGAGCCTCCGCTTGATGCGATCGAGCTCGGCGTTCGCCTTCGCGAGCTCATCCTTCAGGCGCAGCAGCTCCTCGTCGCGCGCCTTGTCGTCGGCCTTCACCACCTCGACCTTCGGCGGCGCGGCCGCCGCCGCCGCGCGCACGTCGAGCGCGGTGGCCACCCGCCGCAAGGTCTGCGCCTCCGTGCGATGCGCCGTCGCCCCGGTGGCGAGATAGCCGTCGAGCAATACCGCGGCGTCGTGCGGCGTGGACGCGCTGTTGCCGGGATCGAGCTTGTACACGGCGCGCCAGTAGAGGGCATCGCCGGCCTCGACGCTCGCCGGGTACCGCGTCGAGAAATCGGCGAGCAGCTTGTCGGCCACGGCGTAGCGGCCCGCGGCGGACTCCTGCGCAGCCTGGAGCATCAGCGGCGTCCACTCGGTGCGTCCGGCCGGAATCGGCTCCGCCAGGTGCGTCTGCGTGGTGCCGCACGCCGTGAGCCCCGCAACGGCGGCGCACCACGCCGCGCGCCGAAGCGCGGGCCTCATGTCTTGGGCTCCGCGGCCGGGATCATCCGGAAGCTTCCGGTGCGGCGCCGGTTCGCGACGATGATCGGCAGCGTGAGGCTGAAGGTCGTTCCCGTGCCGACCGTACTGGTGACGCTGATCTTTCCCTGATGCGCTTCCACGATTTCCTTGGCGATGGCGAGGCCGAGTCCCGTTCCCTTCGCGGACGCGGACCGCTGGTTGTCCGCCTGGTAGAACTTCTGGAACACGTGCTTGAGCTGGTCGGGCTCGATGCCCGCGCCCGTGTCCCGGACTCGTATGCACACTCCGTTCTCATCGGGCGCCGCGGTGAGCTCCACCGTGCCACCGGCGCCGGTGAACTTGAAGGCGTTCGAGAGCAGGTTGCCGGTGACCTCGTTGATCCGCTCCCAATCCCAGGTCACGTTCACGGGCAGGTCCGCTTCCAGCACGACGCGGAAGTCGATCTCTCGCTGCACGGCGAGCACGTGGAACGTCCGCTCGAGCTCGTCCAGCATCTGCGTGAGCTTGATCGGTCGCGGCTCGATCCGGCCGCCCCCCGCCTCGAAGCGGCTGACGTCCAGGAGCTGGTGTGCGAGGCGTGAAAGTGTCTTCGCCTGCGCCTGGATGGTCTGCGTCACGGATACCTGTTTCTCCGTGAGCGGCCCGTAGATCCCCTCCTCCATCAGCTGGAGGTAGCCGAGGATGACGTTGATGGGTGTCTTCAGCTCGTGTGACGCGATGGAGACGAACTCCGCCTTGAGCTTGTCGAGCTCGGCGAGCTGTCGCGTCATTTCCTGGAAGCTCAACGCCAGCCGTCCGAACTCGTCGCGTCGCGAGATGTCGAAGCCGAGTTTGTGGTCCAGTTCGCCGTCCGCCACGGCGCCCATGCCAGCCTGGAGGGCGTAGACCGGCTGGCTGATCGAGCGCGTGAGCCAGAGCGCAATGGCCGTCGCGAGGAGGAGGGCCACCGCCAGCGCAGCCAGCGAGACACGTTCACCCTCGGTGAGCGCATCTTCCGCCGCGGCCACGCGATCGGCGGCGCGCGTCCGCAACGCGTTCTCCGCGGGTCCGATCGCGCGCTCGGCATCGCGCAACGCCGGCGCGATCGTGTCCGCGGAGACGCGTTCCGCCAGGGAGTCGCGCCCGGAGCGGAAGGCCTCGAACTCGCGTTGCGCGGCCGGCGCGATCGTCGCCAGCGCGTCGCGAATCTGCGTCGTCGCGTCCAGATGGAAGCGCGCGAGGGTGTCCGCGAGGCTCGTGGCCTTTGCCACGGCGACGGCGAGGTTCCGGTGGGCCGTGTCGCTCTTCAGTACGCCGAGCGCGACCTCGCGCGCGCGCACGTCGGCGAGTCCGTCGCGCAGGCGGCCGAGCATGAGCGACGCCTGAAAGTCCCCTTCCCGAAGATCGCGCATCTCGCGGTGCAGGGACTGCATCGCGACGCGCGCCACGACGAGCGGCACGAGGAGGACGGCGGCGATGATGACGAGGCTGAGGGAGAGCCTCGCGCGCAATGTCATGTCGTCTGCGAGCGGGTGATGGCCCGCGACCGTGCAAGGACCTCGCCGAATCGGCCCTTTGCGGTGGTGCGGTGGTCGTGTAGCATTGATGGTTCGGCCCCGAAGGCGCCTCGCATGCGATGGAATTGCGCGGTCTGCCTCTTCGGGATTCTTGGCGCGGCGCTGGTCCCGCGCCACTGACCCGCCAACTCCGACATGTCTTCCGCACCCTTCGTTCGCATTGCCGAACTGCCTGCGCACGCGGGGCAGGCGGTCGTCGTCCGCGCCTGGGTCACGCACGTGCGCTCGTCCGGCAAGATCGCGTTCGCCGTGCTGCGCGACGGCACGGGCATCTGCCAGACCGTCTTCGCGAAGAAGGAACTGCCGGCGGAGGTGTGGGACCGCTTTTCCCACCTCACCACGGAGACCTCCGTCGCGGTCGAGGGCGAGGTGCGGCTCGAGCCACGGGCCCCGGGCGGCGCGGAGATCGGCGTCACGAACCTCACCATCATCGGGGCCAGCCCCATTGACTACCCGATCCAGCCGAAGGAACACGGGATCGACTTCCTGCTGGACAACCGGCACTTCTGGCTGCGGTCCCCGCGCCAGCGCGCCATCGCGGTGATCCGCAACGAGATCGAGCAGGCCATCCACGACTTCTTCTACGAGCGCGGCTTCCTGCGGGTGGACACGCCGATCCTCACCGCCGCCATCGGCGAGCGCGCGGGACTCTTCGCCACGGAGTACTTCGACGAGGGGAACGCGTACCTCGCGCAGACGGGGCAGCTCTACGGCGAGGCCGCCGCCGCGGCCTTCGGCAAGATCTACACGTTCGGCCCCACGTTCCGCGCCGAGAAGTCGAAGACGCGCCGTCACCTGACGGAGTTCTGGATGATCGAGCCGGAGGTCGCGTGGAACGACTCGGCGGCCAACATGGTGTTGCAGGAGGCGTTCGTCTCGTACCTCGTGCAGCGCGTCCTCGAGCGGCGCGGTGCGGAGCTGAAGGAGCTCGAGCGGGACGTCGCGAAGCTCGAGACGGTGAAGGCGCCGTTCGTGCGCCTCGACTACACGGATGCCGTGGCCCTCATCCAGAAGAAGGGCAGTGCCACCGTGTGGGGCGAGGACCTTGGGGCGGAAGACGAGGCGCTCATCGTCGCCGATTACGACCGGCCGGTGTTCGTCATGAACTATCCGAAGGAGGCCAAGGCCTTCTACATGAAGGAGAACCCCGACGATCCGCGCACGGTGCTGTGCAACGACTGTCTCGCGCCCGAGGGGTACGGCGAGATCATTGGCGGGTCGCAGCGCGAGGACGACTACGACAAGCTGCTGGCGCGCATCAACGAGGAAGGGCTGCCGGTGGATGCGTATACCTGGTACCTCGACCTGCGCCGGTACGGGACGTTCACGCACGCCGGCTTCGGCCTCGGGCTCGAGCGGACGGTTGCGTGGATCTGCGGCCTGCAGCACATCCGCGAGGCCATCGCGTTCCCGCGGATGATGCATCGGCTCCGGCCGTAGATCAGGCGTTCTCTGGCGCCTTGCTACCGCTCGCGTTTGACCTCGTCCCACAGCGTATCGAGTACCCCGAGGCCGGCGGTCCGCACATCGATGCCCCGCGACTTCGCCAGCGCCTCGATCCCCTGAAAGCGGGTCGCGAACTTCACGTTCGCCTTGTCCAGCGCCAGCGAGGGATGCACGCCGAGCTTGCGGCTGAGGTTCACCACGGAGAAGAGCAGGTCCCCGAGCTCCTCCTCGAGGCGCGCGTCGGGCACGCCCGTTCCTGACGCCGCCGCGCCGCGCTCCACCTCGGTACGTACCTCGGCGAGCTCTTCCTCCACCTTGGCGGCCGGTCCCGCCGTATCGGGCCAGTCGAAGCCGACGCCCGCCGCGCGGTCCTGCAGCCGGAAGGCGCGATGAAGAGCGGGAAGGTCGGCCGGCAGCCCGTCCACGATGCTCTCGCGCTTCTTCGCCTTCATGCCCTCCCAGCTCTGCTTCGGGCCGCCCTCGTACAGGTGCGGATGCCGCGACTTCATCTTGGCGAGGAAACCTTCTGCCACGTCCGTGAAGTCGAATGCACCACGCTCCTCCGCGACGACGCTGTGGAAGAGCACCTGGAGCAGCAGGTCGCCAAGCTCCTCGCGCAGCAGGGTGTCGTTTCCGACGCGGATCGCGTCGTCCACCTCGTACGCTTCCTCGATCAGATATGGACGCAGCGACTCGTGTGTCTGCGCCGCGTCCCACTCGCAGCGCCGGCGGAGATCCTTCATCAGCGCCAGCGTTTCTTCCAGCCCGGGCTTCGGTTGCATCGGTCCTTGTGGCCTCGTATCTTGTTCAGTCTCCACATGATAGCTACTCGCGTCGTCCGATGACACGCGCCTGGGTCGAGGTCGACTTGGGCGCGTTGTGCCGCAATGGGGCTGCCATTGCGGCCCGCGCCGGCGTGCCGCTGCTCCCCATGGTGAAGGCGGACGGCTACGGCATCGGCGGACTGCGCGCGGCGCTCGCCCTCGACGCGCTGAACCCGTGGGGCTACGGCGTCGCGACGGTCACCGAGGGCGACGAGTTGCGGCGTGGCGGCATCACGCGCCCCATCGTGGTGTTCACGCCCATCCTGCGCACCGAGATCGACGCACTGCGGCGGTCGGACCTTACGCCGGCGCTCGGAGACCCCGCGGTGATCGAGTCCTGGGCGCGCACCGGACTTCCATGGCAGCTCCAGATCGACACGGGGATGTCCCGCGCGGGCTTGCCGTGGCACCGCGTGGAGGAACACCGCGCCCTGCTCGAGCGCGCCGCGCCGGCCGGCGTCTTCACGCACTTCCATTCTGCGGAGCTCGACGACGCGAGCCGCGACCTTCAGGAGCAGCGGTTCGCCGACGCCCTCGCCGCGCTGCCCGCACGGCCGGCCATGGTGCACTGCGAGAATGGTCCCGCCGTCGAGCGGCGCGCGCCGTCGCCGTGGACTGTGATGCGACCCGGCATCTTCCTCTACGGCGTGCCGGGCTTCGCGGGCGGCGCCCTGACGCCGGAGCCGGTCGCCAGCATGCGCGCGCGCATCGTGGAGCTGCGCACCGTGGGTAACGGCGAGACCGTGAGCTACGACGCCACGTGGACCGCCATCGGCGAACGCCGGATCGCCACGGTGCCAGTGGGGTATGCGGACGGATATCGCCGGGCTCTGAGCAACCGCGCCACGGCACTCGTCGGCGGACAACGGGTGCCGGTGGCCGGCCGGGTCACCATGGACATGACCATGCTCGACGTGACGGATACGGAGGCGGCGCTCGGCGACCTGGTGACGCTCCTCGGACGGAATGGCGATCAGGTGATCACCGTTGCGGACCTCGCGACGGCGAGTGACATCTCGCCGTACGAGATCCTCACCGGCCTGCGCCTCCGGCTTCCGCGCCGGTACCGCGACGCGACCGGCGAGGCCGTGGCGTGAGGCGGCGCGCGGTCATCCTGGTGCTCGATGGGGTCGGCATCGGCGCGGCGCCCGACGCGGCCGCCTACGGCGACGTCGGCAGCGACACGCTGGGGAATATCTGCCGTGCGCGGCCGGGCATCCGGCTGCGCAACCTCCAGGCGCTGGGGCTGGGCAATATTGCCCCGCTGCAGGGGATCCCGCCCGCAGCGCCGCCCGAAGGCGCGTGGGGCATGATGCAGCCGGCATCGGCTGGCAAGGACAGTACGGCTGGCCACTGGGAAATCGCGGGACTGCACCTCGCGAAGCCGTTCCCGACTTACCCCAACGGGTTTCCTGCGGCGGTGCTCGATCCGTTCATCAAGGCCACCGGGCGCGGCGTGATCGGGAACGTGGCGGCGAGCGGCACGGAGATCATCGATGAGTTCGGCGCCGAGCACGAGCGGACCGGCAAGTGGATCGTGTATACGTCGGCGGATTCGGTGTTCCAGGTGGCGGCGCACGAGGGCGTGATCCCGCTCCGGGAGCTGTACGCGGCGTGCGAGACGGCGCGGCGGCAACTCGTGGCGCCGCATGACGTGTCGCGTGTGATCGCGCGCCCATTTGCCGACGTGGGCGGCGGGTATCAGCGTACGAAGAACCGTCGCGACTACTCCATCGCGCCTCCGGGCGAGACCCTGCTTGACGCGCTGGCGGGTGCGGGGGTCCCTCGTGCGGGCGTCGGCAAGGTGGACGACCTCTTCGCCGGGCGCGCGCTGCATTCGCGGCACACCGCCGACAACGCGGGGGGCGTTCGCGCCATCCAGGAGTGGCTTTCGGGTGCGCAGGGTGGGTTGCTCTTCGCCAACCTTGTAGATTTCGACACGCTGTACGGCCATCGCGGCGACGTGACCGGGTTCGAGCGCGCCCTGCGCCAGTTCGACGACGCATTGCCGGCGATCCGCGCCGCTCTCCGTGAGGACGATCTGCTGTTCATTACCGCCGACCATGGCAACGACCCGACGACGGGCTCGACCGATCACGCCCGCGAGTGCGTTCCCGTGCTCGTGGCGGGTCCGCAGGTGCGCGCCGTGCCTCTCGGCGTGCGCCGCACGTTCTCGGATCTCGGCGCAACCGTCGGCGACTGGCTGAACATCCCGTTCCGCGGTGAAGGCACGTCGTTCCTGCCGGCGCTGGAGCGCGGCGTATGACGCCGGACGCCGCGACGCGGTTCGACGTCGGATCGCGTGAGGGCGTGCTGCTGCGCGAGCGCGCGGCCGCGGCCATGGCGCACGCGTACGCGCCCTACTCGGGATTCCGCGTGGGCGCGGCACTGCTCGCCGCCGATGGCAGCGTCTCGGAGGGGTGCAACGTCGAGAACGCGGCGTACCCGGCCGGCCTGTGCGCGGAGCGCGCGGCGGTCTCCGCCGCGGTCGCGCGCGGCGTGCGCGATTTCGCCGCGATCGTGATCTTTACCGAGGCGGAGTCGCCGACGCCGCCCTGTGGCATCTGTCGGCAGGTATTGATGGAGTTCGCACCGCACCTCGCGGTGGTCAGCGTGACGCGCAGCGGCGCCGAAGCGCAGTGGTCCATGTCGGACCTGCTTCCCAAGGCCTTTACCCCCACGTCGCTGGGCTGCACTGGTGCGGCCGGCGTCGACGGACGGAGTGTACGGAGTGTCTGATCGGATCATCCGGGGCGCGCTCGCCGCGTTCCTGTTCATTGGCGTTTTCGCCGCGTGTTCGGAGCAGGTCACCGGCTCGCTCGGCTGTCCCGCGCTGTGCGTGGACGAAAGCGCGAGCCTGCGCGACACGATTCTCACGGATGCGGTGACGCTCGACTCGACCTTCCTCGGCTTTCCGCGGCCGGGCGAGTCCAGGGACTTCACGCTCATCGCCCAGGGCGACACGGCGGACGTGCGCGTGGGGGCGCACTACGACACGCTGCCGGCCCGCTACCAGATTCCCGGCGCGTCGTCGGACAGCCTGATCCGGAAGGTGGACAGCGCGACGATGATCTTCCTCATCGACACGCTGGCCACGCGGCCCACGACGCCGCTCACCATCGACGCGTTCGACATCGACACGACGGCGAGCGACACCACGAGCGCGACGCTCGCGCCGCTGTTCAGGTCCGGCCGGCTCCTCGGCACGCGGACCTTCACGGCGTCCGACATCACCACGGATACGCTGCGCATCCCGATCGACAATGCGGCCCTGTTCGCGAAGATCCGCGACACGCTGCGCCTGCGCGTCGGCCTGCAGGTGCATGGCCCTGGCGGGAGCACGGCCCGCGTCCGCATCCTTGGGACGTCGTTCGCGCCGCGCATCCGGTTCCGTGCGAGCGCGGACACCACCGTCCTGCCGGACACCATCTTTCCCAAGTCGATCACGCCCGCGAACGACGTGTACGGACAGGCGGTGTTCCGTCTCTTCCCGATCGTGCTCAAGGGACAGCTGCCGGCGCCGCCCACCGGGCAATTCACCATCGGGGGCCTGAGCGGCGCGCGCGCCTACCTGCGGTTCAACATTCCCGCGATCGTCCTCGATTCGGTCAACGTCATCCGCGCATCCCTCCTGCTCACGCAGCTGCCTGCGCGCGGTACGTCGGCGACGGCGGACTCGGTGAGCATCTACACCCAGCCGGTGCTGTCGTCGCCCACGATCACCGACGTGTACACGTCATCGCTGTTCCTCGGCGGTCCCGGCCTGTATGGCATCGACTCGCTGCGCGTCGGTGCACGCGACAGCGGTGTGCGCACCCTCGAGCTCGTGAACCTCGTGCGCTTCTGGCGTGTGGTGGGCACGGCAAATACCACGCGCTCCATCGTGCTCCGCTCGCCGAGGGAGGGCAGCCTGCCCGCCGAGCTCGATTTCGTCTCCATGGAGGGTCCGGTCGCGCAGCGCCCGCGTCTTCGCATCACCTACGTGCCGCGACGCGGCTTCGGGATCCCGTGACCATGCGCTCAGCTGCTTTCCGTCTCATCGGCGTCCTCGCCCTTGTCCTTCCGTCCGCGCTCCTTGCCCAAGGCAATGTGAGTACGCTCGGCTTCGGCTACCCCGCCGGCCTGCTCAGCACCCGGGCGCTCGGCACGGGCGGCGCCATCGGCGAGATCGATCCGCTCTCCGTCTCGAATCCCGCGTCGATCAACAACTTCGGTGGCTCCGCGCTCTACTTCCAGGCGGATCCCGAATACCGCACGCTACACATCGGCACGGCCTCCGAGCGCACGACGATCGCGCGCTATCCGCTCATCGTGGCAGCCATCCCGGTCACGACCGACGTGATGCTCGGGCTGAGCGTCTCGAACCTGCTCGACCGGAGCTTCGAGACGTCCGCGCGCGGCTCGCAGCTCGTGGGCGACTCGGTCGTGTCGTCGACGAACCACTTCAAGAGCGACGGGGCCATCGCCGACCTCCGCCTCGCGCTCGGCTGGAACCCGGTGCCCTGGCTCAAGCTCGGTGCTGCGGCCCACGCGATCTCCGGCGACAACCGCGTGCGCAGCACGCAAGTGTTCGACGACAGCACTCGCTTTGCCCGCATCGTGGACACGGCGACGGTTGGGTACACCGGCCACGCTTATTCCGCCGGCGTCGAGGTCATCGCCTCGAAGTTCTGGAGCCTGGCCGGCTCCTACGAGCGCGGCGGTGCGCTGTCACTCAAGCGCGGCGATACCACGCTGGCGAACGCGAACGTGCCCGACCGCATCGGCATGAGCGTCGCCTACCTCGGCATTCGCGGCTCGTCCGTCGCCGTCCGCACCGCCAAGGAGAGCTGGTCCCGCATGGCGGGCCTCGGTTCGTCGGGCCTGCGCATCTCGGACAAGTGGGATACCAGCGTGGGCGCAGACCTGCTCGGACCAAGGCTTGCCGGCCAGAACCTGCAGCTGCGGGCCGGCGCGCGATTCCGCACGCTGCCCTTCGGCACTACGCTCTCGGCCGTGTCGGAGAAGAGCTATTCCGCCGGCCTGGGCACGACCCTCGCTCGCGGGCGCGCGGCGTTCGACGTGACCGGCATCCGCGCCACGCGGGACGCCGGCGCGAGCGGGTCGGAGACGGCGTTCACGCTCAGCGTGGGCATCACGGTTCGCCCCTGATGGCATGACTGCGCTCGTTCCGCCGCCGGCCGACGCGCCGATCATCCTCGTTGCGGACGACGTGGCCGCGAACGTGGAACTGCTGTTCGACCAGCTCCACGTGCTCGGCTTCCGCGCCATCGCGGCGCACGATGGTCCGTCGGCGCTCGCGACGTGCTTCGAGCAGATGCCCGACCTCTGCATCCTGGACGTGTCGATGCCGGCGGGCGACCTCGGCGTGGATGACCGCTCGACGGGCTTCGAGGTGTGCCGCCGAATCAAGCGCGATTCCCGCACGGCGCGCATCCCGGTCATCTTCGTCACCGCGCTCAACGACACGACGGACCGCGTCAAGGCGATCGAGGCGGGGGGCGACGACTTCCTCACCAAGCCGCACAACCGGCTGGTGCTGGGCGCGCGCGTGCGGTCGCTGCTGAAGCTCAAGGCCGCCACCGACGCGCTCGAGGAGAGCCTGCGCAAGCAGAAGGAGCTGGAGAAGGTCCGCGACGACCTCATGAAGATGATCGTGCACGACCTCAAGTCGCCGCTCACGTCGATCATCGGCGCGATGGAGATGCTGATGGACGGCGACTTCGGCGCGCTCGCGCCCGACCAGCGCTCCGCGCTGGGGGACGCCGAGACCCGCGCGGAAGACCTGCTCGCCCTCATCGAGGACCTGCTGGAGGTCGCACGGCTCGAGGAAACGCGCCTCGTGCTGCACCTGGCGCCCACGGCGCCCGGCGCGCTGCTCACGGAAGTGCGGCACGAGTGGGACGTCCGTGCGCAGCAGGAAGGCGCCACGGTGACGATCGAGGTGGCGGACGACGCGCCGGTGATCGAGGCCGACCAGGCGCTCATGCGCCGCGTCTTCGGGAACCTCGTGCAGAATTCCCTCACGCATTCCGCCCGGGCCGTCACCATCACGCTCGGCGCCCGCCGCGAGAACGAGGGCACGCTGTTCACCGTGGCGGACGACGGCGTTGGCATTCCCGCCGAGTACCACGACATCATCTTCCGGAAGTTCGAGCAGGTGAAGACCCAGCACATTCCCCGCGTGCGCAGCTCGGGCCTTGGCCTCGCGTTCTGCAAGCTGGTGGTCGAGGCGCACGGGGGCCGCATCTGGGTCAAGAGCGGCGGCGACATGGTGGGAAGCGCGTTCCACTTCTGGCTCCCGGTCCGTCCGCCTGCGTCCTCGGCGCCCATCACGACCTGACGTCGTCCGGCGCGTGCCGCCGTCGCGTGAGGCCTATATTCCGAGCATGGACCAACCCACCGTCTACGTCGAGACGTACGGCTGCCAGATGAACGTGAGCGACTCCGAGCTGATGCTCGGCAAGCTCGCGGCCGCCGGCTACCGTCCCGTGGACGTCCCCGACGGCGCGGACGTCATCCTCGTGAACACGTGCGCCATTCGCGATCACGCCGAGCAGCGCGTGATCGGGCGGCTGGGCGAGTTGAAGCGCCACATGACGAAGGGATCGGTCATGGGCGTCACGGGCTGCATGGCCCAGCGCCTCGGACCACAGTTGCTGGAGAAGGCGCGGCACGTATCGCTCGTCATCGGCCCGGATGGCTATCGCGCCTTGCCGCAGCTGGTGGACGGGGCGCGGCATGGGCGGAAGGCCATCGCCACGACGTTCGATCTCCAGGAGCACTACGAGGACTTCACGCCGCGCCGGTTCGACCGCGTGAAGGCGTGGATTCCCGTGCAGCGCGGCTGCGACTACCGATGCACGTACTGCATCGTGCCCACGACGCGCGGCTCCGAGCGCAGTCGGCGGCTGGAGGAAGTGGTGCGCGAGACGGAGACCGTCGTCGCGGAGGGCATGAGCGAGGTGGTGCTCCTGGGGCAGACCGTCAATTCGTACAACGACGGGACGCACGATTTCGCGGACCTGTTGCGCGCGGTGGGCGCCGTGCCAGGCGTCCGGCGCGTACGGTATACCAGTCCGCACCCGAACGACTTCAGCGACCGCGTCATCCGCGCGATGGCGGAAGTGCCCACGGTCTGCGAGCACGTGCACCTGCCGATGCAGAGCGGCTCGTCACGCGTGCTGAAGCGGATGCTGCGCCGATACACGCGCGAGGGTTACCTCGAGTGCGTCGATCGTATCCGCCGCGCCGTTCCCGGCGTGACGCTGACGACGGACATCATCGTCGGCTTTCCGGGCGAGACGGAGGCGGACTTCGACGAAACGCTGGACGTCGTCCGTAACGTGGGTTTCGCCGATGCGTACACGTTCATCTTCTCGCCGCGCGATGGCACGCCGGCCACGCGGATGCCCGAGGAGCTGTCCGTCCCCGCCGACGTCGCCGGCGAACGACTCCAGCGCCTGGTCGAGACCGTGCGGTCCGCGTCTCGCCAGCGGAACATGGGGCTCCTCGGCACACGTCACGAGGTGCTGGTGGAGCGCGAGGCGAAGCGCGGCGAGGCGATGCTCATGACGCGCACCCGGGACTTCAAGACGGTGCTCGTCCCCGGCGACGCGAGCATGCTGGGCAAATACCTGACGGTCGAGCTCACGGGCACCACGGGCTCGACGTTCACGGGCACCCCGGTGCACGAGCGCCAGCCGCTGCCGATGGCCGGGTAGCAGGGCGCGGCACTTTGTCATCCTGAGCGGAGCGAAGGATCCGCTCCTTTGTCATCCTGAGCGGAGCGAAGGATCTGCTTGTTGTCATCCTGAGCGCCGCGAAGGATCTGCTTGTTGTCAAGCGGAATAGCGCCGCGCCTGCAGTAGAACGATGCCGGCGATCCTTCCCCGCGTGTTGATCATGGGACGTGCCCCTCGTCGCGTGGTCCGTACTGACGTATGCCGCTGCGCTCATCGTCGCGCTTGGCGCGAGCGTGGCCGGCCAGCTGCTCCTCACGGCCTCCGCCCTCGCTTCTGCGGCGATCCTCGCCGTCACGGGCCGCCGCGCGAGCGCATCCGTCGTCGCCGTGGGCGCGACCGCCTGTCTCGTCGCCATCACGGTGACGCGTGCCGATGCCCGCTGCGCGGACGCGCTGGCCGATGCGCACCAATGGACCATCGACGTGGAATCACCACTCGCCGCGGGCGACGTCGCGCACGCGACCGTGCAACGCGGCGCCTGTACGCTGCGCGCCACGCTGCTCGTGACGCGTGGCGCCGCGAACGCCGGCGACCGCGCGACGGTGACGGGGCGCGCGTCCGCGGGAGAGCGCGGGCTGTTCATCCAGGATGCCGAGCTGTCCGTGCAGGCACGCGCCGGACCGCTGGCGCGTGCGCGGGCGAACGCGGGCCGCCGGATCGATCGCCTCTTCGCGAGCGATGCGCCCATGGTGCGTGCCCTCGTCATCGCCGACATGAGCGGCATCCCGGCCGACCAGCGCGACCGGTATGCGCGCGCAGGCCTCGTGCACATGCTGAGCGTGTCCGGCCTTCACGTCGGCATCATTGCGCTGGCGCTGGATCTCCTGGCAGCGATCCTCCGTCTGCCGCGCCGGCCGGCGCGCATTGCCACGCTCGTGCTGCTCGCGGTGTACGTCGCCGCCATCGGCGCACCGCCACCGGCCGTGCGCGCCGCGGTCATGCTCGGACTGCTGCTCGTGTCACGTTTGCTGCAGCGGCCGACGTCGCCGTGGGCCATCCTCGCGGCGGGAGCCCTCGCGCCGCTCGCGGATCCACGCATCGCGCTGGACCTCGGCTGGCAACTCAGCGTGGCTGGCACCGCGGCACTCATCGCCGGTGCAGGGCTCGCACGCCGTCTCGTGCCCACCGGATGGAAGGGGTGGCGACGCAACCTTGCGACGGCCGCCACGATCAGCGTCGTCGCCACGGCAGTCACGGCGCCACTCGTGGCGTGGACGTTCGGCCGGCTTTCCCTCGCCGGCCCGGTCACCAACCTGCTCGCCGATCCAGTGATGGGACTGCTCCAGCCATTGCTGTTCGTCGCCATCGCCGTCCCTGTCACGGGCGTCGAGCGGTTGGCCGCCGACGCCTCGCACGGCCTCCTGTGGCTGTTCGACGCCATCGCGCGTGCGGCGGCATCCGTGCCGTGGGCCGCACCGGCAGTGTTGCCGAGCACCGTGGTGTCCGTCGCGGGTACGGTGGCGTCGGTCGCGTTGATCGTCGCGTGCGTGTCGCGCCGTCCGATGCGCGCCGTGCTGCTCGGCGCGACGGCGCTTGCGGTGATCGTCACCGAGCCGCTCGTGCCCCATGGCGATGGCGTGGCGGAACTGCACATGCTCGACGTGGGGCAGGGCGATGCGTTCGCGCTGCGCACCGGGCGAGGCCGGTGGATCGTGATCGACGCGGGGCGCAGCTGGATTGGCGGCGACGCCGGTCGTTCGGTGGTCGCGCCCTACCTCGCGCGACGTGGCGGCGCGCTCGCCCTCTTCGTCCTCTCACATCCGCACGCCGATCACGTCGGCGGCGCGGCGTCGCTCTTCGCGCTCCTGCGTCCGGACCGGTTCCTCGATCCCGGCTATGTGGGCACGTCGGCGCCATACCTTGCGGCATTGGCCGAAGCGCGGCGCGACCACATTCCCTGGCAGCGCGTACGTCCCGGCGATTCGCTCGTGGTGGACGACGTCGTGCTCACGGCGCTCGCGCCCGACTCTGCGTGGGCGGCGCAGCTCGCCGACGCCAACCTGGCCAGTACCGTGCTGCTCGTGCGGATCGGCGTAGCACGACTCCTCTTCACCGGCGATGCCGAGGTGCCCGAGGAGGAGTGGTTGCTCGCGCACGATCCCGATGCGCTGCGGGCCGACGTCCTCAAGGTCGGGCACCACGGCAGCTCGACCAGCACCAGTCCCGCGTTCCTCGCTGCGGTGCGTCCGCGTGTGGCGCTCGTGAGCGTGGGCGCGCACAATGCGTATGGACATCCCAGTGCGGACGTGATGACGGCACTGCATGACGAAGGCGCCGCGACCCTGCGCACCGACCAGTTGGGTACCGTCGTGCTCCGGTTTCCACCCCATGCGATCGAGGTGCTGGCGCGCGGGGAACGCTGGCTGATCCCGACCCCGGTGACAAGATGACTCCCCGCGATGCACGACCGTTGTGCGACTCCTGATGTGGCTCTTCGGCGCGCGCATCGAGCTTCCCGGCGCGATGCTCGCGCACTTTCCGGAGCTTGCCGACGCCACTTGGAGGCGCGGCGGGCTCGCGCTGCGTATCGGCGGCTGGTGTCTCGGCCGCGCCACGGTCTCCGGCATCACCCTCGGCCACACGGTCGCGTTAGCGTCTTCTGCCGCGCTCGACGCGGAATTGCTCTTGCACGAAGTCCGGCACGTCCATCAGTTTGAGGCAGACCCGTACTTTCCGCTGCGCTATGCGTGGCGCAGCGTGCGGCACGGCTACACCGCCAATCCCTACGAGGTCGACGCACGCGCATACGCGGCTCGACGACTCGCCGAGTCCCATCTTACCGCGTAGAGGCAGCCTGTGGTTCAGCACACTGCGACGTCGGTCGTCACGATCGAGCGATTCATCATCGAGCAGGAGCGCATGCACCCGGAAGCGACGGGTGAGCTGTCGGGCATCCTGTACGACATGGCGCTGGCCGCGAAGATGATCGCGAACAAGGTGCGGCGCGCGGGACTGGCCGACATCCTGGGCTCCACCGAGAACTCGAACGTGCAGGGCGAGATCCAGCAGAAGCTGGACGTCTTCGCCAACGACACCATCGTGAAGGCGATGGATCATGGCGGCCGCCTGTGTGCCATGGCATCCGAGGAGGAACCTGGCATCATCCAGATTCCCGACGGGTTCCGCTGCGGCAAGTACTGCCTGATGTTCGATCCACTGGACGGCTCGTCGAACATCGACGTCAACGTGCCCGTGGGCACCATCTTCAGCGTCGTGCAGAAGATCACGCGCGGCCGGCAGGGCGAGATGGAGGACCTGCTCCAGCCGGGCCGACGCCAGGTCGCCTCCGGCTACGTGATCTACGGGTCCAGCACCATGCTCGTGTACACCACGGGCACCGGCGTGCACGGCTTCACGCTCGATCCCTCCATCGGCGAGTTCCTGCTCTCGCATCCCAACATCCGCATCCCGGATGACGGCCGCTACCTGAGCGTCAACGACTCGTACGAGTCGCTCTGGAACGAGCCCACGCGCCAGCTCATGCGGAAGTACCGCGGGCTCGAAGGCGGGCGGAAGCCGCTGAGCGTGCGGTACGTCGGCTCGCTGGTGGCCGACTTCCACCGCAACCTGCTTGGCGGCGGCATATTCTGCTATCCGGCCAACACCAAGTCGCCCGGCGGCAAGCTGCGGCTGCTGTACGAGGCGAACCCGCTCGCGTTCATCTGCGAGCAGGCCGGCGGCGCGGCGAGCGACGGCGTGCAGCGCGTGCTGGATGTGGCGCCCACGGAGCTGCACCAGCGCGTGCCCTTGTACATCGGCAGCAAGCGCGACGTGGACCTGGCGACGCAGACGTTCGCGCACCACTCGCAGCTCATCGGCGCGTAGCGCCGGGTGGGACTGGGGAAAGCAGATCCTTCGCTTCGCTCAGGATGACAACGTGCGAGCTGCGCTCAGGATGACACACGGCAAGTGTGTCATCCCGAGCATGGCGAGGGATCTGCTTTGATTCGGCGTAACAGGCAGAGCCTTCGCGCCGCTCAGCATGACCATGCTCGTGCCTCGTTAGCTTCACCCCATGTCCGACGACCGACAGTCCCCCAGCGGGCTTCCCGTCGCGCCGGTGTACCGGCCGGCCGACGCCCCCATCGACTACGCCCACGACCTCGGCGATCCGGGATCCTTTCCGTACACGCGCGGCGTGCAGCCCACGATGTACCGTGGCCGGCTGTGGACGATGCGGCAGTACGCGGGCTTCGGCACCGCGCAGCAGACCAACACGCGCTTCCGCCTGCTGCTCGACAAGGGGCAGACGGGACTCTCCGTCGCCTTCGACCTGCCGACGCAGATGGGGATCGATTCCGACTCGCCGCGCGCGCTCGGCGAGGTGGGGCGCGTGGGGGTCGCGATCGACACGGTCGAGGACATGCACGTCCTGTTCGACCAGATCCCGCTCGACACCGTCTCCACGAGCATGACGATCAACGCGACCGCCGCCACGCTGCTCGCGATGTATGTCGTCGTCGCGGAGGAACGCGGCATCGCCCGTGACGCGCTGAGCGGGACGATCCAGAACGACATCCTCAAGGAGTACATCGCCCGCGGGACGTACATCTATCCGCCCGTGCCGTCCCTCGCGCTCATCGCGGAGCTGTTCCGCTTCTGCGCGGCGGAGGTACCGAGCTGGAATCCCATCTCGATTTCCGGCTACCACATCCGCGAGGCGGGCGCGACGGCCGTGCAGGAGCTCGCGTTCACCTTCGCCGATGCGATGGAGTACGTGCGCGGCGCGATCGAGGCGGGGCTCGCGGTGGACGACTTCGCGCCGCGTCTCTCGTTCTTCTTCGCGGCGCACAACGACCTGTTCGAGGAGGTCGCGAAGTTCCGCGCCGCGCGGCGCCTGTACGCGCGCCTCATGCGCGAGCGCTTCGGCGCGAGCGACGCGAGCTGCCGCCTGCGCTTCCACACGCAGACGGGCGGCGTGACGCTCCAGGCGCAGCAGCCGCTCAACAACGTCGTCCGCGTCACCGTGCAGGCGCTCGCTGCGGTGCTCGGCGGCACGCAGTCGCTGCACACCAACGGGTACGACGAGGCCCTCTCGCTGCCCACCGCCGACGCGGCCACGCTTGCACTGCGCACGCAGCAGGTGATCGGCTTCGAGAGCGGCGCCGCGCTGACGGCGGATCCGCTGGCGGGGAGCTACTACGTCGAATCGCTCACGAGCGCGCTGGAGCACGAAGCCCTCGCGCTGCTGGCGCGCGTGGACGAGCTGGGCGGGGCCGCACGTGCCATCGAGGCGGGGTTCTTCCAGGAGGAGATCGGCCGCTCGGCGTACGAGTTCCAGTTGCGCGTCGAGCGTGGTGAGACGGTGATCGTGGGCGTCAACCGGTTTGCCGACAGCGGCGAGGCAGTCGCGATGCCGTCGCCCGATTATTCGGGCCTCGAGCGCGAGCAGGTGGCGCGCGTGCGCGCCGTACGGGCCGCGCGTGATGCGGGCGCGGTAACCGCCGCGCTGGATGCGCTGCGCGCCGGCGCGGCGGGTTACACGGGCACCGCGAACGGGCAGCGCGCCCACCTCATGCCGCTCATCATCGACGCGGTCCGCCTGCGCGCCAGCGTCGGCGAGATCAGCGACGTGCTGGCGGCCGCATGGGGCACGTATCGGCCCGGCGCCTGAGGGCGCGCGACGCATGCGCGACCTTGTTCTGGTCCGCCGCCACGGCTAAGTTACTCGGCTTGGAACGAATCGCCTAAGTCTCATATCGATGCCAACTTACGAGTTCCGTTGCCCTGACGGGCACGACTTCGAGAAATTCTACCGAAGCATCTCCGGGGCGGAGTCGCAGGCCGTGTGTCCGGTGTGCGGCAAGCCGGCTGAGCGCGTCCTGTCGGCCGCCGGGTTCGCGTTCAAGGGATCAGGCTTCTACCTCACCGACTACGGCAAGAACGCGCATCGCGGCGAGGCACCGCCCGACGCGAAAACCGGCGAGTCCGCGAAGGAGTCGGGTGACACGGCGAAGGCGGACAGCACGAAGTCCGAGTCCTCGAGCGGTGGCGACGCCGGCAAGAGCGAGAGTACGAAGTCCGACAGCGTCACGAGTGCGCCCGCAAAATCGGGCAGCGGATCGACCGCGAGTGAGGCGAAGGCCGAGCCGAAGAAGAGCGAGCCGAAGCCGGCGCCTGCGTCGCCCAAGCCGGGCGCCAGCGAGTGAGCACGGGAGCGGATGTCCTGCGGCGCGAGATCACGCGTGCCGCGGTTGCGCTTGGTGCGCCCGACGACCTGGTGCCGCTGCTCGAACGCCCGCGCGATCCCGCGTTCGGCGACTGGGCGACCAACGTGGCGATGGTGCTCGCGAAACAGCTGGGCCAGAAGCCGCGCGACCTCGCCCAGCGCCTGATCGACACCATCGATCGCACCGCGGCGGGGCTGGCGTCGGCGGAGATCGCGGGGCCGGGGTTCATCAACTTCCGGCTCGACGCGAGCACCGTCGCGAACGGCATCCGCGCGCTGGTGGCCGCGGGTCCGTCGTACGGGCGCGCCAATGCGCGGGGCGGCAGGCCGGTCGTCGTCGAATTCGTGAGCGCCAATCCCACCGGTCCACTGCACGTCGGACACGGCAGGCAGGCGGCGCTCGGCGACGCGATCTCGGCGCTGCTCGAATGGAGCGGGTGGGCGGTGTCGCGCGAGTTCTACTACAACGATGCCGGCAACCAGATCGAGAACCTCGGGCTCAGCACGCAGGCCCGCGTGCGCGAGCTGCGTGGTGCGGCGCTGGCCATTCCGGAGGGCGGCTATCACGGCGCATACGTCGCGGAAATTGCGGAGCGCTACGCGGCGCAGCATGCGAGTGATGCCGAGGGCACCGACGTCGACGCGATGCGCGCGTTCGCGGTGCAGGAGCTGCGCAAGGAACAGGACCTCGACCTCCAGGCGTTCGGTGTCGCGTTCGACACGTACTACCTCGAGTCGTCGCTCTATGAGGACGGCCGCGTGGAGAAGACCGTCGACGCGCTGATCGCGAGCGGCCACACGTACGAGAAGGACGGCGCGCTCTTCCTGCGCACCACCGAGTTCGGCGACGATCAGGACCGCGTGATGCGGAAGAGCGCGGAAAAGGGCGGCACGTACACGTACTTCGTTCCCGACGTGGCGTACCACGTCACGAAGTGGGAGCGCGGCTTCACGCGCGCGATCAACGTGCAGGGCTCCGATCACCACAGTACCGTCACGCGCGTCCGCGCCGGCCTGCAGGCGCTCGAGATCGGGATTCCGTTGGGCTATCCGGAGTACGTGCTGCACCAGCTCGTGACGGTGCTGCGCGGCGGCGAGGAAGTGAAGATTTCGAAGCGCGCCGGCAGCTACGTGACGGTGCGCGACCTCGTGGACGACGTGGGGCGCGACGCGGTACGCTACTTCTTCCTCATGCGGAAGGGCGACTCGCAGCTCTCGTTCGACGTGGACCTCGCGCGTTCGCAGAGCGAGGAGAACCCGGTCTACTACATCCAGATGGCGCATGCGCGGCTGGCCGGCATCTTCCGCGTCGGCGGCATCGACCCCGCGTCCGTGTCGGCCGACGGCGTGGACTTCGCGCAGCTGGCACTGGTGGAGGAGACGGAGCTGATGAAGGCGCTCCTCGACTTCCCGACGACAGTGGCCAATGCCGCCGAGGCGCTCGAGCCGCACCGGATCGCGACGTACCTGCATGATACCGCCGGCCGCATCCATCTCTGGTACCACAAGGCGCACGTGCTGAACGAGCCGGAAGCGCTCACGCGGGCGCGCCTGCTGCTGGCGCGTGCCGCACAGGTCGTGATGCACAACGGCCTCACGCTGCTCGGCGTGAGCGCCCCGGACCGGATGTAGCCGCGCAGTCCTCTCGTCCTCTCGTCCTCTCGTCCTCTCGTCCTCTCGCCCTCTCGTCCCGCCCTCATGCCAGTCCTCGTCGTCGGTTCCGTCGCGCTCGATTCCGTCGAAACCCCGTTCGGCAAGGCCGACAACGTGATCGGCGGATCCGGCACCTTCTTCTCCGCGTCGGCGAGCCTGCTGTCGCCCGTGCAACTCGTGGGCGTCGTCGGCAACGACTACCCAATGGACCAGCTCGAGCCGCTGAAGGCGCGCGGCGTCGACATGGCGGGGCTCGAGCAGGTGGACGGCGAGTCGTTCCGCTGGCGCGGCCGCTATCGCCACGACCTCAACTCCGCGGAGACGCTCGAGACGCGCCTCGGCGTGTTCTCGCACTTCAGCCCGAAGATCCCGCCGCAGTTCAAGAATGCCCCCTTCGTGTTCCTCGCGAACATCGATCCGCGCCTGCAGCTCGACGTGCTGCAGCAGGTGGAGCGGCCGAAGCTCGTGGCGTGCGACACGATGAACTTCTGGATCGAGAGCCGGCGTCCGGACATCCTCGAGCTCATCAAGCACGTGGACCTCATCACCCTGAACGATGGGGAAGCCCGGCAGCTCACGGATTGCGCGAACCTCGTGAAGGCCGCGCGCTGGATCATGGAGCGCGGTCCGCGCATCGTGATCATCAAGAAGGGCGAGCACGGGGCGTTCATGTTCAAGGACCGCAGCATCTTCTTCGCGCCGGCCTATCCCCTCGAGGACGTGTTCGATCCCACGGGGGCGGGCGACTCCTTCGCCGGCGGCTTCATGGGCTACCTCGCGCAGACCGGCGACCTGAGTGACGCGAACCTGCGTCGCGCAGTCGTCGTAGGATCGGCGATGGGCTCGTTCGCGGTGGAGAAGTTCTCCGTGCAACGGCTCCTCGAGATCACGCGGGGGGACATCGTCGCGCGGGTGGACGAGTTCCGGCAGCTGGTGGCCTTCGAACAGGAAGAGGCGCGCGCATCGTGACGGAAGGGGAAGGCGGGATGGACTACGCGGGTGCGGGCGTCGACATCGATCGCTCCGACGCCGTGAAGCAGCGGATCCGCGCCGTGGTGGAGTCCACGTTCACCGCGGGCGCGCGCGGCGCGTTCGGCGGCTTCGGCGGCATGTTCCGCATTCCCGCTGACTTCCAGCGCCCGGTGCTCGTGTCGAGCGCCGACGGCGTGGGCACCAAGCTGCGCGTCGCCATCGAAGCGAACCGGCACGACACCGTGGGCCACGACCTGGTGAACCACTGCGTCAACGACATCCTGGTGCAGGGGGCCGTCCCGCTGTTCTTCCTCGACTACTTCGCCGCCGGCGTCCTGCTGCCCGAGGTGGTGGAGTCGGTGGTGCGCGGCATTGCGGCCGGGTGCCGCGAGAACGGGTGCTCCCTGTCGGGGGGCGAGACGGCCGAAATGCCCGGCATCTACACGCCGCCGGATTACGATCTGGCAGGCTTCGTCGTCGGATGTGTGGAGGAAGACGGAATTCTCGGTGCAGACCGGGTGGAGGAGGGCGACGTACTCGTCGGCCTCGCGAGCAGCGGCCTGCATACCAACGGCTATTCCCTGGCGCGCCGGATCGTGAGCGAGCGGATGCGGCTCGGAGTGGCGGATCCCTTCCCGGGTGAAGAGGGTACCGTGGCGGACGTGCTCCTGCGCGTGCACCGCTCGTACCTCGCGGCGTTGCGGCCGGTGCTGTCGCAGGTGCACGGCATGGCACACATCACGGGAGGTGGGCTGCCGGGCAACGTGGTGCGGGTGCTGCCCGATACGGTCGACGCGGCCATCGACGCGTCGAGCTGGGACGTGCCCAATGTCTTTCGGCAGTTGCAGCGGGCGGGGGACGTATCACCCGCCGAGATGTACCGCACGTTCAACATGGGAATCGGTATGGTGGTCATCACCGACGCAGCGAGCGCTTCCGCCGTGGAGGCGGGTGCAGCGTCGGCTCACATTGCATCCTTCCGGCTCGGGCGCATCGTGCGCGGGACCGGCCAGGTGCGCATCTCTTGAGGGTTACCGCATGAGCAAGTCCGTGTTCGCCGCAGTGGGTCTCACCGTGCTCACCGCCGTCGCCGCGCAGGCCCAGGGGTTGTCCACGCCCGTCTGCGCGTCGAGCGGCACCCCGGCGCAGAACGTCGCGCAGGACGCCTGCCAGCAGGCGTACGACATCTTCCAGTTCATGGCGCCGCAGCTGGGTCTCGCCCTCGCCGGCGGCAATGCGACGCTCGGCCAGGGCTCGTCGCTCGGCGGCCTGGGCCACTTCTCGGTGGGCATCCGCGGCAACGTGTTCAACGGCGTGATCCCGCAGATCGACCAGTTCACGCAGCGCACGTCGGGCGCCACGCCCGCCCAGGTGCTGCCGTCGAAGAAGCAGGTGCTCGGCCTCCCGACGGCCGACGCCGCCATCGGCGTGTTCGGCGGCCTGCCGCTCGGTCTCACGAACGTCGGCGGCGTGGATGTCCTCGTCAGTGCCTCGTACGTGCCTACCATCGGTGACGGCAACAAGGATTTCTCGCTCAAGCCGAAGCAGAACCTGCAGCTCGGCTACGGCGTGCGCGTCGGCCTCCTGTCCGAGTCGATCCTGGTGCCGGGCGTGTCGCTGACGTACCTCAAGCGCGACCTGCCCTCGACGACCATCTCCGGCAGCACCAGCTACCCATCCGGTCTCGGCGCGACCACCGCGGCCCTCACGATCTCCGACGCGACGGTCAAGACCTCCGCATTCCGCGTGGTGGCGAGCAAGAGCCTCATCTTCTTCGGCTTTGCCGCGGGCGTGGGGCAGGACACCTACAAGCAGAGCGCGAACATCAGCGCGAGCGTCACCAGCACCATCGGTGTCCCGACGTCCACCACGGTGCCGAACGCGTATCCCGACATCAAGCGCACCAACGCCTTCTTCGATGCCTCGCTGAACCTGCCGCTCTTCAAGCTGGTGGGCGAAGTGGGCCAGGTGAGCGGCGGGACCGTGAACACGTACAACTCCATCGGGTCCTCGCGCGCGGACCGGTCGCTGACATACGGTTCCGTGGGACTTCGCCTGAGCCTCTGATCCATGGCCGAGGGAGCGCGCGCGGTCTCGCCTGCTGACGGCGCCTTCATGCGCCGCGCGCTCTCCCTCGCCGAGCGGGGCTGGGGCCAGACTTCGCCGAATCCGCTTGTCGGCGCGGTGCTGGTTCGCGAGGGCGAGGTGGTCGGCGAGGGGTGGCACACCACGTACGGCGCCCCCCATGCCGAGGTCGAGGCGTTGCGCGCGGCGGGCGAGCGCGCACGCGGCGCGACCATGTACGTCATCCTCGAGCCGTGCGCGCACCACGGCCAGACGCCGCCGTGCGCCGACGCGCTCCTCGCGGCCGGCGTAGCGGAAGTCGTCATCGCCTCGGCCGACCCCAATCCCGTCGCGCGGGGCGGCGCGCGGCGCCTGCGTGAGGCGGGGGTGCCGGTGCTCATTGGCGTCGAGGAGGAATCGGCGCGCGAGCTGAATGCCGCCTTCTTTCACGCGCACGCATCGGCACGGTGCTTCGTCCAGCTCAAGCTCGCCCTGTCGCTCGACGGTGCGCTCACCGACGGCACGCGACAGCGCGGGTGGCTCACCGGGCCGACGGCACGCCGCGAAGTCCATCGGTTGCGCGCGGGCGCGGACGCCGTCGCGGTGGGGATCGGGACGGTGCGCGCCGACGATCCGCTCCTCACGGTGCGCGACATCGAGCCGCCGCCGCGCATCCCTCCGGCGCGCGTGGTGTTCGACACGTCGGCGCGCCTGCCCCTCACGTCGAAGCTCGTGCAGACCACCGCCGACGTGCGGACCATCGTGGTGTGCTGGGCGCCCGACCCGGCCCACGCGGCGGCGCTGGAGCATGCCGGCGTGGAACTCGTGCACGCCGCGTCGCTCCTGGATGCGCTGGTGGCGCTGCGCGGTGCGGGGATCCGTTCGCTGCTGGTCGAGGGCGGGGCGACGCTGGCGTCGTCGTTCCTGCAGGACTCCGTGGTGGACCGCCTGATTATCTTTCGGGCACCGCTCATCCTGGGGGCGGGCGCGCTCGGCGCCTTCTTCGCCCTCGCGCCCACCACGCTGGCCGACGCACGGCGCTGGCGGCTGGTGCAGGCGCGGCGCTTCGGGGATGACGAGATGACGGTCTATGCGCCACCGGCGTGACGGCGCGGGAGCTATTTGAAGTGTTCACCGGACTGGTAGACGACGTGGGCATCGTCGCGCGCGTGGCGCGGACGGAGGCGGGGCGTGAGCTCCGCATCTCGTCCGCGTACACGGGGCTCGCGGAGGGCGAGAGCATCGCCCTGAACGGCGCCTGCCTCACGGTGCGCGCTTCCGGACCCGGATGGTTCGACGTCGCCGCGGTAGTCACCACGCTCGGGCGCACCACCATCGGGGACTGGGCAGACGGGCGCCGCGTGAACCTCGAGCGCGCGATGCGCCTCGGCGACCGGCTGGGCGGCCACCTCGTGCAGGGGCACGTGGACGACGTGGGCGTGGTGGAGCGCGTGGAGCGACTCGCGGATGCCGTGCTCGTGGACGTCCGGCTTCCCGAGGAGCTGGTGCCCCTGATGGTGCTGCACGGTTCCGTCACCGTGGACGGCGTGAGCCTGACCGTGAACGCGCTGCCCGAGCCCGGGATTCTTCAGTTGTCGCTCATCGAGTTCACCTGGCGCCACACCACGCTCGGCGACCTTTCGGCGGGCGACCGCGTGCATGTGGAAGCCGATATGCTCGGCAAGTACGTGCGCCAGCTCGTGGCGCCGTACGTTGCGTCACTGTCGTCGTGACGGGCGACGGACCAGGACACCAGGGACCCATGCCATACAACACGGTCGAACAGGCCATTGCGGACATCGCGGCCGGCAAGCTCGTCATCGTCGCCGACGACGAGAACCGCGAGAATGAGGGAGACCTCATCTGCGCCGCGCAGCTCGTGACGCCGGAGCTGATCAACTTCATGATCAAGCGCGCGGGTGGGCTGATCTGCCTCGCGCTCAGCGGCGAGCGCGTTGACCAGCTCGGCCTCGCACCGATGGCGGAGAGCAACCTCGACGAGTATCGCACCGCGTACACGGTGAGCGTCGATGCGTCGCCGCGCTTCGGCGTCACCACGGGCATCAGTGCGCAGGACCGCGCCACGACCATCCGCACGATCGTCGATCCGGCCACGGTGCCGTCTGACCTTCGGCATGGCGGACATGTCTTCCCGCTGCGCGCGCGCGATGGCGGCGTGCTGCAGCGCGTGGGCCACACGGAAACGGCGGTCGACCTCGCGCGGCTGGCGGGCGTCGCGCCCGCCGGGGTGATCTGCGAGATCCTCAACGAGGACGGCACCACGGCGAAGCGTTCGCAGCTCATCGAGTTCGCGAAGGCGCACGGGCTCACGTTCATCACCGTGGCCCAACTGGTGGCGCACCGGCTGAAGAACGAGCGCCTGGTGCACCGCGTTGCGGAGGCGCGCCTGCCCACGAACTTCGGCACGTGGAAGATCGTCGGCTACCGGAACGACGTGGACGCGCACGAGCACGTGGCCATCGTGTACGGCGAGGTCGGCGACGGCGAGAACACGCTCGTGCGCATGCATTCGCGCTGTCTCACCGGCGACGTGTTCCATTCCATGCGGTGCGACTGCGGCTGGCAGCTCGACACGGCAATGGAGATGATCCGCACCGAAGGGCGCGGCGTCATCGTCTACCTGGACCAGGAGGGGCGGGGCATCGGCCTGCTCAACAAGCTCCAGGCCTACGAGCTCCAGGATGCCGGCGCGGACACGGTGGAAGCCAACGAGCGGCTCGGCTTCGCGCCCGATTTGCGCAACTACGGCATCGGCGCGCAGATCCTGCTCGACCTCGGGCTCAAGTCCATCCGTCCCATCACGAACAATCCGCGCAAGATGGTCGGCCTCGAGGGCTATGGCCTTCGGGTCGACGAGCGGGTGTCCATCGTCCAGCCGCCGAACGCGGAGAACTCCGGCTACATGGGCACGAAGCGCGACAAGCTC
>JBBRZK010000024.1:0-45476 GCA_038236775.1 Gemmatimonadales bacterium
CGAGGAGGATGGCCAGTGGGTCATCGCCGACGTCGGGAGCACCAACGGCACGTACGTGAACGGCGAGCGCATCGCCGCGGCGCAGGAGCTGGCCGAGGGCGACATCGTGAGCTTCGGGGCCAACGGGCCGCGCGTCGAGGTGCGTGGCGTGGGCCGCCAGACGCTGCGGACGTCAGTGCAGCAGGCGGCGAGTCCGTCGGGCTCGGCGGCACCGGCGCCGCGGCTCGACACGCAGGTCCGCGTGGCCGCCGCCGTGAAGGAGAAGACGCGCGGCGTGCACCGGCGGTACCTGGTGGGCGGCGGCGTTCTGGCCGTGGCTGCGGTGGTGGCCTTCGTCGCGTGGCAACGCGGCACGTCGAACCGCGAGCGCGAGATGGCGGCAATCATCGCCCGGTCGGACAGCACGCTCCTGGCGCTGGGGAAGAAGCTCGACGGGCCGCGCGCGGGCGACGAGGCATACACGGCCGCGCTCAGGGACTCGCTGGAGGCGCGGAAGCGCGACCTCGACGCGATGCGTCGCCAGTTCGCCGCCGGCACGGCGACGCGCGGGTCGGTGTCCGAGCTCTCGAAGAAGTTCGAGCGCACGGCGGCCATGCAGCAGGCCATCGGGCTGATGGACGTCTCGAAGGTCGTCGACGCGAACGACGCTGCGGTGGCGATGGTGGCGAGCGACTTCGACGGACGGTTCATCGCCGGCACCGCGTTCGGTGTGGCCGCCGGCGGCATGCTCGTGACGAACCGGCACGTCGTGCGCAGTGAAGCCGGGAAGAACGCCGGTCGCGTGATGGTGATCTTCGCGAACACTCGGGCATGGCTGCCGGCGCACGTCGTCCGCGTGGGCGAGGGAGAGGACGACGACCTCGCGCTCATCCAGGTGGACGTGAGCGGCAGCTACCCGGTGGTCGCGGGGGTGAGCCGCACCGCGTCGCTCGCGCGCGTGGGCTCGCCGGTGGCATCCATCGGCTACCCGGGGGCGACGGACACGCCGATGGAAGGCACGGGGATGAAGATCACCGCCCGCACGACCACCACGCCGGGCACGGTGAGCAAGCACCTCGACGGCGTGATCCAGATCGATTCCTACGCGGGCCATGGGTCCAGCGGCAGTCCGCTGTTCGACGCCGCGGGCAACGTGGTGGGGGTGATCTACGGCGGGATGCGGGAGAGCGGCGGGCGCATCGTGTACGCGGTGCCGTCACCACGGCTCGCGGCGTTCCTCGGCAGCGACGCGCCCGGAGTGCTGAAGTAGATCCTCCCGCGCGATGGGGCGCGCACCCCAATTGCATGTCCCGTGCGGAGGGCGGTCATCTGATGGCGGCTTCTGTCGCCATTCGGTGCAGCGCGCTCGACTCGGCGCAGACCAGACCATGATCGGCGCCGGAAGTCAGTGAGCCGATTTTCCGGCACGTGAAAACACAATCATTTTCGGACGCTGGGCGGACGGTTCGCCCGCGCGCCCGCCGGCGGAACGATTGTCACACTGATTTCAGTCGCCGACTGGAGTGTGGTTCGCGCCGAATCGGCATGTCCTCCCGAAGGATGACGGTGGCCGACTGATGACTTCAGATTTCACACCCGGCGGCGCGAGGGTTGTGTCAGTGCAATGCGCTTCGGTACCGGAGATCCTCACGGCATCGTGGTCGTCACGGTGACGCCATCACGCGATCCGGTGAACACCTCGGCAAACCGTCCCGTCACCTCGGCGTAGCGCGCGGCAACGGCGCGCACCGCATCCTCCGCATCCGCTCGACCAAACACCGCGACGGTACCGCCACTGCCACCGCCCGTGATCTTCGCGCCGAACAATCCTTGCTCCGTCGCCGCCTCCACCATGGACACCAGCAGGTCCGTGCCGTCGCTGCCAAGGCCGCAGGCACCGTAGCTGTCGTGCGACGCGCGCATGAGTACGCCCATCTCGCGCGCGGCCTCGGGCACGCTCGGCAGCTTGCCCAGCAGTTCGGCGAAGCGTTCCACGCGCGCGTTCTCGCGCACGGGATGCGCCGTGGCCACGCGTACCGGGTACATGCGCGACGGGTCGACGGAGGTGACGGTATCCGTGATGCCATCGTAGCGCGCGAGGAACTCGGCGCCCGACATGAGCCGCGGCAGCGCGGGCTCGAAGTCGTCGGCGAAGCGCTGCGGCGGGATGTTGGCCAGGTAGCCGTGCCACTGCGGGTCGTCCACGTGCACGTGGCGGCCGGCGCGCGTCACGGGGAGCCCCGCCATCGATGCGATGATGCGGTAGCCCATGAACGCCGCGGTGCGCACGGTCTCGTAATCGACACCGGCGACGACGTGGCCCAGCCCGGAGTCGACACCGTAGAAGCGGTAGCCGTCGGGCACGGACACGTGTCCCTCGATCGTCGCCGGCTGGCAGCGCAGCCGCAGCAGGTGACCGGCGCGGCCACATGCGCTCGTCATCTGGTCCATGATGCCGCACGCCGCGCCGGCCACGTGATTCTCCGCCCACTGCGCGGCGGCGGCGATGGCCTCGGGCGCGAGTGGCCGCCCGTACGCGCCTGCCAGCGCGGCGAGCGACGCGACTTCCAGCGCAGCGGACGAGCTGACTCCCTTGCCCTCGGGCACGCTGGACGTGATGAACAGGCGAACGCCGCGTGACGGCGGCGCCTCGCCCCGCGCCAGCAGGGTGTGCGCCACGCCGTACACGTACGACGCCCAGTGGTGCTCCGTGCCCTCGGGCAGGACGGCACCGAGCGACTCCGCGCCCGATGCACCCGCGCGAAGCAGCGTGTCGAGCGCAATGGTCGCGCGGCTCGTCGTCGCCCCGCGCAGCGAGACGACGTTCACGCGCGGCGCATCCTGCAGCTGGGCCATGACGGTGGTCGCATACTCCAGCGGCAGCGGAAGCACGAGCGAGCCACTGTAGTCGGCGATGCCGCCCATCACGTCGAGGCGCCCGGGTGCGGTGGCGACGTGCACGCGCTCGCCCACCGCGAAGAACTCTCTCGGGGTCAGGACTTCGGTTCCGCCCATTGTCATCCTGAGCGAAGCGTAGGATCTGCTTCTCCGCCCACTGAGCGAAGCGAAGGATCTGCTTCTCCGCCCGTCATCGGCTCGGGAGCAGTCCGCGCGCACGCAGCGCGTCGAGCAGCACGGGCTCGATGCTGTCCCGCAGCGCGGCGTTGGCATAGCCCACCCACGCGACGTCCGCGTCGAGGTCGAGTGGCGCATCGATGGGCGCGCCGGTCGCATCGCCGACGAAGAGGCCAAGTTCCTCCGCGATGAGCACGGTGCAGAGGTCGTACGGATGGCAGCAGAGCGCGCGCGGCAGGCCGCGTTCCGCGAGGATGCCCTGCAGCAGCGGACGCAGGTCGGCGATGAACCGGTCGTGGCCCGCCATCAGCTCGTACAGCTGGCCGCCGGTGGAGATGTACTGGTCTTCGAAGCACACCGCCTTGCCCGGCATGGGCGGACCGCCGAGTGCCGCGGCAATGTCGTCGTCGATGGCGGCGAGCACGTCGCGCCCGCCGGGAAAGAAGCGGCTCACCGAGATGAAGCCGTGCGCGATGCCGTCGGCGCGCGACGGGTGCAGCGCGAGCGGCACCGATTCGCCGGTGAGCCGGTTCACGCGGCGCGCGGTGCAGCCCCCGCCCCGCTCCGCCCACAGCTGGTCGGAAAGGTGCTGCTTCACGAGCGGTATCTCCGTCTGCACCGCGAGCAGGATGTCGCGCAGCCGCGTGTCGGTACCACGGTTGGGCGCGAGGCCGGTGAGGATCCACGCGGGCCGCTTCTGGTACATGAGCCCCCGCGTGCCGTCGATGGGATCGACGAGCAGGCGCCAGCGACAGTCGGCCTCACGCGCACCACGCGGCAGCACCATGCCCTCCGGCGGCAACCCCTCGGCCACGAGCACGAGCGGATGCGTGCGCGCGACCGCCTCGAGCCCCGCGATGAGCGTCTCCTCACTCACGCGATCCACGGCGTAGATGGTGTCCCCGGCGTCGTCGTGCGCCACCTCGGCCATCGCGGCCTCGCTCTGCCGCTCGCACGCGGCGACCACCGACGACCGGATGTCGTCGTGCAGCGCGCGCAGCGCGGGCAGCAGCTCCTGTGCGCCTGCCGTCGTCACGTCGCCGTCGGGAGGCGCGCTCATGCGCGTGACCGATAGTGGACGCCACTCACTGCGCGCAGTTCCGCGGCCTTCTCTTCCGGCACGGTGTCGTTGAGGAAGTTGCCGCCACCGATCTCCGGTCCCGCGAGGTACTTCAGCAGGCCCGGCTTGCGCAGCGGCGGAAGCAGCTCGACGTGAAAGTGGAAGCCCGGATGCGGCGCGCCGTCGGTGGGCGCCTGGTGGAACACCATCACGCACGGAAACGACATGCGCCACAGATTGTCGAAGCGCACGAGCGTCTCGCGCAGCACCTCGGCGAAGTCCTCCAGCTCTGCGTCGGTGAGGTCGGCGAGGCTCGCGTGCGTCTCGCGCGGCGCCACGTACGTCTCGTACGGATAGCGGGCGAAGTACGGCACGAAGGCGAGCGCCGAGTCACGCGCGACGACCATCCGCCGCCCATCCGCCACCTCGGCGTCGAGGACATCGCGCAGGAGTGACCGCCTGTGCGCGGCGAACTGGGTGGCGGCCGCTTCTGCCTCCACCTCGATCGTGCGGAACACAAAGTTCGTCGCGTAGATCTGGCAGTGCGGGTGCGGGTTGCTCACACCCACCACCGCGCCCTTGTTCTCGAACATCAGCACGTGCCGCACTTCAGGACGTGCGCCGAGTTCACGATATTGCGACTGGAGCGTGCGCAGCAACTCCACAACGGCGGCGTGCGGCAGCTCGGCCAGCGTGCTGTCGTGGCGCGGCGTGTAGCACACCACCCGCGCGACGCCGTCCGCGCGGCAGTTCACGAACAACCGTGAAGACGTCGGCTCCGGCAACGGTGCCGACGGGCTCACACACGGATGGTCGTTGTCGAAGACGAATACCGACTCGTAACGCGGATTCTCGTGTCCACCCACGCGCGCGTTGCCGGGACAGAGATAGCAGTCGGCGACGTATGAGGGGATGTCGCGCTCGACGCCGTCCACCACTTGGCCGAGCCACGGCCGGTTGTTCCGGCCCGACGAGACGATCACCCACTCGCGGCGCAGCGGATGCCAGCGCTCCTCGTGCGTCACGTCATGCCGGCGTGAGCATGCCGAGGATCCGTCGGCCGCGCGCGCCCGTCGCGGTCACGACGTTGCCGGGAATTCCCTCGAGGTGCAGGTGCGCGAGCAGCGCGAACGCCACCGCTTCCTTCGCCTCGCCGTCGAAGTAGCGGGCGTCGAAGGGCACGACGGGCAGCGGCGCGAGCGCACGCGCGAGCATCGAGCGCAGCACCGGGTTCTTCGCGCCGCCGCCTGAGACGAGCACCTCCTCGACGGGTTCGGGAATGAAGCGGCGGTATGCGTCGGCAATCGATGCGGCGGTGAGTGCCGTCGTGGTGGCGACGACGTCCGCATCGCTCGCGCCGGCGTGTTCGCGGCAGAGCGCGATGACGCGCGCGACGTACGCCGCATCGAACAGCTCGCGACCGGTGCTCTTGGGCGGCTCGGCAGCGAAGTACGGATCTGCGAGGAGACGATCCACCACCGGCTGCAGCACCGTGCCGCGCGCGGCGATGTGGCCGTCGCGATCGTAGCGCAGGTCCGGGTGCAGCGCGCGCACGACGCCGTCGAGCACGCCCACGCCGGGTCCCGTGTCGAAGGCGCGGACGCTCGCGAGCGTACCGTCCGGTGGCACCACGGTGACGTTCCCGATGCCGCCGATGTTCTGGAGCGCGCGCCAGCGACCGCCGCCGAAGAGCAGCGCGTCGGCGATGGGGACGAGCGGCGCGCCCTGCCCACCGGCGGCAACGTCGCGCACACGGAAGTCGCTCACCACCGCGAGCCCCGTGCGCTCGGCGATCACGGCCGGCGCGTCGAGCTGCCAGGTGGAATGACCGGGCTCGTGCCACAGCGTCTGCCCATGTGTGCCGATGGCGCGGACGTCCGCGCGCGCCACGCCGGCCTCGGCGAGCACCGCGACCGCGGCGTCGGCGAGCCAGCTGCCGAAGTCCACCGCGAGGCGACAGTACTCCCGCGCGCTGCCCTCGCGCATGGCGGCGAGCAGGCGCTCGCGCTGCGCGGGCGCATACTCGTGCACGTGAAAGCCGAGCAGCTGGACGTCGAACGCGTCGCCCACGGCAGGCGTGAAGCGCGCCACCGCGGCGGAGATGCCGTCGAGCGACGTGCCGGACATCAGTCCGACGTACGTGCCGCCCGCGCGGCCCACCGACGACGGCGACGTCATTCGACCGGCGGCGGATCGCCGCCGATCACGCGGCGCACGATGCCGCCGCCCGCGTCGATACGCGTCTGCGCTTCGGCGGCATCGACGTCGAGCGCATGCATGACGATCGCGAGCTTGACCGAGAACCCGGCGCGCGCCAGCAGCGCACGCGCCTCCTGACGCGTCAAGCCGGACACCTCGGCGACGATGCGCTCGCTGCGGTCCACCAGCTTCACGTTCGTGGCGCGGAGGTCGATCATCAGGTTGCCGAACGTCTTGCCGAGCCGGATCATTGCGCCCGTCGTGATCATGTTGAGGATCAGCTTCGTGGCGGTACCGGCCTTGAGCCGCGTGCTGCCGGTGACCACCTCGGGCCCCGTGATGGCGACGATCGGGATGTCCACCACGCGCATCGTCTCGGGGGGCGGCGGCGAGCACGCGACGATGACGGTGCGCGCACCGACCTTGCGCGCATATTCGAGCGCGAAACGGACGTACGGCGTGGTGCCCGATGCGGCGATGCCGACGACGAGGTCGCCCGCCCGCACGCCACGCGCCTCGAGGTCGATGCGCGCCTGGCCGAGGCTATCCTCGGCGCCTTCCTGCGCGCTGGTGAGGGCGGCTGGGCCACCGGCGATGATCCCCTGCACCATCTCGGGCGGCGTGCCGAAGGTCGGCGGGCACTCCGACGCATCGAGGACTCCGAGGCGGCCGGATGTGCCCGCGCCAACGTAGAAGAGGCGGCCCCCGGCGCGGAAGGCGTCTTCCGCCGCGGCGATGGCGTCGGCGATGTGCTCGCGCTGGGACTCGACTGCGTCAGGAACCGTGCGGTCCTCGGCGATCATCAGGTCCACGATGCCGGTGGGGTCGGCCAGGTCGATCTGCTGCGTGCGCGGATTGCGACGCTCGGTGATGCGGGGGTCGGTGACGCGCAGGGTATGTGCCGATGTCTGAGAACGTGTGGCGCGCTTCCGGGTAGACTGTAGTGTCCCCCCGCGCGCCGCCGCAAAGTTACCGGGCGCCGTTCGCCACTCGCAAGCCAGCTGGAGCTTCCGTGCGCCGACTGCTACTCGCCCTGCCGTTCCTGCTCGCGTCGAGGGACGCGGGCGCCCAGATCAATCGCGGCCGGTTCGGCATCCCCGCGCCCTCGGTGTGGGTCTCCGGCGGCGTTTCCCTCCAGCAGGCCTTTCGGGTGGCCGACGGCACCACCGGCAGCCTGTGGGAGTTCGGCAGCGCGACCACCTACGGCGCCTCCATCGAGACCTCCGTCGGCAACGGACTGCTGCTCGGCGCGCGCGCGTCCACGGGCAACATCCCGCTGACGTACTCCGGCAACTCGGGCTCGTACGCCGCGGATGCACGCGTCTCGCAGCTGTTCGGCACGCTGCGCCTGACCAGCGGGCAGGGCTTTCACACCGTGCTCGAGCTGAGCGCTGGCGCCACCAACTATTCCGACTTCAAGACGCAGGGCTCGGCGACCGCGCTCGCGCCCACCAATGGCGACATTGACTTCGCGTTCGCGTTCGGTTACGGGTTCGGGTTTTCGCTGTCGCCGCGCATGTCGATCGACGTGGTGCAGGACGTCACGACGTCCGTGCACCAGAAGGACGGGCTGAGCCCGAGCGACGACTCGACGGTGCGGATCCACGGCACCCGGCTGATGGCGCGGTTCGGGCTGTAGGTCGTTGGAAGCCTGCGTCTCCCGCCTCAAGTGTTGTCATCCTGAGCGTAGCGAAGGATCTGCTTGTTTCTCCTTCGACGGGTGTGAACGGGTTTCCCGGGACTGTCGAACTGAGCGCGCGGCGAGCACTCAAGCCCTTAGCCCAGCCGTCAGCCGTCAGCCGTCAGCCGTCAGCCGTGAGTTGTGAGGCCTGAGGCGTGAGCGATGAGCCGTCACCCGTCACCCGTCACCGCTAACCGGGGTGACAATCACTGCGCGCCGAATCAGGTTATGACTTCCCCTATCCGCGCATCCGACCCATGAGAGCTCGTACACTCGTCCTCGGCACGCTCGTCCTCGCCGCCTGCCACCCGCAGCCTGCATCGCAACCTGCGCCGACGCACGGCGCGACGGATGTCGGCACGCCGACGGTGCTCGCGACTGACGGCCGCTACGTGCCGGCGGCGGACCGGCGGCCTGCCGTGTTTCCCGCCGCGTGGCGGCACAAGGCGGGACGCGCGCCGGTGTTCGGGGCGCACGCCATGGTGGCGAGCGACTCGCCATTTGGCAGCGCGGCGGGCGTGGAGATCCTCAAGCGCGGGGGCAACGCCGTGGACGCGGCGGTGGCCGTGGGCTTCGCGATTGCCGTGGCATATCCGGAAGCCGGCAACATCGGCGGCGGCGGCTACATGGTGATCCACATGGCGGACGGCCGAGCCGCGGCGCTCGACTATCGCGAGATGGCGCCGCTCGCGGCGACGCGCGACATGTACCTCGACGCCACGGGCAACCTCACCGACCGCAGCGTCGTGGGTCCCACGGCGTCCGGGGTGCCCGGCGCTGTTGCGGGCCTCACGGCGGCGCTCGCGAAGTACGGCACGATGTCCCTGTCCGACGTGATGGCGCCGGCCATCCGCTATGCGGAAGACGGCATCACGGTGGACAGCGCGCTGTTCAACTCCTTCAGGTCGAACGCGAAGCTGATCGAAGAGTTTGGTGGCGGTACGCTGCTGCTGCCGGGTGGCCAGCCGCTCGCGCCTGGCGCGACGCTGAAGCAGCCGGCGCTCGGACGCACGCTGCGCGCGATCGCCACGCAGGGTCGCCGCGCCTTCTACGAGGGTCCCATCGCCGAGGCGTGGACGAGCGAGCTGCGGCAGGCGGGCGGGATCATCACGATGGCCGACCTGGCGCACTACCAACCCGTGTGGCGCGAGCCCGTGCGGTCCACGTATCGCGGGTACTCGTTGTTCACGATGCCACCGTCGTCGTCGGGTGGCGTGACGATCACGGAAACGCTGAACATCCTCGAGGGGTACGACTCGCTGCCCTCGTACGGCAGCGCGGGGTGGGCGCACCTGCTCGGTTCTGCGTACCAGCGCGCGTTCGTGGACCGCAACGCGAAGCTCGCCGATCCCGCGTTCGTGAAGGTGCCCATCGCGGAGCTCACCTCCAAGGCGTACGCGGCGCGGCTGCGCGCCACGATCGGCGACATGCGCGCGACGCCGACGTCGACGCTCAACATGGCCATCCGCGACGGCATGGAGACGACGCACTACTCCGTGGTGGACGAGAAGGGCAACGCGGTGGCGACCACCACCACGCTCAACAACCTGTACGGGTCCGGCGTGTACATCGCGTCGGCGGGGTTCTTCCTGAACGACCAGATGGACGACTTCGCCGCGCAGCCGGGCAAGCCGAACATGTTCGGGCTGGTGCAGGGCGAGGCGAACGCGATCCAGCCCGGGAAGCGGATGCTGAGCGCGATGTCTCCGACGATCGTGCTGGACCGCGACGGGGCGCTGCTGCTGGTGCTGGGCAGCCGCGGCGGCCCGCGCATCATCACGAGCACGTCGGAGGTGATCCTCAACGTACTCGACTATCGCATGACGCTCGCCGACGCGATGAGCGCGCCGCGGCTGCATCACCAGGCGCTGCCGGACTCGCTCTACGTGGAGAAGGATGCGCTCAGGCCCGCGGTGGCCGATTCGCTGCGCGCCATGGGCTATGCGGTCGCGGAGGGGCGCGGGATCGGCCTGGTGAACGCGATCATGCGCGTGCGGGGCGGCTTCGAGGGCGTGTCGGATCCGCGGTCGGCGGGGCGGCCGATGGGGTACTGAAGGCGCGCCCCCGGATCCTGCTACTGCGGGCGGTGCCCTCCGCGTCCACCGCCGGACGGCAGCGACTTCGCGAACTTCGTGCGTTGAGTGGAGTCGAGGCGCGCCTCGATCTCCGCGCGCGAACCCTGGAACACCTGATGGAGCCTGGGCTGCATCTCCGTGCGGATGGCGCGAAGTGACGAATCCGTCCGCTGCATCACGGAATCGATGCCGGCGCGCTGCGCAGCGCTGAGGTCGAGCTCCTTTGTCATCCGGTCCAGCAACTCGGCGCGGTGGCGGGTGTCCTGCTCCCGAGAATCGCGGCCCGGCCCTCCCTGGCCGACGGGCGGGCGGCGTCGGACCAGCATGCGCTGATTGACGACGCGCTCCACGGCGGCGCCGGCGAGCGCGCTGCACACGATGATGAGCGCGATCACCATGGCGGCGCGCATGCGGCCTGGCGTCATTCCGGCACTCCCGCGGAGAGGTCCACGGTGTTGGTGATGGAGCGCGCGAACTGCGACGCGGCGTCTTCTGCGGTCGTGCCGGCGGCGACCGCCGTGGCAAGACCCGAGGCGGTGATGGGCGCCGGCGTCGTGGCCGAGTTGGTGGTGGACCAGAGCGCAACCGCGGCGAGCATCCCGGCGGCGAGGGCGAGCGGAATGGCGCGGCGTTCCCACTGCGCGGCATAGGCCCACCATGGTGCGGCAGCCTGCCGCCCGACCTGCTCGCCGATGCGTGTTGCGAGCGCCTTCCAGTCTACCGCGGCCTGCGGCGTTTCACCCACCACGTCGCGGAGCAGCGCCCCCAGCGCGGGATCATGTGCCGGCTCGGGCCCGAAGGCGCCGGTGCCCAGCAATCTCGAATCAGTCATGCGTCGCCCTTGAAGAAACTGGAGAGCGCGCCGCGCAACGTGCGGCGCGCCTCGTGAAGGTGCCATCGGACCGTACCGGGCGCGAGGTCGAGCATCGCGCCGATCTCCGTGCTCGTCATGCCGTCCACGTCGAACAGCGTGACGATCATCCGCTGCCGCTCGGACAGCGTGGCCAGCGCACGCGTGAGCATCACGCGCGCCTCGGCCCGTTCACTTTCCTCGAGCGCGGAGGGCGCGGGGCTCACCGCATCCACTTCCGGCTCGGTCTCGCGCCGCGTGCGCGAGCGGCGCAGGTTCGCGCCGCGGTTCATCACGATCCGCATCAGCCACGGCCCGAACGGCCGCTCACTGTCGTACGAGTCGAGGTACTGGTGCGCGGCCAGGAACGACTCCTGGACGAGATCCTCCGCATCCTCGCGGTGCCCCACCACGCGGTAGGCAAGCTGGTACGCCTGCCGCATGTACGCCTGCACCAGGCCATCGAAGGCCCGCGCATCCCCCGCACGCACGCGGCCCACGAGCGCCGCGTCGCGCACGCGCGCCGCTGCTCGCTCATCCGCCTGCGACGTATCGGGCGGTGCGGACTCGGTCACCAGCGGGAGGCGCGCGGGGGACGTCGTCGCTCAGCCCTCCCCGGCTCCGCGGCCACGCCGGCGGCTGGAGACGCCGACCAGCGCGAACGCGGTGAGGATGAGGGCAGAACGGGCAGACCGGCGCATGCGGACGAACCTCGATGACGTGTGAGGGGGCGCGAGGATGGGCGCGTCACGGATATATGCACCCGCCGTCCGCAAACCGTTGGGGATCGCAAGAGGGGCCGGCCACCAGGCCAGCCCCTCCCATTCCTGCGCCTCGTCCGCGGGTCCTGGCGTCCCACCCTCGGATCCCTCGCGTCAGGGCGTGATGCGCACCTGCAGCGGGCCGTTCAGCGTCACGGCGATGTTGCCGCCGTCCGGTACGCAGCCTTCGTAGTTCGCCGTGCCAGCCGCGACACCAGCGCCCGCCGCGGCACCGGCACCGGCCCCGATGATCGTGGACTTGGTGCTCTTGCCGAGGATCTGTCCGGCGATGGCGCCGACGATGGCGCCGCCAACCACCTTCTGCACGTCCTTGCTCTTCGGCTCATTGCGCACGCGGTCGACCTGCGCGTCCGCGACCGTGGCGCTCAGCGGATAGGTGCGCCCGCCGAACGACACCGACCGCACGGCGAACTCCATCACGATCTTGTCCGTGGCGTTCTCGCTGCGCTTGAGGTTCGTGACTTCGAGCGACACCGTGGCGCCGGCGGGAATCGTCGCGCCGTTGGAACCGGACGCCGCGCTCGCGACCGTGGCCGTGAACGTCTGGCCGGGCGTATAGGTGTTCGTGCAGACGCGCGAGTTCGAGCGCAGGCTGAGCGAGGTCCCCGAGGCGATGACGCCGACCGAGCCGCCGCCGCTGGTGGATGCCGCGCTGCCGCTGTTCTTCGTCACGGTGTTGCCGGAGGCCGTGGTGGTGGTGGGCTTGGGCGCGGGCGTGGTGCGAGCGGGCGTGGTGCGCGGACGAGTGGGTGCGGGGACAGTGCGCGTTGCCGTCGGCGCCGGCGCGGCGGCTGGCGCCGTGGCGGCGGCCGCGGGCACGTCCTTGAGCGCCGGCTGGGCCGTGGTGTCGCGACCGGCCAGTGCGAGGTCCTTGTTCAGCGCGGTGTCGCTCGCGAGCGTGGTGTCCGCCTTCTTCTCGGAGACGGTGCACGCGCCGAGTGCCAGCAGCGCCGTGAGAGCCAGCGGAGTGCTGAAGGTCCGGATATACTTGATCATGTGGTGCCTCCCAAAATATGTGGTGCTGACTTCGAGGTCGGATGCGGCGAAATAGCGATGCTGCAACAACTTGACATAGCTACAAGGCACGGGTAAGTGGCAAGAAATCGGCCAGCTGCGGCCGCCTTGCGCCGCCTCGTCCCATACTATCGGCCGTACCGGCGAATGCTAGTCACCGGGCTCAGCCTCGTGGTGGTGTCATCCGCGATCGGCTCGGTGGTACCCTGGCTCCTCCGGTCCGGCATCGACGCGCTGCATGCCGGCGCGCCAGCGCAGCGGGTGCTGCTCATCGCTGCCGGGATCATCGGCGTCGCGCTCGGTGGGGGCGCGCTGCGCTACTGGATGCGCGAGGTGCTCAACGGCTTGAGCCGGTACATCGAGTACGACCTCCGGCAGGCGCTGTTCGCGCACGTCACCACGCTCGACCAGGGCTACTTCGGGCGCACGCGCACCGGCGACCTCATGGCGCGCCTGACGAACGACCTGAGCGCGGTGCGCATGGCCGTCGGCCCCGCCATCATGTACCTCACGAACACCATCTTCGGCGCCGCGTTCGCGCTGGTGTTCATGCTGCGCATCGACGCGCGCCTCACGGGCCTCTCGCTCGTGCCGATGGTGCTGCTGCCGGTGATCATGATCCGCATGGGCGGCGCGATCCACCGGCGGTTCGAGGCGGTGCAGGAGCATTTCAGCACGCTCACGACGCACGCGCAGGAGAACTTCGCCGGCGTGCGCGTGGTGCGCGCGTACCGGCAGGAAGGGGCGGAGATCGCGCGCTTCGGCGCGCTGAACGACACGTACGTCGAACGGAACATGGCGCTGGCGCGGCTGTACGGCGCGATGAACCCCATGTTCGGCCTTCTCGCAGGCCTGAGCGTGGCGGTGGTGCTCGGCGTGGGCGGCTCGCTGGTGGTGCGGGGCACCATCTCCGTGGGCGCGTTCGTCGCGTTCGGCTTCTACCTCACGAGCCTCACCTGGCCGATGATCGCGCTGGGATGGGTGATCAACCTCTTCCAGCGCGGCGCGGCGTCGATGTCGCGGCTGCTCGACATCCTCGACGCGCGTGCCGACATCACGTCGCCCGCGGTGCCGCGTTCGCTGCCGCCGGCCGCTGGCGGGCGCGCCATCACCTTCCGCGGCGTGGGCTACCACTTTCCCACCCCGCCGGATGCGGCGCCGCGCTGGGTGCTGCGCGACGTGTCCTTCACGGTGCCCGCTGGCGGCACGCTCGCTGTGGTGGGCGCCACCGGCAGCGGCAAGAGTGCCCTCATCGACCTCATTCCCCGGCTCACCGATCCACAGGAAGGCGAGATCCTCGTGGACGGCGTGCCGCTGCGCGCGCTCTCCCTCGCCGAGCTGCGCGGGGAGATCGGCTACGTCACGCAGGAGAGCTTCCTGTTCAGCGACACCATCGCGTCGAACCTCGCCTACGGCGACCTCACGCAGCCACTCGTGGAGCGCGAGTCGGCCGACGAGGGCCGCGTGGAGGAATCGCGCACGAGCGGCGCCCACGACGCGGCGATGCACACGTGGGCGGCGGACGTGGCGCAGCTGGGCGACACGGTACAGGCGTTTCCGCACGGGTATGGAACCATGCTGGGCGAACGGGGCATCAATCTCAGCGGCGGCCAGAAGCAGCGGCTCGCGCTGGCGCGTGCGCTGGCCCGGCGTCCGCGCATCGTGCTGCTCGACGATGCACTGTCGGCGGTGGACACGCACACGGAAGCGGAGATCCTGCGTGGCTTGCGTGCGACGCTCATGGGCCGCACCGCCGTGATTGCGTCGCATCGGGTGAGTGCCGTGCGCGACGCGTCGTGGATCATCGTTCTGGACGGCGGACGCGTAGTGGAAGAGGGAACGCACGACGTGCTGATGGCGGCGGGCGGACAATACGCAGCACTGCTCAGCCGCCAGCAGCTCGAGGAGTCCATCGAGGAAACGGATGGCAGCGTAGGCCATGGTACTGGCGACCTCGTCGGAGCACGATAACGTTATGAACATGCCGCGCGTCGACACCTCCACTACGTCCCTGACCCAATCGTCTTCCGGCGACGGGCGGAGAGCCGCGCAGGACGACCTGCTCGCGGAGGCGCGCGAGCGCATCGCGGAACTCGAGGCACGCGACGCGGCGAAGACGCAGTTCCTCGCCAACATCTCGCACGACCTGCGGACGCCGCTCACCGCGGTCATCACGCACGCCGAGATCCTCCGCGACGGCATCCTGGGCTCGCTCACGACGCGGCAGCTCGAGAGCATCGGCGGCATCATCAACGGCGGCCGGCAGCTGCTGGAACAGGTGGGTGAGATCCTCACCTATGCGCGCGGCGCGGCCAACCAGCTCACGCTCACGCCCACCCGCTTCGACCTCCGCGACGTGGTCGCGCAGTTGAACGCGCTGAACGAATCGCTGGCCAGCAAGAAGGGGCTCGACCTCGTGACGGTGGTGCCACCGGACCTCGATCCCATCACGGCCGATCGCGAGAAGATCGCGCACATCGTCGGCAACCTGCTCGGCAACGCCATCGACTTCACGTCGCGCGGCGGCCATGTGTGGGTGCACGCCACGCGCTCCGAGGGACCCAATGGTCCGGAGTGCGTCGTGGAAGTGGGCGACACGGGAATCGGCATCGACCCGGAGCACCACGACCTGGTGTTCCGCGAGTTCGCGCAGGTGGACTCCAGCGCCTCGCGTCAGCACCACGGCACGGGCCTCGGCCTCACGATCGCGCGCAAGCTCGTCGAGCTGCATGGCGGTCGCATCTGGCTCGAGAGCGAGCTCGGGACGGGTAGCCGCTTCTACTTCACCATTCCCTACCCCGCGGACTGACGGCGTGGCGCTCCCGCACGTGCTCGTGGCGGAGGACAACACGCTGGTCTGCGATGCCATGCGGGTGCTGTTCGGCGAGACGGGCCATCGCGTGAGCACCGCGGGCCATGTCGCCGAGATCCTCGACATCATCGAGTCGGACCACGTGGACCTGCTGCTGCTCGACCTCGGCCTCGCCGACGGCGACGGCTTCGAGGTGCTCGACGCGATCCGCGCGCGCGCACTCACGCCGGGAAGAATCGTCGCCCTGACAGGACGCGAGGAACCGGAGGTGCTCGCGCGCTGTCGCGACCTGGGCTGCTCGGCGGTGCTCCTCAAGCCCGTGCCCGCGCGCGAACTGCTGCGCCTGGCGCGGGAATGGCTCGGCACTGCGGCCGGAGGCCTGAAGCAACCCTGAACCCACCCCACTTGTCATCCTGAGCGAAGCGAAGGATCTGCTTTTCGACGCGGAACAAGCAGGTCCTTCGCTTCGCGCAGGACGACAAATCACCATTCTTCAGGGGTTCCCTACCTACAACCTGTCGCGCAGTGCCGCGGGAGTGAGCGCCTGCATGTACGTCGCCATCACGGTGAAGTAGTCGAACATCATCATGATGCCGACGATCACCAGCAGCGCACCGCTCACCTGCGAGACGCGCGCGAGGTGCGGACGCAGGCGCGTGACGGTCTCGAGGAAGCGCTCCACCGCCACGGCCGCGAGCAGGAACGGCAGCGCGAGCCCCATCGAGTACGCGAACAGCAGCGGCAGGCCGCGTGAGAGGTCTGCCGTGGCAGCGGTGTACGTGAGGATGGCGCCGAGGATGGGACCGAGGCACGGCGTCCAGCCGGCGCCGAAGGCGATGCCGACGAGCAACGAACCGAGATACCCCACCGGCTTGCTCGCCAGGTGGACGCGGCGCTCGCGGTCGAACGCCGCGACGCGCACGACGCCGAGCAGGTACAGGCCGAACAGGACGACGAGCGCACCGCCGAACCGCGTGATCCAGAGTCGGTAGTGCAGCAGCAGCCGTCCGAGGACGGTGGCCGAGGCGCCGAGTGCGACGAAGATGAGCGTGAAGCCGCAGACGAAGAGGATCGCGTGCAGCAGCGCGGCGCGGCGCGCACGCGTGAGGTCGTCGAACCCGACTCCCGTGACGAAAGTCAGGTAGCTCGGGATGAGCGGCAGCACGCACGGCGACAGGAAGCTGAGCAGCCCGGCGCTGAAGGCGAGCGCGAGTCCGAGGGAGGCGGGTTCGGCCACGGTGCGGTTGAGAGGTGCGGGTCGTGCGCGACGTCGGTGCGGGCGCAGCCATGGGCTGCTTCGCGCGGCAGGTGGTCCGGACAGTATCTTCTCCGTGCGGCGCCGCCGTGCCACGTTCCGACACAGCGAAATGTATCGTCGCGCCACGTTCCCCGCCCGTACGCTCGTCTCGCTCGCCTTCCTGGCGCTCGCACACGTCGCGACAGCACGGGCGCAGGTCGTCGCCCCGCGCGGGCGCATCGCGGGCACGGTGCTCGACAGCGCGTCGCGCGCCCCGAGGCCCAGCGTGGCCGTCACGCTCGACGGCACCCCGCGCGGCGACATGACGGACGACGCCGGCCGCTTCCTGCTGGCGGATGTTCCCGTTGGCACGTACACACTGCGCACGCGCCAGATCGGGACACGGGGCGTGGAGCGCACCGTTTCCGTGCTCGATGGCGTCACCACCACGGTGACCCTCCTCGTCGCCGACGCGGCGGTGACGCTCGGTGCCGTGCGGGCGCTGGCGCGGTCGCCCGAACGCGAGCGGTTCGAGTCGCGCCCCAGCATCGGCGCCATCTCGCTCACGGCGAACAACGCGAAGAACGTCCCGTCGTTCGGCGAGCCCGACATCCTGCGCGTAGTGCAACTGCTGCCGGGGGTCAATGCGCGCAACGACTTCTCGTCGGGCTACAACGTGCGCGGTGGCGAGTCGGACCAGAACCTCATCCTGCTCGACGGCTACCCGATCTACAATCCGTTCCACCTGGGCGGGCTGTTCAGCACCTTCCTCGACGAGACGGTGGGCTCGATCGACCTGCTCACCGGCGGCTTCGGCGCGGCGCATGGCAGCCGGCTGTCGAGCGTGCTCGACGTGACGTCGGCGGAGCCGGCGCGGACGGGCCTGCACGGGACGGCCACGCTCTCGCTCATCTCGTCGAGCCTCACGCTCGGCAGCGCGAGCCGTGACGGCCGCTCCGGCTGGACGCTGTCGGGACGACGCACGTACGCCGACAAGCTCGTGTCGGCGCTCAGTGACAAGAGCTTTCCGTATCATTTCTCCGATGCACAATTTCACGGCGTGCGCGCGCTCGGCGCGGGTGACCTGCGGCTCGAGGTGAGCGCGTACACGGGCGCCGACATCCTCAACGGCGACTTCGCCACCTTCGGCGACTCGGCTACGGCAGGCGCTGGCGGTGGCACGTTCGGCTTCGACTGGGCCAACCAGGTGGTGGGCGCCACGCTGCGCGATACGTGGCGCGACGGCGTTCACCTTCCGCTGCTCGGCACGGCGGACAGCGTGGCCGCTGCGCAGCATCTCTCGTTCACCCGGTTCGCCACACAGCTCGACCTGGGCGCGGGTTCCTTCACGCTCACCAACAGCGTGCGCGAGTTGCGCGCGGCAGGCGGCCTCACGTGGCATCGCGGCTCGCACGAGCGGCGCATGGGCTACGAGCTGTCGAGCTACAACATCGCCTACGACGTGGCGTCGAGCGCGGCTGCGGGCACGCTGTTCTCGCTGGCGCAGCGACCCACCGCTGGCGCGGTGTTCTACCAGGAGCAGTGGAAGCCGACGTCGCGGCTCATTGCGGAGGCGGGGCTGCGCCTGGAGCACCTCACGGGCCGGCCCTTCACCGCGCTCGAGCCGCGGGTGTCCGCGAAGTACTTCGTGACGCCGGACTTCGCGGTCACGGCGGCCGTGGGACAGTACGCGCAGTGGCTGCATTCGCTCAATCGCGAGGACATCCCGGTGCGCGTGTTCGATTTCTGGGTCGCGAGCGATGCGTACGTGCCGGTGTCCACGGCGCGCCACTACGTGCTCGGTCTCGAGCGGTGGCTGAGTCCCCTGCGGTTCGCGCGCGTGGAGGGATGGGTGAAGCAGTACGACCACCTGCTGGAACAGAACCCCGCGGACGATCCCGCCGTGCGCGGCGACGAGTTCACGGAGTCGCGCGGCGTGTCGTATGGCGTGGACGTGCTGCTCCGGCAACTGGACGTCGGGCCCTTCGGCGGATGGCTCGCCTACACCTACGGCGTAAGCGCGCGAACGCACGACAGCGTCGCCTACTGGCCGAGTCACGACCGCCGCCACGACCTCAACGTGGTGGGCACGTGGAACACCGGCGGGCGCTATACCGTATCCGCGCGTTTCGGCGTGGCGAGCGGCACTCCGTACACCGACATCGTGGGGCAGCTCGTCCGGCGCACGTACGATCCGCTGTCGCACACCTTCGACGATCCGGCGCGCTCCGAGATCGAGCCGGTGGGCGGACTGCGCAACGGCGAGCGGTATCCGTTGTTCCAGCGCCTGGACTTGGGTGTCTCGCGACGGAGCGAGTGGCGCGGCATGCAGCTGCTGCCGTACCTCAGCATCGTGAACGCGTACAATGCGCACAACGTGTTCATCTACACGTTCGACTACACCACGAACCCACCGACGCGGAAGTCGTCCTCGCAGTTTCCCTTCCTGCCGAGCCTCGGCCTCACGGTGACGTTCTGATGCGTCGCTCGGTGCGGATGGCGTGCACGCTCGTGCCCCTGCTGTTCGGGGCCTGCACGTTCGACCAGCGCGCGATCGGCGTGCCGCCGGCGCAGCTCGTGGTGCATTCCGTACTCGACCCGGGCAGGCTGGAACAGGAAGTACTTGTCGAGCGCACGCTCTCCGGCACCGTCCTGATCGACGACAGGCGGCACTTCGACCCGCTGGATCCCATCAACACCGGGGGCGGCGTGCCGGTGACGCGCGCTGTCGTCACCATTGCCGGTCCCAATGGCGCGTTCACGGCGACGGAAGTCGCCTATCCCGGTCTTCCGCCGCAGTTTGGTGCCGGCCGCTACGTGGTCTCGATGCCGGCGCATCCGGGCGCACGTTATTTCCTCACGGTTCGTGCATCCGACGGTGGCATCGTCACGGGCAGCACCGTCGTGCCACGGACGACGGAACCGCCACTCTTTCTGTCGGAACTCTCGTTTCACCGCGACCGTGACACGCTCACCGTGACATGGCCGGCGGTGCCGCTCGCCCGCGCCTACGGGTTGCGCGTGGACTCGCCATTCGGCGCGTTCGTCCTCTTCACGGACTCGACGCACGTCATGCTGACGGGCGACATCCGGAACGTGTTCGCGTCGGACCTCCAGCGGTTGTTCATCCCGGGCTTCGAGCAGGCCTACACGGTATTCGCCGTGGACACCAACTACTTCGACTACTACCGCTCGCGGAACGATCCCTTCACGGGCTCCGGCATCATCAACCGGCTCCAGGGGGGCATCGGGATCTTCGGCTCGGTGGCGCTCCTGCGCTCGAGGGCGGTCGACGTCACGCAGGGGCCGGTGGATCCGTCGATCGAGGGAGAGTACGAGATCGTGCAGGGGCCTTTGCAGGCCGTGCCGTTCATCGATGTGATGCGCCTCTACGTCGAGACTCCGGGCGCGACGCACGCCTCGTTGAGCGGCTGGTATTCGCGCAACCGGCGCCTCTCCATCCGGGACGGCATCGCCGGCACGCGCGACGGCACGCGCATCGAGCTCAGCCTGCTGGTGAACCAGGATGCGCACCAGCACCTGGCCACCTTCGTGGGGACGCAGGTGGCCGACTCGCTGGTGGGCTCTTACGCGGGCATCACCGGTCGGGTGGTGCTCAGGCGACGGGTTGTGCCGTAGGCAGCGCCGCGCGGAACTCGTCACCCGAGAGGCGCACGACCTCGTCCGCGTCGCCCGAGCGGCGCTGCACGCCGCGCACGACGGCGTCCACGGTGAGGAGCGGCGCATCCGCTTCCTCGGTGACGGATACTTCCCACTTGCCGCGGTCGAGCCCCTTGAGCGTGTAGCGGTACCGCGCGCTGTAGACGGTGTAACGCGAGGCGGGGGCGGTAGAGTCGTCCACCGAGGCGTCGTCGTCCTCTTCATTTTCCGACGCGCTGGCGGCTTCAGCAGAAGCAGATCCTTCGCTGCGCTCAGGATGACAAGCGGAGTCCGATGCGCGCTCGAGCGCGATCACGGCCACACCGCTCTCCATGCCGCCCTGCCGGATGGCGCCGAAGAGATGCACCTCGATCACGCGGTCGGCGGGGACCTGCTTCGCGATGGCGGCGAGGAAGCGCGAGCGCGTCTCCTCGTTCACGCCGTCACCGGCGTGCCGCGCTGGTCGAGCTCGCGTTCGACGTACAGGCGGAGGATGTGCATGAAGTCCTGCGCGTTGGTGACGACGCCGAACGCCTGATGGGTCCCGCGATCCTTCAGCTTGGCCACGACGAACTCCAGGGAATCCACGCAGATCGTCGACAGCTCGCGCAGCGACCCGTCGGCCTCCGTGACGAAGGCGGGCAGCATGTTGCCCGTGGCGATGGCATGCAGCGCCGTGGCGATGAGGATCGCCATCGTCGCCTTGATGGCGTGCGCACGCATGGCATCCTGCGCGGCGAGCGAATCGGTGATGACGTCGGGCAGCGGGCCGTCGTCGCGGATGGAGCCGGTGAGAACGAAGGGAATACCCTTCGTCACGCACGCGTGCATGATGCCGCTCGTCACCGTGCCGTTCTCCACCGCCGCGCGGATGGAGCCCGCCGCGCGCACCTTGTTGATGGCACGCATGTGCAGCCCATGGCCACCCGTGGTGTTCTCGCCCTGCCCCGTCATGCCGAGCGTCGTGCCGAAGATCGCGGCCTCGATGTCGTGCACGGCCACGGCGTTCCCGGCGAGCAGCGCGCGCACGAAGCCGTTGCGGATGAACCACACCATGTCGCTGCGCGCGCGCGAGTGCACGAGCGCCGGCCCCGTGACCCACACCGGATAGCCGCCGCGATCGCGCTCGTCCACCAGGATGCGGGCCATGAGCGCGTAGTCGATGGGCTTCTCGCGCGAGACCTCGCTCGCCATGAACTTGAACTCGCCGTCCTCGCTCTCGCCGAGGAAACCCGCGACGTCGACGTAGATGCCCTGGCTGCCGTCTTCGGCCTCGCCCACGGCCACGCGGTCGCCGTGTCGCGCGCGCCGGCCTTCGCGTACCCACAAGGTGCCTTCGGCATCGAGCACGAGCACCGAGTCCATGCGCGGCTCGCGCGGCATGCGCCACCGGCCGTCCACGCGCACGTATGTGGGCAGGTTGGTCGTGGAGAAGAAGCCGTCGGGGAGGACGCCGTCGGCCGGGGCGGGCACGAACCGGGCATCGGGAAAGCCGCTGAACGGCGCGCGGGCGAAGTCTGGCTGCGGGAAGGAAGTCACGCCTGAAAGATCACGGGCGGCATGCAGCCAAACAAGCCGACGCCGCGACGCGTCAGAGCAGCGCCACCGGATCCCGGTCCAGCGTCAGCCGGAGCCCGAACTGTTTCGGCACCTCGAATCGCTCCACGAGGTACCGCCCCACACGGCCGAGGTCCTGCGGACGGTCCGCCTTCACGAGGACGTGCCAGCGCCAGCGGTTCTTCACGCGTTCCACGGGACAGGGCGCCGGCCCGATGACGGTGAGCCCCGGAGAGGGCCGCGCCGCGAGCAGCTTGTGGAGCCAGGCGGCCGTACTCGTGGCGAGGCGCGCGGTGGCCTCTTCGTTGGTACCGCTCAGGACGATGTTGGCGATGCGCACGTACGGCGGATACGCCGGATGGCGCCGTCCCTCGAGCTCCTCCGCCACGAAGCGGTGATAGTCGTGGGTGACGGCGCACTTCACGGCGTGGTGCGTGGGCGTGCGGGTCTGGATGAACACTTCCCCGCCCTTCGGTCCCCGGCCGGCGCGGCCGGCGACCTGGCTCAACAGCTGGAAACAGCGCTCGCTCGCGCGGAAGTCGGGCAGGTTGATGCCGACGTCGGCGTCGATGACGCCCACGAGGGTGACGTTGGGAAAGTCGAGCCCCTTGGCGATCATCTGCGTGCCGAGCAGGATGTCCACCTCGCCGGCGCCTACACGGTCGAGGATCTCGGTGTGCGCCCACTTGCCGCTCGTGGTGTCTACGTCCATGCGGGCGATGCGCGCGCTGGGGTAGCGCTCGCCAAGCATGCGCTCCACCTGCTGCGTGCCGAGTCCGCGCTGGCGCAGCCGCGTGCCTGCGCAGCGCGGGCAGGTGACGTGGAGTGGCTCGTCGTGCAGGCAGTAGTGGCACACCAGCCGTTCCGGCGTGCGATGATAGGTGAGGCTGATGCTGCAGTTGGGACACACGGCGACGTCGCCGCAGGTGCCGCACTGCACGAATGCGGCGTAGCCACGGCGGTTGAGGAGCAGAATGCTCTGCTCGCCCCGCTCGAGTCGCACCTGGAGCGCCGCTTCGAGCGGCTTGCTCACCGCCTGCGCGAATGCGGCATCGGCCGCAGGGGCGTCGGTGGGCTGGGGCTTCGGACGGTCGGCACGGAGGTCCACCACGTGCACGTGCGGCAGCCTCGCGCCGCCAGCGCGGTCGGGAAGCGTGAGCAGCTCGTACTTCCCCGACGCGGCATTGACCCAGCTCTCCAGGCTCGGCGTCGCACTGCCAAGGACGACGACGGCGCCCTCGGCACGCGCGCGCACGATCGCCACTTCGCGGGCGTGGTAGCGCGGCGCCTCGCCCTGCTTGTAGCTCGACTCGTGCTCCTCGTCCACGATGATGGCGCCGAGGTCGCGCAGCGGGGCGAAGATGGCGGAGCGTGCGCCGACCGCGATGCGCTTCTCGCCGCGGCGGAGCGCGAGCCACGCGTCGTAGCGCTCGCCGTCGGAGAGGGCGCTGTGCAGCACGGCGATGCTGTCGCCGAACACGGCGCGAAAACGGTCAACCGTCTGCGGCGTGAGGGCGATCTCGGGCACGAGCACGATGGCCGTCTTCCCTTCCTCGAGCACCACACGTCGCAGCAGCTCGAGGTACACGAGCGTCTTGCCGCTGCCGGTGATGCCGTGCAGGAGCGCGACGCTGCCCGGCGTCGCCTGGCCGAGCCGTTCGAGCGCGACGCGCTGCGGCTCGGTGGGCACGTGCGTGTCGGGTGCGCGCCGCGCCCGCGCGAGGAACGGATCGCGCGCGACGGTCTCGTAGCCGATCACGACGAGCTGGCGCGTGACGAGCCCCTTCAGCACCGACGGGGAGAAGTCGAGCTGCTCGTTGAGCAGTTCCACGGGCGCGCGGCCGCCGAGCGCCTCGACGAGCTCATAGAGCGCACGTTGCTGCGGCGCGCGCGCGAACATCGCGTCGCGCTGGAGCAGCGACGACAGTTCCGTGGTGATCTCCACCACGCGGCGCGTCTTGCGCGATGGTACGGGCATTTCGGCGCCGGTGAGGGCGGCGGGCAGTGCCGTGCGGAGCGCGACGCCGAGGGGCACGACGTAGTAGTCGGCGATCCAGCGGCAGAGAGCGAGCATTGGCGCGTCCATCACCGGCGCTTCGTCCGGCGCGCTGACGACGTCCTTCACCTTCATGCCCTCTCGCGGCTCGGCCACGCCGACCACGATGCCCATCTCGTTCCGGTTGCGGAACGGCACCACGACGCGGCTACCGGGCGAGATGGACCCCGTCGTTCCCTCGGGCACCCGATAGGTGAAGGTGCGGAACAGTGGCAGCGCGAGGGCGACGTCGATCAGCGTCATGGATCGTGAATGATAACGACCCGAGATCGTTGGGCGTCGTCAGGTCGTCTCGAGAGGTAATGTTCGAACTCTCAACCCTCAACCCTCACCCCTGACGAACAAAACCGCTCCGGTACCCCGCCAACGTGCATTCCGTCCGGATGCCCACAATCCGCGATCCTCACGAGCAACGCCGCCGGAATGTCGTCGAGAGAGATCAGGCGTCAACCACCCCGAGCCCGGGCGCATCCGGAACCCGGATCACGCCGCCATCGATCGTCGCGCCCACGTACGGGTCGTTCGCCACGAGCGCGGCACCGTCGAAATCGGCGCAGTCGAGCAGCGGCGCGAAGTGCGCCGCAGCCGTGATGCCGAGCGAGCTCTCGATCATGCAGCCAGCCATCACGAGCAGGTCGTGCGCGCGCGCCGTCGCCACCATGCGCAGCGCTTCGCGGAGCCCGCCGCACTTGGCCAGCTTGATGTTGATCCCGTCCACCACGCCGGCGAGCTTCGGGATGTCGCCCGACACCAGGCAGCTCTCGTCGGCGACGATGGGCAGCGACGACCGCTCGCGCACGAAGCGCAATCCCTCGAGATCGCCCGGGGGCAACGGCTGCTCGACGAACTCCACGCCAAGCTCCTGCAGCAGCGGCACGATGCGCAGCGTGGACTTCGGCGTCCATCCCGCGTTCGCATCCACCCGCAGGATCTTCTTCGGCTCGAGCTCACGCACCACGCGCACGATGCGCTCGTCCCACGACGTACCGAGCTTCAGCTTCAGCACCGGATACTGCGCCGCCTCGGCGACGCGGGCGCGCAGCGTCTGCTCGTCCGGCGCGATCCCGATGGTGAAGCTCGTAGGCGGCGCGGCAGCGGGGTCGAGCCCCCAGAGGCGATACAGTGGCACGCCCAGCCGCTTGCCGACGAGATCGTGGAGCGCCGCGCTCACGCCCGCACGGGCAGCGCCGTTGAAGCGGATGGCGCGGGCGAGCGCATGTTCCATCGCCTCGAGCGACCAGCCGTCCGCATCCGCGATCGCCGCGGCCAGCAGCGGCAGCACCTTCACAACCGTGTCCGCCGTTTCGCCGTAGAACTTGCTCGGCGCCGCCTCGCCCCAGCCGGTCTGGCCGTCCGGCGCGGTGACGGTGATGCGCACGACGCGATACTCGGCCTCGCCACCGCGTGCGATGACGAACGGGTTCTTCGTGCGGAGACTGACGATCTCGTGCGAGAGATTCATGCGCGTTCGGAGGGGACAGGTCGTCGGGCGAGGCCCGCGATGCGGCGCGGCGTGTCCGCGTCATCGCAGGTGGTGAGGAAGGCCAGCAGCGCGTCGGCCAGCGCATCGCCGCGGGCATAGCGGTCGTCGGCCGTCTTCTCGAGGCAACGCATCACGATGGCCGTAAGACCTTCGGGTAGCCGCGAGTCCACCTCGCCGAGGTCCACCGGCTTCTCGTGCACGTGCTTGTAGCCGACGGAGAAGGCATCGGCACCGTCGAACGGCGGGAAGCCGACGAGCGCCTCGTACATCACGACGCCGAGCGCGTAGATGTCGCTCCGTCCGTCCACGAGCTTGCCCATCGCCTGCTCGGGACTCATGTAGTGCGGCGTGCCCATCGCGCGGCCGCTCGCCGTGAGGCGGCCGTGAAAGCGCGCCGTGGCGATGCCGAAGTCGGTGATGAAGGCGTTGCCGTCCTCGTCGAACAGGATGTTGTCCGGCTTCACGTCGCGATGCACGACACCGCGGCGATGCGCATGGTCGAGCCCCACGGCCACCTGCGCCGCCGCCGCGGCAATCACCGCGGGCGCCACGGCGCGCTCCTTCTGCACGCGGTCCGCGAGCGAGCCGCCACCCAGGTACGGCATGACGATGTACACCGTCTCACCCGAGCGACCGAAGTCGAGGAGCGGGCAGATGAAGGGGTGCACGAGCTGCGCGGCCGCCTCTGCCTCGCGCCGGAACCGTTCGGCCATCTCGGCGTCACGCGCGAGATGCGGATGCAGCACCTTCACCACCACGTCGCGGCCGAGCGGCATCTGCTCGGCGCGATAGACGGTGGCCATTCCCCCGCCACCGAGCCGGCGGAGGATGCGGTAGCGGCTGCCCGTGGCGCGCCGGAGCGCGCCGATCTCGTCATCCGGCTTCTCGAGGGGCGTGCCCGGCACCGCCGGCAGCGCCGCGTTGCACCGTGCACAGGTGGCGGCGTGGGCGCGGCTCCACGTACCGCAGTCGGGACAGAACACCCTCAGGCTCCGAGCTGCATCTGCACGAAATCATACGGCGGCCAGGGCCCCGTGAGGTCGTAGTGCACGCCGGTGCCGGCCTTGGCCTGCTCTTCCACCGCGACCACGAACTGTGGCCACAGTTCCTGCTCCACGAGGAACGCCGCGCTGAGCACCATGCCCGGCGCGCGCTCGGCGCGCAGGGGCAGGGTGGCGACCGCGGCGCGGCGCAGCGCGCGAAGCCCGTCCGCCGCGACAGCATCGACGTCCACGCCGGCGATGACCGCTTCCGTGCCCGGCGCGCGCGAGATGTGCACGCGCGCGGCGCTGCGGTTCTCGACGAACGACAGCGCCTCGGTGAGGGCGCTGTAGTGCAACTCGAGCCACCCCTGGACGTGCTCGGGTGATCGGAACACGACGCCCGGCGGTGCGGGAAGGATCGGGCCGCGCGCCACGTAGGCACCCACCACCTCGGTGTACCGCGCGATCGAGCTGTCGTCGAGGTCCAGGGCGCGATACTCCACCGGGCCGCAGACGGCCGCGAGGTCGCGCACGGCCACGAGCATCGTGTCGGCCACGTGCACCTGCGCCATATGCGCGTCGTTCACCGTCACGCCGAACATGTTCAAGGCCACGCGTCAGCTCCCCTTGCCCGATTGGGCTTGAAGATACGCCGCCCCGCAGGCGGCGGACAGTCGGTCAGAGAAGGGCACGCATGTGGCGCACACAGGCGACGCCGAGGCGCTCGGGCGCATACCCGCCCTCGAGCGCACTCACGATGCGCCCGCCGCACCACTGCTCGGCGCGCGACACCAGCTCGCGCGTGAGTGTGTCGAAGTCGTCGTACTCCAGCGTGAAGCTGCCGAGCGGGTCGCCGGCCATGGAGTCGAAGCCGGCGGAGAGCAGGACGACGTCCGGCGTGAACCCCACCGTGGCCGCGTCCACGGCGCGCAGCAGCGCGTCCACGTACTGCTGGCGCGGCAGGCCACCCGCGAGCGGCACGTTCCACACGTTGCCGTGCGGCCCGCGATCTGCCGCTGCGCCGGTGCCCGGATACCACGGCCACTGGTGCATGGATACGAAGTGGATGTCCGGGGTCTGCTCCACCAGCGCCTGCGTGCCGTTGCCATGGTGCACGTCCCAGTCGACGACGAGCACGCGCTCCGCGCCGTGCACCATGCGCGCGTAATGCGCACCGAGCGCGACATTGCCGAAGAGGCAGAAGCCCATCGCGCCCGAGCGCAGCGCGTGGTGGCCCGGCGGTCGCACTGCGCAGAAGCTGCGACGGGGGCCGGCGCTGAACGCGAGGTCGAGGCCGTCGAGCACGGCGCCCGCGCCGGCCGTGCCGGCGAGCCAGGAGCCGACGCTCGCGACGGTGTCCGCGTCGAGCCGCCCGCCGCCGCGCTCCACGAGCGCTTCCACCGAGGCGACGTACGCGGGATCGTGCACGATGGACAGCTCCGCTGCCGTGGCGTGCCGCGATTCCCGGTGATCGAGCCGGTGGTAGAGCTCCATGTCGTCGCGCAAGGCGCGCGGAATGGCGCGCAGGCGCCCCACATGCTCGGGATGTCCCCACCCCGTGTCGTGGCTGCCGCAATCGGCGTTGGAGATGTAGGCGACGTCGTTCATCGTTCCCCACGAAAGCGACGCGACGCGGTCTCGGCAAGCAGGGCGCCCGCGATGAGCAGCAGGAGGAGCACCGGCAGGATGTCGCGCGTTACCGGTCCGCTGCCGGGCGCGGGCGCGGACGGCGGCCCGAGCGCGGACACGAGCGACGCGAGCGGGGCAGCGTCGCCAGTGCTTCGTGAATCGCCAGTGCGTTCCGGTGCGACGGATCCCACTGCCGCCGACCACCACCGGCGATGCGCGGCCAGCCCGCTCTCGCCGCCAAGCATGCGCCAGCGCCAGCTGTCGTCGTAGCCCACGCCGAGCACGCGGCCGAGTCCTGCGCGTCGCGCCACGAGCGACGGACCGGCGCGCTCGCGGCCAAGCGTCACCGCGTCGGCGCGGAGGGACGCAAAGGGGCGCAGCGGCAGGTCGCGCGGCGTGACGGAATCGTCGGCGAGGAGGATGCGGCCCGGCATGCGGTCGCCGGCGCGCGCCGGCGCGAGCGCGGCCAGGGGCGCGAGCGCGAGCGCGGAGCCGCCTGCAACGAGTCCGCCACCCTGCGCCACGAACCGCACGATGGCGGGTAGCAGGTCGGCCGCCGACGAATCGAGGGCCACCACGGCATCGTATCGGGACGTGTCGATGGGCAGGAGCGCGTCGTCGCGCACCGCGACGCCCGGCGCGAGCGGAATGCGCGAGCGCACGGTCCAACCGGCTTCCCCGAGTGCGGCTGCCACGAACTTGCTCTCCCAGTCGGCGCTCCCGAGCACGAGCACCGCGCGTCGCGGCTGTCCTGCGCCTGCAGTGGCGCGAGCGGAGAAGCGCCCCTGCTCCGCGCGGACGGCGCCCACCACACCCGCCGCTTCCACCGTCGCGCCGTCGTGCGTACGCACGCTGTCCAGCACTCCCGCCGAATCCACGAGTGCGAGCGTTGCAGCGACGGGTGCCACGAGCACGCGGACGCGTTCATCTGGCTCGCGCACACGCACAGCTTCGAGGGCGAGTGCCGGCGGCGTGCCGTGCCACTGCACCGTCACTCCTGCGCGCCGCAGGGCGACGAGCAGGTCGCGCTCCGCCGCGGACGGCATCGCGTCGATGAGCACGTTCGTCGCGCGCACGGACGGCGTGGCGACGAGCGCGTCGAGCTCGCGCGGCAGCGCCGACGCCGAAATCGCGCGCACCGAGCCTGCCTCGTCCGCCGGCCGGAGGCTGCGCCAGAGCGCGACGCCGAGCGCGGCGAGCAGCACCGCGCGCAACGCCCACTCGGCCGTGCGCCGGCGCTCAGCGCGTGAGGGCATATGTCACGATGTTCACGGCGAACTTCGTATTGTCCACCGAGAGGAAGCGCTTGTTCTCCGGGTGGTAGTTCCACTCGGAGCTGTAATCCTTGCTGCTGTAGAGCAGAACGAGCCGTCCCTCGCGCTCCACGCCGGAGAGCGTCTTGTGCACGAGGTTGTCGCCCCAGCCGTTCAGCTCGTGGCTCGTCGTGGGCGGCCCGTCGTCGTACACGAAGAAGGCGCGGTAGAGCGGATGTGTCTTCGGCAGCGGCTTCAATGCGCCGTAGGTGCGCGTGAGCTCGTCCGTCGCCGTCTTGTGGAACACGCCATCGATGTCGTGATTGTGGTCGTCCACGAAGAGCATGCCGCCGCGCTCCGCGAAGCGCTGGAGGTTGGTGCGCTCCGCGCTGCTGAACCGCACCGGCAGGTGCCCGGTCATGTAGACGAGCGGATACCGGAACAGCGACGGCGACGCGAGCGGCACGATCACCCCCGACGGCGCGACCGCGATGGAGGTGTAGCGCGCGATGGTGTCGATGATGTTCGCGGGCACGAGCGGCGCGCTGTCCCAGTCTCCCGACTCGTACTGCGCGGTGGCGAAGACGAACTCGCTCATGGTGTGCCGAGCCACGGCGTGACGCTCGCGCGCTGCTCCGGCGCACCACCGAGCGCGCGGCGCACGCGCGTCCACATGCGGGGAATGGCCGCCTGGTCGCGCCGCCGCAGCGCCTGGGCGGCGTCATCGAGCGCGGCCGCCAGTTGAGGCGCATCGCTGAGCGCGTCCACACGCATGAGCAGCAGCGAGTCCGCCGCGGCGTCCGGGTTGCGGGCGATGAGCGCCGTGACACGCTCGAACGTGGCGCTTCGCCGGCGCACGATCGGATCGACCACGGTGCGCACTTCGCGCGTTGACGTGACGCCCTTGTCCTTGCCAGCCAGCCGCGCCTTGGCCACGTCCACGATCTCCGTGCTCGGCCGCCCGCGCAGGTAGATGCGTTCCGCCTGGCGCGCCTTCTGGATGGCGGCGAGCGCGATGCGCATTGGCGGAAGCGCCTTCGCCGGCTCGCCCACCTCGAGCGCGCGACCCGCGTCCCACATCGCGTTGAACGCTTCGAGCAGCGGCTTGTTGATCGCGAGGATCGGCGTCTCGTCGCCCTCCACGTCCATCACGCTCGCGGCGTCCTTGCCCGTGACGGCGTCCGCGCGCTTCAGCACCTCCTCCGGCGTGAGCTTGCCCGGCTCGGGCGCGTCGGAGCCTTCTTCCGTGAGCGGGTCGGCACCGAGGCGCTGGAACACGACGTCACCCACGCGTTTGCGGAGCTTCCGCTGGTCGTCGGCGATGCGCTGCGACTCCTGCACGAGTGTCGCACGCGTGAGCGACCGCTGCCGTTTCACGAGCGCCTCGGTGAGATCGATCAGCATGCGCTGGCTGAGGATCTGTCCCTCCGCTTCCGGCGGCGGCGCGGCGTCCACGGACACGGAGTCGTACTCGTCGGCGCGCGCGACGCGCAACGATCGCGTCTCCGAGCTACCGACGCCGGCGCCCGAGACGGTGTTGCCGTCGCGGGCCACGGCGCGCAGCTGGAGGATGTCGCCGGGCTTGAGCGCGAGGGCATCGAGCGAGAGGCGGGCCTCGAGCATGCCGTCAGCGCGGCCGGCGAGCGACACGTGCGCCAGCGTGGACGAGCGGAAAGTGAAGTTCTCGCCGGAGCCGGAGCTCACCACGAGGTCGAACTCCGCGTCGCGTAGCCCGATGTCGTCGCGGAGTTGGGCGCGCAGCGTGAGCACGCCCGCCGCGCGACGCACGATGGTGTCGTGCGCGGGCAGCAGCAACGTCACCACGGGCGCCCCATCCGCCACCGGTGCAAGCACGATGAGTCGGTCGCGACCCGCCGTGGAGTGCAGGCGCACGATGGCCGGCCGCGACGGCATCACCAGGCCCACGCTCCAGCCGTCGCCGCGCTGCGCGACACTGCGCGGCGCGGAATCGGCCGACGCCGTGAGGCGCGACGCCTCCCCACTGCCGCTCACGGTGATCGCACTGCCGACGAGCGCCTCCACGCTCGTGGGATCGTCGAGGCGCGATGCGGGCCGCCCGGAGTACGCGGGCGGCGCCACGGCCACGTGCACGCGCGCAAGCAAGTCCACCACGCTCGCCGCGCGAGCCGTCCGCGCGGCGTTTGACGCACCGGCCTTGGCGCCACGCTGCAGCACGGACGGCAGCCACAGCACCAGCATCACGGCTGCCACAGCGACGACGAAGGGCACGAGCAGCGAGCGCAGCATGGCGCGCCGCGTATCGCTCCACCACGGCACACCTACTGCCTGCGCCTCGAGCGCGGGCGAGCTCGCGCCCTCGGCAATCGTGACGAGCGAGTATCGGAGCGATGGCGTCCGCTCTTCCACCCACAGCGCCACGCGCGGCAGCGAGCGCAATGCGCCGGCTCGCCGAGCCACCAGCGCTGCAGCCCCCGCGCCTGCGAGCACCACGACCACGACGCTCGCCGCCGGCAGCCCGAGCGCGCGCACGATGACGTACGCGGCGCCTGCGACCGCGATGCCGACGCACAGTGCACGTACCGACAGCACCACCAGGAGGTTGCGCCGGAGCTCGAGCAGCCGCGCGTGCGCTGTCATGCCTCCTCCCGCGCCGAGCCACGCACCGCCAGCTCGGCCACCGCGAGCGCGATGGCGAGCGCCAGCAGCCACGGCGCCAGCGGAGACGGCTGTGCGACTCCGGCGCGCAGGACGTCCCCCGCGGCGACGGCATGCGTTGCGCCCGCAATCATCGCGACGTCTGCGTCGCTCGCTGCGACTTCCGGCGACACCATCCCGCACGGCGCGAGCAGCCCACGCACGATGCGCTGGAAGGGCGGATGCAGGGCGAGGTCCCCCGCACCTGGCATCCGCACGCCAACGTCGCGCAGGCAACCCGTGCCGACGCGTTGCTCCACTGCTGCCGGCGTCGCGTCCGCCCATCGGGCGAGGACGCGACCGGCCGGGGGCAAGCTCGCGCGGCCGAGTGCCGCCACGACGACGTCGTCGCCGAGGGCGAGTCCTTCAGCGGCGACGCGCGCCGTGGACGCAGTGTCCCACCGCACAATCGTCCCTCCGGCGCGCGCGACCGCGCTGTCCGCGGCCGACGGGAACGTCCTCACCAGCCTCACGGTACGCTGCGACAAGGCTGTTTCCGGCGCTGGCAGCGACGGAGCGAGCGGATCACTCGCGGGCAACGCCTGCTCGAGGCGCCAGGACGTCGTGCTGTCCGTGCGCATCGCGACGCGCTCGACCTGGATGGCACCGGGCCACGCCGCGCGCGCGCGCGCCGTCGCCGCATCGAGCTCGCTGGCCGCCACGGGAGACACGAGGTGCAGCTGCACCGAGTCCGCCCGCTGCGCGAGCGCGGCACCTGCCCGGCGCGCTGCAACCAATGCGGCCGAGAGCGAGCCTGGCGCACCTGTGCGCGGACTGGCGGTCACGGAATCCCACGCGGCAGGCGCCAGCGTCGTCGGCATGCTGTCGAATGCGATAATCACCACCGGCGACCCGCTTCCCACGAGGGCTCGCGCGCGCGCCGCCGCCGCATTCGCCACTGCGCGCGACCGGTCCAGCAGGACGACGTGCGCGATGGCACCGCGCGCCGGCGTGAGCACCGGTCGCGCGAACGCCGCGCCGGCGGCGAGCAGCAGCAACATGCGGAGCGCGAGGAGCAGCAGGTCGCGCGGCCGCGTCGCGACGCGGCTCACGAGCGTGCGCTGATCGGGAATGAAGCGCGTCGTGGGAAGCACGAACGCCGCGGGCCGTTGCCGCGCCACCAGGTGCAGCACCAGCGCGCCCACCGCGGAGAGCGCGCCCACCGCGAGCGCCCACGGCGCGAGGAAGGTCATGCGCCCCGACGCGCCGTTTCGCCGGCGATGCGCCGCACGACATGGGGCGCCGGCTCATCGGTGCCTGCGCGCACGTAGCGCACACCGGCTGCGCGCGTCGCGGCGCCCATCTCGTCGAGCCAGCGCGTGAAGGCGTCGCGATACCGCGCCCGCATCTCGCCATCGAGAATCCGGCGCAGCGTCGGCTGTTCGGGATCCACGGCGAGCAGTGCATCGCCCGGCGGATCAAGCTCCTCGCCGGCGACGATGTGCACGATGATCACCTCGTCCTTCGACGCCACGCGCAGCGCCGCGGCCGCCAGCAGTTCGCTCGCGTCGCCGAGGAGGTCGGTGATGACGACGACGCGTGCCGCGCGAGCGCTGGCGACGAGCGGAGCGATCGCGACGGAACCCGCCGGCGTCGTCGCATCGAGCGCACGTATCATCTCGAGCAGTACGCTGCGTCGCGCGCGCGGCGCGAGCACCACCGCCTCCGGCCCCGCGATGGCCAGCCCCACGGGGTCCGCTTCCGAATGCGCCACGGCGCCCAGTCCCACGGCGACCTCGCGCGCGAGCCGCCACTTGTCGAAGGCCGGCTCTGGGAACGCCATCGACGCCGACGCATCCACGATCATGCTCGTGCGGAACGTCGCGCGATCGGTGGTGAGGCGCACGTACGCGCGATCGCTTCGCGCGAGCAGGCGCCAGTCCACGCGACGTGGATCGTCACCCGGCCGGTACGGACGGAACTCGCTGAACTCCGACGAGTTACCACGAAGCTGCGAGGGATGCGCACCGAGCGTAGCGCCCGTCACGCGTCGCGCCGCCGGCCAGCGCACGCCGCGGACGGCGTCGAGGAGCGCGCCGTACGGGCCCGCGGACACCTAGAACGCCAGCCCGCTCTGCGGCGGGGTCACGCGCTCGAGCACGTCGGCGATGACATGCTCGGGCGTCAGTCCTTCTGCCTCGGCCGCGAAACTCGCGAGCACGCGATGGCGCAGTACGGGCAGCGCGACGCGCACGATGTCCTCGGGAGCCACAGTCGCGCGGCCGGCGAGAAACGCATTCGCCTTGGCGCCGAGGATGAGCGCCTGGCCTGCGCGCGGGCCGGCGCCCCAGCGCACGGCGCGCTTTACCAGTGCGGTGGCCGTCACATCATCGGGACGCGTGGCGCGTGCGAGCGACGACGCATACCGCAGCGCGGGCTCGGAGGCCGCCACGTTGCGCACCGCCTTCTGGAGCGCCACGGCCTCCTCGGCGCCGAGCACCGGGGCGAGCGCTTCCTGTGCGGCGCCGGTCGTCGCACGGAGGATCGAGACTTCGTCGTCGGCGCTCGGGTAGCCCACGCGTACGTCGAAGAGGAAGCGGTCCAGCTGCGCCTCGGGCAGTGGATACGTGCCTTCCTGCTCGATGGGGTTCTGCGTGGCGAGCACGAAGAACGGCTCGGGCAGCCGGAGCGACTCGCCGGCGGCGGTGACGCGGTGCTCCTGCATCGCCTCGAGCAGTGCGGCTTGCGTGCGCGGTGGCGCGCGATTGATCTCGTCGGCCAGCACGATGTTGGCGAAGATCGGCCCGCGCACGAAGCGGAAGCTGCGCTGTCCCGTCGCATGATCCTCCTCGAGGATCTCGCTGCCCGTGATGTCGCTCGGCACCAGGTCCGGCGTGAACTGGATGCGCCGGAAGTCGAGCGCCAGCGCCTCGGCGATCGACCGGATCATCAGGGTTTTCGCGAGGCCCGGCACGCCGACGAGCAGCGCATGGCCGCCGGCCGCGAGCGCCATGAGGATCTCGTCGAGCGCCGCCTCCTGCCCCACGATGCGCTTCTGCACTTCGCGGCGCAGGCGCTCGAGCGCGTCGCGCAGCGCGGCCGGCGACGTGGCCTCCGTGGCGCGACCGGTGGCGGGTGCCGCGGTGGACGCGTTCAGCGGACGGCGCGCCGGCGACGGTGCGTGAGCAGGAAGATCGAGCCGTCGGTCGCGCCGGTTTCGGCGATGGTTGCGAGCTCGTCGAGCACTTCCCAGCCGCGATACTTGAGCACGAAGTGCTCGGCGTCCTCGCCCACCGGGTACAGTGCCTCGAGGGCCGCCGCCTTCAGGACCGTCACCGGCTCGGACGGCGCGACGACGATCTTCACCGTGTCCCACACCTCGGGCATCTCCACGCGCACCGTGATGGAACCCACGCCTTCGGGCGCCAGCTCGATCGCCCGCCCGCGCGCGCGCAGCTGCGTGACGAAGGGCGCCGTCATGCCGTGACCTGCTTCGGCGCGGCGCCGGACGTCAACGCGATGGTCTCGACTTGCGGCAGCGTGGTGAAGAAGCGCGCGACCTGCATGTCGAACAAGTACGACGACCCGGTCACGAGCGTCGCGCCGTCCCGCACGATGGCCGCGAGCGCGATCTCCTCGCCGCCCTGGCCGCGGAACGTCACGTGCGTGGCGTCCTCCTGCTCGAGGAACGCGGCGTAGAGGCTGTTGCGGCGCGAGAAGAACGCCTTCGCACGCTGCAGCACTTCGCTGGGCGCGAGCGTGGTCCGGAACTCCTGGAGGGTGCTCTGGGACGGGTTCATGACAAGGCGGTACAGGGGACGCGAGGCTCTGGGCCGGTTGGACAACAGGCGCAGGGGAAACGTTGTCGAGAGCAGATCCTTCGCTGCGCTCAGGATGACAGAAGGATAATCAGGAGCGGGACGAGAGGGCGAGAGGGCGAAGCCACCCCCTTGTCATCCTGAGCGAAGCGAAGGATCTGCTTGGCCAGCGAAGCGAACGATCCGCTCAGTCCCTGCTCTCGCCCTGCCCGTTCCTGCCCAGAGGCAACTCGACGCGGAACGTCGACCCTTCGCCCAGCGTCGAGTCCAGGTAGATCTCGCCACCCAGCACGTGCGCCAGCCGCTGCGCCAGGGAAAGGCCGAGTCCCGATCCGCCATACCGCCGCGTCGTCGACCCGTCCACCTGACGGAACTCCTCGAACACCTGCTGCTGCATCGCTTCGGGAATTCCGATTCCCGTGTCCGTTACGCGATACACGACCTGACCGTTGCGCGTGGCCACCGAGGCCCGGATCTCGCCCGACGCCGTGAACTTGTACGCGTTGCTCAGCAGCGCCATGAGGAGCTTCGCGATCATCCGCTGGTCGCTCACCATCATCACGGGCACGTCGGGCTCGGTCACGCGAAGCGCCACGCCGTCCGCGCGGCCGCGCGTGGCGGAGATCGCATCATGCAGCGGGTCGCGGATGTCGAACGCAGTGGTGGCAGTCTCGAGCGCGCCGCGCTTGAGCGTGGTGAGCTCGAGCAGGTCGCCGATGAGTTCCAGCAGCTGGTGGCTCGACGTCTTCACCTGCGCGAGGTGGCGGCGCTGCTCCGGCGTCACGGGACCGGCCAGCCCTTCCTCCATCAGCGAGAGGTAGCCCATCACGGCGGTGAGGGGAGTGCGCAGCTCGTGCGAGATGTTGGCGAGGAACTCGTCCTTCACGCGTCGCGCGTCGAGCAGCGCCGCATACTGGCGCTCCAGCTCCGCGTTCGACTCCACGAGCGCCGCATTCGCACGGCGGAGGTCGTCGATGAGCCGCGCCTTCTGCGCCGTGGCGGCCATCTGGTCCGCTACCATGCGCAGCAGGCTGCGCGTTTCCGAGCTGATCGTGCCCGCGCGCTCGAAGTAGAACGCCACGGCGCCGAGCACGCCTTCGCCCGTCTGCAGTGGCAGCGCGACGATGGCACGAAACCCGAGCTCGCTGGCCACCTCGGCCCAGTCCTCGAGCGAGGAGTCCGACATCACGTCGGGGACCTCGATGACGCGACGCTCCGCGGCCGCCTCGCCGCTGGGCCCGAAGCCGAGCCGCACGCGCATCTCGCCGAGAAACGGCGTGAAACGTTCCGGCCAATTGTGGACGGCGGCCAGCCGCATCAGCTCCGATGCGCCGTCGATGAGGTACACGCAGGCGAACGAGGCGCCGACGAGCGGGCTCACGCGGTCGAGCGCGAACTGGAAGACTTCCTCCGGCTGGTCTGCCGTGAGGAAGGCGTGGACGATCTCGCGGATGGCGATGAGCTCGCGCAGCCCGGACTCGGTCGTCTCGGGCTGGACACGCAGGCGATCGCTGGGGAGCGGTGTGATCCTGGTCACGGGCGCCAATATGGGACCTAAACGCTTGAGCGGCCAGATGTTTAGCTCATTTCGTCCAATTCACGTCGCGCTCGGCGGACTCGGCCGCTGCGTGACCGTTCGCAAGCGGACCGGTCAGCGACTCGCCGGCGGCGCGTGCAACGTGCGCACCTCGATGCGATGCACGAGAACCCCCGGCGGCGTGCTCACCGCATACGCGACGGCATCCGCGACATCCGCCGCCGACAGCTTCCACGCATCCTTCTCCGTGCGCGCCTTGCCGCCGAACTCCGTCGCCACGCCACCCGGCGCCACCACGGACACCTTCACACCGTGCTCGCGCACCTCGAGCATCAGCGACTCCGCCCACGCCGTCACGAACGCCTTCGTCCCCGCGTAGCACGAGCCGCCGACGAACGCGCCGCGGCCGCTGATCGAGCCGATGGTGCACACGTGGCCCGCGCCGCGCGCGATCATCCCCGGCAGTACCGCACGCGTGACGTGAAAGAGCGCGTTCACGTTCAGGTCGATCATGCGCAGCCACTCGTCGGGCGTGAGCTCCGTCATGCGACGCATGACGCCGATGCCCGCGTTGTTCACGAGCACATCGGCGTGCAGGCCGTCGAGCGCCGCGGCGATGCGCGGCGCGTCGGTGAGGTCCAGTGGAATGCCGCGACATTGGCCGCCGGCCGCGGCGATCTCCGCGCTGAGCGTCTCCAGCGCCGCCGCGTCACGCGCCACGGCGACGATGTCGCAGCCGTCGCGCGCCAGGCGCAGCGCAATCGCGCGACCGATGCCGCGCGACGCGCCCGTGACGAGTGCGACGCGACGCGGCGCACTCACCGCGCTCACCGCGCTCACCGCGCTCACCGCGCTCACCGCGCCACCCGCAGGATCGCGCCATAAATCATCCGCGTCCCGAACGCGAGGCTCGCGAGCGGCACGCGCTCGTCGTTGCCGTGCATGCGGTCCTCGTCATCCTGGTCCATCGGGAAGGGCAGCAGGCCGAACGCCTGCATGCCCCAGTTGCGCAGCCGCGCGCTGTCCGTGGCGCCGGTACTGAGGTACGGCACCACCGCGAGCGACGCATCGAGCGCCTGCGCGCTCTCGCGAATGGCGGCGAACATCGGCGAATGGAAATCCGACGCCGGCGAGTCCTCGCCGCGGTCAGCCACGGTGATGTCCACGCGCGGATCGTCGACGATCGCCTTCAGTTGCGCCACCACGCTGTCAATCGACTGGCCCGGCAGCGTGCGCACGTTGAGCTTCGCCGTGGCGTCGGTGGGAATCACGTTCGAGCGGATACCGCTCTCGAGCAGCGTCGCGGAGATGCCGGTGCGGAGCACGGCATTGAAGACGGGCGTCTTCGACAGCACGCGCGCGCCGCGCTGCATGCGCCGAGTGTCGGTGGAGGCCACGTCGGCCATGGCCTGCCGCTCCTCGCGGTTCTGCCACACGCGGCCGAGCTGCGTGAAGAATTCGCGCGTGGTGGGTGTGAGGTACAGCGGCGGCGTCCACGTCCCGATCCGCGCCAGCGCGCGGCCCAGGCGGAAGATCGCATTGCCCGCGAGCGGAATGGAGGCGTGCCCGCCCGGCCCATGTGCCGTGACCGCGACGACGTGGCTCACCTTCTCCGTGTTCTGCACCGCGACGTACAGCAGCGTCCCGTTCACGATGCGCGTGCGCCCGCCTTCGTTGAGCGCGAACTCCGCACGGATCAGCTCCGGGTGGTTCGCGATGAGCCATCCCATGCCGAAGTCGCCCCCCTGCTCCTCATCCGAGTTGGCGACGAAGATCACGTCGCGCGACAGCGACCCGCCGCGATCGAGCACGGTGCGCTTGAGCAGCAGCATGGTCTCGAGGTTCGCGGCGAGCATGCCCTTGTCGTCGATCGCGCCGCGGCCGTAGAGGTAGCCGTCCTTCACCTCCGCCGCGAACGGATCCACCGACCCGTGCGCGCGCTCCACGCCCACCACGTCCATGTGACCCATCAGCATGACCGGCTTGCTGCTCCCCTTGCCCTTGAGCCGCGCGACGAACGCGGCTCGGCCCGGCGCCGGTTCGAAGAGGTGTGTCTCGATTCCCGCCTCCTTCAGCGTGCTCTCCAGGAAGCGCGCCACCTGCATCTCGTTCCCGGGCGGGTTCACGGTGTTCATGCGGATCATCGTCCGCAGGTTGGCGAGCGTCTCGGTGCTCGCGGCAGCCCAGTCGGGCTCCTGCGCGGGAAGGGACACGAGTGGCATCGTCATGAGGAGGGCGAGCGCGAGCGGGAGGCGGGCGTTCATCTCGAATCATAATGTGGTCCGCCGTGCCGGCGCTCCCTCTTCCCGGCGCTCCGGCAGACGGTTTGCTTTCGCGCATGTCCCAGCTTCCCACCATCGGCTTCATCGGCACCGGCGTCATGGGCCGCAGCATGGCTGGCCACCTCACCGCCGCCGGCCATTCCCTGCACGTGTACAACCGCACGAAGGCCAAGGCGCAGGCACTGCTCGACGCCGGCGCCACATGGCACGACTCGGCGGCGGACGTGGCACGCGCGTCCGACGTCGTGATCACCATGCTCGGATTCCCGGCGGACGTCGAGCAGACCTATCTCGGCGACTCCGGCGTGGTCGCGCAGGCTCGGCCCGGCACGCTGCTCATCGACATGACGACGTCGAGCCCCCTGCTCGCGCGGCGCATCGCCGACGCGGCGCACGCACGCGGCATCGCGTCACTGGATGCGCCGGTCTCCGGCGGCGACGTCGGCGCACGCGAGGCAACGCTCGTGATCATGGTCGGCGGCGACACCGACGCGTTTGCCCGGGCGAAGCCCATCCTCGACAAGCTCGGGAAGAACGTGGCGCTGCTCGGGCCGGCCGGTTCCGGACAGCACACCAAGATGGCCAACCAGATCGCCGTGGCCGTGGGCATGGTGGCGTGGTGCGAGGCCCTGGCGTATGCGCGCCGCGCCGGTCTCGATCCGCAGGCGGTGCACGCGAGCATCAGCGGTGGCGCCGCCGGCAGCTGGGCGATGACGAACCTCGCGCCGCGCGCGCTGGCAGGCAATTTTGCGCCGGGCTTCTACGTGAAGCACATTCTCAAGGACATTCGCATCGCCGTCGAGAGTGCGCAGGCGATGGGGCTGCCCCTCCCCGGCATGCTGAACGCCGAGGAATTGTATGAGCGGGTCGCGTCGCTGGGCTGGGACGAGTCGGGCACGCAGGTCCTCTACCGGCTGTACACGGAGCAATAGGAAGCCGTATGCGCATACGGTCGTCGCGAGCATGTCCGTCGTTCCGTAACCGGATCTTCACTGGTTTCGCGCTGGTGCTCGCGCTCCCACCGGCACCGGTCAGTGGCGCGGGCGCGCAGCAGCGCGACAGCGCAGCGCATCGCGCGACGCTCGTGGCACGCCTCGATTCGCTCGCGCGCGACTTTCTCACCGCGGCGCCGGCGGTGGGTGCAACGGTAGCCGTGGTGAAGGGCCGTGACACGCTCCTCCTCGAGGGCGTCGGCCTGCGCGACCGTGACCGGCGCGTCGCCGCCGACACGGGCACCGTGTACCGCGTCGGCTCGATCACCAAGCAGTTCACCGCCGCCGCCGTGATGCGCCTCATCGACAGCGGTCACCTGCACCTCGACGACTCGCTCCGCACGCTGCTCCCGCAATACGCGCAGTGGCGTACGGTCACGCTCCGCCAGTTGCTGAATCACACGTCGGGCATTCCCTCGTACACCGCCTCGCCCGCGTGGCGGCAGAAGTGGGCGCGGGACCTGTCGCCGGCGGCACTCGTCGCTTTCGTCGCCCGGGACACCGTCGACTTCGCGCCCGGAACGCAGTGGCGCTACGACAACACGGGCTACGTGTTGCTCGGCATGATCCTCGAGCGCGTGATGCACGTACCCTACGCCGACCTCGTGCAGCGCGAGTTCTTCACGCCGCTCGGGCTCCACTCCGCGACCTACTGTCCGTCACGTCCGCGCGATCGCGCGTACGCGAAGGGCTACGACCTTGAATCCGGAAAGGTCAAGCCCACCGCGTACCTCAGCATGACACAGCCGTACGCCGCCGGGGCGCTCTGCATGTCGGTGCCCGACTTCCTGCGGTGGCAGGCCGCGTTCACCGGCGGAGTCGCCGTGCCGGCGTCCACTTACGCGCGCATGACCACGCCCGACACGCTGCCGTCTGGTGCGAGCACCAACTACGGCTACGGGCTCATGCCGGCTCGCCTTGGCGGCCATCGCGAGGTGCATCACGGCGGCGACGTGCACGGCTTCAGCGCCGACCAGCTCTGGCTCCCCGACGACACGCTGCGCGTGGTGGTGTTCACCAACACGCTCGGCTCCAACCCCAAGTTCCTCGCCGACAACCTGGCGTCGGCCGTGCTCGGCCTGCCCCTGCGGCAGAAGACGCGGCTGCCGCCATCGGTGCGGCTCGCGGTGCGCGACCAGGCGAAGTACACGGGCACGTACGACATCGTCCTGCCGAACGGAAACGTGCTGCCGCTGCGCGTGTTTGCCGACGACGACGGGCTGGTGGCGCACGGCGAGGCGCCTGGCCAGGGCACCATCCGGCTCGTCTACCTCGGCGCGGATACCTTCGGCGCGGAGTTCGATGCGTCGTTGCGCCTCTCCTTCGTGTTCGAACACGGCGTGGCAGTCAAGGCGCACCTGCTGCAGCGCGGCATGACGATGGAGGGCCCGCGCCGTCTCTGATCGCACACTGCGTGTCCATTGGATGAAAACACGGTGGCACAGGCCACGAGGGATTACCATGACTGACGGCATCACCAACGTCGTGCCATCCACCACGTCCCCGCTCCTCCCGGACGGTGTCATCGCGTACGAGAGCCTCGAGGCCGAGGGCGACGCGCCAGGCGCCACCGCTTACGTCCACTACAGTGGGCCGACGCACCAGCTTGCGACGATGTGCACCGGCATGTGCGAGCTGGAGCCAGGCGCGTGGCCGCACCCGCCGCATCGGCATCCGGAAGAGGAGGTCATGATCGTGGCCAGCGGCACGGGCATCATCGAAGTCGACGGCAAGCCAACCGCCGTCGCGCCGGGCGCCATCATGTACTCCGGAGCCAACGTCCTGCACGGCATCACGAACACGGGCACCGTGCCAATGACCTTCTACTGGTCCAAGTGGATCGCCAAGGGTTTCGTCGGTGTGGCTGGCTAGGACAGCATCCGCTCGATGTTGCGGACCAGCGGCGCGAAGCTGAGCGTCTTCCCCGTCACGCGCATGGCCTGCTCGTGTGCGAGCTCGCGCTGCGCCTCGCCGAACAGCGTCTCCTTCATCCACGGGCCGCAGCGCGGGTTGCGCCACCAGTCGGCGTCGTAGCGCTCCACCAGGGTCTCCGTGATGAGCGCCTGGTGCTGCCACGCGCGCAGGTAGCGGGCCGAGTAGTAACGCGGATCCACGTCCACAAAGGCGTCGGAGGTGGCGTACTGGAAACTCGTCGCCTTCGTGAGCAGCTCGACGTAGAGGTCGGGCAGCGCCTCCCACGGCTCGGTGCCGCCGTACAGCTGCGTCTCGTAGATGAGCTTCGCGCAGTAGCGCCGCAGGAAGTGCAGCTCCTCGAAACCCGCGGTGCGAAGGAACGTCGGCGTGATCTTCCGGTCCAGACCCGTGTAGCGCTGCAGCCACCCGGCGTCCTGCATCAGGTGGTCGAACAGCATCGCGTAGCCTTCGGTCACCGAGTTGTCGCCCATGAAGCGGAACTCCATGGGCAGGTCGGGCCGCATGTACGCGAAGTGCAGCGCGTGCCCGTACTCGTGGAGGAAGGTGTTCCAGTCCGTCTGGCCGCCGTGCGGCCGGATGACGAGGTAGACCTCGTCAGGCACGCGTACCGCCGCGCAGAACGCGCGGGAGCGCTTCCCTTCCCGCTCGCCCGTGTCGAAGATGATGCGGCCGTCGGCGTCGGACGCGAGTCCCATCTCGGACACCTGACGCCGGATGTTCGTCTCCATCTCCCGCGCGGGGAAGAACTCGTCGAACTCGCGCGCCCGCACGAGGGCGAGGGCGTCGGCGCGGCTCGCCTCGCGCAGCTCCATGCCCAGCACGCGCTTTACCGTGGCCGATGCCACGTCGTCCCACATCGCCTGCGTGTCGCGGAGGAAGGCCGCACACTCGTCGCGCAGCGCTGACAGGGAGATCCCGCTCAGCTGCTCCCACGTCGCGTTGTACCCGTTCGCGATACCCACCGACTCGGTGATGTCGCGCTCACGCTGAAACCGCTCCCTCTTCATCGGCGCGAGCTCTGCCTGCACGAGCTTCACGCGACCCGCCTCGAGCATGGCGCGCTCCGCGCGGTCCGTGCTGTTGGCGATCTCGATCGCCATCCGCTGGTACGGCACCTGTCGGCCGTCGGCGAGGCGGACGATCGACTCGCTCTCCCACGCGATATCCCGCTCGTCCAGCGCCGCCAGCTGGCGGCTGCTCTGCGACTCCACCTGCCAGTCGAGCAGCACCTGCGCCGAGCGGTGCTCGACGCTGCCCACGGCGCTGCCGTCGAAGAAATCCCGCGCCACGGCGAGGGCTTCCTCGCTGAAGATCGCGCGATACTTCTCGTACAGCGCCTGAATCTGCGCCTCGGCCTTGAGCCCGCTGAGTGAACGGTAGAACTCGAGCGACAGCTCCTGCGTGAAGGCCTCACCCTCGCGCCGGAGGCGCTCCACGGACATCGCGCCGCTCATCCGGGAATCCGCTCCCGCAGGTAGTTCAGAAGCGCATCGGCGCCGATGCGGTCCTGCTTCAGCGAATCGCGATCGCGCACCGTCACCGTGCCGTCCTTCACGGACTCCGTATCCACCGTGATGCAGAACGGCGTGCCCACCTCGTCCTGCCGTCGGTAGCGCTTGCCGATGCTGCCCGTCTCGTCGTAGTCCACGGGGAACGCCGGCCGTAGTCCTTCCGCGATCCGGTGCGCCATCTCGGGCATCCCGTCCTTCTTCGTCAGCGCGAACACCGCCGCCTTGATTGGCGCGAGCGACGGATGCAGGCGCAGCACCGTGCGCCCCTCGGCCTCGCCCTCCACGGTCTCTTCGCGATACGCGTTCACCAGCGCGGCCAGCGTCGTGCGGTCCGCGCCCACGGAGGTCTCGATCACGTACGGGAGATAGCGCTTGTTGTTCGGCTGGTCGAAGTACTCGAGCTTCTTGCCGGAGTACTCCTGGTGGCGGCCGAGGTCGAAGTCACCGCGGTTGTGGATGCCCTCGATCTCCTGGAAGCCGAGCGTGCCGCCGAAGTCGAACTCGATGTCGAAGGCGGCGCGCGCGTAGTGCGCCAGCTCGCCGCCTTCGTGCTGATGGTAGTTCAGCCGCTCCGGCGCGAGCCCCAGCGACTTGTGCCACGCCATGCGCTCGGCCTTCCAGTACTCGAACCACTTCATGTCCTCGCCCGGCTCGACGAAGAACTGCATCTCCATCTGCTCGAACTCGCGCGTGCGGAAGATGAAATTGCCGGGCGTGATCTCGTTGCGGAACGCCTTGCCGATCTGCGCGATGCCGAACGGCACCTTCTGGCGCGTGCTGCCCTGCACGTTCAGGAAGTTGACGAAGATGCCCTGCGCCGTTTCCGGACGGAGGTACACGGTGGATGCGCTTTCCTCGACCGGCCCCATGAACGTCTTGAACATGAGGTTGAACATGCGCGGCTCCGTGAGCTGGCACTGCTCTGCCTCGCCTGGCCGCTTGCTCGGCTTCTGCGGGCAGCGTGCGTCCTCGAGCTTGTCCGCGCGGAAGCGGCCCTTGCACGTCTTGCAATCGATGAGCGGATCGGTGAAGCCGGCGACGTGGCCGCTCGCCTCCCAGGTCCGCGGATGCATGAGGATGGCGGCGTCGAGCCCCTCGACGTCGTCGCGCATGCGGACCATGGACTTCCACCACAGGTCCTTGAGGTTCTTCTTCAGCTCGACGCCGAGCGGGCCGTAATCCCATACGGAGCCGGTGCCGCCGTAAATCTCGGAGCTCTGGAAGATGAAGCCGCGTCGCTTGGACAGCGACACGAGCTTGTCCATCACATCGGGTTGCGTGCTGACGGGCATCGGGCGCGGCAATTAGGGCGAGGGGGTGTGTCGTCCAGAGCCGCAGGCGAAGGGCCTGCTTGGTGAGAGGCCCAAAGCAGGGCCGGGGCCGTCGGCTCCGGGCGGCAG
>JBBRZK010000025.1:0-45076 GCA_038236775.1 Gemmatimonadales bacterium
CTGTTCTTTCCGTTCAGTGTGGATGCGAGCGGAGTCGTCAGACCCCGTCGTGCCGCTTGAGGACCACCGCCGCGTTGATGCCGCCGAAGCCGAAGCTGTTGCTCAGCGCATACTCGACATCGCAGTCGCGGCCGTGGTTTGGAATGTAGTCCAGATCGCACCCCTCGGCCGGCGCGTCATGGTTCAGCGTGGGCGGAAGCCAGCGCTGGTCGAGCGCGAGCGCGGTGATCGCCAGCTCGATCGCACCCGAGGCGCCGAGCGCGTGGCCGTAGTAGCCCTTCGTGCTGCTCACCTGGAGCCGGGGCGCATGCGCCTCGAAGGTCTGCTTGATGGCCAGCGTCTCGGTGGGATCGTTGAGCGGCGTGGAGCTGCCGTGTGCGTTCACGTAGGCGATATCCGTCGGTACGACGTGCGCGTCCTTCAGCGCGATGCGCATGGAGCGGGCGGCCTGCGAGCCGTCGGGACGCGGCGCCGTCATGTGATGCGCGTCGTTCGAGCTGCCGAAGCCCGCGACCTCGGCATAGATGTGCGCGCCGCGGGCCACCGCGCGGTCGAACTCCTCGAGGATGAGCACTGCCGCGCCCTCGCCCATGACGAACCCGTCGCGATCCTTGTCGAACGGACGCGAGGCCGCACCGGGATCATCATTGCGAGTGGACATGGCGCGGATGATCGAGAATGAACCGAAGCAGAGCGGCGCCAGTGGCGCCTCGGCGCCGCCGGCGAACATGATGTCGGCGTAACCGTCGCGGATCATGCGGAAGGCATCGCCTACCGCAATCGTGCCCGACGCGCAGCTCATGCCGTTCGTCGCGTTGGGACCCTGCGCGCCCAGCTCGATGGCAATGTTGCAGCTCGATGCGCCGCCGAAGACGTTGAGGGCGAGCGAGGGGTCGACTGCCTTGAGGCCTTCCGTGAGGAAGACGCCCAGTTGCTGCTCGGCGAAGCGGATGCCGCCAAGGGCGCTGCCCATCATGACGCCGACCCGCTCGCGGTCCTCGCCGGCGAGGTCGATGCCGGCATCCTCGATGGCTTGCCGCGCGCACGCGACGGAGAAGGAGCTGAAGCGATCGAGGCGCCTGGCCTTCTTGGCCTCGATGAAGTCCAGCGCGTCGAAGTCGTTCACCTCGGCCGCGTTGTGGCTGCGCCACATGGAGGGGTCGAAGCGCGTGATGGTGCCCACCGCCGACTGCTCGCGGCGGAGTCCGTCCCACAGCCCCTCGCTGCCCAGCCCGATGGGCGTCACCGCCCCGATTCCCGTGATCGCTACTCTACGACGTTCGGCCACTGCGTCTCTCCAGGTGGTGCTGCGTGTTGTCGTGCGCGCTCAATTGCCGGCGCCGAGCGCATCCCGCTCCGCCCGTTCCGCGAGGCCGTCCAGTGTACGGCTCGCGATCCCGTGCACGAAGACCGGTCCGATGACGATCGTGGCCGCTGCCGAACCAATGACCGGCAGCCGCGGACCGTTCCACAGATGCAGGATGCGTACGTGCGTCCCCTCCGGTGTTTCCGCGAAGGTCCATTCCACTTCCATGCCACTGGTCACGCCCGCAATGTGCGTGAACCGGATGGACGGAGCGGCGTCGGCCGCACCCCGCACCGACATCCGCGAGCGCCACCAGGTGGGCCACTGCACGAGACCGAACGGCCGATTGGCGCTCATGTCCACGCTGCCACCACCGTCCGCTCGCCGCTCGAGGAACCGCACGTACCTGTAGTGCGGCAGGATCGACGGCCACCGCTCGACGTCGGCGGCGAGCCCGAAGATGCGCGGCAGCGGCGCGCGCACGAGCCGTTCGTCCACCGTCGACATGTGGCGCGACGACGGCATCGGACCGAGCTCAAGCGGGGGAAGGACGCTCATGTAGTTGGGGACCAGGTCGCTGTGAGGCGGTAGCCAGGGTGACGTCGAACGGTAGCCGATTTTCCCGTGGCGCGCCTGACGTGCGCCGCGAGATCGGCGTTGGTGAAACCCCGGAGGACGGAAACCGCTCCATCGTGCCGGCTGACGGCATGAAAGCCGAGGAGCCAGGTCACGAGCCAGAAGCCACCGGCGGCCACCCAGCTACGGCGCAGGTCGCTCACGATCACCGCGTGGCGAGCGACCCGATCCATCTCGCGGAGGACGAGCGTGATGTCGTCGTCCTCGAAGTGGTGCAGCACCTGCGAGCAGATCACGACATCCACGCTCGCGGTGGGAAAGGGGAGGCAGCGCGCGTCGGCGCAGGCGCTCGCGTCGAGCATGGCTGCCGAGGCGAGCGCGAGCGACTCCGCCTGGTCCACGCCGTAGGTCGTGAGCGCGACACCACGCCGCGCGGCGAGGCCGCGCGCGCGCACGGGAATGTCCGCCAGGCCGGTGCCGACGTCGAGCAGTGACGGATGCGGCCCGAGTCGCGGCAGGCAGCGGTCGAGCTCAGCGAGCACCGCGTTCGCGCCGCCAAGCACGGTGTTCGCCCGGCGCACGTCGCGCAGGGATCGCGCACGGAGGGCCGGGTCGGTATGCGGATCGTCGAGGTGCTCGAACGAGCGATGTCGCGCCGGTGTCAGGAGGGACAGGGGTGCCCCGCGCGTCGGGATGAACGTGCACGTCGCTCGCGCATCAGCGCTCGAGCTGCGCGTAGCCGCCGCGGTAGTACAGCAGCGGACGTGCATCGGCCGCCACGGCGCGCTCCACCTCGCCGATGAACATCATGTGGTCGCCAGCGTCCACGCGCGTCGTGACCTTGCACTCCATGTGGGCCAGTGCGTCGTCCAGCAGGACGACGCCGTTCTCGCCCCGCGTGTAGCCGATGCCGTCGAACCGGTGCGACGACTCGATCGCGGCGAAGCGCCGCGACAGGCCTTCCTGCTCCGAGGCCAGCACGTTGATGCCGAAGCGCTCGGCGCGCTGGAGGGCGTCGAACATCGAGGCCACGCGGTCCACGCAGACCTGCACGAGGGCCGGCCGCAGGCTCACGGAGCAGAACGCGCTCACCGTCATGCCCACGTCGTGGCCCTGCTCGTCGAGCGCGGTGATCACGGTGATGCCGGACGCAAAGCGTCCGAGCACGCTGCGGAAGGTATCGGCGTCGATCGTCATGACTCGGGAACGGGGCGATGAGGTTGCCGAAAGAGATTGACGAGATAGCCCGGGCGCAACACCGCGCTGGCCGGCACGAAGTCGCCCGTCACGCCCACGAGCAGGTCGGCCATGTCCTTGCGCGTCGCGAGCGTGCCGGCGAAGTAGTTCATGGCCGGCGCATAACTCACCGCGGCGTTGATGAGCCGCTCCACGATCCACTTGCCGCGGAACTCCGCGCGGCGCGCGCGCCCGTAGGCGCGCAACGCCTCGTCGGCACCGGCCGCGGATGCGGTGCCGAGCGCGCGCATGGCGAACGGGGCGAGCAGCTCGCCGCCGCGCAGCGCGGCATAGATGCCTTCGCCGGTGAAGGGATCGAAGAAGTCCGCGGCATCGCCCACGAGTGCGACGCCGGGCGCCCACGGCCGGCGCGCGTGTGAGGCGAACGGGCCTGTCGCGATCACCGGCGTCACGCGGCGCGCGCCGGCCACGCGTCCCGCGAGCTGCGGTCGGTCGCGGAGCCACTGCTCGAAGAAGGCCGTGCGGTCGCGGCCCACGTCGCGCCCCGCCGAACCGGGCACCACCATCGCGACGTTGGTCAATCCATGGCCCACCGATGCCAGGCCGACGTAGCCGACGCCGCGCTCGACGTGCATTTCGCCCCAGTCGCCGACGTCACCGAAGTGCTCGTAGTGCGCCACGAGGGCGATGCGGCGCGGCCACCACCGGCTCGTGCGCGCGAGGTCGAGACGTCGTGCCACAACGGACCGCAGCCCATCCGCGCCCACGACCAGCGGCGCACGCAGCGACGTGCGCGTGCCGCTGTCGCCCAGCAGCTGCACGCCGGTGACGCGGCCGTCCCGGTCGCGGAGCAGGTCCACCATGTGCGCTCCCTCGCGCACCTCGGCACCCGCCTGCCGCGCGCAGTCGAGCAGGATGGGATCGAGCTGGGTGCGGCGCAGCGCGAGGCCGCGGTCGCGAAACGCACTGTAGCCGTGATTCGCGACGAAGTCGCCGCGGAGCGTGGCGCCGTTGGGCGCGCGGACGATCATGCCGGCGAGGTGCGCTGCGCCGGCGCCCTCGACGGCATCGAGGGCGCCCATTCCGCTCAGCAGGCGCGACGCCTGTGGGCTGAGGTACTCCGCGCAGGGCTTCGGTCGCGGAAAGGTGGCGCGGTCCAGCACGAGCACCCGCGCGCCGGCGCGCGACAGCGCGAACGCCGTGGAGGCGCCCGCCGGGCCGCCGCCCACCACGATCGCGTCCCAGGGTCCGTCGGTGTGAGCGGGAGTGTGCACGCCGGAAGGCTAGAGGGTGGCCAGGAGCGCGGCTACCGCGCCGCCGGTGACAGTCGCGAGCAGGTTCACGAGGTCGTTGCCCATCCACTCGCGCCCGCCAGCATGTGTCGTCGCCGCGCCGCACGCGTGGCGGCGCTGCTCCGTGCCCTCATCGCAAGCCGGACACCAGCGCCGTTCCTGCACCGTGGCGCCCAGCAGGGAGTCGACCACGGCACCGGCCACGCCAGCGATTGCCACGATGGTCACGGCGGTGGTGAGCCCGAAGGCGCGTGCGGCGAACGCGAGAAATGCCGCGCCGGCGAGCATCGCGAGCGAGCCCGCGGCGCTCACGCCGCCAGATGTCCCAGGGGTAAGGCGCCGCAGCGTGGTGACCGAGCGTGGTGCCCGGCCGAGTTGCGTGCCGATCTCCGTCGCCCAGGTGTCCGCCGTGGACGCCGCGAGCGCGCCGAGCGCCGCCAGCGTGAGCGGCGCTGCGGCCACGGGCACCATCGCGGAGAGCAGGGCACACGCAGCGAACGCTCCGCCGTTCGCGAGCACCTGCGCGGCATCGCGTGGGCCGCCCTTGGCGACCACGCCACCGGTGCGGCGCTCCTTGTCCGCACGTCCCAGCCGGGTAAGGAGTGACGACGTGATGAAGTAGGTGATGAGCAGACCTCCCCAGTTCCAGCCGGCCGCGATGGCTGCGGCGCCCGCGCCGGTGGCCGCGATGACCCCGGATGTCGATAGCGAACCGGCGCGCCGCGCGGACACCGCAATGGCGGCGGCGACGAGCAGTCCGACGATCGCGCGCGGGGGCGTCAGCACGCGAACGGGCCCCGCACATGCGGTGAAGCCATTGAGAGCCCCCTCGGTTCCCGTTAGGTTGAACGGCTGCCTCGCTCGTCCTGCTGCCCTGTCGTCCAACGTTGTTCTATGCTCGCCACTGTCGACGCACTCCTGCCGCTCAGCCTACTCGAAGCCGTCCGTGACGTCGACACTCCCGAGGGTCTCCTCGAGACGGAATTCGTGGACGAGCTGCGCAACAAGCGCTTCGGCCTGAGTGATACGGTCTATACGCAGATCCAACTTTACACCGAGGCGGTGCGCCGAAACCAGCGCATCGGCCAGGACAAGGCCATCGCGCTCGCGCGGCTGATCGGCCGCCGGCCGGACGCCGAGGCCGTGCTGCGCGCCGCGGGCCGCTTCCTGGCGCGCGAGGCCTACATGACCGTATCCCCGGTGACGCGCGGCACCCTCAGGGTCATGCCGTCGATGATCTCGCGCCCGCTCGCGTTCCGGAAGACCCGGCGCATCGCGCAGCGCTACCTGAACGGCACGGTGCGACGCGTGGGCCAGTTCATCCTCCTCGAGGTGCCCCGCTCGGTCACGCTCGGCGTGGCCCCGGGCAGCACGGGGTGCGCGTTCTACGAGGCCTCGCTGCGGGAGAGCCTGCGGCTGCTCGTGGGCGCCACCGGCTCCGTGGAGCACACGCGCTGCGAGGGACGCGGAGAAGGAACCTGCGAAGGGCGCGCGGACTGGCGCGGCGCGGACCGCTCGCCAGCCAGCTGACGTCGCACATCACGGCAGCGGACGCGGATACGACGGCGGCCGGTGCATCGGCCTACTACCATCCCGACCAGGACGACAGACGCGATGCTCTCAAAGGAAATGCTCCCCGCGCTGCAGCAGGCCTTCGCGGACGCGGACCTCGACGGCTGGCTCCTCTTCGACTTTCAGCGGACCAACCCGATCGCGATCGGCCTGCTCGGCCTCGAAGGGTTCCTGTCGCGCCGCATCTTCGTGTGGATCCCGCGCGAGGGCGTGCCGCACGCCCTCGGCCACGCCATCGAGCCCGGTCCGTGGCACGCGTGGCCGAAGGAGTGGCGCAAGTCCGTGTACAGCTCGTGGCGCACCCTCGAGGGCACCGTGAGCGAGATGGTGAATGGCAAGCGCATCGCGATGGAGTATTCCGCGGGCGACGCCGTGCCGTACCTCGATCGCGTGCCGGCGGGCGTGCTCGAGATGGTGCGCGCGGCGGGTGCCGCATCGATCACGTCGAGCGGCGAGCTGGTGACGCGGTTCCATGCGTCGTGGACACCGGCGCACATCGCATCGCACGTGCGTGCCGCGGAGGTCATCGCGGAGATCGCGCAGGCGGCATTCCGCATTGCCGGCGACCGCTCGCGCACGGCGCAGCCGATCACCGAGTTCGAGCTCATGACCTGGATGCAGAAGCGGTTCGCGGCGGCCGGCCTCTCCACGGATCACGGGCCGAACGTGAGTGCGGGCGCCAACGCCGCGAACCCGCACTACGAGCCGTCACCGGACCACCCACGGGCCATCGTGGACGGCGACGTGCTGCTCATCGACCTCTGGGCGACCGAGCCCGAGGGCATCTACGCGGACCAGACCTGGATGGCGACGCTCGGCAGCCCGACGTCGCGCGCGCAGGAGATCTGGGCGGCCGTGCGCGACGCGCGCGATGCGGCCATCGCGCTCGTGCAGGACGCTGCCGCCGAGGGACGCCCGCTGCGCGGCGCCGACGTGGATGATGCCGCGCGCGCCGTGATCACGGCGCGTGGATTCGGCGAGTACTTCACGCACCGCACCGGTCACTCCATCGATGCCCGCTCACTGCACGGGTCCGGACCGCACCTCGACAATCTCGAGACGCGTGAGGAACGGCTGCTCGTGCCCGGCGTGGGCTTCTCGATCGAGCCGGGCATCTACATTCCCGGCGAGATCGGCGTGCGCAGCGAAGTGAACGTGTACATCGAGCCTGGCCGCGCGGTGATCACGCCGGCGGTCTACCAGAAGGAATTGTTCGTCGTCTAGCGCCAGAACGCCGGATCCTCGAGGCCCAGGCGCCAATACGCCACGCGCGATATGCCGAGCGCACTCACTTCGCGGCGGAGCGCGTCGAGCAGTGTGGCATCGCTCACCCAGAGCTCCCACCCGTCGTCGCCTGCGCGCACCGCGTGCAGCGACTCCGTGGCCGGATCGCGCTCGAGCGGCACGCCCGCATCAGCCGCGAGGTGACGGGCGTCGTCGTACGAGATGGTTTCCGCCGTGCGGCCAGCGCGCCACAGGTAGCCGTAAAGCGGAAGCGCCGCCACGATGCGGCCGCTCCCACCTTCGGCAACGCGCATCGCGAGCGTGCGTCGCACCCATGCCGGATCGGCGATGGGACCGGGTCCGGACGTCGCCCAGTGCTGGTCGTACAGCATGACCAGCAGCAGCTCGGCCGTTCCGGCGAAGAGCCGCGCCGGATACCCCACCGTGTCGCTTGCGGGCACTGCGACAACCACCGGGCCAACGCTGCGCGCGTGTGCGGCGTCGGCGATCGCGGCCACCACGGCGCGCGTGAGTGCGGTGTCTGCGCCCGTCATGCCCTCGACGTCGATCACCACGCCACGATACCCGCCCCGCTCGAGGCGGTCGGCAATCGCGGTGGCGCTACGCGCGAGCAATGCGGGATCCGCGGCGAGCCGGCGCACGACCGCAGGGTGGAAGTGGTCCGTCACGAACGAGGTCACGAGCGCGAGGCGCCGCTCTGCGGGCGGAAGCGCGGCGGCGAGCGAATCCGCGTAGAGGACGAAGGGCATGCCCGTCGCGGTGTCGAGCGGAATCCAGTCGAGCACCACGCCGTCGAGCGTTGGCGCGTGCAAGCGTACGCTCGCTGCGCTGCGCGGATCCCACGGCGCGCTGAATGCCCAGCGCTCCATCACGAGCGTAGCGGGCGCCGGCAGCGATGCGCATGCCGACGCGAGCACGAGGACGAGCGGGAGCATGTGGCGCAGTGAGGCGCGTGGGACGATCGCACGTTTCGTCATGGGTCGGTGCAGTATGTTTGGGCGTGCATCGTCGAGAAGGAGCGAGCTCGGCGGCCTCGGGTGGTCAGTCGCTGGGACGGCTGGCTCGGGCCTTGCCCCTGCAGTGCAGGAATTCATCCTCCAGACATTCGATCGACCCAGTGATCGCCGCAACGATACCACGCGCAACGTCCCGCCGCCTCGTCCTGGTCGGCGCGAGTTTCTTCGCACTGCTCTCTGCATGCAGCGGTGACGCGGCCGGCGACGGCCCCCGGCGAGCGGGTGCCGCGTCTGCGGACAGCGCCGGGCGAGCTGAATCCTACGGCGACGTCGTGATCGCGCCGCCGACCGCCGCCTACCGCGCGGTCGCCGTCGCGACGCCGGGCACCGTCACGGGCACCGTCACGCTGAAGGAGCCGCTGCCGGCGCTTGCTCCGGTGACCACGGGTGCCGCGTCGGCGCTTTGCGGTGATTCAATCGCCGATGGATCGGCGCAGGTCCAGGACATTGGGCTGGTCGGCGCGGTCGTGTGGCTCGACGGCATCCGCAGCGGCAAGGCGCTCGGCCTCGAGCGGCGCCTCGAGCTCGAGAGCGACCACTGTCAGCTCACCCCGCGCGTGCAGGCGGCGATGGTGGGCAGCGCGGTGAACATCATCGGGCACGACGAGCTCCGGCAGCACCTCCGCTTCACGTCGGGTGGCGAGACGGTGCCTCGCGCCGCGATCCTCCTTGGCGGCGGCGAGCAGGTGATCCCCACCGAGCTGCCCTTCAAGCTCCCTGGCATGGTGGCGGTGCGCGATCCCGATCATGCATGGACGCGCGCCTATCTCGCGGTGTTCGACCATCCTTACTATGCCGTGAGCGGTGCTGGCGGCGCCTTCACCATCGACGGCGTGCCGCCGGGTCACTACACCTTGCACGCCTGGCACGAGCGCACCGGCCCCACGACGCAGTCGGTCGACGTCGGCGCGAATGGCACCGTGAAAGTCGCCGTGGTGCTCGCCGGTAAGTAGTGGCGGCGGGTGTCATCCTGAGCGCAGCGAAGGATCTGCTCGTCATCCTGAGCGCAGCGAAGGATCTGCTTGTCATCCTGAGCGCAGCGAAGGATCTGCTTGTCATCCTGAGCGCAGCGAAGGATCTGCTTGTCTTCCTGAGCGCAGCGAAGGATCTGCTTGTCATCCTGAGCGCAGCGAAGGATCTGCTTGTCATCCTGAGCGCAGCGAAGGATCTGCTTGTCTTCCTTGGTGCAGGTCTCTCGACGCAGCTCCTCTGTGGCCCTCTGTGTCCTCTGCGGTAATTGCCATTACTCAAGACCTTGAACCACAGAGGACACAGAGGCGCGCAGAGGACTGCATGAGGCATCAGAGAAAAATGACCTCGTATTACGCAATCCTCTGTGGCCCTCTGTGTCCTCTGCGGTAATTGCCATTACTCAAGACCTTGAACCACAGAGGATCTGTTTTTGGCACGTCACCGCAGAGACGACGGTCAGTCCCGTAGCTCCGCCTTGTACAACTTGCCGTAGATCCCCTCGCTCGACACCAGCACATCGTGCGTGCCCTCCTGCACGATCTGCCCGTGTTCGATCACGAGCACACGATCCGCGCGGCGGACGGTGCGCAGCCGGTGCGCGATGATCAGCGTCGTGCGCCCGCGCAGCAGTTCCTCCATCGCTTCCTCCACGAGCCGCTCACTCTCGTTGTCCAGGCTCGACGTGGCCTCGTCGAGCAGCACGACGACCGGATCCTTGAGGAACACCCGCGCGAGCGCGATGCGCTGACGCTGGCCGCCTGAGAGCTTCACGCCGCGCTCGCCGACGCGCGTCTCCATGCCCTGTGGCAGCCGATCGATGAATTCGGTCGCATGCGCCGCCGCCGCCGCGGAATCCACGTCGGCATCGCTCGCGTCGGGACGCGCGTACGCGATGTTCTCGCGCACCGTGCCGCTGAACAGCGCGGGCTCCTGCGGCACGAGGCCGATGCTGCCGCGCAGGTCGGCGAACGAGAGGTCGCGGATGTCCGTGCCGTCCAGCGTGATGCGCCCTTCCGTCACGTCCCAGAACCGCGGGATGAGCGACGCGACTGTCGTCTTGCCGGCGCCACTCGGCCCCACCAGCGCCACGACCTCGCCGGGACGGATGGCGAACGAGACGGCGTGCAGCGCCTCGGGCAATTCGGGATCGTAGCGGAAGCTCACGTCCTCGAGCGCCACGGCGCCGCGCACCGGACGCTGCAGCGCGACGGGATGTTCCGGCTCCGCCACCGTGGGCCGCATGTCCAGCAGCTCGAACACGCGCTGCGCCGCGCCGATGGCTTCCTGGTAGCTGCCGAACAGCGACGCGAGCGATCCCACCGACGCCGCAACGAAGATGGCGTAGAGCAGGAAGGACACGAGCGCGCCAGGGGTGAGCGCGCCCTCGAGCACCAGCACGCCTCCCTGCCACAGCACCGCCACCACGCCGCCGAACGCCACGAACCCCACGATGCCGAACAGCATCGCGCGCATCTTCGCCCGCTGAATGGCTGCCCGCACCACGCCCGAGAGCAGGTGCTGGTAGCGGCGCGTCTCCTCGGCCTCCCGCACGAAGCTCTGCACGGTGCGGATCTGCGAGAACGCCTCGTCGGCGGTGCCCATGGCTTCCGCCACCTTGTCCTGCAGGCCCGTGCTCGCGCGACGCAGCCGGCGTCCGAAGAAGAACGCCGTGCCCACTACCACGGGCACCACGGCGAGCGTCGTGGTCGTGAGCCGCGGGTGGGTCATCGTGAGCAGCACGATGCCACCGATGAGGAACAGTGACTGGCGCGAAAGCTCGCTGATCCACGTGCCCATCAACGTCTGAAGCACGGCGAGGTCCGCGGACAGCCGACTCGTCAGCTCACCCGTGCGGCGTTCGGTGTAGAAGCCCGGGGACAGGCGGATGAGGTGCGCGAAGACATCCTCCCGCAGCCTCGCGACCACGCGCTCCGCCGTGCCCGTGAGCAGGTAGACCTGGATGAAGTTCATCACGCCCTGCAGCGCGAACGCGAGCACGAGGCCGATCGCGATCCGGTCGAGGAGGCGGCGATCGTGCTGCTGGAAGGCGGCGTCCAGCAGCTTGCGCACCACCTGTGGAAAGGCGAGGCCTACCGCGGCCGCAACGAGCAGGCACACCGCGCACACGATCAGTCGTCCCAGGTAGGGACGGAGTCGCGGGACCAGCGCGGTGAGGGGTTTCGGGGACTTCGGCCGACCGCCGCGCGGATCTGCCGCCGGCGTGGCAAGGGGAGTCGTCACGTCAGCCCAGCGCGCTCCCTTCGCGGAGCAGCCACAGCCGCACCGCGTACAGTGACTGGTTCATGGAACGCCCGGCCGCCGCCTGCCGCTCGAGCCACTCGAGCAGCGCGGTGGCGCGCTCGGCGCGCGCGCCCGGTGGCGCGCGCCAGTCGTCAGCCGACCACCCGCGCACGTGCACGATGCCCGCGGCGTCAGGCACGCCGATGAGCAGCAGGGTTTCGGAGAGGTCGCCCTTGCGACCGAGCAGCAGGGGCATCTCGCGGGCTGGCGCACTGTCGCTCATGCCAGTGTCTGCGTGATCATGCGATCGCCCGGTCCACGACCATCGCCGCGAACAGCAGGGCGAGGTAGAGCAGGGAATACTTGTACAGCGCCCACGCGGGCTTCACGAAGTCGGTGGCGCGCATGACACGGATGACGCCCACGAGCAACCATCCGCCGAGCGCTGCGGCCATCACCAGGTACGGCGTGCCGAGCGCGCCGAAAGCCACGGGCAGGAGGGTGAGCGGCAGGAGGATGAGCGTGTACCAGAGCATGTTGCGCATCGTCTCGCGCTCGCCCCACACCAGCGGCGCCATCGGCACCCCCGCGCTGTTGTAGTCGCGCTGCTTGTTAAGCGCGAGCGCCCAGAAGTGCGGCGGCGTCCAGTAGAAGATGACCAGGAACAAGTAGACGGCGAGGAGGTCGATGCGTCCGGTCACGGACGCCCAGCCGACGAGCGGCGGGAAGGCGCCGGCGGCGCCGCCGATGACGATGTTCTGCGGCGAGCTGCGCTTGAGCCACCGCGTGTAGATGAAGACGTAAGTGTAGAAGCCGCCGAGCGCGAGCGCGGCGGTGAGCAGGTTGGCGACGTGGGCCAGGAGGAACGTGGCGGTGGTCGCGCACAGCACGCCGAACGCCAGCACCGCCTCCGCCTGCATGCGGCCGCTCGGGATGGGACGGAGGCGCGTGCGCGCCATGCGGTCGTCGATGTCGCGGTCCATGTACATGTTCACCGCGTTCGCCCCGCCGGCCATGAGGTACCCGCCGACGAACACGGCGAGCACCAGCGTCCAGCGCGGCGAGCCGGCCACGTACATCGGCGCGATGGTCGTGACGAGCAGCAGCGAGATGATGCGCGGCTTGGTGAGCGCGATGAAATCGCGCCACAGGCGCCGCGGCGCCGCGCCATTCACGACGGCGTCGCTCAACAGTCCGCGCCTCGCGCGACGATCACGGCCACGCTGTGCCACATCGTGGACGGCGACGCGATGGCCGGCAGCGCCGCGATCGTGGGTTGGCCGGCGGGGACCGTGCGCGCCACCACGGCATCGGCCGACCGCGCCAGGTGATCCGGATCGGGCGACGGCGTCGCGACGTCCGGCGGCAGGTCCAGCTCCGCGATGGCCTGCTCCACGGTGGCCAGGTCGCTCGGCGTCGTGGGGTCGGCGTTCGCCACCTCGAGCGCGGCCGCGACGTCGTCGTCCACCACGAGTCCCGCGAGCGCCTCCTCGAGCACGGCGAGGTCCGCCTCCTTCCGTGCCTGCTGCTCGGCTGCCGTGCGCTTCGGACGCGGTGCCGCGTCGTCGATGCCCGACGTGCGCAACTCGATGGAGTGGCGCGCGGCCGGACGCATCGACGCGCGCGCCGGGACAGCAGCACCGTCATCGCGAGCCGCGTCGTCCGTCGCCGCGACCGTGCCGGCATGCGCACGCACGCGCGTTGCACCGGCAAACGCAGGCGCGGCTGACGACTGCAGGGGCACCGGTTCGTTCACGAGTGCGGGGACGCCGTCGCCCTCGCCCCCGCGCCGGGCGAGGTAAGCGAGCACGAACGTCGCGATCCAGATGCTGACGCCCGTCGCTTCGTGGAGGGACCGAAGCACCGGCGGCAGATGCATGCCGATCATCGCACCGGCCACCAGCAGCTGGAGGATGCCGAGCGAGAAGGCAATCGTCGCCGCGCGGAGGATGACGTCCGACTCACGCCGCTTGCGCTGCGCCATCACGACGCCGAACAGGTGCAGCACGAGCAGCAGCGCGATGATGCGATGCGTGAGCTGCACGTGCACCGCCGCGCGCTGCACGTCGGGGTTTGGTCCGCACAGCGGAAACGCCTGGCACGCCACCGCGGCGCCCGGATACTTCGCCGTGAGGCCACCCATCACCACGGCCACGAGCGCCAGGCCCGCGCCGGCAGCCGTGGCGCTGCGCGTCGCACGCGACAAGCGGTGCAGGCGAACGGACGCGCCACCGAACCCGCCAGCCCGGATGACCGTCGCCACCACGGCGGCCACGAGGCTCATGGCCACGGTCCAGTGCGCGAGCGTGGCGAAGGGGGCGTTGCCGAGCTTCACCGTCATGGCGCCGAGCAGCGCGGCGGAGAAGCCGAGGGCGACGGCGAGTGACGCGCTGCGAAGGACGCCGCCGGATCCGCCGACGCCGGCCTCTGCCCGCCGCCGATATGCGGCGACCGTGAGGCCGATCAACGAGAGCAGGAGGATCGACGCGAGGTAGCGGTGCGTGACTTCGATGACGAGGTCGGGCCGGCTCAGCGGCGGGAAGAACGACCCGTAGCAGCGCGGCCAGTTGTCGCCGCAGCCCATGCCGGAGCCCGAGATGCGCACGATGGCGCCGAACACGAGGTGCGTGCACGCCACGGCGAAGGTGGCGTACGAGGAGCGGCGGAGGGTTGGCATGCTATGACGCGACCGCGGCGACCGGCGCCGGCGCGGACGTCGCCGCCGGATGGATGGCGCGCCAGGTGAAGACAAGGAGCACGGCGAGTCCGATGGCAGGGAGCACCGCCCACAGCATCTCCATGGTGCCGCGCGAGTGCGGCACGCTGGCGCTCGGCTCCGGAACGTGCCGGGTCCCGCGAACCGAACGGATGATGTAGACCTGTGCGATCGCACAGCACGCCACGGACAGCCAGAACAGCCCGTCGGCGAAGAAGAGTCGCATGTGCAGCGGCGGCTATTTGAAGGGGAGATCGAAAGGTCATTGGTCGCCGGGCAGGGGTCAACCAGCAAATCGCCTGCGGCGCCCGGCGATTCGTTGCGCATCCCGAGCACGGCGCCGTACCATTCCCGCATGGCGACCTCCTCGACAGTGCAGGCGACCGCTCCTCGCCTCCAGCGGCAGCTGGGCCTCTGGAGCGCGGTGGCCGTGCTCATCGGCTCCACCATCGGCTCGGGGATCTTCCGGTCGCCCGCAGGCGTCACTGACAAGCTGCCCGGGCCCCTTCCCCTGATGGCGGTGTGGGTGGCGGGCGGCCTGTTCGCGCTGTGCGGCGCGCTCACGCTCGCCGAGTTGTCCGGCGCCTTTCCCGAGACGGGTGGCGCGTACGTCTTCATCCGCGAAGGGTGGGGCCGGATGCCGGCGTTCCTGTTCGGCTGGTCCGAGCTCGTGCTCATTCGCGCCGCGTCGCTGGGTGCCATCAGTACGACGTTCGCCGAATACCTGCTACGCGTGCTGGGCTACGATCCGTCGGTGGCGCCGTATACCGGCTACGTGCACTACGTGGCGGCCGTCGCCATTGGCCTCACGGCGACGTTCAACTACGTCGGCCTTCGCTGGGGCTCGCTCGTGCAGAACCTCACGACGCTCGCGAAGTACGGCGGCCTCCTGTTCATCATCCTCTGCGCGTTCGCACTCGGCCTGCCGAAGACGGGGGGACACTACACTCCGGCCGTGCCGGCGGGCTCGTTCCACATTGCGGCCTTCGGTCTCGCGCTGGTGTCGGTGCTCTGGGCGTTCGACGGGTGGGCGGACCTCAGCTTCGTCTCGGGCGAGGTGAAGGATCCGCGCCGGACGCTGCCGCGCGCGATCATCATCGGCACGGTGGCGGTGATCGCGATCTACATCCTGGCGAACCTCGCCTATCTCGCCGTGATGCCGGTGGAGGAAATCCGCCACTCGAAGCTCGTCGCGGCGGACGTGGCACAGCGGCTCATCGGTGCGCCCGGCGTGATCTTCGTCGCGACGACCGTGATGCTGTCCACGTTCGGCACGCTGAACGGCACGCTGCTGACGTCACCGCGCGTGTTCTTCGCGATGGCGGACGACGGGCTCTTCTTCCAGAAGGTTGCCGCCGTGCACCCGCGGTACAACACGCCGTACGTGTCGATCCTGCTCGTCACGGGTCTGGGCATCGTCTTCGTGATGCTGCGGACATTCGAGCAGCTCGCGGACACGTTCGTCACGGCGATCGTGCCGTTCTATGCGCTTGCGGTGGCGGCGATCTTCGTGTTCCGGAAGCGTGCGGACTACGATCCGCCGTTTCGCACGCCGCTGTATCCGGTGGTGCCGGCGCTGTTCATCTTCGCGACGCTGTTCCTGCTCGGGAACGCGATCGTCGATCCGTCGAGTCGGTGGCCGACGCTCGCCGTGATGGGGATCATCCTGCTCGGCATCCCGGTCTATTACGGGACGGTGGGGCGTGCCTCGGGGGCATCTCGCATTTCCTGATTTCTTTTCGCCGGGCGGCGTTCCTCTCGGCGAGCAGGCGGCGTGCAACTGAATGGGATAGGCGTCGTACCCAGGCGGCGCTCCTCAGAATCCTACGGCTCCGCGTGAGGCAAGCTGGCGCTCGATAAGAACGGATTCGTCGGATGCGAGCGTTGGGCATTACGACTCCTTGATGCTGCGCCGGTCTTTCAGCGGCGCGCCTGCAAGAGAGACCAAACGCTCTCGTCCGACCAATCCGTCCAATTGACGGAGGGTCGCGATGGACGAGCAGTCGAGGATTCTGAGGAGCCCGACACTCGTACGCCGCCTACCACTGGCAGTTGTCGTTCGGCCCCGCAAAGCAGATCCTTCCCTTCGGCTGCGCTCAGGGCAGGCGCTTCGCTCAGGATGACAAGCGCCTCGCGCAAGGCCTAGAAGATCCGGAGGTTGATGTACTTCTTCGGATTGGCCTTCAGGTCCGCGAGCACCGAATCGGCCTGTGACACCAGCCCGCGCATGTCGCGGTAGAGCAGGGTGTCCTTCAGGAACTTCCCGACCGTGCCGTCCCCGCGCTCGATGCCGCCCATGATGCCGTTCACGCGCTTCGTCGTGGAATCCAGGTTCGACGCGATGCGCGTGAGGCTCTCGCTCGACTTGCGGAAGTTCTTCAATGTCGAGTCGATCGCCGCCGAATCCACCGCCGTGGCCGCGCGGCGGAACGACGCCATCGTCGCCGTGAGGTTGCGGTTCTGCTCCGCCGCGATCGTCGTCAACTGCACCGACAGGCGCGTCGCGTTTGCCGACAGCTCCGCCGCATTCGCCAGCGACTTCCGGATGTCCTTGATGCCGCCCGATGCGATCAGCTCCGTGTTGAGCGCCTTGGTCATCGCCTGCACCGTGACGCCGATGGAGTCCACGCGGTTCATGATCGCCTGGATGTCCGTGTCGCTCGCGCCCACCGGCACCGTATCGCCCGGCGCGTACGAAATCCTGCTCGGCCCCTTCGGCGTGAGCGCCACCGCGGCGTCACCGAAGATGCCGATCGGCTTCACGCTCGCCACCGAGTTCTTCGGCACCTTGATGTCGTCGTTCACCCGGAGGATGACGTCGAGGTAGCCGTCGTCGCGCAGCTTCACGTCGCGCACGCCGCCCACGTTCACGCCGGCAAGCAGCACGGGCTGGCCCGGCTTGAGGTTCTGCCCCCATGCGAACTTGGTGTACAGCGGGTAACCGGAGCTCAGGCCGCCGCGCACGAGCCAGAGCGTGCCGAGCAACCCGATGGCCACCGCCGCCATGAGGAACACACCCACCAGGACTTCGTCGCGCCGTTTCATGTCTGTAGGTAAGGGGCGAGAAGCGCCGCCGTCAACGTATCGAGCACGAGGATGGACACCGAGGTGATGACGACCGCCTTGGCCGTCGACCGGCCGACGCCCTCGGCGCCGGCCTCCGTCACGAACCCCTCGTAGGAGCACACGAACGCGATCGCGCCACCGAACAGGGTCGCCTTCATGAGAGAGTAGACCACCTGGAAGGTTCCGAAGCCGAGCCGCACGCCGGTGATGAAGTCCTGCGGCGTGACGCCCGTGCCATAGACCGACACCGCATAGCCGCTCGCGAGCCCCGTGAAGTCCGCGAGGATGACGAGCGCCGGCAGCATCACCAGGCACGCCAGCAGGCGGGGCACGATGAGGAACGCCAGCGGATCGTACGAGAGCGTCTCGAGCGCGTCGATCTGCTCCGTCACCCGCATCGTGCCGATTTCCGCCGTCATGCGGGCGCCGACGCGGCCGGTGAGCACGAGTCCCGTGAGGAGGGGCCCCAGCTCGAGCACCACCATCAGGCGGGTGGAGAGCCCGATGATGCTGAGTTGCACTCCCGGAAACAGCTGGTAGCGCGTCTGGATCGCAATGACGCCGCCGATGAAGGCGGCGACGATGACGGTAAGCGGGATCGAGTCCACACCGATCCGCCGCATCTGGCGGATGGTCTCCGGCACGAACGTGGCCGGGTCGCCGAACGCCCGGGCGATGTCGCGGAGGAAGTACCCGCGCACGCCGATCTGGCGGAAGAAATTGATGAACGACTGTGTGACCCGGCGAAGAAAGACGATGCCCTTCCGCTGGACGATGGGGAACGATTCGGTCGGCCGCTGCGCCCCGATGGTGCGGTCGAGCTCACTCACGTGCGCACGCGGTACAGCAGGACGAGTCCGAACACGGCGAACGCGGCATTGGGAAGCCAGGCCGCGGCGTCAGGGGACACGAAGCCGCCCTTGCCGACCGCCTTGGTGAGTTGAATGAGCATGAGGAACGTAACCGTAGTGGCCAGGCTGATGCCGATGCCGTAGGCCGTGCCGCCGCGCTGCGTGCTCGTGGCAAGTGGCGCGCCGAACAGCGCGATGACCAGACACGTGACCGGAATGGCGATCTTCAGCCCACGCTCCACGCGCAGGAGGTTGGCATCCCCACCGGACCGTTCCAGCGAGGTGATGAACCGGCTGAGCTCCTCGTAGCGCATCTCGGCCGGGTCGCGGGGCTTGGCCATCAGGTCCGTGGGTTTTTCCACCAGTCGCCGGTCGGTCATCCGCGCAAAGCTGATGTCGAAGCTCGGAAGCGCAACCGTCTCGCCCTTCTTGCTCTTGTGCAGCGAATCCCGGATCACGTGCATCTCGCCCTGGCCGAGGGTCCACTTGTGCGAAATGTCCGAGTACGTCGCGCTGACCGTCGAGATGAGCACCGTGGGGTAGTCCCCGCCCACGCCCTTCCTGTGGATCTGGAGCTGGTCCAGGGTGCCCCTCGTCACGTCGAGGTTCAGGGCTTCGTATACGCGCCCGTATTCCGCCGCGAACGCGAAGTTGGAGCGGATGGTCCCCGTGCCGACCTTGTCCTGTTCGAGCAGGTTGTTGCGGCGCGCGTCCGTGACGGGCACCACCTCACCGATGACGAGGTCGATCCCCGTCGCCAGCAGCGCGCCGAGCAGGATGGGCGCAATGAGGCGGTAGAAGCTGATGCCGGAGGCCTTGGCCGCCGTGACCTCCGAATGCCGCGTGAAGGCGCCGATCGAGAACACCGTCGCGAACAGCACCGCCGCCGGCAGCGCCTGGAACATCGACTGCGGCATCCAGTAGACGTAGCTCAGCGCGATGGCGGACGGGCGAATCCTGTGGTCGAGGTAGCCCTGCAGGTGGTCCGTGAGGTCGATGATCACGAGCAGGATCGGCAGTCCGATCGCCGTCGAGAGGAAGATCTTCATCCACTCCGCGAACACGTAGCGGTCGAGAGGTCCGCCGATGCGCTTCATGTCGCACCCTGCTTCGCGGCGCGGCGCTCGTCACGCAGGAAGCGGCGCTCGTCCAGCCACTCCCGTATCCCGCCACCGCGCGCCGAGCCCGCGTCGCGGCCCATGCGGAAGAGCAGCACGATACCCACGGCCGTGAGGATCACGTTGGTGCCCCACATCGCCCAGAACGGCGGGACGATCCCCTTGTTGGCGAGCGACTCGCCCCCGATCAACCCGACGTAGTAGAGCGCGAACACGGCGAGGCTCACCCCGATCACGAGGCCCACGCCGCCGCGCGGGAAACGCAGTGCGATGGGCGGCGCCACGATGCAGAAGATCAGGCACGCCGCGGCGAGGGAAAATTTCTTGTTGATCTCGATCACGTACCGGTCGCGCGCGTGCTGCGCAATCTCGATGCGCAGCCGGCCTTCCAGGGTACGCGAGGACACGTTGAATGGCACGACGCCCGACGACGGCGCGGGCTGCGCCGCCGGCTGCGCGAGCGCCGCACGTGCGCGCGCCGCGACCTGCTCCGCCGTGCGCACCGAATCCACCTTCTTCATGCCGGTACTGGTATCTCGCACCACCGTTGCCGCCACCTTCGTCGTGTCGTGCACCAGCTTCTCGACCACCGTTCCAATGGCAGGCACATGCTTCACGGTGGTCGAGTCGGACGTCCTCGTTGTATCGCGTGCACCCTTCCGCGCGGCCGAATCCCGTGCCGCCGCGATCGCCGCCGAGTCGCGCTTCGCCTTCGGCGTCGTGTCCTGCGCGGCATGCAGGGTAGACGCGGTCGCTTCCTCCGCATGCGCTTCCTTCACGCCCCCCACCATGCGCAGCAGCGTGCAGTATGCCCAGCCCAGCCCGTGCGGCTCCGGCGCGGCGGCCGGCCGCGGCGGCGGTCCATGGATCAGCTGCGCGTCCGACGGGGGAGGTGTACTGAACTCGCGCACCTCGGACTCGTAATTGTTCTGCGCGGCCCACAGGCGTCGCTGCATCTCGCACACCCCCATCTCGCGGTCGCCCTTGTACGACTCGGAGGGTTGCGTCCGCTTGATGCCCGCGCTCCCCACGTTCCGGATGCGGTACCGGTCCCGGTCGAAGAACAGCCGGTTGAGCTGCGTCGGTTTGTCCGTGGAGACCTCCTGCATCTGTCCGTGGAACAGGTTGAGGTCAAGGTCCACCCGGTTCGACGTGAACGCGATCCGCCCGCTGTCAGCGTAGATGGTGCGCCGGCGTGTGGGGTCGGCCAGGTCGTAGATCACGACCTCCTTCATGCGCCCGTCCGCCTGGTCCACCTTGCCCGCCTTCAGGTAGAACTTGCCCTCGGCAATGGAGTTGATCACCTGCTCCTTGAGGAGCAGGGTCGGCTTGGTCTGCTGGATGTCGTCCGTGAGCGTCTTCAGCGCGTGGTTCGAGCGCGGCAGCACCTGGTCGTTGAAGGCGAGCAGCGCGATGGACATCACCACGCCACCCATGATCGCCGGCGTGACGATGGTCCACGGGCTCACGCCATTGGCCTTGAACGCCGTGATCTCGTTCTCCGACGCCAGGCGGGTGTATGCGTAAAGGACCGCCACCAGCACGGACATCGGGACCGTGAGCGCGAGCGTAAACGGGATGGAGAGCAGGAAGAAGGTGCCGATCACGCTCCAGGGAAGCCCCTTGCCCACCAGCTCGCCGAACTGGCGCGAGATGAAGTTGAGCACCATGAGCGACGTCAGCGCCGTGAGCGCAAACGCGAACGGGCCGATGTGCTCCCTGATGATGTAGCGGCTGATGATCTTCAAGCGGAACCCGGGGTGCGCAAGACACGCGGAACTTCAAGCGCGGCAAAACCTTGTCGCGTGCATCGCAGCCGGTAAATTCCGCACCGGCCGCGCTGAAATTCAAGTCTGGCGCATCGCGGTGCGCCAGACGGCGGTTGTGGCCGGCCACGAAAACGCGGTGCGTCGGCATGGCATCGACGCGGTGTACCCCGCCGGTCGCCCGAAGTGCGGCACCATGTGGCGACCCCGGGACTCGCGCGTCGCCACACCCGAGGTCAACTTGCGGCAGGCTCCCGGCGGACGCACCTCCCCCGCCCGGGGCGGAGCGTGGCGCCGGCCGAGTTCGTCGAACGCCGGAGCCGCTGCCGTGTATCCACTTCACCGTCCCCGCCCGCGCGGGGACACCCTGTTTCCCGACTCACCAAGGTTCCTCGTCGTGCGGATGCTGACTCTGTGTGGTGCCCTCGGCCTCGCGCTCGCCGGCGCGTGTGACAAGCTGCCCTCGCGGCCGAGGACGGCGTTCAATGCCGACTCCGCGTTCTCCTATACCCGGCAGCAGGTGGCGTTCGGCCCGCGCGTGCCGGGCACCGCGGGCGCCGTGAAGGCGGGCGACTGGATCGTGTCGATGATGAGGGCGCGTGCCGACACCGTCATCGAGCAGCGGTGGATGCACAAGACACTCAAGGGCGACTCGATCCCCCTGCGCAACATCCTGGCGCAGTTCAACCCCAAGGCGACGCAGCGCATTCTCTACATCACCCACTGGGACACGCGTCCCATGGCCGACTCCGACCCGGTGCTCGGCAACCGTGGCACGCCCATTCCTGGCGCGAACGACGGCGCGTCCGGCGTGGGACTCTTCGTCGCCCTCGGTGATGCGCTGAAGAAGACGCCCGCCAACGTGGGCGTAGACCTCCTGTTCGTGGACGGCGAGGACTATGGGGCCAGCTTCGACCCGCCGTACGCCGACGTCCTGCTCGGCGCCCAGCACTTCGTGAACAATCCGCCGAGCGCCGATTACAAGCCGATGTACGGCGTGCTGTGGGACATGATCGCCGACGCGAACCTCAACATCACGCAGGAGCCGAACTCCATGCGTGCCGCGCCGGAGGTCGTCGCGCGCGTGTGGCAGAAGGCCGCGGACCTCGGCTACGCGAAGTACTTCCTGCCGCAAGCGTACGGCTACCCGGTCACCGACGACCACGTCCCCTTCCTCGAGAAGGGCTATCACGTGATCGACGTGATCGACCTCGACTACGGTCCGCCGGGTCCTGACGGCAATCCGTCCCCGAACTACCACCACACGCTGCAGGATACCATGGACAAGATCTCGCCGAAGAGCTTCCAGGTCGTGGGCGACGTGGCCCTGGCGCTCCTCATGGAGGGCTGACCGGGGGGCGTGTCGGCACGCATTTCATCCGACGCGCATGAGAAGGATGACGATGACCGGCAGGGATGGAGCCATGCTTCGCCCATGCCGACACCATCCGAACAGAAGGCCCTCGCCTTCGTCGCCATCGTGATCCTGCTGGGAGGCGCCGTACGCGTGCTTCGTGCCGGAGCGACTCCCGCGGCCACTCCACTCGAGCAGCAGGGCCTGGCACGTCAGGCGTCCGCTGCCGACAGCGCCAGCAAGTCCGGTCGCCAGGCGCGAACCCGCAAGGGAAGGTCCGCCCGCGGCGCCCGTGACACCACCGCCCACGACGTAGGCGGCGTTGTCTCTGTGCCTCCGTCGTACGCTCGGCCCGATCGTCCCTTCGACCACACGCCGTACGGCGCGCCCGTGGTGCGGCCGGGCTTCTCCCCGCCGACCCCGCGCATCGACACGGACGCGCGCGGGAACCGACCCTCACCGGCGCCCGTCGCCGCCGCAGCCGGATCGAGGAAGGCGCCGCCGGGCGCACCCGTGGACGTCGAGGTGGCCGCGGTCGCCGAAATCGAGGCCCTGCCACGCATCGGTCCGTCCCTCGCGCGCCGCATCGTGGCGAGCCGCGATTCGCTCGGTCCCTTCAAGTCACTGGCCGGCCTGCGGCGCGTGAAGGGCATCGGGCCGGCCCTGCTCAAACAACTGGCGCCGCTCGTGGTGTTCGGCGGGCGACCCGACCCTGCCGGTGTTCCCTGATGCCATGGTAGGGTAGGGGTGGTAGCGAGGTCGAGCGCGGCCCTGTTCGTGCACTTGCAGGCGCGGTGACCTCGGCAACCCCGTCCATCTCGATCCTCCTCGCCCGCCTCGCCGGGACTCAGGTCGGCTTTTCCGCGCTCGCGGTGCGGGAAATCGTGCGCGCGGTGGCCATTGCGCCGCTGCCCGGCGCGCCCGCAATCATCGAGGGCGCCATCAACGTGCGGGGACGAATCGTACCGGTGGTGGATGTGCGCCAGCGGCTCGGGCTGCCCGCGCTCACCAACGGTCCCGAGCAGTTCCTCATCCTCCTCGAGGCAGCGGACCGGCTGGTCGCCATCCGCGTGGAGGATGTCGAGGACGTGGCCGACGTGCCGGCGGGCGGTCTCGAGTCGCCGTCCGCGGTCTCGCCCGTGATCGCGCGCTTGTCCGGCGTGGCGGCCATGGAGACAGGGGCGCTCGTGATCTACGACGCGGGCAGCTTTCTCACGCAGGCGGAGCGCGAAGCGCTCGACGCCGCGGAAGCGGCCGCCGAGTGACTGCCAGCACCGCGATGTCCCCCGTGCCGGCCCGCAGCATCATGACGGGATTCACCGATCCCGCATTCGCGCGCATTGCCGCGCTCGCGCACCTCCTCGCGGGCCTCGTCTTTCCGTCCAACCGCCAGCCGTCTGCCGAGGCGGGCATGCGTCGCGCGATGAGCGCGCTGCGCATCGGGCAGCCGGATGCACTGCTCCGTGCGTTCGAGACGCCCGGCGTCGCACGCGATGCTGTGCTCGCGGAGCTTACGGTGGGTGAGAGCTACTTCTTCCGCGATTCGGCACAGCTCGACCTGCTGGCCACCGACGTCCTGCCAGCGCGGCTCGAGTCGCACGGCGCCGCGCGGCCGCTACGACTCTGGAGCGCAGGGTGCGCGTCGGGCGAGGAGCCGCACACGCTCGCGATCATGCTGCGCGAGCAGCGCTGGCCGCACCCGGCGATCATCCTCGGCACCGACATCGCGCGCCCGCGACTCGACGCTGCGCGACGCGGCCGCTACACACGCTGGGCACTGCGCGGCGTGTCGAACGACCGCATTGCCCGGTGGTTTTCGCGAAGCGGGACGTTCTACGACCTCGTTCCCGAGGTGCGCGACGCCGTACAGTTCCGGCTCCTCAACCTGGCCGTTGACGATTACACGCTTCCCGAGCAGGGCGTCGAGGGATTCGACGTCGTGCTGTGCCGGAACGTCATGATCTATTTCGACATGCCGACCGTCGCGGCGATCGCGACGCGCCTCCTGGCATCGCTCGCGCCTGATGGCTGGCTGGTCCTCGGCGCGTCCGACCCAGCGCTCGCGCACGTGGTCCCCTGCGAAGTGGTGGTCACGCCGGCCGGCATCGCCTATCGCCGTGCGGACCGGCCGGGCGGCCCGACGACGCTCCGCATGGCGACGTCGCAGGGCGAACTCGCGACGACTGGCGACGTGGGCGACGCGACGCCCGCGCAATCGCACCTCGCGCATCCGGCTTTTTCGTATGGCCAGGCACTGGCGGCTTTCGCGGGCGTGGCGGCCGCGTTCGGCGTGCCCGCCATTGACGCAGCGACGCCGGCACGAGGGACCGACGCGATCGACGCCAGCGGAGATGACAGCGCCGCAGCGCCAGCGAAAGCCGCCGCGGAACCCGAGAATGCCCTCCCTGCCGCCGCGGAACCCGCAGCCGACAGCGCACCCACTGCCCTTGCCGGGCTCCTGCGCACGTATGGGCGCGCGGACTACCCCGCCGCCGAGCAGCTCGCCGTTGCGGCACTCGGTACGCCGTCGACGGACGCAGACGCGCTCCGCGTCTGGATCGTGTATGTCCGCTCCGTGGCGAACCAGGGACGGCTGCACGAGGCGGGCGAGCTCTGCGCCCGCGCGCTGGAGCTCCATCCCCTCGACGCCGAGTTGCACTACCTGCATGCGACGCTGCTGGCCGAGGCAGGGTGGTACGCCGACGCGGCGGCGGCGGCGCGGCGCGCGATCTACCTGGACCGTCACTTCGTGATGGGTCACCTGCTCCTGGGCGACGCCCTGTCCCGCACCGGCGACTCCGGGGGCGCACGCATCTCGTTTGCGAATGCCGCGCACCTGCTCGAGGCGATGGATGCGTCCGCGATGGTCACCGCGTCGGACGGCGTGCCGGCCGCTCGCCTGCGGCAGGTCGCTGCGCTGCGGCTGCGCGCCCCCTCCGGCGCCAGGCCATGAGCGACGCGAAGCCCGGCACACGCGAGGAGGTTTCCACGGCGCTGGCCCGCCTCTCCGCGCAGTATGCGGCCAGCATCGAGGTGGCCGACGACGGCGCGCAACGGGCGACGCTCGAGGCGCGCGCGCGCGTCCTCGCGAAGCCCCTGGCCGTGCACGACGAACTCGCGCGCGAGGACGAACTCGATCTCCTCGTCTTCCTCGTCGGCGACGAGCGGCTCGGCATGTCGCTGCAGTCCATCGTCGCCATCGTGCGCGCGACCGTCGTGACGCCGCTGCCGCGCGCGGTCGCGCCTGTGTACGGCGTGACGGCGTGGCGGGGCCGGCCCCTGACGGTATTGTCGGTTGGCGGTGGCGCGGCCACGCAGCATGCGGAGAGTCGCCTGCTCGTGCTCGGCGACGGACGGCGCGCCGTCGTGGGACTGTTCGCCGATGCCGTGGAGGACACGCGCGTGGTGCGGAAGTCGGCACTCTCCCCTGCGCGTGGGGGCGGGCGCGGCCTGTTCGCGATGGGCGTGACCGAAGATGCGGTGCTGGTGCTGGATGCGGATGCGATGCTGGACGCGGCTCGGCCCGAGCCGTGATGCTGGTCTCTCCCTGGATGAGGTCCTGATGACGTGGACAGTCGGCCGGCGCATCGCGCTGGCGCTTGCAATCGAGCTCATACTCCTTGCCATTGTCGCCTTCATGGGCGCCAAAGCGCTCGGCAACACCACCGCGGCGTACGAGTCGGCGCTCGCCGCCCGGCGGTCGACCCTCGTGCCTGCGCTCCGCATCGAGACGCAGCTGAAGGAGGCGGACATCAACCACCTCCGCACTCTGCTCAACTACGACGCGCGGTTCGAGCGTGCGCGGGACAGCCTCCTTGCCAATTCGAAGGTGGCGGCGGCGTCGATGCGCGACTCGGTGAAGACCGATCAGGAGCGCGCGCACTGGGCGGCGGCATCCGCGCTGCTCGCGCAGTGGGCCGATGCGCTTCTCGCGGCGGGCGCGGCCAGCAAGGCGAACGACCAGGCCGCGGTGCTGCGGATCCGTACCACACGCACGCAGCCCCTCGGCGACTCGCTCTACGCGAACATTCACGCCAACGTCACCGACGCGGCGCGCAACTCCGACGAGGAAGCGCGGGTCGGCCAGCTGGCGGCCCAGACGGCGCGGAACACGGTGCTCGGGACCGCGGTGCTCGCGATCATCCTCGGCATCGGCGCGGCATACATGCTGAGCCGCTCGATCACGCGTCCCCTCCAGGAAACGGCCAACGTCATCGCGTCGAGCAGCGCCCAGATCCTCTCGGCCACCACCGAGCAGGCCGCGGGGACGAACGAGTCGATGGCCGCCGTGACGGAGACCGTGGCCACCGTGGATGAAGTGGCGCAGACGGCCACGCAGTCGGCGCAGCGCGCACGCGCCGTGGCCGATGCGGCGCAGCGTGCGGCCGAAGGCGGGCGTGCCGGCCGGAAGGCCGTGGACGACGCCGTCGCCGCGATGGGCCTCGTGCAGGCACAGGTGGAGAACATGGCGCACGGCATCGTCGCGCTGGCGGAGCAGGCGCAGGCCATCGGCGAGATCACCACGGCGGTAAGCGACATCGCGGAGCAGACCAAGCTCCTCGCACTCAACGCGGCGGTGGAGAGCACGCGCGCGGGCGAGCACGGGCGCGGCTTCGCGCTCGTGGCCGCGGAGATCAAGACCCTCGCTGGCGAGGCGAAGGAGAGCACGGTGCAGGTGCGCCGGCTGCTGTCCGACATCCAGCGCTCCACGAGCGCGGCGGTGATGGCCACGGAGCAGGGCACCAAGCAGAGCGCGGCGGCGGTGCGGCAGGTGAACCAGGCGGGCGAGGTGATCGCGCAGCTGGCCACCGTGGTGGAGGAAGCCGCGCAGGCCGCGGCGCAGATCGTCGCGTCGGCCGGCCAGCAGGCGCTGGGCATGGACCAGATCCGCCAGGCCATCGCCAACATCCACGACGCCACGCAGCAGAACCTCACGGCGACGCGCCAGTCGGAGACGGCGGCGCAGGACCTCAACCAGCTCGGGACGCGGCTGGTCGGCATGGTCGGCGCGCGGAGCGGCCGGTGATGCGGCGGACGACGGTGGCAGCACTCGGTCGCGGTCGGTCCAGCGTGGTGACCCGCTGTCATCCTGAGCGAAGCGAAGGATCTGCTTTGTGACCGACGACGCGCTGGCCGTCCGGCTGCTCGCCATCTTCGTCGACGAACTCGACGAACAGGTGCAGCAGCTCAACGACGACCTGCTCGCTCTGGAGCGCACGCCCGATGATGCGGCGCGGCTCCAGGCGGTGTTCCGCGTGATGCACACGCTCAAGGGCGCGTCACGCGCGGCAGGGCTTCCGCGCGTGGAGGAGGTGTGCCACGTGCTCGAGCACGAGCTGAGCCGCGTGCGCGACGGGTCGGCCACGCTCGGCGGTGCACAGATCGCGCTGCTCTTCGAGGCCGCCGACGCGCTCGGTGAGACGCGCGACTCGCTGCGGCAGGGCCATGGCGTGCCGGAAGCGGCGCTGGCCGCGGTGCTGCAACATGCGCGCGGGCGCAGCGTGGCGGCCGTCGTGCCGCGTCCCCCTGCTGGTGCCGCTCCGATTGTCGCCGCTGCGGCCGCGCCGCCGTCAGTCGTGCCTTTCCGAGCGCCCATCGTCGCCGATGCCGCCGTTGCAGCGGGCGCCCCGCCGGCAACCGGCACACTGGCCGCAACGGAGCGCCCGGACGACGCGCAGCGCGCCACGACACACGTGCGCGTGACCCTGCACCAGGTGGACGCCATAGCCGGCGCCGCGGGCGAGATCGCCGGACTCGCGGCCGTGCTCAGCGATCGCGCCGACGACCTGGCCGCCCTGCGTGCGGAAAGCCGCGCCGTTCGCGGTCACGCCGCGGGCCAGGCCACGTTCGACCTGGACCGCGCGCTCACGCGCGCGCTGCGCCGCGCGGGCGACGACGCGCGCGCACTCGCCGCCGTGTCCGCGCGCCTCGGTACATCGGCGCGGCACCTGCGGCAGCGTCCGTTCACGGAGCTCACAGAGACGTTGCCGCGCGTAGTGCGCGACGTTGCGCTGGACGTCGGCAAGCAGGTGCGGCTCGTCGTCACCGGCGGAGAGATCGAGGCGGACCGCGTCGTCCTCGAGGCGTTGCGCGAGCCGCTGCTGCACCTCGTGCGCAACGCCATCGATCACGGCCTCGAGTCCACCGCGGACCGCATCGCGGCAGGCAAGCCGGCAGAAGGGGAGGTGCGCATCGAGGGCGCGCTGGCCGGCGATCGGCTGCGCGTCACGGTCTCGGACGACGGTGTCGGTCTTGACCTCACGGCGATTGCGCGGGGCATCGAGCGCCGCGGGCGCGCGGTGCCGGCCGACGAGCGCTCCGTGGCCCGCGCCATCTTCGATGACGGATTCACCACGCGCGCCACCGCCACCACGCTCTCGGGCCGCGGCGTGGGCCTTGGTATCGTGCGGGCGGCGGCCGAGCGGATGGGCGGCACCGTGGACGTGACGTCGGAGAAGGGGAAGGGCACCGCGATCACAATGGACGTACCGCTCAGCATCGCGACCATGCGCGTGGTGCTCGTGCAAGTGGGCGACGTCATTCTCGGCGTGCCGAGTGCGTTCGTGATACGCGTGGCGCGTGCGGATCCGCGCAAGCTCGCGCGCGTGGACGGCCGACCGATGCTCGTCGCGCGGGGGCAACCCACTCCCGTCACAACCCTCGCGGCCCTGCTTGGCCCGCCGTTCGTCGAGTCGCCTCCGGCGGCCATGCTCCAGCTGGTGGTGCTGGAGAGTGGCGGGCGCCGCATGGCCGTGGTGGTGGACGACCTGCACGACGAGCGCGAGCTGGTGCTGCGGCCGCTGGAGCATGCGGGGCACTCGGCCACCAACGCAACCGTGGGCACGGCGCTGCTCAGCTCCGGCCAGGTCGCGCTCGTGCTCAGCGTACCCGCGCTGCTTGCGCACGAATCGGGAGGCGCAGCCGCAGGCTCTGCGCTCGCGGCCGATTCGCGCGAGGACCGTCCGCCGGCGCGGATCCTCGTCGTGGACGACTCCATCACGTCCCGCACGCTCGAGCAGAGCGTGCTGTCGGCGGCGGGCTACGACGTCGTCACCGCGGTGGACGGCGCCGAGGGCTGGCGCACCATCGAGCGGCAGGACATCAAGCTCGTGGTGAGCGACGTGGAGATGCCGCTCCTCGACGGCATCGGCTTGTGCCAGCGCATCCGGGCCAACGCGCGCACGGCCACGCTTCCCGTGATCCTCGTGACGTCACTCGACGAGCCGGCGCAGCGCGCGCGCGGGCTCGAGGCGGGGGCGGACGCCTACATCACCAAGTCGAGCTTCGACCAGGATACCCTGCTCGACACCGTGCGCATGCTCATTGGGCGGCACCCATGATCCGCGTCCTCATCGCCGAGGATTCCCCGACCGCACGGGCCCTGCTCGTGTCGATCCTCACGGCCGAGGGCGACGTGCACATCGTGGGTGAGGCGCACAACGGCCGGCAGGCCGTGGAGATGGCGGAGCAACTGCAGCCCGACATCATCACGATGGACGTGCAGATGCCGGAGATGGACGGGCTCGAGGCCACCAAGCAGATCATGGTGCGCTCGCCGCGTCCCATCATCATCGTGTCGAGCACCGCGCGCAGCGACGAGGTCGAGCTCTCGCTCGAGGCCACGCGCGCCGGCGCGCTGATGGTGCTGCCGAAGCCCGAGGGGCCCGGGTCGTCGGGCTTCGCCGGCGACCGGCGCCAGCTGCTCAGCATGGTGCGCGCGATGTCGCAGGTGAAGGTGGTACGTCGTCACGGGAGTGCCGCGTCCTCGGCAGGCATGAACACAATGCCGCCGCGACAGGCCTGGAGCATGTCGCCGCGCGCGTCGGCCGGCGTGGGCGGCGGGACCATCCGGCTCGTGGCCATCGGCGCGTCCACCGGCGGGCCGGCTGCCCTGCGCACGATTCTCGCGGACCTGCCGCAGCACTTTCCCGTCCCCATCCTCATCGTGCAGCACATCGCGCGCGGATTCACGGAAGGCCTGGCGCACTGGCTGTCTGGCGACACTGCACTGGAGGTGAAGGTGGCCGACGTCGGAGAGCGCGCGCGGGCGGGATGCGTGTACATCGCGCCGGACGACCGACACCTCGGCTGTCAGTCGGACGCCGGTGGCCAGATCCGGCTGCTCCTGGACAACGCGGCGCTCGTGGGCTCGTTCCGCCCCTCGGCGTCGTACCTGTTCCAGTCGGCGGCCGAGGCGCTCGGCAACGGCCTCCTGTCGGTGATCCTCACCGGCATGGGCGACGACGGCGTCGCCGGCCTGCGCACGGCCAAAGGCCTCGGCGGGCGCGTGCTCGGGCAGGACGAGGCGTCGTCGGTGATCTACGGCATGCCGGAGGAAGCCATGCGTGCCGGCGTGGTGGACGAGCAGGTGTCGATCACCGGCATGGCGCGCCGGCTCGTGGAGCTCACGGCGTGACGACTGAGGTGCATCCGGCGCATCCGTCCGGCCGGCCCCTGCGCGTGCTGCTCGTGGAGGACAGCGCGACGCAGGCGGCCGCGCTCGCGGTGATGCTGGAGCGCCACGGCCTGGAGACGATCATCGCGCGCCGCGCGGAGATCGCGCTCGAGAAGATGCGCTCGGTGACGGTGGACCTCGTGATGAGCGACGTGCTCATGCCCGGCATGGACGGCTACGAGCTGTGCCGGCGCGCGAAGGCCGAATGGCCGGACGTGCCGGTGGTCCTCCTCACGAGCCTCACGGATCCACTGGCCATCGTGCGCGGGCTGGAGTGCGGCGCGGACCACTATGTCACCAAGCCGTACGACCCCGAGGGCCTGCTGGCGCGCGTGCAGCTGGTGATCGAGCGCTCACACCAGCCGGTCCTCGTGCATCCGCAGCCGTTCACGGTAGAGCTGCTCGGTACGCCGTTCACGATCACGGCCACGAAGGAGCAGATCCTCGAGCTGCTGGTGTCGAGCTACTCGGACCTCATGCGCACCAGCCAGGCCGTGCGCGAGGCCGAGCGTCGCGCGCGGTTCCTGGCGGAGGTCACCGAGGTGCTCTCCGCGTCGCTGGACGTGCACCGCGTACTCCGCGAGCTCGCGCACCTGGTGGTGCCGCGCATTGCGGACGTGTGCACCGTGGACGTGCTGGGCCCGGGCAACGTGCCCGAGCGCGTCGAGCTGGCGCACGATTTTCCCGACCTCCTGCAGACCACTTCCGAGGGAGGCCGCGAGGGAGGGTCCGCGCTCTCCGCGATCGCGCGGCAGGCCATCGAGGAAGGAACGATGCGCCTCGTGCCCGAGGCGGACGACGAGACGCTCGCCGACGTGGCGCGTGACCCGTCGCTGCTCGAGGCGTTGAAGCGCGGCGGCCCGTACGTCCTCCTCGTCGTCCCGCTCGTCGCGCGCCAGCGCGTGCTCGGCGTGCTCCAGTTCCTCAGCGCGGACTCGGGGCGCGCGTCGAGCCCGGAGGCGCTGCTGCTCGCGGAGGACCTCGCGCGGCGCGCGTCGGTGGCGGTGGACAATGCACTCCTGTACGGCGAGGCACAGCGCGCCACGCGTGCGCGCGACGACGTGCTGGCCATCGTGTCGCACGACCTGCGCAATCCGCTCAACACCATCCAGATGAGCACCGCGTTCCTGCTCGACGTGCTGGCGGAGCCGGGGATGGCGTCGCCGCTGGTGCCGCTCGTACCGCAGCTGCAGCTCATCCGGCGCGCGACGGCGCGCGGCAATGCGCTCATCCAGGACCTGCTCGACGTGTCGCGCATCGAGTCGGGCACGCTGGCGGTCGACGCGGCGATGACGAGCGCCACCGCGCTGTTGTCCGACGCCGTGCTCGAACTCGAGCCGCTCGTCATCTCGAAGGGGCTGCGCTTCGAGCACGAATGGATCGGCGAGGACGCCGAGGTGCCGGCCGATCGCGGGCGCATCGCGCAGGTGTTCTCGAACCTGGTGGGCAACGCCGTGAAGTTCACGCCGAAAGGCGGCGTGGTACGCGTGACGGGGCGCCGCGCCGGGTCGCACGTGGAGTATATCATCACGGATTCCGGCAGTGGCATCGCGGCGGACCACCTGCCGCACCTGTTCGACCGGTTCTGGAAGGCGACGAAGGCGTCGCGCTCAGGCGCTGGCCTGGGCCTCTTCATCGTGAAGGGTATTGTCAGCGGCCACGGTGGCACCGTGGACGTTGAGAGCACGCCCGGCGCGGGCACGAGCTTCAGCTTCACGCTCGATGGCGCGTCGAATCCGCCGTGGCGGCCCGATGCGCCGGCTCCGTCCGCGTGAGTGCTCCACGGCAGCGCCCGCTTCCGTTTGTGTGATCCACGGCGACGCAATTCGCTGCCCTACGTGCCGCGCGAGGCACGTGCCTCGTCCAATGTAAGGACGGGCGTCCGCAATTCTTGACACGGTACTGCACAGGGACGACCTTGAGCAGCCCGGCCCGTCATCCGGCAATATCAGCTCCTGCCTTAGCCAGACGCACCCGATCCGGGGTTGTTCCCCGTTCGATTTATGGCTGCTCCCGTCGCTTCCAGCGAACGCCTTGGCGACCTTCTCGTCCGCGAGGGGCTGATTACGCGTGAGCAGCTCGAAAAGGCGCTCCAGGAGCAGCGGCAGAACGGCACGCGCGTGGGCTACAACCTGGTGAAGCTGGGCTTCATCCAGGAGACCGAGCTCACGAAGATGCTGGCGCGGCAGTACAAGATGCCCGCCGTGGACCTGTCCAAGTTCGAGGTGGACCCGCGCATCGCCAAGCTCATCCCGGGCGACCTCGCGATCAAGCACCTCGTCCTGCCGCTCAAGCGCGACGGCCGCACGCTCACCGTCGCCATGGCGGACCCGACGAACCTCGGCGTCCTGGACGACCTGAAGTTCATCACGCGCTACGACATCTTCCCGGTGATCGGCGGCGAGTTCACGCTGAAGAGCGCGATCGAGCGGCTGTACGAGAGCGCGGTGGACACGCAGGTGGCCGACCTCATGTCCGTCATCGACGACATGAGCGGCGACGACGTCGAAGTCGTCGAGGAGAAGGAGGAGGACGTCACCGCGGCGGCGCTCACGGCGCAGATGGAAGATGCGCCGGTGGTGAAGCTCATCAACGCGATCCTCACCGATGCAGTGAAGCGGGGCGCGTCGGACATCCACTTCGAGTGCTTCGAGCACGACATCCGCGTGCGCTACCGCGTGGACGGCGCGCTCTACGAGGTGATGAAGCCGCCGATGAAGCTCAAGGCGGCGCTCATCTCGCGCTTCAAGATCATGGCCCAGCTCAACATCGCCGAGCGTCGCGTGCCGCAGGATGGGCGCATCAAGCTGAAGATGGGCAAGAAGGTGATCGACTACCGCGTGAGCACGCTGCCGACGCTGTTCGGCGAGAAGATCGTGCTCCGCATCCTGGACAAGGGCAACCTCACCCTGGACCTCGAGAAGTTCGGCATCGAGCCCAAGGCCGAGAAGGACCTCATGGAGGCGGTGTCGAATCCTTATGGCATGGTGCTGGTGACCGGCCCTACCGGTTCGGGCAAGACCACCACGCTCTACTCGGCGCTGTCGAAGGTCAACAACATCGACGTCAACATCATGACGGCCGAGGATCCCGTGGAGTACAACCTCTACGGGGTGAATCAGGTGCTGGTGCGCACCGAGATCGGCATGACGTTCGCCGCCGCGCTCAAGGCGTTCCTCCGGCAGGACCCGAACATCATCATGGTGGGCGAGATCCGCGACCTGGAGACGGGCGGCATCGCCATCAAGGCCGCGCTCACCGGCCACATGGTGCTCTCGACGCTGCACACCAACTCGGCGCCGGAGACGGTGACGCGCCTCATGGACATGGGGCTCGAGCCCTTCAACGTGGCGTCGGCGCTCAACCTCGTGCTCGCCCAGCGACTGCTCCGCCGCATCTGCCCGAACTGCAAGGAGAAGTACACACCGAGCGACGTGGACTTCGACGTGGCCAAGGTGAAGCCGGAGATGACGCTGCGCGACCTGCGGTTCACGCCGGAGACGATCGAGAACGCCAAGGCGCGCGCCACACGGGAAGCGGCGCCGTTCCTGCAGGACATCACGATCGACAGCCTCGTGCAGAGCCTGCCCTTCTTCCGGGGCAAGGGGTGCGACACCTGCGGCGGCAGTGGCATGAAGGGCCGCCAGGGCGTGTACGAGGTGATGCCGATGAGTCCCAACCTGCGCAAGCTGATCCTCCAGAACGTTGGCGCAGCCGAGATCCGGGATGCCGCGGTGGACGAGGGCATGCTGACCCTCCGGATGGACGGCTGGATGAAGGTCATGAAGGGGATCACGACCCTCGAGCAGGTGGTTCGCGAGACGTCGGCCTAGTCTGTAGCGCGGGGCCGCCTGGATCGTCCTTCTCGCGTACCCTCGGCCCCACAAACAGACAAGATGACCGCACCCTCAGCAGCCTCGCCCGTCAACCTTCGCGTCCTCCTCGAAGAGATGATCGAGCGGGACGCGTCAGATCTCCATGTCACCGCCGGCGAGCGCCCGAAGATGCGCATCGACGGCGAGATCACGAACTCCACCCTCGAGTTCGTGTTGACGCCGAAGGACACGCTCCAGCTCGCGTACTCCGTGCTCACGGAGAACCAGAAGAAGCGGTTCGAGATGGAGGACGAGCTGGACTTCTCGTTCGGCATCCAGAACCTCGCGCGGTTCCGCGGCAACTGCTTCAAGCAGCGTGGGTGCGTGTCGATGGTGATCCGGCAGATCCCGTTCAGCATCAAGACCTTCGACGACCTGAAGCTGCCGGACGTGATCCGGAAGATGGCCGAGCGGCCGCGCGGGCTCGTGCTCGTGACGGGGCCGACGGGTTCGGGCAAGAGCACCACGCTCGCCGCGATGATCGACAAGATCAACAAGGAGCGGAAGGGTCACATCATCACGGTCGAAGACCCGATCGAGTTCATCCACCGCCACCAGGGCTGCATCGTCAACCAGCGCGAAGTGGGGACGGACACGAAGAGCTTCCAGGCGAGCCTCAAGTACGCGCTGCGGCAGGACCCGGACGTCATCCTCATCGGTGAGATGCGCGACCTGGAAACGATCCAGGCCGCGCTGACCATTTCGGAGACGGGTCACCTCGCGTTCGCCACGCTGCACACCAACAGCGCGGCCGAGGCGATCAACCGCATCATCGATGTCTTTCCGAGTCATCAGCAGAGCCAGGTGCGCGCGCAGCTCGCCTTCGTGCTCGAGGGCATCGTGACGCAGACGCTGCTGCCCCGCGCGAAGGGACGCGGTCGCGCGATGGCGGCGGAGATCCTCGTGGTGACGCCGGCCGTGCGGGCGCTCATCCGCGACGACAAGATCCACCAGATCTACAGCACGATGCAGTCGGGCAAGAAGTACGGCATGCAGACGATGAACGACGCCCTGTACGGGCTGTACATGAACCGGGAAGTGCTGCTCGAGGACTGCCTGCGTGCGAGCCACGACCCCACGGAGTTCCTCCGGATGATCGGGCAGAGTCCGGAAGACGAGGCGAAGAAGCCTGGTTCGCCCGGTGGGATGCTGGCCGGAAAACGCTAGCTGGTGGCTGTCATCCTGAGCGATCGAAGCGAGACGAAGGATCTGCTTCTAGAGTCGTAACCCTGAGGTTCGAATATGCCAGCCTTTACCTATACCGCGCGTGCCCTCAACGGCGACCTGCGGACCGCCACCATCGATGCGCCGAGCCGCGATGACGTCGTCGCGCAGCTGCGGAAACAGCGGCTGAACGTCGTGAAGATCGACGAGGCCGCCGTCGCCAGCAAGAAGAAGAAGGCCGGCGGGAAGATCAAGATGCGCGACATCGTGATCTTCACGCGCCAGTTCTCCACGATGATCAACGCCGGCCTGCCGCTCGTGCAGGCCCTCGACATCCTGGCGAAGCAGAGCGAGAATCCGGCGCTCAAGGACGTGACGCACGCCGTCGTGTTCGACGTGGAGAGCGGCCACACCGTCGCCGATGCGCTGGGCAAGCACCCCAAGGCGTTCACCGAGCTCTATGTGAACATGGTGGCCGCCGGCGAGGCGGGTGGTATCCTGGACACCATCCTCATGCGCCTCGCGACGTTCATGGAAAAGAACGACGCGCTCGTGCGGAAGGTGAAGGGCGCCATGATCTACCCGGGCGTCATCTCGAGCGTGGCGTTCATTGCCATCAGCGTCCTGCTCATCTTCGTGATCCCGGTGTTCAAGAAGATGTTCGGCGACGTGGGCCTGCCGCTGCCGCTGCCGACGCGCGTCGTCATCGCGATGTCGAACTTCCTGCGCGGGATCGGCGGGCTGGTGACCGTGGCCGCGGCCGTGGGCGGGTTCATCGCGACCAAACGATACTACGCCACCAACAGCGGCAAGCTGGCGATCGACAAGCTGATGCTGAAGGCGCCCGTGCTGGGCGATGTGCTGCGCAAGTCGGCCGTGTCGCGGTTCACGCGCACGCTGGGCACGCTCATCGGGTCGGGCGTGTCGATTCTCGATGGTCTCGAGATCACGGCGAAGACCGCGGGCAACCGCGTGATCTCGGATGCGATCATGGAGTCGCGGACGTCGATCGCCGGCGGTGAGACCATCTCGGCGCCATTGCAGAAGTCGAACGTGTTCCCGCCGATGGTCATCTCGATGATCGCCGTCGGTGAGCAGACCGGTGGGCTGGACGAGATGCTGTCGAAGATCGCCGACTTCTATGATGAGGAAGTGGATGCGGCGGTGTCGAACCTGCTGTCGCTGATGGAGCCGGTGATGATCGTGTTCCTGGGCGTGGTGGTGGGTGGCATGGTGGTGGCGATGTACTTGCCGATTTTCGACATGATCAACGCCGTGCAGTAAGCTGTCATCCTGAGCGCACCGCTCTAGTGGAGTTGCTGTCGACCCGCATGTCAGCCGGCGCTGTCTATCGTAGTTGCGAGACGCGCTCTACCGTAATTGTGCTGACTTTCTATCGTACATGACCGGTCCCACGCTCGACGCCACGACGTCAGATGGCCGTGACGTGCCGATCAAGACGACCTTCAAGACTCAGCTAACCATTCGCTCGGTGCCGGTTCAGACCGCCAGACGTTGATCCACGACGGCACGTGTCCGCTCTGCGTGTCGAGGACATCGCCGCCCCTCCGTGCGTGGATGGAATAGGATAAAGTATCCTAGTCCATCCAGCCGCCGTGCCTGGGCCATTCCGATCCAACGACTGCGACGGGCTACCACGTCCGGCGGCGAACCCCTTGTGGCCCGGGCAACGTGATGCGGCTTTCACGTTCGGCGGGCGGACCGCCAGCCGCAGCCTGGTCGAGAAGCCATTGTCGCTCCTCCTTCGCGCGGGGCGGTCGGATAGCGCCCGAAAAATCCAGCCCAACCTTGGCCGCGCGCGCCAACGCACGACGTTCCGCCCAGAACGCGGCGAGCGCGGCACGGCGATCGAGGGCGGTCACGTCAGGAAGACGATCGGGCATTGGGGTCCCAGGCACGAGGGGTGGTACGTCGGCGGACATTACACGCGGCGCGCTGAGGGGCCACACCGGGGGTCGCGAAGATCGCACGACTGCTGTTTACCACGGAGCATATCATGCGCATACCGGACGAGTTCCTCAGTGATCGGTGCTGGGCGCTCGACCAACGCGAAAATGAATTCTCCGGCCAGCGACACACGCTCTGCAGCGATACACCGTTCGAGCCGGCCACGATCCAGGCGGTCCCGGAGAGTCCGCAACGCGTGAATCGCCTGAAGCGCATGGTCGGCGTTGCCTGTGTTATGAAATTCGATGATCCTCCCGGTAATGACATGCTCGACCGAATCCATCGTCAAGACGAGGTCACCAGGGAGGTGGACGCGATCGGTGTCCCGTGGCAGGTCACTATTGGGAATTTCAACCAGTAAGTCCCCTCCAGGCGACCCGAGGACCCAGTGGCGAGACCCACTCGGGCGAGCACCCAGACGGCGCATCACGTCATCGAGAGCCGCACGCGGAACGGGCAGACCTGTGTGTTGGGCGACGACCATGTCGAGATCACCGGTCTGATACCCCTCGCCTCCAAGATGAAACTGCAACACTCCGCCGCCCACGTGGGCAGACAGCCATCCCGAGCGTGTAAACGCGACTTCCAGAAGCGCTGCAGAAAATGCAAGCCGTGTGGTGGCCCAGTCCGCGAACGCGGGGGAAGACGTATCCGCCGGCGGGGGGACGTCGAGTACCCCCGCGAGTTCCGCGGCAACATCGCTCAGTGTGGGCAACGGCTGGGATGTCATGTGACCATACTACCCGGTGAGCGGCGGAGACCGCCAGCCTCGGAATGTGCAGCGTCGCAACGAATCGCGTTCCCACGTTGATGCTATGCGAGACGCGTTCACGTAACCTGTGGTGCCGCAGATGGTTACGACCATATTGCGATTCAGGTAGCGTTCTTCCGATGAGAGTTTACGATAGACCGCGCGCCCTAATACGATAGACCCCACGCGCCAACAGCTATCGTAACTCGCCACTTGGCTCATCCGGGGCCGCATCGCGGAGTCGAGTAAGGCGCACGCCTCGCTCGGCCGCCCTGATCCGCGCCCGGCGCCATGTGAACTCCTCAGGGCGCGTACTTGATTCGCGCAACCCCTCAGAGCGGTCAGCGGGCCGGAATTGAAGGGCGACAGGGAACACCTTGCGGTGCGTTGGGTATTTTAGCTATAATAGGGAAATCCCACGACTCTGGAGACGCTATGGCTGGATCTCGAGACCGCGTGCTCGCCGCTATTGATCGCGTGCGCTCGGAGGCACCACCCTCCAGCACGCAAGACCGAACGACGCCGGCCCTCGTTGTGACGGCGACTGATGCGCAGAATGAGTTCGGGCGGATCCTGGACCAGGCCGGGCGCGACCAGGACATCGTGATTACGCGGCACAATGTGGCCCGAGCCGTTCTGGTCTCTATGAATCGGTACCGCGAGATGAGGGGCGCGGGCGGAGCACTGCTGGACTCCCTGACAGACGAGTTCGACGCCTTGCTCGCCCGCATGCAGCAGCCGAGCGTCCGCGAAGGAACCATGCGCGGCATCAAGTCCACTCCAGCAGAGATGGGCGAGTCCGCGCACGCGGCAGCTCGACGAGCGGGTGCATAACGAACCTGGTCCTGGTGGCGTGCTGAGAGAGGCGCGCCCAGGCATCGTGGTACTTGCCGGTGTGAATGGTGCTGGCAAGAGCAGCGTGGTCGGTGCGTCAGTTCGGGACCGAGGCGGCGCCTACTTCAACCCCGACGAGGCCACCAAGCGGTTCCTTGAAACAAACCCAGATATGAGCCAAGCGGACGCGAACAGCGCTGCTCGGCTCCAAGGCAAGCGCCTCCTTCAGCGGGCTATTTCGGAACGGCTCGCCTTTGCGTTTGAGACGACACTGGGAGGGGCAACCATCACCAATCTGCTCAACGACGCCGTGAACGTGGGAATGGAGGTTCACGTCGTCTACGTGGGGCTTCAGACCGCCGAGCTGCACATTGCGCGTGTACGGGCCCGCGTTGCCCGTGGGGGACACGATATTCCGGAGCAGAAGATCCGGGAGCGCTATGACAAGAGTCGTCAGCATCTGATCGAGCTCCTCCCTCGCCTTGCAAGTTTCGATGTCTACGACAATAGCCTCGAGACGCCCCCGAAACAGGCGCGACCCAACTTGCTACCCATTCTCAGTATGGAACACGGGGGCATCATCCACATGGCGCCTCCCCACTCCGTCCCCGAATGGGCCAAGCCAATCGTGATGGCGGCCATCACGAGTCAACGAGACTCCACGAAACGGCAGGCCGACGCGGGGCAATCACGGTAGACGTGCCATGGTGCCTGCGCACGACGCTCCCACCAGCGAATTACGGCTCAGCGAGCGGAGAATTACGATAGAGCGCGCAGGTCGACAATCTGCTTGTCGACTTGCACGGTTCTGTAGCTGGCGTCTGCCATCGAATAGACATCTGGTACCTCTTGCTTAGGGGGGTGTGGTGTTGTATTGTTGTTACAACGCTACAACACGACAAATACCACCCTCCCTGAGGTGACCCATGCCGAGAGAATTCGGTGAGATGCTCAAGGGGCGACGGGCTGAGCTACGGCTTTCCCTTCGCGACTGCGCGGTTCGCGCGGATATGGACGCAGGCAACCTGAGCCGCCTTGAACGCGGGCGCGCCGCTCCACCTCAGGATCCTGAAGTGCTGGCTCGCCTGATCGACGCCTTAGAGTGGACCGGCAACCACGCTGGTCAGGAACTTATGGACGTCGCAGCGATGCAGAACGGGCGGATCCCGAGGGACATCCTCTCTAACGAAGAGGTCATGTCCGCTCTGCCGGTGCTCCTCCGCACAGTGAACAACAAGCAGTTGGACGGCGCGCATATCGAGAAGCTGGTCGACATGATCAAGAACGCCTAGTCTGTATCTCGTGAGCGACAAGATCTTCGGGCCCAATTTCCAGACATATGACGAACTCCGCATCAAGGCTGAGGAGCTACTTGCGGAGTACCACCCTGAGGGGACACTCCCGATTCCGATCGAGGAGATTGTCGAGTTTGGGCTTTCGATGGACGTTATCCCCATGGATGGCGTGAAGGCGGAGCTCGGCGTAGATGCTTTCCTGACGAATGATCTCGAATTCATCTATATCGACAAGTACGTGCTCGACCACGCGCCGGTGCGGTATCGCTTCAGCCTTGCTCACGGTGGCGCACTACTGGCTGCATGACGAGCTATACAGGAACTGCTCGATTCAAAGTCCTACGGATTGGTCAGCGGTACAGCAGGCAATTGGAGAGAGGGAGTACAACAGATTCGAGTGGCAGGCCAACAGCTTCGCCGGACTTCTGCTCGTACCCACCGCGCCGCTTAAAGCTGGCTTCAATGCCATCTCGGCTAAGCTCGACGCTGGGGGTGTGTTCGCGAAGCAGATTGACCATCACCCGTTTCGTGCTCGGATCATATTGGAGTTGGCAATGCAGTTTGCCGTCTCCGAGAAGACTATGGAGATTCGCCTAGAGCGCGACGGGCTTCTAGCAAAGCTTTAGACCCCACGCCGCGCAATCGTTAGGCTACCCATAAACTGGACCCCCCAATGTTCAAGATCACCGGGCTAGACGAGTTCCAGCGAAAGATTGAGCAACTGCGCCACAATGCGGAGAACCTCGACGGGCAACATCAGGTGCCCCTAGACGAACTATTCGCGCCCGCGTTCATGCGTCAGCATTCGACTCTGGGCGACTTCGATGCCTTCTGTCGCGAGGCAGGACTCAGCGAATGCTCAAACGACGCCTTTGCCGCGGTCCCAGATGTAACCCTCGATACGGCTGTGAAGCGCCACACGCAATTTGCCTCGTGGGAAGAGATGAAGCATGCAGGGGCGGCCGACTGGGCCAAGCGTCGACTCTTCGACGGCATTGGTGGGTAGGCCAGGCTCGCCGCGCTATAACGCGTTGAAGCCAGAGTTCGGAACTGCCGACCTTACGCCTGCTGTCTATCGTAATTCGGACGTAAGTCGCTCAGCATGCTGACGATCCCTTCAGCCTGGTTGGCGAGCCTCCGCATTCGTCGGTCTCGTGATACGGTATCCACGCGGCCTTCCAAGGGGTCAGAATGCGTCGACCCACTCCGCGAGTGTGCCGCGAGGAACGCGCGAGCATTGACAATCGAGCATCGCATGACAACTCGCGCTGATCCCGCCCGCTCGGCCCGCATCACCCTCGTGACGTGTCTCTGCCTTGTCGGTTGCGCGGGCGTGTGGCAGCCGCTGAGCCCGGAAGTTCTTGCCAGCGGAGCGCCGCAGTCATACGACCGCGCGCTCGTGGTTACGCGGGACGGGTACGAACGGCAGCTCACCACCGTAGTGGTCGCTCGCGATAGCCTGAGCGGTACGCGCGTCGACTCCACGGAGCTGCACATCTCGGTCGCGCTCGCGGACGTCGTGCGTCTCGAAGTGCCAGAGGCGGGCGCTCCGTCGGCCCTCGCCGCCGCCGGCGGCTTCGCGCGAGACGTGCTGGTCGAGGTCGGAAAGTTTACCGGGAGCTTCGTCAAGTGCATTTTCGGCGGGCGCTGCTAGCCCTGCTAGCCTCCATCGCGCCCTGATGTGCAACGCGGGGCCAGCCGGTGTTCAGGAGCGGCGGGTTGTCTGTCACCGCGCCGCGCGCAACGGCTTCACGCGCGCAGTGTGGACATGCCTCCGTCCACTCCCCAGACCTGGCCCGTGATCCACCGCGACTGGTCGCCGAGGAGGAACAGCGCCGTCGCGGCGACGTCGTCGGGCTGCCCGATCTGGCGCAGCGGGTGACGGTCCCGACTCCCCTGCACTCGCTCCTCGCTGGCGAGCAGGCGCGCGGTGAGCGGCGTGTTCGTCAGCGAGGGCGCCACGGCATTGACGCGGATCCGCGGCGCCCATTCCGCCGCGAGGGAGCGAGTGAGTCCCTCCACGGCGCCCTTGGCCATCGCGATCGAGGCGTGAAAGGGCATGCCCTGACGCACCGCGACGGTGCTGAAGAGCACCACGCCGGGCTGCCGTCCCGCCTTGAGCGCGTTCGCTGTCGCCTGGAGCACGCGCACCGCACCGAGTGCGGAAACGCGGAAGTCGTCCAGGAAGTCCGTTTCCCGGAGGGCCGCGAAGGACTTGAGGTTCAGGCTTCCCGGACAGTACGCGACGCCGTCGAGGGCGGCAGGCAGGTCCAGCGAATCGAGGTCGACCTGGAGTACGTCTGCCTGTCGTTCGCTCAAGCCGGCCTGGGCGATGCCCGAGGCGCGTCGCGAGAGCCCAACGACCGCGTGGCCCGCCTCCAGCGCCAGCCGAGTGAGAGCGAGTCCGATACCGCTCGAGTGCCCGACGACCAGGTACGTCCGCTTCACTCCGCCTGCTCAAACGGCGTCGTCCCCGGCTCGTGCCGCGCGAGGCGCTTCTTCTCCGCTCGTTCATCGATGCCGGCGGCGAACACCAGACCGATCACGACGGTCGCCGCTGGAATGGTGATCACGACTCCGACGGCGAACAGGGCAATGTTATTCAAGCCGGTCACCGCTGATCAGGAGGGCGAGGCATCCGAACGAGAGGATGGACGGCACCCACAGTCCGACGAACAAACCCTGCTCGTGGCTCCCCGTGAACCACAGCGTGACGGACAGGAGGAAGGAGGCGAAGGCGGTGACGAGAATGGTCAGACCCGCACGGCGGCGGAGGTTGCGGCGTGGCATCATCGGCGAAGATCGCGAGGAGTCGGGCGGGGCGGTGTCGTCGCGCGGAGGTCGCGCACAGCGAGTAAACGACTGGCAGGCAGGATTGTTCCGCACGCGCTTACGCGGCAGCCAGCAGGATGAACAGGTTCAGGCAGAGGAGAAGCACGGCTGGAATGGCCGACACCAGGGGATCACGCACGCGCAACCGCACGACCAACGCCCCGAGCATCATACCCGCGAGCCCGCCAGCGGAGAGGAGCAGGAGAGGGCGAAAGCGGAGACCGACGAGCAGTCCTGCCCCCGCCGCCATCTCCAGAGCGCCTGTGAGGGTCCGATACGGTGCGAGACCGTACCGCTCGAACTCGGCCACCATCGCGCGCGAGCCGAACAGGCTCGCGCCGTACAGGAGGAAGGTGACGCCCGACAGGGTGGCCGCAATCGTGATGCTGGGTTGCATTCTCTCTCCATGTGCGGCATAGATGCGGCATGCGGAACGGTTCGCTCACCTGAAACGCGGCGGGAACTCCGATGGGTCCTCTCATCATCATCGTCCAGATCGTGGCGGCGCTTGGCCTCCTGAACGTCTGGCTGCTGCGCGCCAACCGAAGCACTGCATATCGAGGTGCCGACGCGAGAAACATGCACGAGGAGTTCGCCGCGTACGGTCTGCCCGCATGGATGGTCGTCGTCGTCGGTGTCCTCAAGGTGGGCGCGGCGCTCGCGCTCATCGCCGGGATCTGGTACCCCCTGCTGGTCCTTCCCGCGGCGCTCCTCATCGGCGTGCTCATGCTCGGCGCGCTGGCGATGCACTTCAGGATTCACGACCCGTTACGGAAATCCGCGCCGGCCGCTGGCATGCTCGCCCTCGCGGTCCTCATTGTTCTGGGCTCCGTGTACCGGTGAACGGTCAGTGGGGGCAGAGCGCTCCCGGGGACGACGTGCGTTGGGGCGACAAAGCGACGCGTATCGTACGTTCCTCAGCAGGCATGCCGGTGACTCCGCAACTCGGCCATCGATGAGGACGCTGTCCGCCGGCAGCCGCGACCGCAGCGCGCGCCCCTCGCCGAGGCGGCGCCGACGAGTGCAGCGCTGATGGCGTGGCGCCACCGTTTCGATGCACGACGTCACCCCCATCGCGGTGGCCGCTCGCCGCAGCGTCTCGTCGAGCGCCATCTTCGAGGCCAGGCCGTCGGACTTCCAGACGGCCACGATGCGCGTTTACCACTCGGCCGCCTATCCCACGCGACTGAGGGTAAGGCGGTTACAACGGTGCCGTGACAATGCGTTGGTACTGCACATACATCCCCACCCGCCAGCGGATGATCATCCCGAACGCGGCAAGGAAAAAGAGCGACGCCGTCTGCAGCGGCGATACGAGGTGACCGATGTAATCGTGCAGCGCGAGGCGAATGGCGAGCAGCCCGATCAGCATGCCGAGAAACGCACGTGAGCGCTGCATGTACACGACGCCCTCGCGCATTTCCAGCCGCGACGAACGGACCAATGGCCACGAGAGCACCAGCAGGCCGAGCACGAACGAGACGACGGCCCACGCCCACGGAATGCGCATGAGGGGCGAGAGGAACATGAAGAAGGCACTGCTCATGGCGATCGGCGGGATCACGATCGCTCGCCGCGTGACCGGCACGCGCGTTTCGCGCACGCGCCACGCGA
>JBBRZK010000026.1:0-43605 GCA_038236775.1 Gemmatimonadales bacterium
ACGTGCCTCGTCTGTACGCGCGGCTGAGCAGCATCAGCCGCGTCGGCCGCGACGAGGTGGTGCTGCACCTCGCCAACCTCACCGTGCGCGCAATGACGTCCGTGACGCTCGCGCGTCTCTCCGACATCGAACCCGTCGAGCGCGACCTCGCGAGGCGCCAGTTGCACGCCGCCGAGCTCGACCTCCGCTACCGCGACCAAGTGATCGCCAGATTGCCATGAACTCGGACCGCCTCATCGCCGGCTTGGACATCGGCTCGGCGAAGACCACCGCCATCATCGCCGAAGTCGTCGGCGACCTGCCGAAGCACCCCACCATCAAGGTGCTGGGCGTCGGGCAGGCGCGCACGACGGGCATGCGCCGCGGCGTCGTCGCCGACATCGAGGAGACCACGCGCTCCATCCGCAAGGCGCTCCAGGACGCGGAACGGATGGCGGGCGCGCAGATCACCGAGGTCTACCTCGGCATCGCCGGCGAGCATGTCCGCGCGATGACGTCGAAGGGGATCGTCGCCGTGAGCAACGACGAGATCGGGAAGTCGGACGTGGACCGGGCCAACGAGGTGGCGCGCGCCCAGGCCATTCCCACGGACCGCGAGCTGCTGCACGCCATTCCGCAGGAGTACACGGTCGACAAGGACTCCGGCATCCGCGATCCCATCGGCATGAGCGGCACGCGGCTCGAGACGGAGATGTACCTGGTCACGATCGGCTCCGCGCCGGCGACGAACCTGCGCAAGAGCGTGGAGCGCGCCGGCTACAAGGTGCGCGAGCTGGTGCTGGAACCGCTGGCCAGCGCACTGGCCGTGCTCACCGAGGACGAGAAGGAGCTGGGCGTGGCGCTGGTGGAGATGGGCGCCGGCACGACCGACCTCGCCGTGTTCCACGAGGGGAAGATCCGGCACCTCGGCACCATCGCCTTCGGCGGCAACAACGTGACGTCGGACATCGTGCACGGGCTGGGCGTGACGCAGGCCGACGCCGAACGCCTGAAGGAGAAGCACGGATGTGCCTACGAGTCGCTCGTCGACCCCACCGACATCATCCAGCTGCCGAGCACCGTGGCGCAGGGCGACCGGCAGATTCCGCGCGAGCTGCTGGCCCACATCATCCACCAGCGCATGGACGAGATCTTCGATCTGGTGCAGCGCGACGTGGCGGCGGCGGGATTTGCCGGGAAGCTTGCCGCGGGCGTGGTGCTCACGGGCGGCGCGGCCTCGATGGAGGGCAGCGCCGAGCTGGCGAGCGACGTGTTCGGGACGGGGGTGCGGGTGGGGACGCCGTCGGAGCAGATCGGCGGACTCAGTGACTCGGTGGACGCCCCGCAGTTCGCCACCGTCGTGGGCCTGATGCAGTACGGCGCGCACCGCATGGCCCTGGGCGGCGCCAGCGCGTCGGCCAAGCGCATCAAGCTGCCCGGCGGGGGTGGGGGCATGGACAAGCTCGTGGAGCGCATCAAGTTCTGGCTTCAGGACTTCTTTTAGCGGCCCGTCCGATGCCCGGGCGCGGTGGCCCGGGGCGGCGGCTTTGCAGGCAGCACAAACGTGATACGCGCCACCGCGCTGTGGACAACATTGGCGTGTGCTCTTTTCGTGGCTCGGTCGTCCTGCTTACGAGCGGTGAAAAGGGCTGGCTCGAATCCCTCCGACCGTTATATTGCCGCATCGCTTCGGGGCCACGTGCGACGCGTCAGCGTCCAGGCCGGTGCGCCTTCCTGATCGTCCAATCAGACACTACGTAGCAAGGGAGTGTCGTTCGCAATGATCTTCGAATTCGAAGAGAGCGCGGCGCAGAACGCTCGCATGAAGGTCGTCGGCGTCGGCGGTGGTGGCGGCAATGCCGTCAACCGCATGATCGACGAGCGGCTCGAGGGGGTCGAGTTCATCTCGGTGAACACCGACGCGCAGGCGCTGCTGAGCTCGAAGTCGGATCTCAAGATCCAGATCGGCAAGAAGCTCACGCGCGGCCTTGGGGCCGGCGCCCGTCCAGAAGTCGGCAAGCAGGCCATCGAGGAGAGTCGCGACGAGATGGCCAAGGCCGTCGCCGGCGCGGACCTCGTCTTCATCACGTGCGGCATGGGCGGTGGCACCGGTACCGGTGCGGCGCCCGAGATCTGCGCGCTCGCCCGCGAGCAGGGCGCGCTCACCGTGGGCATCGTGACGCGGCCGTTCCTCTTCGAGGGCCGGAAGCGCATGCGCCAGGCGGACGCCGGCATCGCGGAGATGCGCAAGCACGTCGACACGATGATCGTCGTGCCGAACGAGCGGCTGCTCGCGGTCGTCGGGAAGGGGATCCCGTTCCAGGACGCGCTCAAGAAGGCCGACGAGGTGCTGCTGCACGCGACGCAGGGCATCTCGTCGCTCATCAGCGTCACCGGCCTCGTGAACGTGGACTTCGCCGACGTCCGCACCGTGATGCAGAGCGGTGGCTCGGCGCTCATGGGCACCGGCATCGGCCGCGGCGAGAACCGCGCGATGGAGGCGGCGCAGCAGGCCATCTCCAGCCCGCTGCTCGACAACATCAGCATCTCCGGCGCGATGGGCGTGCTCGTGAACATCACGGGCGGCGCGGACCTCACGCTGGGTGAAGTGCACCAGATCAACGAGATCATCCACGACGCCGTCGGCGACGATGCGGAGATCATCTTCGGCGCGGTGCACGAGCCGGCGATGCAGGGCGAGATCCGCGTCACGGTCATTGCCACGGGCTTCGACAAGGCCGTGCAGCCGGGCGTGGTGACGCCGGCGCACGATACCACCGCCGTGAGCGGCCCCCACAAGGGCGCGCCGGTCATCCCGTTCCCGAACCGTCCGGGTCGCGTGGGCAGCACCATGCCGGCGCGCCCCACGAACGACATTCCCCGAGTTGCCCGGCCCGTCGCGCCTCCCGCGCCGCCGAGCAGCGGGTCGCAGGATCTCAGCGACATGGAGATCCCGACCTTCATTCGCAGGCAGATGGATTGAACACGCGCCTCGCTCGCGTCACCGCCTATGGCGTGGTGACGCTCCTGCTGGCAGTCGCGCTTCGCTACACTCCCGTGGTTCCCGAGCATCCGGCTGCCGAGGTGCTGCAGCAGGGTGATTCCGCAGGAACACGACCCGTCGTGGCACGGCCGTGGTCGCGCGTCGAGACGCTCAATCGCGGCGAGACGCTCATCGGCCTCCTGCGGCGCGTCGGCGTGAGCGACGACGCGGCTCAGGACGTGATTCGTGCCGCCTCGGCCGCGGCCATGAATGCGCGTTTCCTCCGCGCCGGCATGCCGGTGGAGCTCACTGCGGACAGCGCCGGCCAGTCGCCGCGTGAGCTGGTGTTTCACCTCGGGATCGACCGGCTGCTGCGCATGACGAAGTCGGCGTCCGGCTGGGCGGGCGTGGAGGAGCGGCTGCCGTGGACGACGGACACCGTCGTCGTGGGCGGGACGATCCACGCGAATCTCTATCAGGCGATGGACTCGAGTGCCGCGACGTTCTTTCCCGGCCATGCGAAGGACGAGCTGGCGTGGGCGCTCGCAGACATCTTCGAGTACAAGGTGGACATGAGCCGCGACCTCCAGGAGGGCGACCAGTTCCACGCCCTCGTCGAGCGCGCCGTAGGACCGGAAGGGGTCACGAAGGTGGGCAGGGTGCTCGCCGCGACGTTCTCGCTCTCCGGCAGCGACGTCGAGGCCATCCGCTTCGAAGACGGCGGCAGCAGCGCGCAGTACTACGACGCGTCGGGGAAGAGCCTGCGTGCGCAGTTCCTGCGCGCGCCACTCGAGTTCCGCCGCATCTCCAGCTCCTTCGGCAACCGCTTCCATCCCATCCTCGGCCGCTGGAAGAACCACAAGGGCACCGACTACGCGACGTCGGCCGGCACGCCGGTGCGCGCCATCGGCGACGCCACCGTGATCCGCGCCGGATGGTCGGGCGGCTACGGCAACATGCTCGAGCTGCGCCATCGCAACGGATACGTCACGCGCTATGGCCACCTGCGCGCGTTCGCGAAGGGCGTGCGGCCGGGTGCACGGGTGGACATGGGCCAGACCGTGGCGTACGTCGGCACGACGGGCCTGAGCACCGGACCTCACCTGCACTTCGAGCTCCTCGTGGGCGGCGTACAGCGCGACTCGCGTGTCGCGCTCAAGTCCATCGGTGGCGAGCCGCTTGCCCACCGCGAGCGTGGTGCCTTCGACCAGCGCCGCGAGGTCCTCGTGGCGCTGCTCACCGGCACGCAGGGCGTGGTCCGGCTGGCCGCGCGCTAGCGAAACTCCTGCCATCCTGCGCGCCGCGACTCGTGTCATCCTGCGCGCCGCGACCCCTGTCATCCTGCGCGCCGCGACCCCTGTCATCCTGAGCGCAGCGAAGGATCTGCTTCTTCCCGACCCGGCCGAAAAGCAGATCCTTCGCTGCGCTCAGGATGACAACGCGCTCAGGATGACACGGTGAACTGACATGACCGCCTGGATCATCGCGCTCCTCGCGGGGGTACTCGCCGCCGGCGTGCAGTACGGGCGTCGTGCGACCGCGCCGCAGACGCTCCCACTGGCTGCGCTGCGCACCCTCGCGGCCACGCTCATCGTGGCGTTGCTGCTCGGCGCGCCCGCGGGCCCGGCATCGTCCGTCGCGCCGGACATCGCGCTCGATGGGTCGGAGAGCTGGATGCGCGGGGGCGATGCCGCAGCATGGCGCGCGGCGCGGGATTCGGCGGAACGCCTCGGCGGCGTCGTGCGCCGGTTCGGTGACTCACTCCGGCTCGACCCGTCGCGGCAACCGCCCATCGATCATGCGTCACGCGTGCGCGACGTGGTGGACGCCGCCACCGGAAGTGGCCGGCCGGTGGTGATCGTGACGGACGGGGAGGTGGACGAGCCGGAGACGCTGGCCGGCTTGCCGCGCGGCTCACGCGTGGTGGTGGTGCCGCGTCGTGAGCGCCCGGATGCGGCCGTGGCCGCGCTCGATGCGCCGCGGGCACTCCTCGCCGGCGACACGGTCACCGCGCGCCTCACGATCGCGGCTGGCGCCGCCGGCAGCGGCGCGGGGCGGGTGGAGTTGCGCCTGGACGAGGCGGTGCTCGACACCGTGGCACTTCCACCCATGACGGCGTTCGCGGAGCGCGTCGTGATGCTGCGCGGCGTGGCCGGCGGCACGGCGCGCGGCGCGCTGCTGCGCGGGATCGTGCGTACGGCGGGCGACGGCGAGCCGCGGAACGACACGCTCGCGCTCGGCGTGGACGTCACGCGCGCGCCGGCCGCCGTACTGGTCTCTACAGCGCCGGACTACGACGTGCGCGAGGCCGTCGGCGCACTGCGCGGCGTGACGTCGCTGCCGACGCGCGCCTTCTACCGCGTGGCGCCCGGCATGTGGCGCACGGACGGGACGCTGTCCGCGGTGGACGAGCGTACCGTGCGCGAGGCGGTGCGGGATGCGCCGATGGCCGTCCTGCACGGCGATACCGCGGTGTTCGGTCCGCCACGCGCCGCCACGCGTGGCTCGCTCCTGCTGTTCGCGCCGCCCGCCACGGATGACGGTGAATGGTTCGCGTCCGCCGCGCCGGCCTCGCCCATCGCGGCCGCCATCGGCGTTATTCCCTTCGACAGCCTGCCGCCGCTCGCGGTATCTGCCGTGCTGCCTCGCGCCGATTGGCAGGGGCTCGTGGCGCGGCGCGGCGGCGCGGGCGAGGACCGCCGCCCGGTGCTGATGGGCTGGGATTCGCCGCGGCGCATCGCGGTACTCGGCGCGTCCGGCTTCTGGCGCTGGCGCTTTCGCGGCGGCGTGAAGTCCGACGCATATGCCGCGGTATTCGGTGCGCTCTACGACTGGCTCGCTGCGGGGCGGACCGATCGCCGGGCCGTGGTGCCGGCAGGGGAGCCGATGCGTGCCGGCATGCCGCTGCGCTGGCGGCGCGGCGCGCCGGCGGACAGCACGGCCACCGCGGTGATCGTGCGGACGGACGCCACCGCGCAGCGGCGCACACTCACCATCCGCTTTCCGGACGGCGCCGTCGTGGCCGAGACGGCGCCGCTGCCCGCGGGGATCTACGAAGTCACCACGGCGGGCGGGTCGTCCGTGCTCGCGGTGAACCAGTCCCGCGAGCTGCTGCCGAGGCGCGCCACCGTACGGTCCGGCGCCGTGGGTGGCGAGCCCGCCGTGGGCGACGCGCCCGCGCTGCGCGACATGGGGTGGATCTACCTGCTGGCGGTTCTCGCGCTGTGCGCGGAATGGCTGCTGCGCCGGCGCGCGGGGCTGCGCTGAGTCAGTAGCCGTCCTTCGTCCAGATCAGGATCACGCCGCAGCCGGCGTTGGGTCCGTTGAATTGCGGCGGGATGGTCGCGGATCCCGAGTACACCTCGATGGCGCCCAGCGCCTTGGGCGAGGGCAGCATGTCGAGGTTGAACGGAGTGGGCATGGGGACCTGGTCCACGTAGACCGTCATCGGACAGGCGCCCAGCGAGGGATTCGCGCCCTCGCGCTTGCTCAAGGCGAACCACTCGGTGAGGGCGCTCGTGCGGCTCGGTGACACGTTGATGGAGTTGAACCGGCGGAACAGTTCCGTGGCGTAGACCGTGTTCTTCCTGTCGATCTCGTCGGCGGTCATGAACTCCCCGAAGCCGAGCTTGCGGCGGTTCTCGAACTCCTGCATGCGGAGCGACAGCGGCTTCTCCTCGACGGTCACGCCGGCGAGGGTCACCACCGCAGGCGACAGCGTGTACGCGAGCCGGAGGGTGTCGCTGGCCCGCACCTCGATCATCGCGGAGGTAGGGCTGTAGCCGCCACGCGTGACGATGAGGAGGAACTGGCCGGCCGGCACGTTGGTGATGCGAAAGCGGCCGTTGGGGCCCGTGCCGACGCGCACGCGCGAGCTGAGGATCGAGACGAACGCGCCGCGCAGCGGCACGAGGTTCGTGTCGGTGACGACGCCGTCGATGGTGCCGAGGGTGCGGCTGGCGTGCACCTCGGGAGCTGCGCCGGGACGGATGGGCGCCGGGGCGCGCTGCGCGGCGCTGGATGATGATGCGGCCGCCAGCAGGACGAGGACGACGGCGGCGGCGCGAAAGGACGACAGTCTGGACATGCGTGAAGATAACGGGTCAGGAGGGACGGTCGGGACCCGGGACGAAGTCGCCGGAGGCCGGTTGCTGCCCGGCCTCCGGCGACTTCGTACGGACATCGATTACCTGCTACACCGCGAACAGGCTTACGGTGCGCAGTTGTTCTGGCCGCCGGGTCCAAGCAGGTCGCCCGTGCTCTTGGCGCGCACGAGGCACTCTGCTGCCGGGATCGGGCTGACCTTCGCGACGAAATTCTTGTTCGGGCCGGAAGTGACGTCGAGCGGAAGCAGGGCGAGCTTGCCGTAGCGCCGCATGTCGATCCAGCGGTTGCCTTCCATCATCGTCGAGTAGCGCTTCTCGTACAGGATGCCCAGGAGCACCTGGTCGTCCGTGTTCGCGACGGTGAGCGTGGTGGGCGGCAGCCCGCCGGAGTTGACGCGGACGTTGTTGAGGTCCGCGATCGCGCCAGCCTTGTCGCCGGTCGCGAGGCGTGCTTCCGCGCGGAGCAGGATGAGCTCCTCGTTGCGGATGACCGGGATCGTCGAGGAGATCGTCGGCCAGATGCTGAAGCCGAGCGTCGACGACGCGGTGGTGGGGCCGTCCGTGGTGACCGGACCCTGACGCGACGGCAGCCCGGTCCGGATCTTCGCGAGGTAGCGATTGTCCGGGGTGCCATCGCCCTTCAGCTGCGCGTCCGCGAGGTACGACGTGTGGGCGTACAGCGTGGTGTTCGTCGCCTGCGTGAGCGGGTTCGGCACGTCCGGCGAGGCGGCGTAGGTGTCATAGACACCCACGTCGAAGGCCGCACGCGTCGCTGCCGCACCGTTGAGGAAGGAGGAACCGAGCGCGGAGAGCGTCGCCGCCCATGCCGTGGCCCCGCCGCCGGCCGTCGCGTAGTTCGCGGACGCCTTCGCCTTCATCGCGCGGTTGAACTGCGCGAAGGTGGCCGGCGTGTTGAACCCCGCAAACCCGCTGTGCAGCGTGAACGGGAACGCGGCGCCGCCGGCCGTGAGTGCCGTGTACCCGGCATCGAGCGTGTTGAGGATGTACTTGTACGTCGAGTCGCGGGACACGAACGACGCCAGGTCGGTCGGGTTCTCCTTGATCTCCACGATGGCGCCGAGGGTATCGTGCGTCTGCGCGATCTCCAGCAGCATCATCGCCTCGAGCGTCTGCGCGAAGCCCGTCGACGCCGATTTCTGCGCCGCGGTGAAGTTGGATTTTGCGGCGATGGTTTTCTTGAAGTTGAAGATGTCGCGGAGGAGGTTGTACTCACCTGCCCAGGGCGCGACCGCGAAGCCCGTGGGATCCAGCTTCTGGACGCCGTTGACCACGATCCCGATGAGCGGATGCGTGGCGAAGCGGCCTTCCGAGGGCTGGAACGTGTAGGACTCGCGGCCGAGCACGCCCGCGTAGGTGATCATGCCCGAGCGCGTGGCCCGCTGCTCGAGCATGAGGCCCGAGGCGAGTAGCTGGAACGACGTGGGATCCGCCACGGCGCCGGCGACTGTCGCGTTGTTCGGGTTCGGGATCTCGAGGTCGGACGCCTTGCAGGCGGACACCGCCAGGAGTGCGGCAATGGGCAACAGCGAGCGCACGGCGTATGTGGGGTGAAAGGAAGTCATGGCTCAGTACCCCAGGTCGATGCTGAGGAAGAACTGGCGGTTGCTGGGATACGGTGCGAGGTCGATGAAGCGGTTGAAGTTGGTGTTGCCGAAGTTGTTGAACTCCGGATCGAAGCTCCAGTAGTTCGACTTCATGAGGAGGTTGCGGGCCTGGAACGACACGCGCATCTCGCGCGCGCGCGCCCGGGCGGCCCATGCCTCCGGTGCCTGGAAGGCGACGTTCACTTCGCGCAGCTTCACGAAGGAGCCGAGGTCGATGTACGGGGAGATGTTGCCGGCCGAGAAGCTGCCGTAGCGGAACTGGCCGAGCGTCTGCGTGGACACCGGGGACGCCGCGTCGAAGTCGCGCGAGTTGCCGCCCTCGTCGTACAGGTTCTTCGTCATGTCGGACGTGTAGCCGGCGATGCGCCAGTCCACGAGCGCCGTGATCGAGAAGGCCTTGTAGCGCAGGCTGTTGAGGAAGGACATCTGCCCAATGGGGTTGGCATCGGCGATGATGGAGTCGCGCACCACGCTGCCGGCAACGGCCGCATCACCGGGATAGATCCGGTGGCAGGGCAGGCCGTCCGTACCCGTGCCCGCCACCAGCTGGCCGGACGCGTTCGTGGTGTTCACGCAGCTGAACGGAACGTTGCCCCAGATGAGCGTAGGGCGCGTGCCGACCGCGATGCGGTTATGGCCGTACGCGGAGCCAAACGACGAGCCCGCGTTGGCGCCGGTCGGGTTGAACGCCGGCACCGACAACGCGTCCACTACCTGCACGTTGTGCTGGTACGTCGTGCGCACGGTCCACTCGGTGTTCTTCGTGGACAGCGGCACGAGGTTCAGCCCCGCCTCGAAGCCGCGGGTGGACATCTGCCCGCCATTGATCGTCTGGCTGGAGAGGCCCGAGCTCTGGGGCAGCGGGAAGGTCACGAGCAGGTCCTTGATGACGCGCTCGTAGTGGCTCATCTCCATCGACACGCGGCCGTGAAACAGCGCCGCATCGATGCCGTATTCCTGCTCGTTCATGACTTCCGGCTTGATGTCCGGGTTGCCGAGGACGGAGGAGGCGGTGAGCGTGCCGGAACCGCCGATGGCACTGCCGCCGGCGATGGTGACGTCGCGGACACCGTACGTCGGGCGATTGCCCGACTGGCCGAACGACGCGCGCACCTTGAACTCGTCGATCGCCGAGGTCAGGCGGCTGAGCGGCTCGACGAAGCGATAGCTGGCCGAGAACTTCGGGAACGCGTAGAACTTGGACCGGTCGCCGTTGGCGGAGCCGCGGTCGGCGCGCACGCCGAACGACAGCGCCAGCTTCTCGTCGAGCGCGATGACCTGCTCATTGAGGTACTTCGACTGGTCGCGGAATTCCTGGATCGTGTTCGCCGTGGCGATGTCCGTGCCGCCCGATGCGGTGACCTTCGTCGGCGTCAAGCCGCGCATGCGGATCTGGTACTGGTTCAGCAGCTGCGTCTCGATCGTGCCACCCACGGACGTCTGGGCGGAGTTCAGGAAGCGGATGCCCGGCGTCATCGTCCAGACGGCGTTGAAGCTCTGGTTGATGAAGCGGCTGTCCGCCGTGAGGATCTGCGAGGTGCCGAGGAAGCCGTCGCCGGGCTCGTACTGCATGTAGTTCGGCGAGTACTGCTTGCCCTCGAGCTGGTAGCGGTCCACGCCGCCGATGTACGACAGCTGGATGTTGTTCCTGGCACCCGTGTAGAGCGCGTAGCCTGCGCGCACGTTGCCGGACTGCCGCCACGTGTCCTCGGTATTCGTGATGTTCGCGATGACGTCGAACGGGTTGGCGGTGGCCGACCCGCCGCCGTTCATGAACATGCGCACCAGCCGGCCCGTCACGGGATCGATCTGCTGGAGGTCGTAGATCGCCGGCGCGTACGCGTAGGTGTACAGCGGGCTCGTGCCGGCGTTGTCGTTGTTGCCCAGGCCGTCGGCTGTGAGGTTGTGCGTGAAGTCCACGCCGAGGCTCACTGTCAGCTTCTCGCCGATGGTCTGGTCGAGGTTGATGCGGCCCGACGTGCGACGTGAGCCGGTGTTGAACTCGATGCCCTTGTTCTGGCGGTCGTTCAGCGAGCCGAAGAAGCGGGTGTTGCCCGAGCCGCCGGAGCTGGAGAGGATCGTCTCGTACGAGGGCGACGTGTTGTTGTAGAACTGCGAGCCGTAGTCATAGAAGGGGCAGGTGGTGACGCAGTTTGCCTTGGCCACCGAGTCCGCCTGCGCGGAGCCGCCGAGGTACGGCTGCACCTGCGCGTAGCTGGTGAACTGCCGCGAGCCGAGGAGGCGCGTCGCCCGTTGGGTGCCCACGCGCTGCGTCACGTTGAAGCGCGTGGCGCCGGCGCGGCCTTTCTTCGTCGTGATGACTACCACGCCGTTCGTGGCGCGCGAGCCGTAGATGGCCGTCGCCGCCGCCGACTTGAGGACCTCGATGTTCTCGATGTCGTTCGCGTTGAAGTCGGCGAGGCGGTTCACCACCTGGTCCTGCGTGGACGAGGTGCTGCCGCTCGACCGCGAGATCGAGGCGAGGCCGCCGGGAATCGAGGCGTTCGAGACAATGATGCCGTCCACGACGTAGAGCGGATCGCCCTGGCCGAGGATGGAGGTGGCGCCGCGGATCTGGATCTGCATGCCGCCGCCCGGCACGCCGCTGTTCTCGGAGATCGTCGCACCGACGATCTTGCCGGCGAGGTTGCCCTCGAGCGACTTGGCCGGCGCCGTCATCAGCTCCTCCGCGCTCACCGACGCGATGGCGGTGGACGCATTGCGGCGATCCACCGTGGTCGCCTGGCCGGTGACCGTCACGCCCTCGAGCTGCAGCACGTCCTTGTCGAGCGCGAAGTCGGCGGTCGCCTGCGACGCACCCACTTGTGCACTCATGCGCTTGAAGCCGATCGCGCGCACGAGCACCGTCGCGCCGGCAGTGGGAATCTTCAGGCGATACTCGCCACGCTCGTTCGTGCGGACGCCGATCTGCGCGCCCAGCAAGCCGACCGTGGCCTCCGTGATGGGAGCGCCCGAGCCGGCCTGGGTAACACGCCCGGTGATCTCGCGCGTCTGTGCCGTGAGCAATGCCGGCACGGCTGACGCGAAGATCGCGAGCAACATCATTGTTCGACGACGCACCTGGATACCTCGTGAGGGGAGGAGGAGGTAGAACGCTGGCGTCTTGGCTGCACAGCGCGAGGGGAGGGATACGGGAAGGATTCGTCGAAAGCCTTCTCGTGAGCACTAGTGTGCAGCGACGAATGGTTTTCGGCAACCAGCAGAATCGGCGGGAATTAGTTCACGTTGCGGGCGATCTCGCGGCCGCGCGCAGCGGAAGCGAAGTACGTGGAACCGCATCATGCATGAAGCGTCGGCGAGGAGACGACGAGTGCGCGCCGGAGGAGGAGGGAGGAGCGGGGAACCGCAGACGCAACGTGCCGCCGAGCCAGAGACTCCTGCAGCGCGTCGAACGGTCACTCCGCGCCGACGAGCCGGCGATTAGCTTTGGCGGGTATGCCTTCGCGCGCGCTCTCGAACGTTCCCCGCGGCTGGATCATTCCCATCGGCGGCAAGCTGCTCGATCCGGAGATCCTCGACCGGTTCGTCGCCCTCGCCGGCGGTGCGGCCGCCCGGATCGCCATCATTCCCACGGCGTCGAGCGAACCGGAGATCGGCACCTTCTACGAGCGGCTCTTCGCCCGCCATGGCGCCGTCAGCGCGAAGTCACTCGCCTTCGAGCACCGCAGCGACTGCGACGACGGCGATTGGCTCGCGTGGCTCGGCGACGCCACCGGCATCTTCATCGCCGGCGGCAACCAGCTCAAGCTCACCGCCACGCTGGGCGGCACGCTCACCGCGCGGTTGCTCCGCGCGCGAAACGCCGCCGGAATTCCCATCGCCGGGACGAGTGCGGGCGCCGCGTTCATGAGCGAGCACATGATCGCCTACGGCGAGGAAGGCGCCAAGCCGCGGGCGGGCATGGTCACCATGTGCGCGGGCCTGGGACTCACCAACCGCGTGATCGTGGACCAGCACTTCCGCCAACGCGAGCGCCTCGGCCGTCTCCTCACCGCGCTCGCCTACAACCCGTTCGCCATCGGCCTCGGCGTCGACGAGGACACCGCCGCGTTCATCGGGCCGGACGACGTGGTGGAGGTGGTGGGCGCCGGCGCCGTCACGGTCGTGGACCCGTCAAACGTCCGCGCGTCGTCCATCGCCGAGGCGAAGCCCGGTGAGGAGATCACGCTGGTGGGCGTGCGCGTGCACGCCCTGCACGCTGGTGCGACGTTCGATCTCACCACCCGGACCGCCACCGGCGCGGCCACCTTCGTCCCCGGCCACTAGTCCATGGACATCCTCGAACGCTCCGTCTACGTCGGCCCAAGCCACTACGCCCACTTCCCGGTCATCCGCCTGGTGCTCGACCTCGGGGCGGCAGAGGCATGGCCGACCGGCAGGCTCGGCGCGGCATTCGTCGCCGCGCTGCTCGAGGCGCTACCCGGACTCTCGGAGCATGGCTGCTCCTATGGCGTGCCCGGTGGTTTCGTGCGGCGCATGACGGAAGACGAAGGCACGTGGCTCGGCCACGTCCTCGAGCACGTGGCGATCGAACTGCAGAACATCGCCGGCGTGAAGGTGACGTTCGGCAAGACGCGCGAAGCCGGCCGGCCCGGTGTGTATGACGTCGTGTTCGAGTACGAACAGGAAGACGTGGGCATCGAGGCGGCCGCCGTCGCACTCGACCTTCTCCACTCGCTGCTTCCGCGCGAGCTGCGCCCTGCCGACCATCCCGACGACACGTTCGACCTCGTGCAGCGGCGCGATGCATTCATCCGCTACGCGCAGCACCGCGCGCTGGGGCCGAGCACGGCGAGCATCGTCCACGCGGCGGAGCGGCGCGGCATTCCGTGGCTCCGGCTCAACGAGCACAGTCTGATCCAGCTCGGCTACGGCTGTCACCAGCAGCGCATCCAGGCCACCATCACGGGCCGCACGTCACACGTGGCCGTCGAGCTGGCGGGCGACAAGGAAGAGACCAACCGCATACTCTCGCGCCTCGGCCTGCCGGTGCCGCGGCAGCGGCTCGTGCAGACCGCCGACAAGGCAGTGGCCGCCGCAGAGCGCATCGGCTATCCCGTGGTGACCAAGCCGTACAACGGCAACCACGGGCGCGGTGTGTCCATCGCGCTCGCGACGGCCGACGAGGTGCGCGCGGGGTTCGCGCGCGCGCAGGAGCACGCGCGCAGCGTCATCATCGAGAGCTACATCACCGGCCACGACCACCGCATGCTCGTGGTGAACGGCGAGCTCGTGGCCGTCTCGAAGCGCGAGCCGGGCAAGGTCGTTGGTGATGGCGTGCACACGATCGAGGAACTCGTCGCCATCGTGAACAGCGATCCGCGCCGCGGCATCGGCCACGAGAAGGTACTCACGCAGCTCGCGATCGACGACCAGGCGCGCGGGCTGCTGGCGAAGCGCGGGTACGCTGCGCACTCCGTTCCGGCGGCGGACGAGGACGTGTACCTGCGACTCACCGCCAACCTCTCCACGGGCGGCACGGCCACGGACATGACCGACGTCGTCCATCCGGACAACGCCGAGATGGCCATCCGCGCCATCCAGGCGATCGGGTTGGACATCGGCGGCGTGGACTTCCTGTCGCCGGACATCACGCAGTCGTACAAGGACGTGGGCGGCGCAGTGTGCGAGGTGAACGCCGCACCGGGCTTTCGCATGCATTCCGCGCCGAGCGAGGGCCGCCCGCGCGACGCTGCCGCGAAGGTGGTGGACATGCTCTTCCCCAAGGATGCGCCGAGCACCATTCCCATCGCGGCCATCACGGGCACCAACGGCAAGACGACGACGGCGCGGCTGCTCGCGCACATCCACAAGCTGGCCGGCCGGTGCGTCGGCCTCACGACCACGGATGGCGTCTACATCGACGGCCAGCGCACCGTCGAGGGCGACATGACCGGTCCCACGTCCGCCCGCATCGTCCTCGGCGACCCCGCCGTCGAAGTTGCGGTGCTCGAGACGGCGCGCGGCGGCCTGCTGCGCGCCGGCATGGCCATGCGGCACGTGGACGTGGGCGCGGTGCTCAACATCCAGCCGGATCACCTGGGACAGCACGGCATCGACACGCTCGAGCAGCTGGCCGAAGTGAAGCGCACCATCGTGGAGATCGCAACGGACACCGCGGTGCTCAACGCGGACGACCCGCTCACGTTGCGCATGGCGGCCTACACGGACGCGAAGCACGTCTGCTACGTGACGATGGATCCCGCGCACGACCTGGTGCGCGAGCACATTCGCGCCGGCGGCCGCGCGTGCGCCATCGAGGCCGGCGTGAACGGGCACATGATCACCATCTACGACCACGGCGCGCACATCCCGCTGCTGTGGACGCACCTGATTCCCGCGACGCTCGAAGGGCGCGCGACGTTCAACGTGCAGAACGCGATGTTCGCCGCGGCGATGGCTTTCTCGATGGGCGTGCGCCTGGAGGACATCCGGCATGGCCTCCGCACCTTCGACACGACCTTCTTCCAGGCGCCGGGCCGGCTGAACGTCTACGACGAGCATCCCTTCCGCGTGCTGTACGACTACGGCCATAACGCCCACGCGGTGAGCGCGCTCTGCCAGCTCGTGAACCGCATGGGCGTGAAGGGTCGGCGCATCTGCGTGCTGTCGGCGCCGGGCGACCGCCGGGACGAGGACATCCACGCCATCGGTGCGGTAGCGGCCGCCGCGGCGTTCGACCAGTACATCTGCCGACGCGACGATTCGCGCCGCGGGCGCGGGGAGGACGAGGTGCCGCAGATGCTCGCCGAGGCGCTGCGCAGCAACGGCGTCGACGATGACCGCATCGCCATCATCGTGGACGAGGAGCAGGCCATCGAGGCGGCACTGCGCATGGCGCGGCCGAACGACCTGCTCCTCGTCTTCGCGGATGCGCTCGCGCGGGGCTGGAAGCAGATCGTGAACTTCCACCCGGACGAGAGCGAGTCATGGTGGCCCGCGCCGCGGCCCGCGCGCGCCGTACCGCGCGCAGCGGTGCAGGAGGAAGGTCCGGCCGACGACGCGGTGCCCGCCCGCACGCCGCCGGCGCACCACCCCAAGCCGATCACCTGGTCGTCGCGCGTGGATGAACTCGTCCTGCTCCGCGACACGCGTGGCGTGATTCCGGCGCGCGAAGCCAGCGATTGACCGACTATCCGTCGCCGGCCATCGCGGACTCGCGCCGGCTCACCGGCCCGAACCTGTACAGCGCCGGCGTCGGCGCGCTGCTCGAAGTGCGGTGCGCTGCCGGCGCGGTCGAGGCGCGGGCGGCCGCGTGGGCGGCGAATGCAAGCGCGCTCGCCCAGGCGCTCGGCTGGACGAAGACCGAGACCGTAATTCGTCGCGATGCCGAGGGCGCCACGTTGTTCCTCGGCGCACCCGTGGACGTGCTCATGACGGCCACGGACGTGAACGAGGCCGCGTGGGTGCTCGCGGAGCAACCGGACGGAGTAGCGATCTCTGAATGGGTGCGCGTGCTCCGGCGTGCGTGCGACGAGGAGCGCGGCAGGCAGCCCCACCTCGCCGCAGTGGTGGCGGCGGCGCGCGCGCGCGGACTCGTCGTCACCGTCGACGACGAGATGCTCACCGTGGGGAGCGGGGCAGGCTCGGCGAGCTGGCCACTGGCGCTCGTCCCGGCAGTTGATCGGGTCGATTGGCGGGCGATTCGCAACATTCCGCTCGCGCTCGTGACGGGGTCCAATGGCAAGACCACGACGACGCGTCTCGTCGCGGCGATGTGGCGGGAAGCTGGTGTCACGGTGGGCTGGAGTTGCAGCGATGGCGTTTGGGCCGGTGCGCGACAGCTCGAGTCAGGTGACTTCTCCGGGCCTGCCGGCGCGCGGGCCGTGCTGCGCAGCGCGGAGGTGGGCGCTGCGGTGCTCGAGACGGCGCGCGGAGGAATTCTGCGCCGCGGATTAGCGGTCTACCACGCCGATGCGGCGATCATCACCAACGTGTCGCCCGACCACTTCGGCGAGTACGGGGTCGAAACGGTGGAGGATCTCGCCGAGGTGAAGGCGGTCGTGGCGCGGGCTCTCGGCGAATCCGGTCATCTCATATTGAATGCGGACGATCCGTTGCTCGTCGCGCTCGCAAGCAGGCTCGATCGAACACTGGGTTGGTTCTCGGCTGCTCCGGATCGCGGCATTCTGGCCGCGCACGTACTCGCCGGCGGTGACGTCGCGACGGTGCGCGATGGGTGCGTGATGCTGCACCACGGCAATGAGTGGCACGATCTCGGACTGCTCGACGCGATGCCGCTCACGCTGCGCCGAGCGGCGCCGCACAACGTCGAGAACCTGCTCGGCGCGTCGCTCGTCGCGGCGGTGCTGGGTGTACCGATCGATGCCATCCGGCGCACCCTGGCGGCATTTGGCTCATCCGCGAGCGACAACCCGGGTCGCCTTCAGGTGTATCGCGTCGGCGGGGTGACCGCGGTGGTGGACTACGCACACAACCCGGGCGGACTGAGAGCGCTGTGCGAGACGGCGATGTCGTTCCCCGCGACGCGGCGCGTGTTGCTGTTGGGCCAGGCGGGAAATCGTGATGACGACCAGCTGCGCGCGCTCGTCCAGGCGGCGCTGAGTGTCACCTCGTTCGATCACGTGATCATCAAGGACATGCCCACGCTGCTGCGGGGACGAGCGCCGGGCGACGTCCCGCGCGTGATTGCCGCCGAGCTCGCGCGGCTGGGGGTGCCGGGTGCGCGTGTGGAGATCGTGGAGGGAGAGCTCGCGGCGGTGCGGCGCGCCGTCGAGTCGGCGCGCGATGGGGACGTGCTCGTGCTTCCGGTGCACGCGGATCAGCAGGGCGTGCTCACGCTACTACGCGGCCTGGGGCGTTGATGAGAACCGGCTCGCAGGCCCGACCGAAACTTGCTCGTGCGCTGGAGCGTATGCGATGGTTGAGCCAGTCGTGTCCACGCCCCACGCCCCGTGTCAGCATGCATCCAGATCGTAACATCCCCATTGCGAGCCACCTGCTGCGCGGCCTCCTCGTGTGCGCGTTCGGTGCACTGCCGCTCGTCGCGCAACAGGCATCGAGTTCGTCCGATCGCGGCACGCACATGAACCTGCATGTCGACGCCGATTCAGTGGCGCACGTGGTGTCGCGGGTGCCGCTTGCGCGTGCGTCGTACGCCATCACCAGCGATGATGGCCGGTCGGCTCTCCTGCTGATGGATACGACGATCGTGGCAGAGCTGACGGATCGTGGCCTGGCCGGGTTGCATCAATCGATGGACAGCAGTGCCCGCAGCGATGGGAGTGCGGGCGTGATGGCCCGGATGATTGCCGGCGCCGTTGCGGGTGCACTCGAGCCGGTGTTCGACCACGGCATCGCGTACCACCTGCGCGATCTCCGGTCGGCGAAGTACGAGTCCGGCCGGCTGGTATTGCGCGGCAAGAGTGGCAAGGAAGCGTTCGGCCAGATGGACATCAACGGGCGCAACGTGATGGAGACGTTTTCGGCGAGCGATGCGAAGGAGTTCGCGCGCCGGGCGCTCGTGGCGCGCGACCGGCTGGACTGAGCGAAGCGCGACGTCCCGACCGCGCCGCCGCGGTGGGCAGGGTGGTTGCACCGCATGCGGCGCCGCGCGAACGTTCGCGACGCACGCTTCCTCCACTCTCTGCCCTCACTGCACATGACATCCCTGCGTTCGCGCCTCGTCCTCATCGGCGCGACCCTGCTGGTGGGCGTGCCTGTCGCCGCGCAACAGACCGCGGCCAAGCCCGCCGACACGGAACAGTGGGAACCGGTTCCGCGCGTCGTCACGCCGGGCAACACCGATCGCGATCCTCCGTCGGACGCGATCCGGCTGTTCGACGGCCGCAACCTCGACGAATGGATCAACACCAATGGCAAGGGCCCCGCGGGCTGGACGGTCGACGATGGAATCGTCACCGTCAACAAGCCCGTCGGCAACATCGAGACGAAGCGCCGCTTCCGGAATTACCAGCTCCATCTCGAGTGGCGCATTCCGTCGAACATCACGGGCACCGACCAGGCGCGCGGCAACAGCGGTGTGTTCCTCGCCTCCACCGGCGAGGGCGACGAAGGCTACGAGCTGCAGATCCTGGACTCGTACCAGAACAAGACGTACGTGAACGGCCAGGCCGGCAGTATCTACAAGCAGTCGCCGCCGCTCGTGAACGCCAATCGCAAGCCCGGTGAATGGCAGAGCGACGACGTGGTGTGGACGGCACCCACGTTCGACGCCGCGGATGTGATGAAGACGCCCGCCGTCGTGACGGTGTTCCACAACGGCGTGCTGGTACAGAACGGGTTCGTCCTCAAGGGCGCGACGCGCTACATCGGCGCCCCGTCGTACACGCGCTACGACAGCGCGCCCATCAAGCTCCAGGCGCACGGCGACAAGAGCGAACCGATCAGCTTCCGCAACATCTGGGTGCGCGAGCTCTAGCCTCGCTCCGTCTTCTCACTCCGATCGAGGTCTGTCCGTGCTCCAGTCCCACTGTCGCGTGCTGCTCGCGCTCCTTGGCCTCTTCACTGCAGCCGCGCTGCCGGCGCAGCAGCTCGACCCGCGGCTCTACGGTGAGCTGCGATGGCGCATGATCGGTCCGTTCCGCGCGAGCCGCACCAAGGCCGCCGTCGGCATCCCGGACCAGCCGAACGTGTTCTACATCGGCGCCGTGGACGGCGGCGTGTGGAAGACGGACGACTACGGGCGCACGTGGGTGCCCATCTTCGACGACCAGCCTTCGGGCTCCATCGGTGCGATCGCACTGGCGCCGTCGAATGCCGACATCATCTACGTCGGCAGCGGCGAGGGACTCCAGCGTCCCGACCTCTCCACGGGCGACGGCCTCTACAAGTCCACGGACGCCGGCCGCACGTGGACGCACCTGGGCCTGCGCGACGGGCAGCAGATCCCGCAGATCGTGGTGGATCCACGCGACCCGAACCGCCTGTTCGTGGCGGTGATGGGGCACCCGTATGGACCCAATGCCGAGCGTGGCCTGTTCCGCTCGACGGATGGCGGGGCGTCGTTCCAGAAGGTGCTGTACCGCGACGAAAACACCGGCGCGATCGACGTCGTGATGGATCCGGTGAATCCGGACATCCTCTACTGCGCGATGTGGGAAGCACGACAGGGGCCGTGGGAGAACGGCACCTTCTCCGGTCCGGGCAGCGGATTGTTCAAGTCGATGGATGGCGGCGCGACGTGGAAGCGGTTGTCGAAGGGACTGCCCACGTTCGAGCAGGACGGGCTCGGCCGCATCGGACTCACGGTTGCGCCGAGCATGCCGAGCCGGCTGTTCGCGACCGTGAATGCGGCGAAGGGCGACGGACTCTTTCGCTCCGATGACGCGGGCGAGACGTGGTATCGCGCGACGACGGACACGCGCGTGGCCACGCGCGAGTCGGACTTCGCGGAAGTGAAGGTGGACCCGAAGAATCCGGACGTCGTCTACACGGCGAGCGTGGTGACGTGGAAGTCGGTGGATGGCGGCCGCACGTTCAGCGCGTTCCGCGGCGCGCCGGGTGGCGACGACTACCATCGCATCTGGATCAACCCGCGCACGCCGACGACGATGATCATCGCCAGCGACCAGGGCGCCATCGTCACGGTGAACGGTGGCAGCACGTGGAGCTCGTGGCTCAACCAGCCCACCGCCGCGTTCTATCACGTCGCCACCGACTTCGACTTCCCGTATCGTGTGTGCAGCGGACAGCAGGAGTCGGGCTCCGCGTGCGTGCGCAGCCGTGGGGACGACGGCCGCCTCCTCGCGTGGGACTGGCATCCCGCCGGCATCGAGGAATACGGTTACGCCGCGCCGGATCCGCTCGACGCGAACATCGTGTTCGGCGGCAAGGTCACGCGCTACGACCGACGCACGGGACTCATCCAGCAGGTCGGTCCGCATGCGGGGCGCAGCACGGGATTCCGCGCGGTCCGGACGGCGCCGCTCGTGTTCTCCACGGTGGATCCGCACACGCTGTTCTTCGCGGAGAACGTCGTGTGGAAGACGACCACCGGTGGGAAGCAGTGGACCCAGGTGAGCCCCGACCTCACGCGCACCGACTCCATCGTGCCGCCGAACGTCGGCGTCTATGCGACGTCGCCGCAGGCCGTCGCTCGGCACGGCGGCGTGATCTACACCGTGGCACCGTCGTACGTGAACATCAATCGCATCTGGGCCGGCAGCGACGACGGGCTCATTCACACCACCGCCGACGGCGGCGCGCACTGGACCGACGTGACGCCGCCCGACCTGCGCGCTCGGCCGTGGAGCAAGGTGTCGCTCATGGACGCGGGTCGCTTCGACGCGAACACGGCGTATGCGGCGGTGAACACGATCCGCCTCGACGACTTCCGGCCGCACATCTATCGCACGCACGACGGCGGCCGGACGTGGACGCAGATCACCGCGGGCATTCCCGACGGTGCGCCGGTCAACGTGGTGCGCGAGGACCCGAAGCGGCGCGGGTTGCTGTACGCCGGCTCCGAGGATCAGGTGTGGGTGTCGTTCGACGACGGCGACCACTGGCCGTCGCTTCGGCTCAACATGCCCGCGACCTCCATCCGCGATCTCGTCATCAAGGACGACGACGTGGTGATCGGCACGCACGGCCGCTCGTTCTATGTGCTCGATGACGTGGCCCCGCTGCGTCAGGTCACGGCCGCCAGCGCGTCCGCGCCCGCGACGCTGTATCGTCCCGCCGACGCGTATCGCTTCCGCTTCAGCAAGTATCCGGACACGCCCATTCCGCCGGACGAGCCATGGGCGCAGAACCCGCCGGACGGCGCCATCATCGATTACCAGCTGGGGCCCGGCGCCACCGGGCCGGCCACGCTCGAGATCATCGAGCCGTCCGGACGCGTGATCCGCACGTACTCGAGCCGCGACACCGCGATGGCGCCGGCCGACATCGGCAACACGCCGCGCTACTGGATCCGTCCCACGCAGGTGCTGTCGGCCGCGCCGGGTTTTCACCGCTTCGTGTGGGACGAGCACTACGAGCGTCCGGTGGGCGCCGCCGCGCTCACCTCGTATCCGATTTCGGCCGCGCCGTTCGACACACCGCGTGAGCCGCGTGGGCCGTGGGCGCTTCCGGGGAACTACACGGTGCGCCTGACGGTGCGCGGACAACAGTACGTGCAGCCGCTGCGCATCGTGATGGATCCCCGCGTGAAGGTGGCGCCGGCAGCCTTGAAGGAATCGCACGCGTGGGCCGTCTCGCTCTTCGATGCCATGAACCGCGACTCGGTGATTGGCGGTCAGTTGAAGGCGGTTCGCGCACAGGCTCGTGGCCTTCATGAAGGCGCCGCGGGCGCGTCGTGGGTCCCCGCGCTCGACGCCTACGACGCGAAGCTGGGCGAGTTGCAAGGGGCGGGCGGGGGCGGTCGGCGCGGTGGTGGCGCGCGTCGCGGTGCTCCCGTGGCGCCCACGCTCTCATCGGCGGGCGACGAGATGTTGACGCTCATGAACTTGCTCGAGGCGGCGGATGCCGAGCCGACCCTCGTGCAGCGCTCGGCGGTGCGCTCTACGCTCGCGGACGTCGCTGCGCTGGAGGCGCGGTGGGAGGCGTTGCACGGCAGCGAGCTGCAGGCGGTGAACGCCGCGATGCGGAAGGCGGGCGGTACCAGGGAGATTGCCCCGTAGCCCTTTGTCATCCTGAGCGAAGCGAAGCATCTGTCATCCTGAGCGAAGCGAAGGATCTGCTTGTGACGGCCGAAAAGCAGATCCTTCTCTTCGCTCAGGATGACAAGAGCGCGCTCAGGACAACACAGGAAAGGGCACTCGGCGCGGCGGGGACGACTCAGGGTGCCGTGAGGCGGACCAGCGTCGCGGAATAGGTGGCGTTGGCCCATCCGGGGGGCTGCGTGCGGATCGCGAAGGTACCCCCCACCGAGGTGGAGGAGGTGAGGATGTCAAACGTGCTCCCCGATGTGGGCGTGAAGCCTCCAATCAGGGCGTAGTTGAGGATGCCTTGGAAGAGAAAGGTGGCGCCGCTGACCGATATGCGACTGTAGCCCGTGCTCGGCGCCGGACCGGCCAGCTCGAGGTTGAGTATACCGGTCCCTCTGTGGTTGAATGCGCCGTTGACCTGGAGAGTGCCCCCCGAGCTCGGACCAGGTTGCACGTCGATCGTCCCAAAGTTGTCGAGCGTGCCGTTGATCGTGCGCGATCCGCCCGTTCCCGTGAGGTCCTTCATGAAAGCGCCCGCGTCGTTCGTGAGGGTACCGGTGCCGCCGCCAACCGTGAGTACGTCCGTGTATGTCGCCGTCGTGGTCGTGAAGTTGATGGAGCCGAAATTGGTGAAGGACGGAACGCTGAACGTCGAATTCCCGGTGGCGCCGGTGGCGTTGATGAGCAACGTCGAACCGGCGGCGTTGGAGAATGAGCTGCCAGACCCCGTGACCGTAGTGGCGCCATCGGTGATCAGCAAACCCTGGTTGGTCAGGGCGGTGTTGAAAGTCACAGCGCGCACGTTCAGCGTCTGGCCCACGCTGTTCGTGAAGAACGGCCCCGTGATGGTCGTGCTGGCCAACGTCATGCTGATTCCAGCAGTCGCCTGGCCGTTAGTGAAGCCAAGAAAGCCACCGGTCGCGATGAGGGCGGGAAGCGTGAACGTGTTGCTGAACGTCGTGCCGGCACCGTTGAGGGAGAGGGTTCCGCCGCCATTCAGCGTGCCGCTCGTTAAGCCGGCGCCCGAAAAGCTCAGCGTGTGCCCTGCGCCCACGGTAATCACGCCGCCACTGTTGTCGAAGGTGGCCGGCACGCCACTATTGATGATCGTGAGATCCGCGTTCGTCGCGTCGATCGTTCCGTTGTTGCTGTGCACTGACGCCGCCCGGTTCAGCACGAGCGCCTGGTTGACGGTGACCAGACCCTGGTTGACCAGTTCTGCACTGATCGTCCGTGTACCGAGCGTCCCGACGAGCGAGGTAATGGTGCCCGTCGACGCGTTTGTGAGGGTCCCCGAGCCACTGACGTTCAACCTGCTGCTGTAGGCGGCCACGATGGTGGTGAGCTCGATGGCGCCCGCATTGGTGAAGGGCGGCAGTGTGAGGTTCGACGTGCCTGTCGAGCCGGTGGCTTGCAGTCGCAGAGTGGAGCCGACGGACGTTGTAAAGGTGTTCGTCGTGCCCACTGTGGTCGTGCCGTCACTGATCAGTGTGCCCTGGTTCGCGAGGGACGTGTTGAACGTCACGTCCTTGATCGACATGGTTTGGCCGGCGACGTTCGTGATCGTACCCGGTCCGCTCACCGTGGTACCGTTCAGGCTCAAGGCCAACCCGGCGGTGCTCACGTTGTTCGCGAAGGACACCGGGCCGTTGGTCACGGTAAGGGCGGCTAGCGTGAACGGGTTGTTGAATGCCGACGTGGCGCTGGCCAGCGTGACCGTGCCGCCACCGTTCAGGGTACCGTTCTGTGTGAAGCCGCCAGTGCTGACGATCAGGGTGCGGCCGGCGCCGATGGAAAGCGTGCCCGTGTTGTTGAAGGTCGATGTCGCGCCGTTCTGATTCACCGTGAAGTCGGCGGCGGTGGCATCGATGGTGCCGCTGTTCGAGTGTGCCGAGCTGGCACGAATCAGCGTCAGCGGCTGATTGATCGTGATCAACCCCCGATTGTCCAGTTGGACTCCGAGCGTTCGGGGACCCAGTGCACCGACGAGGGACGTTATCGTGCCGCCGACCGCGTTAATGAGGATTCCAGAGCCGCTCACATTCAGTACGTCGCTATAGGCGGCTGTTGTCGTGGTGAGCTCGATGGCGCCCGCATTGGTGAAGGGCGGCAGTGTGAGGTTCGATGTGCCGGTCGAGCCGGTGGCTTGCAATCGCAAGGTGGAGCCGGCGGACGTTGTAAACGTGTTCGTCGCGCCCACTGTGCTCGTGCCGTCGTTGATTAGTGTGCCCTGGTTCGCGAGGGCCGTGTTGAACGTGACGTTCTGGATCGACAAGGTCTGGCCGGCAACGTTCGTGAGCGAACCCGGTCCGTTCACAACCGTGTTGACCAGGCTGGTGACCAGGCTCCCTGTGGATTGATTGGCCGCGAAAGCCACCGTGCCACCGGAGACGTTGAGGGCCGCCACGGTAACAGGGCTGCTGAAGGTGGTCGTCGCGTTGGTCAGGGTGACGCCGCCGCTGCCGTTCAGGGTGCCGCTTTGCGTGAACGTGCCGTTGGTCACGGCCAGCGTGTGGCCGGCACCAACGGTCACGGTGCCGGTATTCGTGAAGGTCGGCGCCGTGCCGGACTGGCTCACCGTGAGGTCGCCGGTGGAGGCGTCGATGGTCCCGCTGTTGGTATGCGAGGCGCTCGCGTGGTTCAGCGTGAGCGGCTGGGCCAGTGTGAGCGTGCCCTGGTTGTTCAGCTGCGCGTCGATCGTGCGCGGGCCGCCCGCGCCCACCAGCGACGTGATGGTGCCGCCCGCCGCATTCGTCAGCGTGTTCGTGCCGCCCACCGCCAGCGTCGGGCTATACCCGGCGCCCGCCGTCGTCAGTTCGATCGTGCCCGTGTTCGTGAAGCTGTTCGCCGACGTGAAGGTGCTGAACCCCGTCGTCCCATCCGCGAGCAGCCGCAGGATGGATCCGGCTGCCGTCGTGAACGCGCCGTTCACCGTCACCGCCGCGTTGGTGATCAGCGTGCCTTGGTTGATCAGCGCGCTCGTCGCCCCGATGGTGACCGCCTTGAGCGACATCGTCTGGCCGGTGGCGTTCGTCAGCGTGCCCGGACCGTTGAAGGTGACCGTGCTCGCCACGAAGGCCGTGGTCGCGTTCGTGACGTTGGTGGCGAAGTTCGCCGTCAGGTTGCTGAGCGACAGCGTGCCAGCCCCGCCGATGGTGCCGGCGTTCTGCGTCAGCGTGCCGCCGGTGATGCTCCAGGTGCGGCCAGTGCCGATGGTCACCGTGCCGCTGTTGGTGAAGTTCGGGGCCGTGCCGCTCTGCGTCAGCGTGAAGTCGGCGGCGCTGGCGTCAATGGTCCCGCTGTTGATATGCGAGGCGCTCGCGTGGTTCAGCGTCAGCGGCTGGGCGAGTGTAAGCGTGCCCTGGTTGTCCAGCTGCGCGTCGATCGTGCGCGGGCCGCCCGCGCCCACCAGCGACGTGATGGTGCCGCCCGCCGCATTCGTCAGCGTGTTCGTGCCGCCCACCGCCAGCGTCGGGCTGTAGCCGGCGCCCGCCGTCGTCAGCTCGATCGTGCCGTTGTTCGTGAAGCTGTTCGCCGACGTGAAGGTGCTGAAGCCCGTCGTCCCATCCGCCAGGAGGCGTAGCAGCGAGCCCGCGGTCGTCGTGAACGGCCCATTCACCGTCACGGCTGCGTTCGCGATGAACGTTCCGCTATTCGTGATGCCGCCCGCGCCGATTGTCGTCGCCTTGAGGTTCAGCGTGCCGCCATTGATGACGGCGCCGGCACCCGCAATCGCGGCGCTCGTCGTCGCCAGCACACCATTGGCGTTCACCGTCAGCGATCCGCTCATGGTCAGCGTCCGCGACGCGAGCGACAGCGTCTGCGTCCCCGACGCGCCACCGAGGATGAGCACTGCTCCCGTGAACGTCGTGTCGAGGGTGACGGCGTACGTGCCCGGCAGCGTGATCACGACGGAATCGGCCCCCTGCGGCACGCGGCCCAGGCTCCAGTTCGCCGGGTTGCTCCACGAACCGCCCGCGGAGTTGGTCCACGCGAGCGTGACCGCGGTGAGGTCGAATGCGGTACTCACCGCGGACGTGAGGCCCGATGCGGTGGCCGACAGTGTGTATCCGACGCCGCGCGTCGTCAGCGAGAGGTTGCTGAACGAGGCCGCGCCCGACACTGCCGCCACCGTCGTGGTGCCGACGAGCGTGGAGCCGCCGGGATTGCTGCCGATCGCCATCACCACGTTGCCCGTGAACGCCGTGGCCACGTTGCCGAACGCGTCGAGGGCGGACACCACCACCGGCGGCGTGAGCACGGCGCCGGCCGCGGCGGAAACGGGCTGCGTGGTGAACGCGAGCTGGCTCGGTGCCGCCGGCGCGACGGTGAAGGACGTGCTCGTCGCGGCGGTGAAGCCCGTCGCCGCGCCGGTCAGTGTGTACCCCGACGCGGCTTTCGCGATCGAGATGCCCGCGAACGTTGCCACGCCGGCCACGGCGTTCACCGTCGTGGTGCCTGCAAGCGCACCGTTCGAAGGGTTGGTACCGAGCGCGATGGTCACGGCTCCGGTGAAGGTCGTTGCCGTCTTGCCTGCGGCATCGCGCGCGGTGACGACCACCGACGGCGCGATCGCGGCGCCAGCCGTGCTGGCAGTCGGCTGCGTGGTGAACGCCAGCACCGTGGGCGCGGCGGCCGTGACGGCGAAGGCGGCGCTCGTTGCCGACGCCAGTCCTTGGCTGCTCGCGCCGAGCGTATAGCCCGAGCCGGCGCCGGTGATGGTGATGTCGCTGAACGTGGCCACGCCGTTCACGGCCGCCGCCGACACGGTGCCGGCGATGACCCCGTTCGCGGGATTGATGGCGATGGCGAGCGTGATGGTATTGGTGGCGGTCGTGATGGTTGCGTTATTCGCGTCGCGAATGGCCACCTGGATGGGCGGAGCGATCACCGAGCCAGAGGTGGCGGCGCTGGGCTGCACGACGAACGCGAGGATTGCCGCCGGACCCGTGCCGCTCACCACGAAGGGCGCGCTCGTGGCGGCGGTGAGGCCAGCCGCGCTCGCGACGAGCGTATAGCCATCGCCGCCCGCGCTGACCACGAGATTCGTGAACGTCGCAACGCCGGCCACGGCCGTCACCGTGACGGTGCCGCCGAGTGTCGCGCTACCCGGGTTCGTCCCGAGCGCCACGGTGACCGGCCCGGTGAAGCTGGAAACCGGGTGGCCGAAGCTGTCCTCCACTTCCACGACGACAGCAGGCGCGATGGCGAATCCCGGGCGCGATGCCGCAGGCTGCGTGGTGAACGCCAGCCGGCTCGCCGCGCCGGCGATCGCCGTCGCGCTGAACGTCACACCAACTCCCGTGACGCCGGCGGCCGTGGCCGTGACGGTCTGGGCGCCGAGGGCGCTGCCGAGCGTCCACGTGATCGACGCGTCGCCGTTCGCGTCGGTGGTGGCCTGCGCGGCCGACACTGTGCCGCCCCCACTGGTGACCGCGAACGCGACGGCGACGCCCTGCACGCCAAGGTTGTCAGCGGCGGTGACGTGAACCTTCAACGGCTGGGGCAGTGTAGCGCCGACGGCACCGGTCTGGCCGGCGCCCGCCTGCGCGACGATCGCGTTCGGCACGGGCTGCACCAGCAGCGATGCGCTCACGGAGGGCGGAGCGGTCGTGGCCGAGGTGCGGAGGAGCGACGCGGTGATGGTGACGGGCCCACGCGTGATGCCGGCGACGACGTTGCCCACGCCGCCGCTGGGAATCGTGGCCTTCGCCGTGTCAGAGGTCGTCCAGACGATCGGCGTATTCGGTATCACGTTGTTCGCCGCGTCCACCGCCTCGGCGGTGAAGGTGGCGGTCTGGCCGAAGAAGACCTGGGCGGGCGCCGTCACGAAGCGCACAGCCGCGGCGTTCGCTCCCTGGCCACTGTAGAGGAAGGGCGCGATCGCCGGTGGCGACTGCGTCAGGCCTTGCGTGAGCGTGATGGGGGTAGGCCCGGAGCGGAAGACCGTGTCGCCCGCGGGGTCGTCGAGGAGGAGGATGCTGAGGTTGAACGCCTCGGAGGCACCCTGGAGCGGTACGGCGACGGAGAGGTTCAGCGTGTCGCTGGTGGCCGGGAAGGACACCACGGCCTCGAGAGCCTTGGTGCCGTCGGCGACCCGGGTGAACCGCACCAGGGCGCGATCGACGCCGACCTGGGCAAGGAGCTGCCGGTCGAGCACGGGAGCAATGGCGAACTGCGTTCGGCGCAGTTGCGAGGGGCCGGTGCTGTCGCTCGTGCAGCTCATGAGCGCAATAAGCAGCAGTGCCCGCGGGGTGCTGGCGGCAAGGCGTCGCATGGTGGTGGCGAGAGTGAGGCGAAAACCACGCGCCGTCAAGGGCCGGCCCGTTGCGGCGCGCCGAAGCTAACGATTCGAGCCCCTTCGGCGTACGGTTGGTGTAGCCAACCTTCACATCCCCCCAGATGCGCATGCTCCGAACACGCAACGCCGTCCTTTGCGGTGCGCTCGCGCTCGTCGCGGCACGCACCGCACCTGCCCAGTCCCTCGATTCCGCCACGGTCGCCGGCATGAAGTGGCGCACCGTCGGTCCGGCAAACTTCCAGGGCCGCCTCTCCGATGTGGTCGGCATTCCCGGCCCGTCCAAGACGCTCTACGTCGCCGCCGCCGGCGGTGGCATCTGGAAGAGTGGCAACAACGGCATCACTTGGCGCCCGATCTTCGACGACAAGAACATCATCGCGATGGGCATGCTCGCCATCGCGCCGTCCGACACCAACACCGTCTGGGCGGGCACGGGCGAGCCGAACTCCCGCAATACCATCGAGCCCGGCGCCGGCGTGTACAAGTCCGAGAACGGCGGCACGACCTGGACGCTGATGGGCCTCGAGAAGACCCAGCACATCGGCCGTATCGTCGTGGACCCGCGCGACAAGAACGTCGTCTACGTGGCCGCCCTGGGCGCTGCGTGGAAGTCGAGCCCGGAGCGGGGACTGTACAAGACGGTCGACGGCGGCCGCACGTGGACGCTCGTCAAGTTCGTCAGCGACCGCGCCGGCTTCGTGGACGTGGCGCTCGACCCGCGCAACCCGGACGTGATCTATGCCTCGAGCTGGGAGCGCTACCGCACGCCCTACTCGCTCAACAGTGGCGGGCCTGGCAGCGGCCTGTGGAAGTCGACGGACGCCGGAAAGACCTGGGCCGAGATCAAGGGCGGCGGCTATCCCGAGGGCACGAAGGGCCGCATCGGCATCGCGGTGTCACCCAGCAACCCGGACATCGTCTATGCGCTGACGGAAGCCTATTCCTTGGCGCCGCAGAAGGGTGTGCTCGCCATGGGCAAGCGTCCGGAAGCGAGCGGCGTGTATCGCTCCGCCGACGGCGGCCGCACCTGGGAGCGCACGAGCACCATCGACACCCGTCCCTTCTACTACTCGCAGATCCGCGTGGACCCGAAGAACGCCAACCGGATCTACTTCTCCTCCACGGAACTGCAGGTCTCGAACGATGGCGGCAAGACGAGCACGAATGCCGCGCAGGGCGTGCACGTGGACGATCACGGAATCTGGATCGACCCGAACGACCCCGAGCGCTGGGCGCTCGCGAACGACGGTGGCATCGCGATCACCTTCGACCGCGGCGGCAACTTCTTCTATCCGATGAACCTGCCGCTTGGCCAGTTCTACGAGATCAGCTACGACATGCAGGTGCCGTACAACGTGTGTGCCGGTGCCCAGGACAACGGCTCGTGGTGCGGCCCGAGCCGGAAGCGCTCCGCGCTGAACAACTCGTACTGGTCCACCATCTCCGGTGGTGACGGATTCTACACGGCGCAGGATCCGGCGGGTGACTGGGTCTGGGGCGAGTCGCAGAACGCCGGCATCCAGGCCCGCAACCTGAAGACCGGCCAGACCCTGCGCGTGCAGAAGCCCGGCTGGCAGGAGCAGTACCGCCAGTACGAGGATTCAGTGGCCCTGGTGTGGGGCGACCCGATCACCCAGCCCACCAAGGACCAGCAGAAGCGCATTTCGACGCTGCGCGCGTTTCAGCGCAAGGACTCGCTCGATCTCCTGACGCGCTTCAACTGGAACTCGCCCTTCTTCATCTCGTCGCACAACCCGCAGGTGTTCTATGTCGGCGGCAACAAGGTCTTCAAGTCGCTGAAGCGCGGCGAGGAGATGTACACCATCTCCCCCGATCTCTCCAGGCAGATGCGCGCGCGCATGGACACCGCGGAGAAGTACACCGGCGGCGTGACCCCCGACGTGACGGGTGCGGAAACGTACGGCACCGTGGTGACGCTGGCCGAGTCGTACGTCAAGCCGGGCCTCCTGCTGGCCGGCACGGATGACGGCAACGTCTGGATGACGCACAACGACGGCGGCAGCTGGGAGAACCTGAGTGACCGGTTCCCGGGCCTGCCGAGCAAGGACATCTACGTCACGCGGATGGAGCCCTCGCACTTCGACACGCTCACGTTCTACGTGGCGTTCGACAACCATCGCTGGAACGACTTCACGCCGTACCTGTACGCCACCACCGACGGCGGCCGGACGTTTCACTCGATCGCCAACAACCTGCCGCGCACGAGCCCGGCCGACTACCTGCACGTGATCCGCGAGGACCCGCACAATCGCGACGTCCTGCTCGTGGGTTCGTCGCTCAGCGTGTACGCCTCGATCGACCGCGGGCAGACGTGGACGAAGTTCGCATCCGGCCTGCCGAGCGTGCCGGTGTTCGACCTCAAGATCCATCCGCGCGACCACGAGGCGATGATCGCCACGCACGGCCGTGGCATCTGGCTGGTGGACGTGACGCCGCTCGAGCAACTGACCGCGAAGAGTGTCGGTGACGTCGCCACGCTGTACGTGCCTCGCACGGCGTATCAGTGGGGTGAAGGACCCGTGCTTGGCCTCCCGGGCAACGGGTGGGGACAGGCGCCCCTGGTGATCTCCGCGCCGGCCTACGGCGCGACGATCTCCTACCGGATCAAGGACTCCGTCACGGGTCCGGTGCGCATCACGGTCAACGATGCCGCGGGTGCGCAGATGTACACGACGGCGGGTTCGGTCGCGCGTGGCGTGCACACGGTGGTGTGGGGCTTCCAGAACGCGTCGGCTCCCCGCACGCCGCTGTCGCCCTCCGCGCGGCGCGATAGCACCATCCTGCGCAACCGCGCACCGGTGGTCCTCGATTCGCTCACGAAGGCGGGGTACGATTCCGCCGCGCTCACTGCGGTGCGGCGCGTGGTGAACCTTTCCAACAATCCTCCGGCTGGCGGCCTGTTCGGTCGTGGCGGCGGCGGCCGCGGAGGCGCGCAGGCAGGCTGCGAGCACCCGATGACGCAGTGGGACAACTTCTGCGCACGTCCGGCAGAGCCGCCACCGGCACCGGTGCGCGGCGGTCGTGGCGCAGGCGCCCCTGGCGCTGCGGCTGACACGTCCGCGGAAGGCCTCGCGGCTGCGTTTGCGGCGGCTGGTGGACGCGGTGGCGCAATTGAGCCGTCGCAGCAGAAGATCTGGGACCTCATCGGCATGAAGCCGCCCGCGATCGGCGGCCGCGGCGGGTTTGGTGGCGCCGGTGGCAATCTCGTGGAGCCGGGCACGTACGTCGCCACGCTCACCGCGGGTGGCCAGACATACAAGCAGACGTTCCGGGTGGAGCGCGCCGGCACGGGTGACGGCGACGTCACCGCATTCGACGACGACCAGGACGACGGCAACCAGGACATCAACGGCGGGATCTTTCCCAGGCCGCAGGCCAGTCCCTACATCCGGCGTGAAGAGCAGCTGAAGATCCGACAGCCGTAGCAGCGCGCGGAGTACGGTCGAGGCCCGGTTCGCGCAGTGCGCGGACCGGGCCTCGTCGCGTGTGTGGGGTTGGTTCGGTTCAGGTGTCATCCTGAGCGCGAGGACCTGTGTCATCCTGAGCGCAGCGAAGGATCTGCTTTCCGGCCGCCGCAGATCAGAACATTCCTTTGCGCGCCCGGTTCATCGCGTGCGTGGATGGATGTCTGTCAATGGTCGAGTCCGTTTCCTTCGACTGTCGAGCCCGCGGCACCAATCCCGCAATACAGATTTGAATGAGCAGTGCCGACCGGGGACCATCAGGGAGTACGACATGAGCGACACCAGGCAGCCGTCACTCGACCTCTCATCGCTCGCCAGCGACTACGAGGTCGTCGGTGAAGTGAGCGGCTCGCGCGACGCGCGCACCTTCATGGCCACGCGAAAGGAGAACGGTGCGGGCAAGCGCCGCGACGACTCGTCCAGCGTCGTGATCTCGGTGGTGACGCCTCCCGCGGGGGACGAGGGCAACGCACTCTCCCACCTCGCTGCCGACACGAAGCTGCTCGCCGGCACCGCACACCGCCGCCTGCTGCCGGTGATCGAGGGACGCTGGATCGGCAAGGATGCGTTCGCGGTGATCACGCAGCGCACCACGGACCCGTCGGTGGCGGACCGGCTGGCCCAGGGCGAGAAGTTCTCGACCACGCGCGTCGCCGCGATCCTGCGCGAGGTGAACGGTCTGCTCGAGTGGGCGCGCGACCACAACGTCATTCACCGCGCCGTCACGGCGGACCATCTCTACCTCGAGCCCAAGACGGATCGCGTGCGCATCGCGTTCAGCGTGTCGCCCATCCGCCGCATCCAGCAGTCCGATGCGGCGACGGACGATGCGCGGACGATCGTCCGCCTCGCGATGGCGATGCTGACGGGCATCGAGGATCCGTCCTCGTACGACGGCCGCACCCTGGCCGAGCTGCGCCCCGAGCTGCCGAAGCGCCTGCACGAAGCCACGGCGTCGCTGCTGGAGGAGAAACGGGTGCACACGCCGGCGGATGTCGCGGCGTTCCTCGCGATGGTGGGCATGGCCGATCCGCTCTACGCGGGCGAGACGGAGGCCGAGCGTATCCGCGCCGAGGTGCTCGAGGAGCAGCGCGTGGAGCGGGAGAAGCTCGCCGGCGAGCGTTCGGAGTTCGAGCGCCTGATGGCCGAGCAGCGCGCCACGTTCGAGAAGCACATGGCGGACGAGCGGGCCGCGCACGAGCGCCAGCGTGAAGAGGAGCGCGTCGCGCACGAGAAGCTGCGCGACGACGAGCGCGCCGCCTTCGAGAAGGTCAAGAACACCGAGCGCGATCGTGCGGCGAAGGAGAAGGACGATCTGCAGCGCGCCGTCGAGGCGGAGCGTGCGGCCCTCGTGGCCAAGCGCGCGGAGCTGGAGCGCTCCATCACGACGCAGCACAAGGAACTGGAGCGCGTCGCCGCGGAGGACCGGCGCAGCATCGACGCATTGCGCGCCGAATTGAAGGCGGCCGGAGAGGCGGAGATCGAGCGGAAGCGCGAGGCCGCACTCGAGGACGTGACCGATGCGGAGTCGTCGCTCGATCAGGAGGAGTTCAACACGCCGGTGTTCCTCGGTCCGATGCTGGTACCGCTCGAGGTGCTCGAGTTCGACGACGACAATGCGCTCATGCGGGACGATCCCATCGTGGACGAGCCGGTCGCCGTCCCAGTCGAGGTTCCCGCGGGCGGCGACGCCGCGAACGCAGCGGATGGTAGGGCGGCGCAGCCCGTCGCGACCGGCAGCACTCCCAGCCGTCGTCGCTGGATCATTCCGGCGGCCGCCGCGCTCCTGATCATTCTCGCCGTGACGGCGCTCGCGCTGAGTCGCGGGTGGACGACGCGCACGCCTGCTGCGGCACCGGTCGCGGTGAAGCCCGCACCGACGCCGGCGATCGTTCCGCCTGCCGTGGTCGCGACGCCGCCGAGCGGCACGGTCACCGATTCTTCGGCTGGCGCAGCAACGTCTCCCCCCGCGACCGCAGCCGCCACGACCGCCGCGACCACACCGAAGAGCGCCGCGACCACACCGAAGAGTGCCGCGTTGTCTCCCGGCGCGACGACGGCACCGGCTCCGGGCGCCACGACTACACCGGCCAGTGCGGCGCCAGCTCCCGGCGCGACGGGCGCGGCTGTCGCCGACTCGGCAATCGCGGCTGCTGCGGCCAGGCGTCGCGCCGCGGAAGCGAAGGCAGCGGCCGCCAGTCGCGCGCGGCGACTCGCCGCGGATTCGGTGGCACGCGCGAACGGAATCCCGAGCAATGATTCCATGCCCGTGTTTCGCGATGTCTCGCCACGCAAGCGCGACACTGCCGTGGTGAAGCCCGTGAGCATTCCGCGCTGACTGAACGGGGGCGCAAGGCGCTCACGCGAGCCCTTGCGCCCACCGCGGTCCTGGCGTCCATTGGCGCATGCGACCATTCCTTCTCGCCGCGTTGCTCGCACTCCCCGCGTCGTCGTTCGCGCAGGCGCGGCCACTCGCCGCGACTGACTCCGCACTGATCGGCCGCATCCTCCTCGCGGAAGATCGCCGGGACTCGACCGATGGCGCCCTCGACGAAGGCGCACGACACACCGACGCGCGCATCCGCGTGATCGCCCAGCGCGCGCGCTGGCGCATTCGCGATCCACGATTCGCGGCGCGTGACTCGCTGCCGACGCCGCGCCCGGCGGTGTCGTGGCCCGAGCCTGCATGGCACCTGCGCTATCGCGCGCTCACAGCGCGCAGCGATTGTGCGGCAGTTCGCGCGGCGCTGGCGGACAGCGTGTGGCATGTCCGCCTGCGCGCTGTCGACCTCGCGTCGCCGGCGTGCGCCGGGGATGCGGACGTCGTGACGACGCTGCGCGCGTGGGTGGACGCATTGCCCGCCAACGCGGCGCGCCGCGCCGCGGGCGGCGTGAGCTGGCAGGCCGCCGCACACGCGGAGGTGGCGCTGGCGCACCTGCAGCCCGATGACGCACGGTCGCGGCTCGGTCGCCTCGCGACGCACGCGCAGTACCACGTGCGTGTGTACGCCGCGCGTGCCGCCGCCGTGCTGGCCGATACGTCGCGCCTGCGCGCGCTGGTGCGCGACCGGGACGACAACGTGAAGGAGGCGGCCATCGACGGACTCGCCAAGCTCACCGGACACGCCGACGATTCGCTCTACATCGCGACGCTCCGCGCACAGGGGGCGCAGGCGGTGCGCGCCGCCGCGATCGCCCTGAAGGACTCGCCGAACACGGATGCGCGCGCGGCCGCCGCCGTGGCATTCGACCGATGGGCCGCGCGCGGCAACGCCTCGGCGCACGACGCACGCGCAGCGCTGCTGCAGGCGGCGGGTCGTCCGCTGTCCGACGACCGGCCGCCGCCGGTGCGCGCGGAACTGCTGCCGCGCGCCGTGGCGCTCGCGCTCGATGCCGAGGTCCGGCTCCGCGTGACGATGTCGCCGGCGAGCGGCGGGGGCTCGCTCGTGGTGCGCCTGCGCGGCGACGTCGCGCCGCTGATGACGTCGCGCATCCTGGCGCTCTCACGCGCGCACTACTACGACGGCCTCACCTGGCAGCGCGTCGAACCGGACTTCGTGGTGCAGGGCGGCAGTCCCGGTGCCAACGAGTACGTCGGGCTGCCGGAGTCCATGCGCGACGAGCTGAGCACGCTGCCGCACGTGCGCGGCACGGTGGGCATGAGCACGCGCGGGCACGACACGGGCGACGCGCAGTGGTTCTTCAACCTGCGCGACAACCCTCGCCTCGGTCGCGACTATACCGTGTTCGCCGACGTGGTGGAGGGGATGGACGTGGTGGACGCGATCATGGAGGGCGACACGATCGCGTCGATCGATGAGGTGCGTCCGGGCGCGTAGGCGCGCAGCACATTCTTGCACAGTGCCTCTGTCGTTCAAGTCATGAACTGCTATCACCGCAGAGGACGCAGAGGGACGCAGAGGGACGCAGAGGAAACCCACGGCTGCTTCTCGTCTTTGCCCAGTGCCCTTCACGCAGTCCTCTGCGCTCCTCTGCGTCCTCTGTGGTTAAGGCCGTTGGCTGCCGTCGCCACGGAGCCCGCAGAGGGCATAGAAGACCCTATCTTTCTGGGATGCCTTCCCCTGTGTTTGTGCCCGACCACGACCGCCGTCGCGAAGACGAATGGCTCTGGGGGTGGGATCCGACGCCGGGCATCGTCTCGGTGTGGGCGGAGGCGACAGGACGCGTGACAGTGTGGCGACGATTGGCCGAGACCGGACAGCTTGCGCGCGAGGAGGAGCGCTTTCGGCCCTGGCTGCTCCTCGCGCGCCTGGACGACCTGCGCCACCTCGGCAGCCGGCTCAGCGAAGAGGGCGCGGCGGCGACTGCACCCGTGCGCTACCGCGAGCTCGACGGACCCGGTGCACTTCGCTACCTCGTCACTGCCGACGACATGCGCACGCTGACCTCGGCCGTGCTCGATGGTGCGTCGCGCCGCCTCGGCCGACATGTCAACTCGCTGCGCGACCTCGGTGCGGGCGAAGCGCTGGCCCTGTCGCCCGAGGAGCAGTACCTCGTGTCCACCGGACGCACATACTTTCGCGACCTCACCTACGATCATCTGCGCCGCCTGCAGTTCGACCTCGAGACCACCGGCCTCGATCCGCGTCACAGCAGGATGTTCATGGTGGCCGTGCGCGATCCGGAAGGCACGTCGCATGTACTCGAGGCGACGGGCGACGGAGACGCGGCGGAGGCGGACCTCATTCGTCGCCTGTTGGCGATGGTGGCAGGGGCCGACCCGGACGTGATCGAGAACCACAACCTGCACGGCTTCGACCCGCCGTTCCTCGATCGCCGCGCACGAACGGTGGGCGTGCCGCTCACGCTGGGACGCGACGGGCTGCCCGGACTGCGCCAGCGCGCGGCGCGCCGCGGCGCGGTCAGCGAATCGGACGAGGAACGGCGGGTCCGCTATGTGGCACCGGGCCGCGAGCTGATCGACACGCTCGACGCCGTGCGGCGCTACGACTTCTCCGCGCGTGAGTTGCCCGGCCATGGCCTCAAGGCGGTGGCGCGCCATTTCGGCATCGCCGGACCGGATCGCGAGCTCATTCCGGGCGCGCAAATCTATTCCGTGTTCCGCACGGATCCCGCACGCGTGCGGCGCTACGCAACGGCGGACGTCGAGGAAGTGGCCGCACTCTCCCACCTGCTCGGCGGCGCGGCGTTCGCGCTCGCGCGCATGGTACCGCGACGCTACGAGCGCCTGGCGGATGCGGGCGCCGCCACGGGCGTCATCGATCCGCTCCTCGTGCGGGCGTACCTGCGCGAGGGCGCGGCACTGCCCGCGCACGAGGCGGGCGACGGCACCGTGCACAGTGGCGCGGCGCTGCACCTCTTCGCCACCGGGGCCGCGCATCGCGTCGTCAAGGCCGACGTCGCGAGCCTGTACCCGTCGCTCATGCGGCAGTATCGCATCGGCCCATCGCGCGACCGGCTCGGCGCGCTGCTCGCGATCGTGGACCGGCTGGTGGAGCAGCGACTTGCCGCCAAGGCGCGCGCGCGGACGGCACCGGCGGGCTCGGCGGAGCGGCACACGAACGAAGCGCTCTCCGCGGCGATGAAGATCGTCGTCAACACGGCGTACGGATATCTCGCGGCCGGCGGCAACCTGACACGCTTCGCCGACGTGCACGCGGCGAACGAGGTGACGCGACGGGGCAGGGAGACGCTGCACCTCATGTGTCGCGAGTTGGCCGTGCGCGGCGTCACGCTCCTCGAGGCCGATACGGACGGCGTGTACTTCGCCGTGCCGGCGTCATGGAGCGAGGCGGACGAACGGCGCGTCGTGGCCGAGGTGGACGCGCTGCTGCCTGCGTTGGTGCAACTGGAGTTCGACGGACGCTACGCGGCGATGCTGTCGCACGAGCCGAAGAACTATGCGCTGCTGTCGTATGACGGCACGTTGATCCTTCGTGGCGTCGCATTCCGGTCAAGCAGGGCGGAGCCGTACGGCGAGGCGTTCCTGCGGCGGTCCATCGCGCGGCTGCTCGTCGGCGATATCGAGGGCGTGCGCGAGGCTTACCTCGAGATGCTCTCTGCGCTGCGTCGCCGCGCGCTGCCGACGCATGACGTGTCCTCGCGCGTGCGGCTCACCAAATCACCCGGCGAATATCTCGAGCGGCGGGAGCAGCGGCGCGAGCTTTCGTACGAGGCCATGCTGGCGAGCGGACGCAGCACATGGAGCGTGGGCGAACGGGTCCGCGTGTACCGCACGCGCACTGGCGCGGGCGTGGTCGCAGACCCTGGTGAGACCGCGGCTGGAGAGGATCCGCGCGACTACGACGTCGACCACTACGCCCGGGTGCTCCGGGACACGTTCGCAGCGAGACTGGCACGCGCCTTCGCGCCGGGCGACTTTGCCATCGTGTTCGGGGACCCCGACCAGTACTCCCTCTTCACCACTCCCATCTCGGCCATCCGCAGCGTGCTCACGCCGCTGCGCTCTTCGGAGAGTGAGCCACTCATGTCCATGCATCCACGTGTCGCTCTGCTGCTGCTCGCCCTCGTCGCTACCGTGGGCAGCGCCGCGTGCAGTGACAAACCCGTGCACGTGCGGACAGCGCCGGTGGGTCCCGCGCCGGATTCCTTCCGCGTGGCATTCGAGACCACGCGCGGAAAGTTCGTGGTGCAGGTCTGGCGTGCGTGGGCGCCGAAAGGCGCCGACCGGTTCTATGACCTCGTCGCGGAGGGCTTCCTGGATGACAACGCGTTCTTCCGCGTCATTCCCGGCTTCATCGCGCAGTTCGGTGCGAACAACGACACGAAGCTGAACGAGCAGTGGGACAAGCAGACGCTCGCCGACGACCCGGTGACGCACAGCAACGCGCACGGCACGCTCGTGTTCGCGAGCGACGGCGCCAACTCGCGCACGCACCAGCTGTTCATCAACCTCGGCGACAACGCCAACCTCGACAAGCAGGGTTTCGCGCCGATCGGCCGAGTGGTGGAGGGCGGGAACGTGGCGGATGCGATCTACGCCGGATACGGCGAGACACCCAGCTATCACCTGCTGGCGACGCTGGGCAACGCGTACCTCAAGCGCATGTTCCCGAAGCTGGACTACCTGACGTCGGCCCGCATCGTTCCCTGACCAGCGGTTTGCGACCCACGGCGCCGATGCCGTGGGTCGCGATCACGAATCACGGCTTGGTCATCGTGAGGCCGGACACCACCGCTTCCGTGTTGTGCGAGGAGCGGATGCCATACACGCCGTCGGTGGACTTGAGCTTGCCTGCCCCGACGAACGCCGACTTGTCGTACTTGCCGACGACTGTGCCGTTGATGGCGCATGACACATCGTCGCCCTTCACGGACACAGCGATCTCCTGCGTCACCGGCTCCCCCGGGCCCGCGGCCTTGTGCACGGCGGCATTCGGCGCACCGCGTCCATTGAGCTGGAACGGCGCGGGGCCGAAGCCGCGCACGATGAAGCTGCCATTGCCGTATGCCGCGCAGTACAGGTAGCTCTGCTGCTGCGTGCCCATGTCGTTGCCGCCGATCATGATGCCGTACGGATGCGGGTGGCTGTTGAGGGACATGTACTTCGGCTCGGTGAACGTCGCCCTCACGGTGTAGTCACCAGACGCGACGTTCGCGGGATTCCAGTAGGCCACGGCCGGACCCGTCGTCACGTGGAGGGCGTCGCCGTCCTTCGCGAGCTTCGAGTTGCTCAGCACCTGTCCCGCCTTCGCCTCCGAGGGATCGATGCTGCCGCGCCATCCGTCGACGGAAATGCCGCCCGCCGCGACGGTCCGGGACGTTTCCATCTGCCCCTGCGCGGTGGGGAAAGCCGAGGCCATCAGGAACGCTGCGGTTGCTAGCGCGAAACCATGGACGAGACGCATGATTAGTCCTCTAGATGAAGATGGGTTGGCTGCGAAAGTATACGATGCGCCGGGCTCGGCCAGTAGGACGCTTGTGCTGCCGGTTGTGGATCGAGCCACACACGTTGAACCTGCAGGAGCCATGACACACCACGTCGCTCGTTCCGTTCCCCTGCTGGTGCTGCTATCCTTGCTTTCACCGGGCGACGCACGCGCCCAGGGTGGAGGCGCTGGTCCGCTCGCGCAGGCCGCCCGCCTCGATACGCAGGGGTCGACCCGTGAGGCTCGAGCGCTTGTGCAGCAGGTGATCGACAGTGCCAGCGCGCCGCACGCCAGGGCCGCGGCGCAGCGGGCGATGGCCATCTCGTACGCGTTCGACGGCGACTGCGCGGGCGCCATCCGCTACGAGAACATGGTGATCGGGTACTGGAAGACGCGGGAGTCCGCGGAGCCACAGAACGCGTTCTACCAGGAAGGCGAGATGGCGAACGAGGCGGCGCGCGTATGCATCGACGCGGGAGTGCTCGACAGCGCGGATCGATACTACCGGTTGGGCAGGGAGCTTGGCCTTCGCGAGCCTGATCCGAAGACGCACCCGGTGAGCCTGTGGGAGTACCGCACGGCGCACGCGCTCGCTCGTCTCGCGGCGCGTCGCGGCAATGCCGCGGAGGCGCGCCGCCAGGTGGCCGAGGCTCGGCGGATCCTCGACGGCGATCCGGCGATGGCGGTAGCGCAGGAGCGATTCTTTCCCTACCTCACGGGGTATGTCGCGCTGTACACGAACGATCTCGCCACGGCGGAAGCGGACCTCACGCGGGCGCTGTCGCTGCCTGGCAACCAGTCCGACCCGTTCATGACGTCGCTGCTTGGCCTCACGTACGAGCGGATGGGGCACGCGGCCGAGGCGAAGGCGCTGTACGAGAAGGCGTACGGGCTCGCGACGGCGCACAATCCGCCCTCGGCGTTCGCGCGGCCGTTCACGCGCGGGAAGTTGAAGATCCAGGAATAGTGGTGGTCGGGTTTCCCGGTGCGGTAGCTGGTCGCTGCGGCTGTGGCTGTGGCTGCAGCTGACAGCTGCGCTTCGCGGCGGCGGGCGCACGTACGAAAGCAGATCCTTCGCTTCGCTCAGGATGACAACAAGCAGATCCGTCGCGTCGCTCAGGAAGTAGCGCTGGTGAATGGCGCTCCGGGCCCGCATCTTTGCTCCGCTGGCACGCATCGTAGCAGCTTCGCCTCCGCAACGACCCCACATGTCGCCTTTCCTCGTTTCCGCAGCTTTCGTCCTCGCCCTCGCGCATCCCCATGCGCGCACGGCCGACCCTGACGTCGACCGCTGGCAGCAGGAAGCGAAGCGCGTCACGATCGTGCGCGACGACTGGGGCATTCCCCACGTGTACGCGAAGACGGATGCCGACGTGGTGTTCGGCCTGATGTTCGCGCAGTCGGAGGACGACTTCAATCGCGTGGAGACCAACTTCATCAATTCGATGGGCCGGCTCGCGGAAGCGGAAGGCGAGGCCGAGGTCTATCGCGACCTGCGCATGAAGCTGTTCATCGATCCGGACAGCATGAAGGTGCGGTACCGCTCGAGCCCCGCGTGGCTGCGGGCGCTCATGAACTCGTGGGCGGACGGCCTCAACTACTACCTGTACACGCATCCGGACGTGAAGCCGCGCGTGATCACGCACTTCGAGCCGTGGATGGCCCTCACGTTCAGCGAAGGGAGCATCGGCGGCGACATCGAGAACGTGTCCACGCGCGACCTCCAGGTGTTCTACGGCAAGCAGCCCGCTGCCCCTGAACCGCCCGAGCCGCCGACCGTGCGCAAGGAGCCCGGTGGGTCGAACGGGTTCGCCATCGCGCCGTCGAATACCGCGAACCACCACGCGCTGCTGTGGAGCAACCCGCACACGTCGTTCTTCTTCCGCGCCGAGGCGCAGATGGTGAGCGAGCAGGGGTTGAACGCCTACGGCGCCATCACGTGGGGCCAGTTCTTCATCTACCAGGGCTTCAACGACCGCGCCGGCTGGATGCACACGACCAGCGGCGTTGACGACGCGGACGAATACCTCGAGACGGTGACGAAGAAGGGCAGCGGCTATGTGTACCGGTACGGCGGAAAGGAGCGGCCGGTGATCACGTCGACGATCGTGGTGCCGTACAAGACCGCCAGCGGCATGGCCCGCAAGACGTTCACGGTCTACCGCACGCACCACGGACCGATCATCCGCGAGCAGGACGGCAAGTGGGTGGCCATCCGCATGATGCACGAGCCGGTGAAGGCGCTCACGCAATCGTACTCGCGGACGAAGGCGCGGAGCTTCAAGGCGTTCCGGAAGTCGATGGAGCTGCACACCAATTCGTCCAACAACACGATCTTCGCCGACGCCGATGGCGACATCGCCTATTTCCACGCGAACTTCATCCCGAAGCGTGACCCGCGCTTCGACTGGAGCAAGCCCGTGGATGGCAGCGACCCCGCCACCGAGTGGAAGGGGCTGCACTCGGTCGAGTCGAGTCCGTTCCTGCTGAACCCCGCGAGCGGCTGGCTCTACAACACCAACAACTGGCCGTTCTCCGCGGCGGGTGCGAGCAGCCCGAAGAAGGAGAACTATCCCGCCTACATGGAGACCGGCGGAGAGAACTGGCGCGGCATCCACGCCAGCGGGCTCCTCTCGGCACGAACGGACTTCACGCCAGCCACGCTCATGGCGGCCGCCTTCGACAGTCGCCTCCCGGCGTTCGACCTCTTGATTCCCGGGCTGATCTCGGCGTACGACAAGGCGCCGGCCGGTCATCCGTTGCGCGCGTCGCTCGCCCAGCAAGTCGCGATGCTCCGCACGTGGGACCACCGTTGGTCGATCAACTCCGTGCCCACGACGCTCGCCGTGTTCTGGGGCGACGCGCTCCAGCGCGCCGCGAACAATCGCGGCAACGGCACCGTCCTCGGCGACGAGGAACTCCTGCGCCGGACGACGCCAGAGCAGGCGTTGCAGGCGCTCGCTAGCGCGTCGGCGAAGCTGATCGCGGACTTCGGCACGTGGAAGACACCGTGGGGCGACATCAACCGGTTCCAGCGCCTCACGGGCGACATCGTGCAGCCGTTCAGCGACACGGGCGCCAGCGTTCCCGTCGGCTTCACGTCGGCGCGCTGGGGCTCGCTCGCGTCCTTCGGCGCACGGCCGTATCCCGGCACGAAGAAGTGGTACGGCACCAGCGGAAACAGCTTCGTCGCCGTCGTCGAGTTCGGGGACAGCGTGCGTGCCAAGGCGATCAGTGCGGGCGGGGAGAGTGGACACCCGGCGTCGCCCCACTTCGACGACCAGGCGGTGCGCTACACCACCGGCGAGCTGCGCGATGTGTATTTCTACCGCTCGCAACTGAAGAACCACACGGAACGTCAGTATCACCCCGGCGAGTAGCCTTGGCGATCTGCCGAGACTGTCATCCCGAGCGCAGCCAACGTTTGTCATCCCGAGCGCAGCGAGGGATCTGCCAAGACTGTCATCCCGAGCGCAGCGAGGGATCTGCTTTTGGAGAGCCTGAACAAGCAGATCCTTCGCGTCGCTCAGGATGACAGACAAGCAGATCCTTCGCGTCGCTCAGGATGACAGACAAGCAGATCCTTCGCGTCGCTCAGGA
>JBBRZK010000027.1:0-43328 GCA_038236775.1 Gemmatimonadales bacterium
ACAAGCAGCGTGTCGATCATCGTGTTCCCGACGAAGAAGATGCGCTCGTCGGATACTCCCGCGCGACGCAGGTTGGCGTTCGCGACCTCGGAGGTCGTGAAGAACCAGTTGGTAATTGCGTCCGTGACCATCCGGTTGATCTCTTCCGGCATGGTCCAGTCACCGGACCGGATTCCGGCCTCGACATGCGCAACGGGCACGCGCAACTTCTGCGCGGCGACCGCGCACGCCATCGTGGATGTGACGTCGCCAACGACAACGCACACGGCGGGAGGCACGTCGAGCAGGAGCGCCTCGTAGCGCGTCATGATTGCGCCCGTCTGCTCCGCCTGCGTGCCTGACCCGACCTCGAGATTGACGTCCGGCTCAGGGATGCCGAGCTGCGTGAAGAAGTCTCCGGACATCCGCGCATCGTAGTGCTGACCGGTGTGCACGAGGCGAAAGCGCAGATCGGAGCCGGCGGCCTGGTGCGCATCGAGCGCACGGATGATCGGCGCGATCTTCATGAAGTTCGGCCGCGCGCCAGCGATGATGTCGATCAACGGCACGTAGGCCTTGTATTGGCGACGTCGGTCCTTCCCGTCTCGAGGCTCTGGAGGATCTGTTTCACAGGTTGGGACTCGTTGTATTGGCAGGTGCGTGATCGACGTACGCCCGGCACCAGATCTCGATGTTCATCAACGACAGGAGGGTGTAGGCCGCGTCGGTCTTGCCGGCGTGGTTTTGCGAAATGAGGTCCTGCACGGCAGCAGGATCGAACAGCCCTCTGCTCCGCAAGCTGTCCGGCGACAACACGTCTGCCATCAACGGACGCAACTCGTTGCGCATCCACTGGCGAAGCGGAGCGCCAAACCCTGATTTCGGACGGTAGATGACGTCGTGCGGAAGGTAGGGCTCCATCGCCTTCTTCAGCACCCACTTGCCCACGCGTCCGCGCTGCTTGTACTTCAGCGGAATCCGCGCCGCGAACTCGACCAACTCCACATCGAGAAACGGAACGCGCGCTTCGACGCCCACGGCCATCGACATCTTGTCGGTGTACATGAGATTGTGATCGGCGAGGAAGAACCGCTGCTCGAGCGCAAGCATGCGGTCCAGCGGCGACACCGTCCGCGGCAACGGCGCAAGAAACTCGTCCATCGGCGCGGCCGCAGCGGCCCCGGCGAGCGCTGCGCGGAATTCAGGGGTGTAGAGCCGCAGCAACTGCGCCTCCTTGGCCCAGAGAAAGTAGTTCGTCAGGCGCGCCGGCCCATCCAATCCAGCCCCGTCGAACAGCTTCGCCAGGCGGCGAAACTTCGGCTTTCGTTGATCAAGGCTCGTCGTGCCGCGCTCCAGAGCGGCGCGGATGCCCTGCGGCAGCCAGCTCCAGTAGCGCTCGTAATTGAGGGCCACGTGGCGTCGATAACCGGTGAACAGATCATCGCCACCAGCCCCCGACAGGAGCACCTTGATTCCGTGTTCGCGCGCCAGCCGGCTGATGTAGAGCACATTCAATGGCGCGGGGTCGGCGACGGGCTCGTCGAGCTGTGCCACCAACCCCGCGAGGTCATCCGCCATGCGTCCCGCGTCCACTCGCACGACATCGAGCGATACGCCGAGATGCGCTGCGACGCGCCGGGCATACGGCAGGTCATCACTGAACCCCTCGCCCTCACCGCCGACCGCCTCGATCGTGAAGCAGCGGATGTCGGGAGCGACCTCGCGTGCGAACGCAACAACGGCACTGGAGTCCAGACCGCCGGACAGGAATGCCCCGACGGGAACGTCCGCGACGAGTTGGCGCCGCACCGCGGTGCGCAGGAGATCGGCGGTGCCGCGGATTGCCGCTTCCTCACCGAGATCGGCCTGCACGCCCCGAAACGCCGGCAGCTGGTACCAGAACCACTGCTGGGCGATACGCCCGTCACGCACGAGCATCGCCTCGCCAGGCAACAGCTTTCGCACCGCGCGCAGCGGCGTGCCGGCGCCGGGTGACCAGAGAAAGCTCAGGTACCGATGCAGCGCGGCGACGTCCAGCTCCCGACTTTCCGGCACGAACTGCAACAATGCCTTCGTTTCGCTCGCGAACGCGAATCCGCGATCGTTGACCGTGTAGTACAGCGGCTTGACACCGAGGCCGTCGCGCGCCACGAACAACGACTGGTCGCGCTTGTCCCACAGCGCGAAGGCGAAGATGCCATTGAGGCGAGGCAGCATGGCCGTGCCTTCCGCCAGATACAGCGCGAGCAGCACCTCCGTGTCGGAGTGGCCGCGAAACGTCACTCCCCGTGCAAGGAGCTCCTCGCGCAGCTCGCGGTAGTTGTAGATCTCCCCGTTGAACACGAGGACCACCGCCCCGTCGGCCCCCGACATTGGCTGAGCGCCAAGGGGCGACAGATCGATGATCGACAGCCGCCGGTGCGCCAGGCCGACGCCGGCATCCACATCGAAATACTCGCCGGACGCATCCGGGCCGCGATGCGCGATGAGACAGGAGGCCTCGCGCAGGCGATCCCCGGAAAAACGGCCGACAAATCCTGCAATCCCACACATGGCGACTCCTGCTGCTGGTGCGCGCGGCCTATGGCCGCGCTACTCGAACGATTCGGCGCTGGCCAAGGGGCTGCCGGCTGAATCCTTGGCTGCCAGGCGGGGCGCCTCCTCGACTGGCCATTGAATCCCGAGCGCGGGATCGTTCCACAGCAGAGCGCGCTCGTGCTCCGGAAACCAGTAGTCTGTTGTCTTGTACAGGAACTGGGCAACGTCGCTCACTACCAGGAAGCCATGCGCGAATCCCTCCGGCACCCAGAGCTGCCGCCTGTTCTCCGCCGAGAGGAGAACGCTGGCGGATTTGCCGAACGTGGGAGAGCCTCGGCGCAGATCGACAGCAACATCGAACACCTCGCCCTGCGTCACGCGCACCAGCTTCCCCTGCGGGTGCCGGATCTGATAGTGCAAACCGCGGAGGACGCCCTTGGTGGAAAGGCTGTGATTGTCCTGCACGAATGTGCGCCGCACTCCGGTCGCGGTCTCAAAGTCCTTCGCATTGAAGCTTTCAAAGAAGAAGCCGCGCGCATCGCCGAAGACAGGTCGGCTCCAGGATCAGCACGTCCGGAAGTGTGGTACGAATCACGGTGAGTGACATGTTGCGGGGCGCTAGCCGATGAGACTGGGCAGGTAGCGGCTGTACTCGTTCTTAGAGAGCGGAAGCGCCAGCATGGCGCGCAGCATCGTGCTGGGCGAGAGCGCGAAAGTTCGTAGGTGCGCAAGGGTGTTGTGCATCGCCACCGGGTCGATGTCACGCGGGAAGTTGGGCTCCTCGAGGAGTGCTTTGATCTCCGAGCCGAACAGGAAGCCGTCCGTAGTGGTCGCGTAGTAGAGCGGCTTGACCCCCATCTTGGTCGCGCGCGAGCACCGCGTCGCTCATGGCGTGCCGGAGCGCGGGGCCGAAGGAGCCTTGGAAGCCGACGATGCCACACATGATCTGACGGAAACGCGGGTGCAGGGAGGCGACGGCGCGGCGCGGAAATGCGCGGCGGCGCTGGCTGCAAGGTAGCGGGCGGACAGGGACGGGAGGTAGGTCGTGGCGCGTGCAATCGCACGCGGTGCCGGCGAGCGAGCGGCGTCCGCAACCGCGCGTCAGGGCATGAGATACACCCGGGCCCACGGCGGGCCTTGGCTTCCATTTCGCGCCGCCGGAAACGATATTTCACGGCTTATGCGGATCACCGGGCACAGGCCGGGCGCCGCCTGGCATCTTTCGCCTGGACCCCGCGCGCCATTGCGGACCCCCGCACATTTGCGCATGTCACCCACTGCCTCGCTGCACGAGGATCTCACCCGCGACGAGCCGGTTACGCATGGCTCTGACCGGTCGTTCGGTCTGGTGTTCGCCAGCCTGTTCGCCGTCATTGCGATCGCGGGCTGGTGGCGCTGGCATCACCTGCGCGCGTGGGCCGTCGCGCTGTCGCTGGTGTTCCTGGTGCTCGCCATGGCGACCCCCGCGGTGCTCGCCCCGCTCAATGGGCTATGGGCGCGCTTCGGCCTGCTCCTCCACAAGATCACGAGCCCCGTCATCCTCGGCCTGATGTACGGATTCGCGATCGTCCCCGTGGGGATGGTCATGCGTTGGCGCGGACACGATCCGATGCAGCGCGCGTTCGACCCCTCGCTCTCCAGCTACTGGATCGTACGGACGCCGCCTGGCCCGTCGCCTGATAGCGTGACCCGCCAGTTCTGAGCCGATGCTCGACTTCATCCGGGAGCTCTTCGACTTCATGCGCGCGCGCCGAAAGTACTGGCTCGTGCCCGTGCTCGTCATGATCGCGCTGCTCGGCGCCCTCGTCGTGTTCGCGAAGGGATCCGCCATCGCGCCGTTCATCTACACCATCTTCTAGGCGATGCGAATTCTCGGCATCTCGGCCTACTACCACGATAGCGCCGCGGCGCTCGTGGAGGACGGCCGGATCGTGGCCGCGGCCCAGGAGGAGCGCTTCACCCGGAAAAAGCACGACGCCCGCTTTCCGCACCACGCCGTGGCCTACTGCCTCGCGGAGGCCGGCGTGACGCTGGCCGACGTGGACTATGTGGCGTTCTACGACAAGCCGTTCCTGAAGTTCGAGCGGTTGCTCGAGACGTACCTGGCGTTCGCGCCGCGCGGCTTCAAGTCGTTCAGCATGGCCCTGCCTCTCTGGCTGCGCGAAAAGCTCTTCCAGAAGTCGCTGCTGGCCAAGGAACTGAAGACGCTGGACCCGGCGTTCGACGCGCGCACTCGCCTGCTCTTCACGGAGCACCACTTCGGGCACGCGGCCAGCGCGTTCTTCCCCTCGCCGTTCGACGAGGCGCTCGTCCTGACGATGGACGGCGTAGGCGAGTGGGCCACTACCTCCGTGGCGCACGGCAAGGGCAGCGACCTCAAGATTCTCAAGGAGCTGCACTTCCCCCACTCGCTCGGCCTGCTCTACTCCGCGTTCACCTACTACACCGGGTTCAAGGTGAACTCCGGCGAGTACAAGGTGATGGGCCTTGCTCCGTACGGGGAGCCAAAGTACGCCCAGCTGGTGTTCGATCACCTGATCGACCTCAAGCCGGACGGCACGTTCCGTCTCGATCAATCCTACTTCGATTACTGCACGGGATTGACGATGACGAACGACAAGTTCGACGCGCTCTTCGGCGGGCCGCCGCGCCGCGCGGACGAACCGCTGACGCAGCACCACATGGACCTCGCCGCCACGGTGCAGCACGTCGCGGAGGAAGTCATCCTGCGCCTCACGGAGTCGTTGCGGCAGGAGTACGGCCTCACGAACCTCTGCCTGGCGGGGGGCGTGGCGCTCAACTGCGTTGCCAATGGCCGCGTGCTCCGGGCCGGCAAGTTCGGGCGAATCTGGATCCAGCCGGCCGCCGGGGACGCGGGTGGCGCGCTGGGCGCGGCCCTCGCGGCGTACTACGGCATCGGCAAGGGCACCCGCGTGCTTGGTACCGACCTGGACGCGATGCAGGGGGCCTACCTGGGCCCGAGCTTCGAGCAGGCGGAGGTGGAGCGCCGGCTCACCGCGATGGGGGCCAGGTTCACCGTGCTTCCGATGGACGAACTCGTCCAGGTCACGGCGCGTGAGCTGGCCGACGGCAAGGCCGTGGGCTGGTTCCAGGGGCGGATGGAGTTCGGCCCCCGGTCGCTGGGTGCCCGCTCCATCCTCGGGGATGCGCGCTCGCCGTCCATGCAGACGGTGCTCAATCTCAAGGTGAAGTTCCGCGAGTCGTTCCGCCCCTTTGCGCCGGCCGTGCTGCGCGAGAAAGTGTCAGAGTGGTTCGAGATTGACACGGACAGCCCGTACATGCTGCTCGTCGCCGACGTGGTGGAGAAGGAACGTCGCGTGATGTCAGCCGATGAGCAGGCGCTGTTCGGCATCGCCAAGCTCAACGTGCCCCGCTCGTCCATTCCGGCGGTGACCCACGTGGACTACTCGGCACGCATCCAGACGGTGCATCGCGAAACGAACCCGCGCTTCCACGCGCTGCTGACGTCGTTCGAGGAGGCTACCGGCTGCCCGGTCGTGGTGAACACCAGCTTCAACGTGCGCGGGGAACCGATTGTCGGCAGCCCTGAGGACGCGTTCCGCTGCTTCATGGGCACCGACATCGAGGTGCTTGCTGTGGAAGGCTGCCTGCTGCGCAAGGCAGACCAGGATCCGGCGCTCGCGAAGGACTACCGCGACGCGTTCGAGCTGGACTAGCCGTGGCACGACGCTTCCGAACGGCGCTCCTCGCGACGGTCGCCGTGGCGGTGGGGCTGATGCTCCCGCTCCTGCTCGCCGAAGTGGCGCTCCAGTTCAGCCCCGTGCTGTCGGGTCTGTACCAGGAGCCGGTGGATGCCGCGCATCCCATCGGGCACTTCGAGCCCGGCCACGACTTTACCTACTCCATCGGTCTGCGCTTCGAGACGGTGGTGCACGGGCGCACCAACAACATCGGCTGGGTCAACGACCAGGATTACGACTCGACCGCCACCTCGCCGTTGCTCGCCGTGATTGGCGACAGCTACGTGGAGGCGCTGATGGTGCCGTACCGTGAGACGCTCCAGGGTCGCCTCGCGGCGCTCGCGGGCGGCGCGGCCCGCGTGTACAGCTTCGGCGCTTCCGGCGCACCACTCTCGCACTACCTGATGGAGGCGGACTATGCGCGCCGCACTTTTCATCCCACGACGGCGGCGGTGGTGGTGGTGGGCAACGACTTTGACGAGAGCCTGCGGAAGTACAAGGTCGCGCCTGGGCTCTGGGGGTTCGCCGGCGACAGCGCCGGCCACTTCCGCGAACAGCTCGAGCCATACCATACCTCCACGTGGAAGCGGCTGGTCCGGAGATCGGCGCTGGTGCGCTACCTCATCCTCAATGTGAAGCTCGACGCGATGGTCGCCGGCTGGCGCGCGCGCCGAGCCGCGCCGGCCGCGCGGGGCGCGACGCCGGTGGTGTTCGCCGGCAACGTGCGAGCGGACGCCGACTCGGTGAAGCTGGCGGACTCGCGGCGCGTGGTGGACGAGTTCCTCTCGCGGCTGCCCGCGGCGAGCGGCGTGGCGCCGGCCTGCGTGGCCCTCGTGGTGGACGGGGTGCGGCCGCAGCTGTACGACGCGCGGCGCATCGTCGCCGGCGACAGCAGCTACTTCGGCCGGATGCGCGTCTACCTGATGCAGCGGGCCCGGTCCGGCGGTTTCCAGGTGGTCGATCTGCAGCCGGCGTTTGTCGCGGATTATGCACGGTCGCACCGCCTCTTCGACTTTCCGGAGGACGGCCACTGGAACGTGCACGGACACGAGGTCGCGGCGGTCGCCACGGCGCAGACCACCGCGTTCACGGCGCTCATGGGATCACCGGGCGCCGCTGGCTGCGCGTCCCCAATGCAGTGAGGGTCTGGCCTTGCGGCGCTCCTACCGGACGGGTTAATTTCACGTGCTTTCGTCGGGCCTGGGCTGTGAGCTCGTCCGGTGATCGGCCAGGTGGTGGCCGCTACTGAAGTGGAGCATTCGCGCAGAGACGTGTACGCATCGCGGACGCTACGCAGTGAGATGGCCCGCATCGTCATCCAGTCCCATCACTGCCGAATTCCGACGGCCAGCCCGTCGGTCGCTTCGGCGCGTTCTGTGAGCCGTATCAGGCGTGATCAAAATCGCAAAGAAGGTGCTTCGCCGCTCGATGGTCATCCTCGGTCGCTTGGTCGCCACCGGGTTGAGCGCGGACGAACGGTTCGTGCTCCTGACAGGACTTGGTGGGGTGCTGACGCCAGCCTACCGATTCAAGTGGCCACAGATGGAATGGTGGGGCGATGCGAAGTTCAATGCCTTCCTCGACAAGTTCGACGAGCGGACGGGGTTCAATACCGATCGGCGGCTCATGATCGCGGAACTCGTTCGGCTCGTCGAGGATGTGCCGGGGGACACCGTGGAGTGCGGTGTCTATCGCGGCGCCGGCTCCTACCTGATCTGCAGCGCCAACAGCCGTAGCCGGCAGCACCGTTCGCATCATATCTTCGACTCGTTCGAGGGGCTCTCGGCGCCGACCACCGCGGACGGTTCGTACTGGACATCCGGCGACCTGTCGATCGGCGTCGATATCGTCAAAAGGAATCTCGCCCAGTTCGAGAACGTCCAGTACCACAAGGGGTGGATCCCGGCGCGGTTCAGCGAGGTCGCGGACCGCCGGTTCGCCTTCGTGCACGTCGACGTCGATCTCATGGAGCCGACGCGGGACAGCGTCGCCTTCTTCTATCCGCGGCTCGCCGAGGGTGCGATCCTCCTCTGCGACGACTACGGCTTCACGACCTGCCCGGGCGCCACGAGCTCCATCGACGAGTTCCTCGCCGACAAGCCCGAAAAGATGATTCGCCTGCCAGACGGCGGCGGCTTTCTGATGAAGGGCCGGACTACCGCCGCGCCCGCCTCCGGTGGGTGATCGGGGCAGCTCTGGACGTCACGGACGTCGGTCATTCATGACGCCTGTGCATCCTCTGTCGCGACATACGGCTTCGGCGTCCAGACGACCTTCCTCCCGCGGCGGTCCATGACCGCTGGGCTCGGCCTCAGGGCTCGATTCGCCCGCGCGATGCGGTGGAATGTCGCCGCGGTCGGACTCTCGCAGGCGAGCGCGTTCGTCCTGAACATCGTGTTCGCGAGCCTCATGGGCCGCGACCGCTACGGACAGTTCGCGATCATCCAGAGCACGCTCACTCTGTTCGCGCTGCTGACGCAGGTTGGAGGGAATGCGGCGACGAAGTTCGTCGCCGAGTACCGGTCCGCCGATCCGCACCGGGCCGGACGTGTGCTCGCACTGCTGGGCGTGACGACGATTGTCGCCTCGGGGGTCGCTGCCATCATCCTCCTCAGCTGTGCGCCGGTCATCGCGAGTCGCGTTCTCAACGCGCCGGAAATCGGCACTGCCCTCCGGATCGTCGCGATCACGCTCCTCGCGTCGAATATGCACAACTTCAACCTTGGCGTCCTTGCGGGGCTGGAGAGCTTTCGGACGCTCGCCCTCCTCTCGGCGCTCAGTGGCGTGACGTACCTGGTGGCTGGCACGGTGGGCGCCAAGCTCGGCGGCGTCAACGGCGCGCTCGTCGGCCAGGTCATCAGCAATGTCCTCCTGTGGGCGCTTTCGAGTATCGCGGTGTGGCGTTGCTGCCGCACGCGGGGGATCAGGCTCACCAGGGTCGGAATGTGGAGAGAGCGGTCGGTGCTCTCCGGGTACGTTGCGCCAGGCATCATCTCGATGCTGATCTCCGCGCCGGCGCTCTGGTTCGCGAATGCGTACCTGGTGCGGTTGCCCGGGGGATACGGCCAGATGGCGCTGTACAGTGTCGGGACCTCGATGCGAATGGCGATCATGCTGGTTCCGACGCTGCTGTATACAATCGGGCTGTCCCTGATGAACAACCAGGTGGGCGTCGGCGACGAACGCCGCTACCGGCGTGTATTCTGGGTGTCGCTGATGCTGACGGTGGGCATCACCGGCATCGCCGGGATCGGCGTCGTGGTTGTGTCGCCCACCGTGCTTCGGATGTACGGCAAGGAATTCGCAACCACCTTCCCCGTGATCCTCGTGCTCGTCCTGTCCACCATCTTCGAAGGCACGGCGATGGCGATGACGCAGGTGGTATGGGCGCACGCGAAAGTGTGGCAGAGCGTCTGGATTATCTGGATTCCGAGGTACTCCACGATCGTCCTCCTGACCGTGTGGCTGGCTCCGCGGCACGGCGCGATGGGAGCGGCGATTGCATACACCATTGGGCAGGTGACATTCCTCGTCGGAACGGCTTTTCTCGTTTTCCGAATCGGGCTCTCCGTTCCCGGACGGAGCGTGCCCACTGCATACGAGCAGCTTTCGTCTGCGTAGCGGACCCGGTGCGGTGCGCTCCGTTTGCCGTGCCTTCACAGCAGCGTCCTTAACCAACTCTCGCGTCACAATGGCAATACGTAGACGGGGCTCCGATTGGACAGACGCGCACATTCGCGCCTTCTGGGCAAACTACGCGGCCAATCCGTACAAGAGCGCGCAGTACTTTTCCAAGCTCGTCGCAGCGGAGCTGGTCACCTTGCTGCGCCTGACGGGGACGTTGCGTGGCCGCATGCTGGACTACGGATGCGGGCCGGGATATCTGCTCGCGCGGCTCGTTGAGCAGCCGGTCGAATGCTGGGGGATGGACTTCTCCGAGGAGTCGGTTCGCGCCTGCGAACAACTATTGGGCGGCCGGCGGAATTGGCACGGCGCTGTCGCCATCAGCTCGCTGCCAAGCCCGTTTCCGGCCGCGTCGTTCGACACAGTGACGTGCATCGAAACGATCGAGCATCTCCCGGACCAGCACCTGACGTCCACTTTCCTCGAACTGCGCCGTCTGGTAGCGCCTGGCGGGAGCGTCGTGCTCACCACGCCAAACGCGGAGAACCTCGACGCCGCCATGGCCTACTGCCCGTTCTGCGACTCGGAATTCCACCACATGCAGCACGTGCGCTCGTGGACAGCCGAGTCGCTCCGCTCTGCATTGCTCTCCGCCGGATTCTCCGACGTCATCACGAACACGGTCGACCTGAACGAGCTCTGCCTTACACCACGCAAGCGCCGGTTCTGGCATCCCGACATTCTTCCCCGCTCCCTTCGCGCACGTCTGGGAGCCTGGATGGACACGGTCAGCCGGCCGACCCCCGGGGAAAGTCGTGAGCTGAGCGCGTTCAATCGCCCCGGACCGCACCTCTACGCCATCGCGCGGCCGTAAAGTCGCGCACGAAGTGCCACCGACGCTCGGCGGCCTGCGTATCGAGCGGCGTGTTGCGCATCACCCCGTGAGCGCCTGATGTGACGAGTCCCGGTATCCCGTCAATGGCGACCGGACTCTAGATTGACACAGATACGCCTGACTTCGTGCGGTCAGGTCGGCAATGCGCGCCGGTGGCGCGCGACGGTTCGAGAGGAGTTGACCATGTGTGGGTTTGCCGGATTCTGGTCGCCCCGCGGTGACCGCGGCGACGCGGCCATTCTCCGCGAAATGACGGACAGCATTGCCCATCGCGGCCCGGACGACGAGGGCGCATGGTGCGACAACGCGCAGGGCATCGCGGTCGGCTTTCGCCGCCTCTCCATTCTCGAGCTCTCGCCCCTCGGCCACCAACCGATGGCGTCGGTCGACGAGCGCTACCAGATCACGTTTAACGGCGAGATCTACAATCACCTCGAGATCCGCGCCGAGCTCGAGGCGCTGGGCGAGCGCTTTCGCGGGCACTCGGATACCGAGGTCCTGCTCGCGGCCCTCGTGCATTGGGGGCTCGAGGCGACGCTCGCGCGCTGCGCCGGCATGTTCGCCATCGCGCTCTGGGACCGCGACACGAAGACGCTGTCGCTCGTGCGGGACCGCTTCGGGGAGAAGCCACTCTACTACACGCAGGCCGGCAATACGCTGATCTACGGCTCCGAGCTCAAGGCGCTGCGTTGCCACCCGCTGTGGCGCGGCACCATCGACCGTAACGCGCTCGCGCTGTACTTCCGGCACAACTACATGCCGGCGCCATGGACGATCTATGAGGACGTGCGGAAGGTCATCCCGGGCACCATCGTACGCATCGTCGGCGACCCTGGAGCGATGCCGGTGACGACAGTGTATTGGTCCAGTCGCGCAGCCGCGCTCGCGGGCAAGGGGAACCAGCTCGAGGGGAGCGACGACGAGATCATCGGCGGACTCGAGGCCGTGCTGCGGCACACGATCCGCCAGGAGATGGTCGCCGACGTGCCGCTCGGCGCCTTCCTCTCAGGCGGCATCGACTCGTCGCTGGTCGTCGCGCTGATGCAGAGCGAGAGCGCGCGGCCGGTGCGCACCTTCACCATCGGCTTTCACGAGAAGGAGTTCAACGAGGCCGAGCATGCGCGGGCCGTCGCGAAGCATCTCGGCACCGAGCACACCGAGGCGTACGTGTCGCCGGAAGAGGCGCGCTCGGTCATTCCTCGCCTGCCGACGCTGTACGACGAGCCGTTCGCCGACTCCTCGCAGATCCCGACATTTCTGGTGGCAGCGCTCGCGCGAAAGCAAGTGACCGTGAGCCTCTCGGGCGACGGTGGCGACGAGCTGTTTGCCGGCTATGGCCGGTACGCCGCGCTGCGCTCGTCGTGGGACAGGCTGGAGCAGATTCCGCCCGTCGTGCGCGCGCTCGCCAGCCGCGGGCTCGGGCAGCTGGCGGGCGACGGCGCATCCGCGGTGCTCGCACAGCTGCGGCCCTTCCTGCCGGCGCGCGCCGCACGCGCGCTCGCGCCCGACACGTTGCGCCGCATGAGCATTGCGCTCGCCGCCCGCTCGCCCGAGTTGGTGTATCGCGAGATGGTCTCGTACTGGCCCCGCCCCGCCGACCTCGTGATCGGCGCGACGGAAGCGTCATCGATGCTCTCCGGCGAGGGGCACTGGGCGCCGCTCGACGACGCCGTGAACCGCGCGATGTACCTCGACACGGTGAGCTACCTCCCCGACGACATCCTCGTGAAGGTCGATCGCGCCACGATGGGCGTGAGCCTCGAGTCGCGCGCGCCGCTCATCGATCATCGCGTCGCCGAGTTCGCATGGCGCGTTCCGCACCGTCTCAAGTTGCGTGGCGGTCAGCAGAAGTGGATCCTCAGGCAGATCCTCTACAAGCTCGTGCCGGCCGCGCTCATCGATCGCCCGAAGATGGGGTTCGGCGTGCCGGTCGGCGAATGGCTGCGCGGTCCGCTGCGTGAGTGGGCCGAGCATCTGCTCGCGCCGGAGCGCCTCAAGCGTGAAGGGCTTCTCGATGCCCAACGCGTGGCAATCACATGGGCCGAGCATCTCGCCGGCCGCGATTGTTCGGCGCAGCTCTGGGGCATGCTGATGTTCCAGGCGTGGCTTGACGCGCAGGCCGAGTCGCCGCGGTGCCGTGACGAGGGATCATCTGCTCGGCCGGCGGCCGTGGGCGGGAGCACGTGATGACAGCGCTCGACCACGATCTCCTCGCCACCGTTTCTGAAGACGCACCTGGGCGCGATGGCTCCGTGATGCGCCTCGTCTTCGTCATCGCCGGCCTGACGGGGGGCGGCGCCGAGCGCGTACTGTCCGTGCTCGCGAACGAGTCAGCAGACCGTGGACACCACGTCACCGTCGTCACGCTCGACCCGGCGGCGCCCGATTTCTATCCGCTGCGACCCGCGATCCGGCGCATCCATCTCGACGTCGACCCGGGATCGACCGGCATGCTGCATCGCGTGTCGATCGAACTGCACCTGCTTCTCGCGCTGCGCGCCGAGCTGCGGCGGCAGAAGCCCGATGGCGTGATCTCCTTCTCCACCGAGACGAACGGGCGTGTACTCCTCGCCTCCATGGGTCTTCGGTGTCGCGTGGTCGTCTCCGAACGCTCCGATCCGGCGAGCATGCCGTTAAGGTGGGTCTGGGCGACGTTGCGGCGCACGCTCTACCGGACCGCGCACGCCGTTGTGCTCCAGACGGAGGACGCACGACGGTGGATCGTCGACAACACGGGCGCACGACGCACCGTCGTCATCCCGAATCCGGCGCCCATTGCGGAGGAGAGCGCGGACGAGGCACGGGCGCTGCCGCAGCCGCTGATGCTGGCGATGGGTCGCCTACGGCCCGAGAAGGGGATCGACATGCTGCTCGACGCCTTTGCGCGCACGCGGGAGGCTCATCCTGAGTGGCATCTCGGAATCATCGGTGACGGGCCGGAGCGCGAGATGCTCGAGCGCCGCGTCGCGGATCTCGCGCTTGGCGATGCGGTGACCTTCGCCGGCCTGCTCGAGCGCCCGACGGCGACGCTTCGACAGGCCCAGCTGTTCGTGCTTTCATCCCGCTTCGAAGGCTTTCCCAACGCCCTCGTTGAAGCGATGTCGCTCGGCCTGCCGGCGATCGCTTTCGACTGCCCGAGCGGTCCCCGTTCGATCATCCACCATGAAGTGGACGGGCTCCTCGTGCCGGCCGCCCAGGTCGAGGCGCTCGCCGCCGCGATATCGCGCCTGATGGGCGACTCGGCGGCGCGGGCGCGTCTCGGCGCGGCCGCGCGCGACGTGACCTCGCGCTTCGCAGTGGATCGTGTGGTCACGCAGTGGCTTGCGGCCCTTCGCCTATCCTCGAATACAGAAGTCGCTGAGGGCAGGCTCGTGAATTCTCGGGCGTCGTAGTGGCCCGCCGACTCGAGCTGGCGGCGTCCACCTCAACGGGTACACTCGGACGGCTGGTGCACTCGATGCGGCGCCTCCCGTCGATGATTCTCATGATCGGGACGCTCGCCGCGTGGGGAGTGGCCAGTCTCATCGAGTTCAACGCGTCGGTATTCATCGCCGCCGTGGTGATGTGTGCCGTCGCACTCATCGCCGTGTGGATGATCGACAAGCGTGGCGGCGCGGGAGTAATGCTCTTCACCATTGCTTACGTCACGCGCAGCACCGCCGCGCTCGTGGCGTACTACTCGGGCAAGGGCGAGGCGTACTGGGTTGGTGGCGTGGGCTCGGACGCCATCGGTTACTACAACAGCTCCTTCCTCGACCTCGGGGAGGCGCTGTTTGCGTTCACCTACAAGGGATTCGTCACCTACAACAATTACGTCACGCACTGGGCGCTCGCGTTCGACGACGCCCATTATCTCTGCAATCTCCAGGGGCCGGTCGTCGCCGGCGCGCTGCTCGTCGTGCTCATCTACGCGACTGTACAGGAGTTGCGCGATGAACGCACGGGGTTCGCCGTCGCGTTGGTCATGGCCTTGCACCCCGCACTGATCTCGATCTCCGGCATCCTGCTTCGCGACTCGCTGGTCGGCGTGTTCGGGTGGGCGACGCTCCTACTGCTCATCCGTCTGTTTCGGGTTCGTTCTGCGGGAGCCGCCGTGGTGCATCTCGCGCTCGCGGCGGGGGCCGTTGTCGTGCTGAGCTACCTCCGATTGCAGTCGATGCTCGTGTTCATTGGACTCGCACTCGTCGCGCTTTACTTCACCACGCGACCAAGTGCTATGCACCGAGGGTTGCCGCCGGCACTGCGTCGGACAGCCGTTGTCGGTGCGGCGTTCCTCGCGGTGGGAGGAGCCGCCATGCTGCTCGGGGGCAAGCTGCCGTCCGGACTCGACCCAAAGTATTTCCAGAGCGTGGTGGAGTTCCGCCTCGAAACTGCGGCACAGGGCTCGCTCGGCGTATCGCTCGCGTCGGGCAACATCGTCGTGGCGACGGTGATGTACAGCATGCTCGCCCTGCTCACGCCATTCCCATTCTATGCGTGGTCGCCGGAGGTGCTCGGCCACCCCACGGCGCCACTCGACTACTTGGTTGGAATGGGGGGGCTCGTGAATCAGCTGATCCTCGCCGCCGCGATCGTCGGATTCGCGCGTGCCGTGCAGCGCCGCGACACGATGTCGCTGACCTGGGTCGTATGCATCATCGGTTTCGTGGCCATGACCACGCTTGGCGGCGGCGACACCGTGCGTTATGTCGCCGTGCACGTCTTTCCGCTTTATTTGCTATTCGTCGTCGATGGCGCGCGCCTGCTGCAGCATCGTCCGCGTATGCTCCTGGTCTGGATGGGCGTGCTCGTGTCGCTCTACACGGTGTACGAGATGCTGAAGAACGCGGCGGGGCAGAATTTCACCGTCCTCGCGATCGCGGCGATGTTGCTCTACATGGTGGCGTATCTGTACCAGGCGTGGACGCTGGCCGATCCGGCGCGCTCTGTGGGCGCGACGGCGCGGACCGGAGCGCCCGGCGCCGGACTGGCACCGCTGGTCCCGTCCTGAGCGCGATGCGGTTGCTCTTCGTCATCGACAGCTTCGGGTCCGGCGGGGCGCAACGGCAGATGGTGCAGTTGGCGCTGGGGCTCACCGACGCCGGACACCGGGTAGAATTTTTTGTCTACGTCACGCGCCACGATCACTTCCGCCGGCTGATCGACGACGCCGGCATCGCGGTGCACGAGTACGAGAAGTCGTCGCGCTACTCACTCAGCGTGCTCACGCGCCTCGCCCGCGTGATGTGGGAGGGACGCTTCGACCTGGTGCTCGCCTACCTCACGACCCCCGGCCTATACGCCGAGGCGGCGGGTCAGCTCAACCAGCTGCGTGGCGTTCGGACACCCGTCGTCGTCTCGGAACGCGGGCCGCTGCCCCACGTGAGCCTCAAGCTGCGACTCATGCTCGGCGCGCACCGGTTCGCCGAACACATCGTGACGAACTCGCAGAACAACCGCGAACAACTCCTCTCCGTGTGGCCCACGCTGCGCGACCGCACGTCGGTGATCTACAACGGCATCGACCTCACGCTGTTCGCGCCAGGCGGCGCGCCGGATCCACCGGTACCCCGACAGCTTGCCATCCTCGCGATCGGAACCCTGCTGCCGACCAAGGACGCGATCGTGCTGGTCGAGGCGCTCGCCCTGCATCGCGATGCACATGGATGGACGCCGACGGTGAATTGGGTGGGCAAGCTCGCGCCGCTTGGTGGGGACGAGGCGTACGAGCAGCGCGTGCGGGCGCGCATCGACGCGCTCCACCTCGGCAGGAGCTGGATCTGGATGCAGGAGCGGCACGACATCCCGGAGCTGCTGCGGAAGCACGACGTCCTCGTGCATCCCTCGATCCTCGAGGGGCTGCCGAACGCCGTGTGCGAGGCATTGGCGAGCGGCCTGCCCGTCATTGCCGCGCGCATCGGAGACAACGAAGCGCTCGTCACGGATTGCGTCACCGGATTCCTGTATCCCGCCAGCGATCCCGAGGCACTCGTCAAGTGCATTGCGGCGTTCGCGGCACTGTCGGCCGAGCGTCGCGCGGATATGCGTTCGGCGGCCCGCGAGTTCGCGGTCGCCACCCTCGGGATAGGCCGCTGCGTCGCGAGTTACGAGGCGCTGTTTCAAGACTTGATTGGCGACCATGCGGAATAGCGAGCGCGCACCAGGCGGCGCGGCGACCTGCTCCGTTGCGTCAGCTTGCTCTCCGCGCGAGCTTTCTCGGATGCTTTTCGCGTCCTGCTCATACCTTCGCTGACCGATGTGCGGTATCTGCGGCGTCGCCGCGTTCGCCGGCGAGGCGCCGTCGCGCCAGCAGCTCACACGCATGGCGCGTTCGCTCGTGCATCGCGGGCCTGACGACCATGGCATCTGGGCCGACGACGTTGTCGGCCTCGGTCATCGCCGCCTCAGCATCCTCGATCTCAGCAGCGCCGGGCACCAGCCCATGGAGCTTGCGGAGCGCGGGCTGGTGCTCAGCTACAACGGCGAGATCTACAACTTCGCCGAGCTGCGCGCCGAGCTTGCGACCACGGGCGGCCCGTTCCGCAGCGGCACGGACACCGAGGTGGTGCTGCGCGCCTTCGCGCAGTGGGGACCGGCGAGCTTCGCGCGCTTCAACGGCATCTTCGCCTTCGCGCTGTGGGATACGGTGCAGCAAACGCTCTGGCTCGTGCGCGACAGGTTCGGCATTAAGCCCCTGTACTACTCGACGGTCGACCGGGAGCTGGGCTTCGGCTCCGAGATCAAGGCGCTGCTCGAGTGGAAGCCCGCGCTGCGCCAGCCCGATCCGGCCGCGCTCCATGAGTATCTCTGGTTCGGCAACGCGCTCGGCACGCGCACCGCGTTCACCGGGATTCACGAGCTGGAGCCCGGGCACTTCATGCGTTGCACCGCCGACGGCTGCCAACGCGCGGTGTACTGGCGCATCGAGGACGTGCCGCGGATCGGCGACTCGGTGGACGAGGCACGCACCCAGATCCGCGACCGGTTGCGCCAGTCCGTCCGCGGCCAGCTCGTCGCCGACGTGCCGGTGGGCGTGATGCTCAGCGGCGGCATCGACTCCAGCGCCATCACCGCCTTCGCCAGCGAGACGGTGCCGGGGCTCAAGACCTATTCGGTCGGCTTCGATTTCATGACCGGCCCCACGGAGCTGCCGAAGGCGAAGCGCGTGGCCGAGTACTTCGGCACGGACCACCACGAGTTGATGATTCGTGGCGGCGAGACGCCCGAGATCGTCGAGGCATTGGTGGACGCGCACGATGAGCCATTCGGCGACGCCGCCAACATCCCGCTCTTCCTCGTGAGCCGCGCGATCCGCGACGACGTGAAGGTCGTGCTTCAGGGCGACGGCGGCGACGAGATCTTCGCCGGCTACCGGCGCCATGCACTGATCTCGAAGTATCCCCACCTACCCGGCACCGCGTCGCTCGCCCTCGCCGCGACGGGACTTCTGCCGCAAGGGCGGCGCGTGCAACAGGGTCGGCGCATGCTGCGCGTGCTGGCCGAGCGCAATGCCGGCCGGCGCATGGCGCTCTTCCTCACCATGGAGAGCCCGCTCGATCCGCCGACCGGGATCGTGGCGCCGGCGTTCCGTCGCCAGCTGTTGGCGACGGATCCGTTCGCCCGCTACGAAGAGTGCGCACGTCGCTTCGCCTGCGAGACGCCGCTCCAGATGATGCGCTACACCGACTGCGCCGTGATCCTCCCCGACACCTTCCTCGAGAAGGTGGACCGGTCGACGATGGCCAACGGGCTCGAGGTGCGCGTCCCGTTCCTGGATGCGGTCGTCGCCGACTACGCGCTCGGCCTCCCTGCCGACATGGTCGCGCCCGGCGGCGTCACGAAGTCGATCCTGAAATCGGCACTGCGCGGCACCGTGCCGGACTTCGTGCTCGATGCGCCGAAGGCCGGCTTCGGCGTGCCCTACGCCGAGTGGCTCGCGACAGACCTCTATGACTACATGCGCGAAGTGCTCACCGATCCGGTGATCCGTCAGTGGGGTTTTTTCGACGCGCCGACGCTCGAGCGTTACATGCTCGAGCATCGCGCCGGTCGCGGACGGTACGGCTTCCTGCTGTGGAAAGCGCTGCAGCTGGCGCTGTGGTACGAGCGGCGTATCGCGACGTGAAGTCCCGGGTCCTGTTCATCGGTGCCTTCCCGCCGCCTGACAGCGCGATTCGCGGCGGCATAGTGACGTCGTGCCGGCGGCTGCTGGAGTCGTCGTTCAGCGACTGGTTTGACCTCGTGCTGCTCGACTCCACTCAGCGCTCGATCCCTGAGCCTGGCGCGCCAACGCGCGCGTTTCACGCCGCGGTGCGCGTGGTGCGCTTCGTCGCGCTCATCGAAGGTCGCCGGCCGCAGGCGGTGCTCGCCTTCACCTCGCAGGGCGCGAGCTTCATCGAAAAGTGTCTCTGCGCCGCCTACGCCCGCGCGCGCGGCATCCCGACGGTGCTGCTGATGCGCGGCGGTCCGTTCATGGATGACGTGCGCGCGTCGGCGCTGTATCGCTGGTTCGCGCGCCGCCTGCTCGCAAACGCCGCGGCGATCCCCTGCCAGGGAGAGCTGTGGCGCCGCTTCTTCCGCGACGAGCTCGGGATCAGCGAGGCGCGCCTGCCGGTGATCTACAACTGGACCGCACCAAGGGAGTATCTCGCGATGACACGTGACGGCGCGCGTGACGCGGGCCCCCTTCGCATCCTCTTCCTAGCGTGGGTGGACCGCGCCAAGGGGATCTACGAGCTGCTCGACGCGACGCGGTCGCTCGCCGCGGACAGCGCCATGCCCGACTTCGAGCTGCACGTCGCCGGCGGCGGCGCGCACGTTGACGCGTTCCGCGCCCGTGCCCACACACTCGGCCTCGCCGCCCGGGTGAAGATTCACGGCTGGGTCGACGACGAGGCGCGCCGCGCGCTGGTCGCGTCGGCCGACGTCTTCGTGCTGCCGTCGTACGCCGAGGGGATGCCGAACTCGATGATCGAGGCGATGTCACTCGCCGTGCCCGTCGTCGTCACCCCGGTAGGCAGCATCGCCGACGTGATTCGCGACGGGGAGAACGGGCTGCTCGTGGCGCCCCGCGATGCCGAGGCGCTCCGGGCGACGCTCGCCCGGCTGCTCGCGTCGCCCGAGCTGCGCCGCCGCATCGGTGACGCCGGGCGCGAAACGGCGCGCGAGACGTTCGGGCTCGATCGCGGCGCCGAGGCGTTGCGCGACGTCCTGCATCAGGTCATCGGCGACGAGCGCGCCTCGGAGCCGGCCCCGTTGAACCAGGCGCGCATCGGGTGAGCGAGCCACACCCCGAGATCCGGCCGACGGCCGTTGCCATGCACCGGCCCCAGGACGAGATTGCTTCGTCGTCCCATCCTTCTGCACCGCAGGCCCTGACCTCCAACATCAACTCCTCCGATCCCCAGCTCCTCGACCTCGCGCCAGAACGCCGCGGGCTGGTCGACTTGCTCGAGACGCTGCTGCGTTATGCCTGGCTGATCGTCGCGATCGGCCTGCTCGTCGGCGTCGGGGTGGTGGTGAGCGGACTCGCGAAGGGGCGGATGTACGCCGCCGAGTCGGCCTTCGTGCTTGATGCCGACAAGCCCTCCGCCGGCGTGTCCGGCATCGCCGCGCAGTTCGGCATCATGATCCCGCAGGGAGGCGACGGGCAAAGTCCCGGGTTCTATGCCGACCTCCTCGCGTCTCCCACCATCCTGCGCCCGATTCTCGACTCCGGCGTCGTCGTGCCCACGTCGACGGGCACGACGATCCTGCGATTGATCGACAGCATGCCCGCCCTCGCGGGCGATCGTGGGATGCGCCGCTTCTATGCACTGCAGCAGTTGGCGGACCGGGTCAGCACAAACGCCGCGCAGCGCACCGGCGTCGTCACGCTGCGCGTGCTCGACCCCTCGCCGCAGGCGGCGCTGGCGATCAACCGGCGCATGCTCGCGCTGCTGAACGAGTTCAACATCGACCGGCGGCGGACGCAGGCCACCACGCAGCGCGCGTTCGTCGAAGACCGCCTCGAGAAGGCGCGCGTGGAACTGCGAGACGCCGAGGAGAGCCTGCGCGCCTTTCTGGCCGCCAACCGCGGCTACATCCCCTCGTCAGAGGCGAACTTCGCGCGGCAGCGGCTGGAGCGGGACGTCTCCACCCGCTCGCAGGTTTATCTCTCGCTCATCCAGTCGTACGAGCAGGCCAAGGTGGAAGAGATCCGCGCCGCACCGCTCGTCGCGGTGATCCAGCCGCCGGAGCTCCCTGTCGGTCCGGAGCCGCGACGTCTGGCGCGCAAGGGGATCGTCGGCTTCCTCATCGGCGCCATGCTCGGCCTTTTCCTCGCGTACCTCATCGAATCGATCCGGCGCGCGCGCGTCCAGCATCCCGACGAAGTCGCGAGGATCGCCGACGCGTTCGCCGACCTGCGGCGCAACTGGTGGCGCCCCTGGCGGGCCATCGCGCCCCGCGGACCTCGGCCGATGCGCGACACTGACAACAGGATTTCATGAGCGCAGCATCGTCTCCGCAGGACACGCCGGAGCTTCACAAATCGCAAGTCGAGGCGGGCGATCGGTTCACCTTCGGGCAGAACTGGCGCAGCTTCATCGACCGGGTGGACGACGGGCGCATCCAGCACGCGACGAAGTCCTTCGAGCGCCTCCTCGGCCCCGACGCTGTGCGCGGCCGGAGCTTTCTCGACATCGGCTCGGGCAGCGGCCTCTCCAGCCTCGCGGCGCTGCGCCTCGGTGCGTCGCGGGTGCACTCTTTCGACTACGATCCCGACTCCGTGGTCAGCACCACGGAGCTGCGTCGGCGCATCGCGCCCGACGCCGCGGAGTGGACGGTCGGGCGGGGCGACGTCCTGAACGAGAGCTTCCTCGAATCGCTCGGCACTTTCGACGTCGTCTATTCCTGGGGCGTTCTCCACCACACCGGCGAAATGTGGAAAGCGGTCGACAACGCGGCGGCGCGCGTGGCGCCGGGGGGCACCCTGTGTATCGCGCTGTACAACGACCAGGGTCGCGCCAGCCGTGTGTGGAAGCGCATCAAGCGAGCGTACAACGCGCTGCCGCGTCCGCTACGCCCGCTCCTCGTGCTCGCGTACGCCATCTACGGTGAGTTGCGCAGCATCGTCGGCCGCTGGCGCCGCGGCATGCCGGCGAGTCCCCTGCGTTACTGGGCGAGCTACCGGGAGCAGCGCGGCATGTCCGTCTGGCACGACTACGTGGATTGGGTGGGCGGCTATCCCTTCGAGGTCGCGACGCCCGCCGAGGTGCGCGCGTTCTGCGAACGCCACGGTTTCTCGCTCGTGCGCGAGGTGACCGTGGGTGACGACCTTGGCTGCAACGAGTTCGTCTTCGTCCGGCGCTGACGTCCCACTCGAGAGCCCAGCCGCGTGGCACTGGATTGAGTCCCGGGGGGAATTCACTGCGGATTAGATTACGTGTGTCCGGGGCGCGCGCGGAAACAGAATCGGCGTGAGCCACGCCGTGCTTCCAAGGAACTGCCGAGATGCTCGCAGTCGGCGCGGAAGCGTGGGCCCGCTTTCGCTTTGTGGAGGGCGACATCCGCGACCTCGCGGTCTGCCAAGCCGCCTGCGCGGGAGTCGATGTCGTGCTGCATCAAGCGGCGATGGGCTCCGTACCGCGCTCCATGGCCGACCCGGTGACGACGAACCAGGTCAACATCGACTGCTACGTGAACATGCTTGTCGCCGCGCGCGACCAGCGCGTGTGGCGCTTCGTGTACGCTGCCAGCAGTTCGACGTACGGCGACAGCCCCGCCCTGGCGAACGTCGAAGTCCGCATCGGCAATCCGCTCTCCCCCTACGCCGTCACCAAATACTTCAACGAGCTGTACGCCTCGGTCTTCGCGCGCTTACGGATTGGAGACGATCCGACTGCGGTACTTCAACGTTGTCGGTCCGCGTCAGGATCCAGAAGACCAGTATGCCGCCGTCATCCCGCGCTGGATCAGCACGCTGCTGCGCGGCGGGCAGTGACGCATCAATGGCGACGGCTCCACGACACGCGATTTCTGCTTCGCGGAAAACGTCATCCAGGCGAATCTGCTTGCCGCCACCTCCGCCAATCCCGAGGCCGTGAACCAGGAGTACGACGTTGCCGTTGGCGGACGGACAACACTCTTGGACCTCCACATGGCGCTCTGCGAAGAGCTGGCGCGAGGGACAGGCGATGCGTCGCTGCGGCAGCAACGACCCGAGTTCGCCGCCTTTCGTACCGGGGATGTCCTCCACTCCCAAGCCGACATCGGGAACGCGCGCGCGCTGCTCGGCTATGCCCCGACACACGAGTTCAGGGCAGGGATCGAGGCCATCCATGGCCCGGTACGCGTCCAACTTGGTGAGCGCACGAGGGCAGGCTGTGCCTCGAGCGTCGTGCGCTCGGTGAGCTGAGCTCGGCCGGGACGCCTGGCTTACGGCATTGGAGTCACACAGCGGACGTTGTCTCGATCCCGTCCTTCTGGGCGCTGACCTCCTCGACGCCGTGTCCTTTCCGGCGACGCATCCTGCTGTCCACCGCCAAGGCGTCGGAGACCATGCCCTCCTTGATGATCGAAAACTCGCCCGTGTCCAGCACGCCGGCGTACTCGGGCACCACCTTGAGCACCAGCCGACGGATCGTCGCCGCCGACCGGTTCTCGCGCGCCGCCTTGATCAGGAGCTCGATGTCGGCATCGTTGTGCTCCACCGCCTCTGCATCCCGCGCGCGAAGGATCTTCGGGTGGATCGTCGGCGTCACGTCCGCCCCGGTGAAGAAGAGCTCCTCGTACAGCTTCTCGCCAGGACGCATACCCGTGAACCGCACCTCGATGTCCACATCGGGCTCCAGGCCCGACAGGCGTATCAGGTCGGTGGCGAGGTCGAACACGCGCACCGGCTCACCCATGTCCAGCACGAACACTTCGCCCTGATTGCCGATCGCCGCCGCCTGCAGCACGAGCTGTACGGCTTCGGGGATTGTCATGAAGTAGCGCGTCATGTCCGGATGCGTGATCGTCACGGGGCCACCGTCGGCGATCTGCCGCATGAACGTCGGCACGACGCTGCCACGGCTGCCCAGGACGTTGCCGAAGCGCACGGACACGTAACCGCTCTTCCGGTCCTCCGCACACTGGTGCACGAGATGCTCGGCGATGCGCTTGGTCGCCCCCATCACGCTCGTCGGGCGCACGGCCTTGTCGGTGGAAATCAGCACGAAGTGCTCGACGTCGTTCTCGGCACAGATCGACACGACGTTCTGTGTGCCGAGCACGTTGTTCAACACCGCTTCGGCGACGTTGGCCTCCATGAGCGGCACGTGCTTGTGCGCCGCGGCGTGGAAGACCGAGTACGGCCGCCACGTGGAGATCACGCTCTCCATGCGTACGCGATCGCGCACGTCGGCGATTACCGGTTCGATGAGCACCTTGGGAAAGCTCCGCGAGAATTCCTGGAGGAGCTCGAAGATGGAGTTCTCACCGCGCCCCACGGCGACGATCCGCGCCGGCTCGAGGCGCGCCAGCTGCCGACACAACTCACTGCCAATCGATCCGCCCGCCCCGGTCACCATCACGATCTTGCCCGTCACCAGCGTGCCCACCTGCGCGAGGTCGGTCTTGATGGGATCGCGCCGCAAGAGGTCCTGGATCTCGATCTGTCGGAGCGCGTTCACGCGCTTCTCGCCCGACAGGATCTCGTAGAGCCCTGGCACCGTGCGCGTGGAGAGGCCGGCCTCGCTGGCCTTCCGCAGTACCGCGCGAATGGTGCGTCCGGACGCCGACGGAATCGCGATGACGACGTCCGTGGCGCTCAACTGCGCTGCAACGGACGGCAGGTCATCGAGCGAGCCCATCACTGGCACGCCATGCATGCGCAGGCGGAGCTTCGTGGGATCGTCGTCGAGCACGGCAACGGGGTGCATCCCGAGCTGCGGGTTCTCCGTCAGCTCACGGACGATGAGACCGCCGGCCACGCCGGCACCAACGACGATCGCCCGGCGGGAATCCCCACGCCGGGCGAGGCGGTCGCGCTGTGCCATCACTCGCGCGAAGAGGCGCGGCAGGGCGACCGCGAGGGCCACGAGGCACGAATCGAGCAGCACCACGGCGTACGGCAGGCGTACCGGCGTGAGCCCCAGCTTCGGCAGCAGGATCAATCCCACCGCGCCATCGATGATCGCGCACGCCAACGCGCCGGCAACGAGTCGCTCCAGGTCGTTCACGCTGGCGTAGCGCCACAGCCGGCGATACATGCCCAGGATGTAGAGCACCAGCAGCTTGAGCGGGACGGACACCAGCACGAACTTCCACAGCGATGCGGACAAGCCGGGCGACAGGAAGACTTCGTACCGCGCCATGAAAGAGACGAAGGCGCAGATCGGGAGGAGCACCAGGTCCGACGCGAAGAAGGCGCGGTTTCTGATCGTGCTCAGGCGCGACAGCAGGGATCTCACGTCGTCGCGCCCAGGCTGCTCACTTCGCCCCCACGCTGACCAGCGTCCGGGAGAGACACCGGACGAGTCGCTCGACCCACTGGTTCCTTGAGAACCTGCTTCCCGATGAATCGGGTCGGCCAGCTATCGCAGACGAAGAAGGGCACGATGATGCGTTGGCGTAGAGGTGCTGGACCGGCGACTGAGTACACTCGCCAGAGACAACAATTCAAAGAACATCGGTTGAAATAGACACGACCGGAGTCGAGAGGTTCCCTGCTCCGGCCTGAAGCGCATCCCCAAGTGGGCTATCTTGTGGGGAAGCTTGAACTTACCAAGCGTTCAGCGCCAGAACAAGCAAGCTGGATCTGGGTTGGATCAGGCTCCCGTCGGCCCATCGTAGATCCGCCAGCGCCGGTACTCCTTCAGCCCGATCGCCCGCAGTGGCCCGAGCAACAGCTCGTTGTCCTCCAGGATCCAGCTCGCCTCCGCCCCGACGGCGCCGTATGCCTTGCCACGGCGGAAGGACTCGTGCACGAACAGCGGAAAGATGGACCGCGTCCGGAACTCGCGCTTGACGCCCAGCGCCATCACGCGCCCGCTCCTGAGCTTCGACTTTCCGAGGAGCAGCTTGATTGCGCCCGTGGGAAACAGTTTTCCGTTCCGGATCCGCTTCAGCACCTGGTTGAAGTCGGGCACGATGAGCATGAACCCCGCGGGTTGCCCGTTCACTTCGGCCATGAAGGCAAACTGCGGAATGAGCAGCGGCTTGAGGTCCTTGGCCATGACGATGAATTCCTCCTTCGTCATCGGCACGAAGCCCCAGTTGTCTTCCCATGCCGCGTTGTAGACGTCCCAGCACAACTCGAGCTCCTGGTCCCAGCGCGACAGGTCGAGGTCGCGGAACGTCAATCCCGACTTGGCCTTGGCGCGCTCCGCGAACGCGGTGAATGACGCGGGAAGTTCGAACGAGTCGTCGGCCATCGGGATGTAATAGGCGACGAGGTCCTTGGCCTTCGACTGCCCGGCGCGCTCGACGAGGCGTGCATACGACGGCGGATTCCAGGGGGTCATGAACGTCGGCTCCACGTCGAACCCGTCGATGAGCAGCCCGCAGTCGTAGTTCGTGCTGGGCATCACCGGCCCGCGCATCACGTCGAGGTTGCGCGCCGCGAGCCACCCGCCGGCGGCCGCGAACAACGCATCGACCACCACTTGATCATCCACGCTCTCGAAGAAGCCCCAGAAGCCCACGCGGTCGCCGTGGAAGCGATTGTGGGCCCGGTTCTCGATGGCCGCGATGCGCCCCACCACCGCGCCGTCGCGCACGGCGAGAAACAGCTCGCGGTCGGCGTCCTGGTAGAAGGGCTTTTTCCGGTTGAGCGCGTCGAGCACGGTGAGCCGCAGGGGCGGCACCCAGTGCGGATGGTCCCGCTCGTTGTACAGCTGCCAGGGCAGGTCGACGAAGCGGCGCAGGTCGCGCCGGGATGTGACGGGGAGGATCTCGAGGGACACGAAACCGTGGGTTGGTGACTATCGTGTGGAGTGCAAAAAGCTAATACTCTGCCGCGATGAGCGGACTGGCGACGACGGACGACTTCCCCGCGGGTGACGACCAAGGCGATCGCCTCGTGCGGACGGCGCTGTACATCCTCACGGCGTACCTCGCCGTCATGCTCGTCCCGCTGCTGGCGTGGACCGCCAGGTCGGGCGACTGGCGTCCAGCGGCGGCACACGTCGCGGCGCTCGCGCTCGCCGTTGCGGCGGCGCGAAACCAGTCCATCGCCTTGCGACCCCTGCGCGACTGGACGCCACTGGCCCTGGGTCCGTTCCTGTACGTGGAACTGCGGTGGGTGATCGCTGGCGCGGGCCGCGCACATGCCGACGCGCTGGTCGCTGGATGGGAAGGCCTGCTGTTCAACGGCGACCCGTCGCGCTCCCTCGCGGTCCGATTTCCCTGGCTCGCGCTCAGCGAGGTGCTCCACCTCTGCTACATCTCGTATTACGCCCTCGTCTACGTCCCGCCGGCGCTGCTCTGGTTTCGAGCGCAGCGGCGGGAATTCGCGGAGACGGTGCTCGCGCTGGTGATCGTCTACGCGACGTGCTTCACCGTGTACGTGTTCTTCCCCGTGGACGGACCGCGATTCATGTACGGCCCCTCGCTGGCGCCCGACGGACCAATCCGCGCGCTGGTGGTGCGGCTCCTCGAGTCGGGATCCTCGCGGGGCACTGCCTTCCCCTCGTCCCACGTCGCAGCCTCCGTCGTCGCCGCGGTGTGCGCGCTGCGCACGCAGCCGCGTGTCGGGCGCGTGGTCGCGGCACTGGCGGTCGGGCTGGCGGTCGGCGCCGTGTACGGTGGCTACCACTACGCCGTGGACATCGTGGCTGGCCTCCTCACGGCAGCGCTGGCGATCGCCATCTCTGATGCACTCGCCCGCCCCATTCTGTCATCCTGAGCTTCCCCCCCTTTGTCATCCTGAGCGCAGCGAAGGATCTGCTTGCGCCACAAGCAGATCCTTCGCTGCGCTCAGGATGACACAGAGAGGGCCCCGATCTCGCTCGCCAGCGCACTCGCCGTCGCCTGCACCGCCTCACGCAGTTGGGCATCCGTGTGCTCGCTCGACACGAAGAACCGCAACCGCGCCTCGTCGTTCGGGACCGACGGACTGATCATCGGCTGCACGTTGATGCCACGCTCGAACAACGTCTGCGACATCCTTACCGCACGCATCGAGTCGCCGACGATCACCGGGATCACGCCCGTGCCCGCACTGAGGCCGATGTCGAGCCCGGCCTGCCGCGCCAGCTCCCCGAACCGCTCGGCATTGTGCCGCAACCGCAGCACCCGCTCGGGCTCGGCCTCGAGCAGGCGCAGCGCCGCCAGCGCCGCAGCGGCATTCGGCGGCGTGATGCCAACGCTATACACGAAGCCCGGCGCCGTGTACTTGAGGTACTCCACGAGCGCGGCGCTGCCGGCGACGTAGCCTCCGCAGCTCGCGAGCGCCTTGCTGAGCGTGCCCATGAGGATGTCGACGTCCGACGGATTCACGCCGGCCCACTCGGCAACACCCCGCCCCGTCTCGCCGAGCACGCCGAGCGAGTGCGCCTCGTCCACCATGAGCATCGCCGCATGGCGCTGCTTCACGGCGACGAACTGCGCCAGGTCCGGCACGTCGCCGTCGGCACTGTAGGCGCCCTCGATCACGACGATCGCGCGACGATGCCGCGGGCGCAGCTCGCCGAGCATCGCGTGGCACGCTGCCCAGTCGTTGTGCGGAAAGGTGAGCCAGCGCGCGCCGGAAAATGCCGCGCCCTGGAGCGCGCTGTTGTGGATCAACGCATCGCACAGCACCAGGTCGCCGGGCCCGAACAGGTGCGAGAGCACGGCGACGTTGGTCGCATGGCCGCCCACGAACACGAGCGCGTCCTCTGCCCCGACGAATCGCGCCAGTTCACGTTCCAGGTCGGCATGCAGCGGACGCTCGCCCGACGCAATCCGGCTCGCCGACACCGATGTCCCGTACTGCTCGGCCGCATCCTGCGCGGCGAGCGTGACGACCGGATGACCCGACAGGCCGAGATAGTTGTAGTTCGAGAAGTTGAGCAGCTCGCGGCCGCCGACGCGCGCCGTTGCACCGGACACGCCTTCATGCACCGCGAAGAACGGGTTCATCGTGCCGCCCGCGGTGGCCTCGGCAAGCCGGCCCACGAGTGTCCGGTACTCGGGCCACTGCTCGATCGACAGTGCGTCCGCGTGCGCGTCGTGCTCGTGCGGCGCGGTCGATGGCGTCTCGAGTGCGACGCCATCCACCGCGCCCGCGAACTCACCGATGGTGCCCGACCGCCACAGCAGCGACGCGTCCACGCGACGGCCGAGGTGGCTCTCGAGCGCCACGACGAGGCGCGTGGCGGCGAGTGAGTCCAGCCCGTGATCGCGCAGGCTCGTCTCCGGTGTCGCCGCCCCCGCGGCCAGCTGGAACTCGTCGGAGAGCCACTCGAGGATGAACGCGAGCGACGGCGACGCCGGCTCGGCTTCCGCGCGCTCGGGCACCGGGCGCGGCGCGCGCACCACGGGCACGGCAGACTCAGACCAGTCGGGCTGCAGGAAATGGTCGAGCGCCGTGTTCGACCGCTGCTCGACATCGCCCACGCCATCATTGGCCCACGCCACCGCGGCCGCGAGGTTCTGGCCGAGCAGCGCCGCGCGCTCGTCGGCGTGCGCGGTGCGGCAGCGCGCGAGAGCCGCGTCGAAGCGCTCCTCGAAGCGCGCGATGGCCAGGTCGCAGCCCGACGTGCCACGCACGCGCGCCATGCGCGCCGCGGCGAGCATGACCCCTTCGGTCACCGCACCACCGAGCAGGAGCGAAGCCCACTGGTGCGCGGCAGCGCGTGTGGCCCCATGCGCAGACAGGCGCTGCGCCGTCTGCTCGGCAGCGCGCGCGAGATGGTCCGCAATGTCGGGCGCGCCTAGCCGATCGCCAAGCAGCGCGCGCTGCGCGGCGGGATCGCGCATGGCGCGCGTGCCGAGATGCACGAGCAGCGGCTCCGTGGGTCCCTCGAAGATGCGAAGCAGGCGCGCGTCACGGAACAGTTGCGCGAGCGGATTGGTCTCGACGTACCCTCGGCCGCCGAGGAGCTGGAGCGCGCCGTCGGCGGCCTCCCACAGCAATTCGGGCGCGGCCGTCTTGCACACGATGTACGCGTCCTCGGGGAGCACGATGCCCGCGTCGAGCAACTCGGCAACCACCGACAGGTACGTATCCAGCGCCGCCGCAGACGCCGCCATGCCGCCAAGACGCGCGCGCGTGGCGGGGTGATCGACCAGCCGGCCCGACGCCACCTTCCGGCGCGACGCATAGCGGTGCGACAGCTGGATGGCGCGCTTGATTCCGCCGAGGCACATCGCGGCCACGCCGAAGCGGGCATGCAGGAACGTGTCGTGCGCCACCGCGATCCCGCCGCCCACCTCGCCGAGCACCGCGCCGCGCGCGACGAACGCGCCGTCGAGATGCACGGTGTTCTGCAACATGCCGCGCATGCCAAGCGTGAGCGCCGCCTCGCCGATCCGGAGTCCCCGCGTTCCCGCGTTCAGCACGAATGCCGTGATGCCGCCATCGTCGCCCGGCACGCGTGCGAATACGGTGAATACTCCTGCCACGCCCGCGGAGCCGATCCAGCTCTTCACGCCGTAGAGCTGCCAGCCGCCTTCCACCGGCATGGCGAGCGCCTCGATGGCCCACGGATTCGAGCCCGCGGCAGGCTCGCTCAGTGCGAGCGCCGCAATGCGCTCACCGCGCGCGAGCGAAGGCACGAGGGCGTCGCGCACAGCGGGAGCCGCATGCTGCAGCAGGGGACGAATGCCGAGCGAATTGTGGCCGCCCACGAACGTGGCGAGGGTGAGGTCGATGGACGCGAGCTGCTCGATGACGCGAAGGACCTCACTGTACGTGAGCTCGAGTCCGCCGAACGCTGTCGGAGTCTGGAGGCCGAACAGGCCCTGCGCCGCGAAATCGCGCGCGACGCTCGTCGGCATCTGGCGCCGTTCGTCCATCGTGCGCGAATCGAGCGTGGTGCGCGCATAATCGCGCAGCCACGCGCGGAGCGCCGTGGCGCGCTCGGCGCTCGTCGTATTGGTGACAGGCGCTGGAGGCGCGGCGCGTGTGGCAGTAATCGCCGGCGCGACCACCGACAGCTGCCCCGATTCGTACAGCTCCCGCGTGCGACGCCGCTGCAGCTTGCCGCTGGACGTCTTCGGCAGCGTGCCTTGGCGGATGAGGACGACGTCGTCGATGGTGACGCCGAGCGCGTTGGCCACTGCGCTGCGCACCGCGCCCACCACGGTACTGGTGGCGGACGCACGGTGATGGCGCGCGACTTCCGCGACGACGACCACATGCTCGCGCCCCCGAAGCCCCGTGCTGAACGCCGCCACCGCCCCGCTGCGCACGTCGGGATGCACGTGATCGGTGGCGCTCTCGATGTCGTGCGGATAGAAATTCCGCCCGCCCACGATCACCAGGTCCTTGAGGCGTCCGGTCACCACCAGCTCGCCCGCGTGCAGGGCGCCCAGGTCGCCCGTGCGGAGGAAGCGCTCGGTGCTACCCGCGATGCGCGCGCCGAACGACGCCGCGGACTCCGCCTCGCGACCCCAGTAGCCCGGCGCGACGCTGCCGCCGGCGATCCAGATTTCGCCCACCGCGTCGGCCGCGCATTCCTCGCCCGTGTCCGGATCCACGATGCGCAGCGTGAGCGCGTCCGGCGGCGGGCCGGCGGTGACGAGACGTGTCGCGTCGTCGCCGGTCGTCGGCTGCAGACGCCTGGCCTCGAGGCCGGCGCGGTCCACCGCAAGAACGGTCGGCGCTTGCGCGCGCGACAACCCCGAGGCGAACAGCGTGATTTCCGCCAGGCCGTAGCAGGGCAGGAACGTCTCCCTGTGAAATCCGCACGACTCGAACGCCGCCGTGAACCGGTCCATCGTGTCCGCACGCACCGGCTCGGCGCCATTGATCGCGATGCGCCACCGCGAGAGATCGAGCGTCGCACGCTCCTCGTCGGACACGCGCTCCGCACAGAGGTCGTACGCGAAGTTCGGCGCGCCACTCGTCGTCGCCTTGTAGCGCGACATCGCCTCGAGCCACCGGAACGGGCGCTGCGAGAATGTGGACGGCGCCATCAGGTTCACGGGAAACCGCGCGTAGAGTGGCTGGAGGATGGCCCCGATGAGCCCCATGTCGTGGTACGGCGGCAGCCAGAACACCGCCTCGTCGCCCTCGCGCTGGCGCGCCGCGCGATGGATGACGCCGAGGTTGTGCATCACGGCGCTGTGCGGGAGCATCACGCCGCGCGGGTCGCCCGTGGAGCCCGAGGTGTACTGGAGGAACGCGAGGGCATCCGGCGTCGCCGGCCGCACGAGCGGCTCTGCCGCGCCGCAAAGCGATTCGACGTCCAGCCACTCGACGTGCGCGAGCGTCGGCGACCCCTCGATGTACTGCGCGAGGCGGTGATGGAGTGCCGAGGAGACGATGGCGACGCGGGCGCCGCAGTCGGCGACGATGCGGGCGACGCGCGCATCGGGACGACGCGGATTGGGCGGGTAGGCCGGCACGGCCACCACGCCGGCGTACTGACAGGCAAACAGCGCCGTGATGTAATCCAGCCCCGGAGGCAGGAGCAGCACGACTCGGTCACCGGTCGCCGCAAACGCCGAAAGGTGCCGCGCCATCTGCGCGGCGCGGTCGCGAAGGCCCGAGTACGTGAAGGTCCCGTCCTCGTCGCCGGACGAGGACAGGAATCGGTACGCGACCGTATCGCCGTGATGGGCGGTGCGGTACTCGAGCACGTCCACGAGCGTACGGCAGCCCGTGCGCTTCGCGCCATCCTCCAGCAGGGGCCTCAGACTGTATCCTCCGGTGTGGCCACGACGTTGGCGTCGGCTCGCGTGCGTCGTCGCAACCAGCCAGCCTCGAGGTACCAAAGATAAGTCTCGCGAAGCCCCTCCTGCAGCGGCGTGGCGTCATTCCAGCCGAGCTCGTCGCGGATGCGGGACGAATCGCACAGCCACCACTTCGGCCGCGCGAGGGCCACCTTGTTCGCATTGATGAGAAGCGGATGTCCGGTCACGAGGGTGAACGCGTTGCCCGCCTGGCCCCCGAAGCCGAGCACTAGTCCCGGCAGCTGCACGCCGGTCGAGCGCGTTCCGGACAGGAGCGAGATCGCGGCGTAGAGTTCGCTCCACGACACCGGTACCTGCGAGCCGACGAAGTAGGTGCGATCCCGGGCCATGGGTGCGTCGGCGGCCAGGAGGATGGCGCCCACGAGGTCACGGACATGCACGATGGACAGGACCTGCGCGCGCGGCGCCGCGAACACCGCGATCCGCCTGCCCGCCTGCTTGAAGACGTTGAGGAAGTCGTTATCGCGCGGGCCGTAGACGGCACTCGGACGGACGATCGTGATCGGGATGGCGCTGGCGAAGCGTCGGGTGGCCTGCTCGGCCTCGAGCTTGCTGCGGCCATACGATTCCACGGGGTGCGGCGCGTCGTCCTCGCGCACCGGCCGGTCTGCGGCCGTGGCGGGGCCGGCCGCCGCCTGCGACGACACGAGCATCACGCGCTGCAGCGGGAGCGAGCGCGCCGCGAGCGCGGCGAGAATGTTGGCGGTGGGAATCACGTTGCCGGCGCGGAACTCGGGCAACGTGCGCCGCTTCGTCACGCCCGCCACGTGGAAGACGTGCGTCGCGTCGTTCCACACGGGGCTCACGCGAACGGACCGGTCGTCGAGCAGGTCGGCGGTGAAGGTCTCCACGCGGGGATCGCGGCGTACGGCGTTGCTCTCCGGACGCACGAGGGCACGGACGGTGGCGCCGCGTGCCAGCAGCGCGTCGACGAGGTGGGAGCCGATGAACCCCGACGATCCGGTAACGACAGCGATCATGTGCGCAAGTTGGGTGGGTGGGGCGGCGGCGCCAAGCGTCGTGAGGGACGCGGAGCGGAACTTGGTGAAAGATTTGTGACGCTGGCCGCCACGGCTGGTCTCCCGTGCAGTGCAGGACGGACGCCACGGCGGTCCGGGGCTACAAGCAGATCCTTCCCTTCGGCTGCGCTCAGGGCATGCGCTGCGCTCAGGATGACAAAGCTGCCTCTGGAAGCTGGACGGCCGCCCGCGTTAGCTTATCGCAATGCTCGACGGTCCCGTAGCTTAGCTGGTTAAAGCGTCCGACTCATAATCGGAGGATCCTGGGTTCAAGTCCCAGCGGGACCACTGGTTCACTCAATCGCCGCCGCGTGACACGAGTTTCCATCACGGTCGACTTCGAGCCGGACTGTCCACCGTACCTCAGCTCGACCTTTCGCGGCATCGAGGAAGGCGCCCCCGCCCTGCTGCAGCTGTTCGCCGAGGCGGGCATTGCGGCGACGTACTTCACCACGGGCGAGGTGGCGGAGCGGTATCCCGACGCCGTGCGTGCCCTGGTGGACGCAGGCCACGAGCTGGGCTGCCACGGCGTCACGCACACGGCGTTCGACACCCTCGACGAAGCGACGGCGCGCTGGGAAATCGAGCGATCGGCCGCCACGCTTCGCGAAGTCGCACCAGTTACGTCGTTTCGCGCGCCATACCTGCGCTTTCCCGAGCGCTACGTGCCGTTGCTGGAAAACGCGGGCTTCCAGCTCGACTCGTCGCTCGCGAAGTACAAGCGGTCGTATTACGCGAAGCGACTCCCAACGCGCCTCGCACGCATTCCGGCGTCGATGACATCCTCGGTGTACCGCCTGCCGACAGTAGTGCGGAATCCATGGCTCCTCTCGCTGAGCGACCCGGTCGTGCTGTTCGTGCACCCCTGGGAGTTCGTGGACCTCACGCAAATGGATCTGCGGTATGACTGCCGCTTCCGCACCGGCGCGTTTGCGCTGCAGGCGCTGCGCGAAGTGATCGCGCTCTTCCAGCGGCGCGGCGACACGTTCCTGCCCATGCGCGACCTCGTGCCTGCACGCGGCGCCGCGTGAACGAGGTGCGTCGGCGTCGGGTGGGGTGGACGCTGGCAGGCGTCGTGTTGCTCGCGCTGCTCCTGCTCGCGCTGCGCCGCATCGACGTCGTGCGTGTCGCGGCCGAGCTCCGCGCACTTCACACTCCCTGGTTGCTGGCGGCGCTCTGCTGCTTCGTGGCCATCCTGCCGTTGTGGGCGCTCGAGTGGCGTATCCTTGCCCCGCGGCTGGAGGGCAACACGTTCGCCCGGATGCTCCCCGTGGTGGCGATGACGTCGTCCACCCTGAACACCACGGCGTTCTTCGTCGGCGAGGCCGCCGGCATCGTCCTGCTCGTGGCGCGCATCGGCGTGAGCCGGTCCGCAGCGCTGTCGGTGATGGCGATGGACCAGCTGCTGGTGGGCGTCGCCAAGCTCGCGGTGCTGGCGACGGCCGCGTTCAGCATCAGCCTGCCGCAGTGGATGGAAGTCGGCGTGCGCTCACTCGTGCTCGGCGTTGCGGTCCTGCTCGCGGCGTCCCTGTGGGCGGCGTGGCGGCACGAGTCCCTCGAGCGTCACGCCGCGCGATTCCTCCCCGCCCGGCTCTCTGCCATGATCGGACGCATGGGCCATGCGCTGGCGCCGCTGCGTTCCGTGCCGCGCAGTGGCGGTGCGCTGCTGCTGGCGCTGGCCAAGAAGCTCGTGGAGGTGCTGGCCATCCTCTGCGTGCAGCGGGCCTTCGGGATCGTCATGCCGTTCGCGAGCGGCGTCCTGGTCCTCGCCGCGCTCAACCTGGCCACGCTGCTCCCGGTCGTGCCAGGCAACCTCGGCGTCTACGAAGGCGCGGTGGTGCTCACCTACACGCATCTCGGCCTCACGGCGGAGCAGGCACTCGGCATCGCAGTGGTACAGCATGCGTGCTACTTCGTCGCGCTTGCCCTGCCGGGCTATGCCTGGCTGGCGCGGGCGGGCGCGTCGCGCGCAGTAGCGGCGGTGCGATAGATGGCTCGATGGAGGACGACGACGGCGCTCCAGTCGTAGTCGGCAGGCTGTGAGCGATTGCGGTGCGCCATGAAGAGGCGCAGCGGCTGGTCGAGTGCCAGGCGCGCAAGGAACTGCCCCAGCTCGTGCTCGTTCGCGGCGAGCAATCCGTTCACGCCAGGCGCGATGAAGTCGCGCGCGCCGCAGCCCAGCATCGCGATCACCGGCAGGCCGGCCGTCCGCGCTTCCAGCGCCGCGATCCCGAAGGACTCGCGCTCGCTCGGCAGCACGAACACGTCCGCCCGCGCGTAGAGCGCACGAAGCTCCTCGCGCGCGAGGTGGCCCGGCAGCGACACGCGATCGCCCACGCCCAGCTCCGCCGCGAGTCGCACGATCGCCGCGCGGTCCGGTCCATCGCCCGCGATCGTGAGCCGAAGCGCGGGCACCCCCGCCACGAACCGCACCGCTTCAGCAAATGCGCGCACCAGCGACAATGGCCGCTTCTTCCGCGACAACCGCATCGCGCTCACGATGTGGACTCCCTCGCCGCCACCGACGTTCACGGTATGACGCCAGAAGGCGCTGTCGATGGCGTTGGGCAGCACGCCGACGCTGGCCTCGGGCATCCATCGCGCCGCCTGTGCGGCGACCACGCTGCTCACCGCCGACAGCACCACGTGGCGGGACCACCCGAAGAGCCCGTCGCTCGCCGCCAGCAGCATGGATGAGCGGTGCAGCATCGAGTGGAAGGTGAGCACCGTGGGCAGTTGCGACCCCGCACCGGCCATCGCGCCCGCGTACGCGACGGGTGACACCACGCTCGCGTGCGCGTGGACGACATCGAACTGCGCATCATGGAGGACAGCGCCAATCCGTGTGACAAGGGAAGGGCTGAGCGCGACGCCGGAGCCCGGCAGCAGCGGCGAGGACACCCGGTGCACGGGGACACCGTCCACTTCCGCGGGGCCGCGCGTCGTCGTGATCACGCGCGCGTCTACGCCCGTAGCACGGAGGGCCAGCGCGAGGTCCCGCAAGTGCAGCTCGATGCCGCCCATGCGCGGCAGGAACCAGTCACTTACCAGGGCGACGCGCACGCGAGTTGGCGCCGTTACTGCCCGATGCGCAGCGCGATGTCCGCGACATAGTCACGGCGCCGTCCGCCCTGAAAATCTGCGTTGCGGATGCGCTCCGCGCCGGCGCGCACGGTGATCGCTATCCCGACGTCCGGCTGCAGCACCAGGGTCCCGAACAAGAGGTCGCGCAACTCGTCCGCCTGCTTGGACACCTTGTATACGTGATAGATGGTCTGCGCCGAGTCCGAGTAGTACGCGCCGTAGTTGGCGTCACTGTAGATGCTGGTGCGCCCCTCGAGCTCGAATCGCACCGCCGCCGACGGCGCGAGGCGCAGGAGCGCGGAATAACTCTTCGCGTCGGGACCGAGCTCGTCGCCGAGAAGGCGGCCCCTCGTCGTGATGCCGCTGGTGAGCGCATTGTGCGTATACGTGAAGATCCCCATGTGCTTGGCCGACAGTTTCGCCGACACCGCCGGCGACCCGAGACGCGGCAGGAGGATCGCGACGGTCTGGGATCCATAGCCCGTGAGCAGCTTCGGCAAACGGTGCACGTCGAAGTCGTCGATCAGCAGCTCGCCGGTGATCGTCGCGCCGGCCAGCCGGTCGAGCCGCACACGTCCGTCCACCCCGAGAAGCTTGTCGGAATCCACGTCGAAGTCACGCGTGGTATCGACGTAGTTGTGTGTGCGGAACACGTCGATGAAGGGCAGGAAGTCGATCAGGTGATCGCTGAAGCTCGACGACCGCCCGCCCGATCCGCCGTAATGGTTCATGAACGTGCCACCGAGCTCCACGGCATTTGCGGGTGCAATGCTCACCTTGTACGCGAGAAGCTTCGAGTGCGATCGCACGGCGCTCGGGCCGAGATCGGCGACGATCAGTGTGGCCTGCGTGGGGCCGAGCGCACGGAGGAAGCCGGGCAGGATGAATGGGGCGTCGCCGGCGAGCGACACCTGGTCGAGGGCCGGCGCATCCGACGCGAGGAAGAGACCGTCGCCCGCACTCTGCGCCCACGTGAACTGCTGCCGGCCGACCGTGAGCGCCACGTTGCGATAGCGCGCACGCGCCGACGCGAGCAACACCTCGGCGCGGCTGCGCTTCAACGTCGTGTCGTACGGACTCCGGTACTCGATGCGCTCGCGCGCCTGGAAGGCGAGCCACGGCCACGGCGCGAGGCGATGAGAGACTTCCAGCGCGGTGGTCTGCCCGCGGTCGGCCGGCCGCCCCAGGCGCCGCTCCGCAAGCGGGTCGATCGTCGCCTCGGTGAGGCTCGAGTACGGCGCGGGAAAGCCGCGCCGATTCGCGTTCGTGCTCGTGAAGGCGACCGACAGTCCGTCGATGAGTGACAGCACGGGTTCGCTCGCGTTGTCCTCCGCATCGTCGGAAAACCGATCGAGCTGCTGCACGAGCCCGTCGGCGTACGACGTGATGTCCTCGAACCGGAGGGCGCGCGACAGCAGCCGTTCGCGCGCAATCCGGGCGATGCGCGCGATCTCGCGACGCGAGTAGGGACGCTGCCCGAGTACCACGGAGTCGAGCACGCCGAGCTCCGCGAGCCGGTCGATGCTGGCATAGGCCAGGTCGGACGATGGTACGAGCGCCGTGCCCTGCGCACGAAGCGATGATGCGCTTAACAGCAGCGCGGAGAAAATGGCGAGGGCGCTGGTGCGCCTGAGGGTGGGTGTCGTCACGACGGGAAGCTAACGCATGCGCACGAGAGCCATCACCGCGCGCGCTGCCACGATCCGAAACGCTCGAAACTCGCCGCATCGAGCACGCCGCCGAGGCGCCGCGCCTGCTCGGCCGCGCCGTATCGCGCAATGGCGGTTTCGTCGCCATGAAAGGCGATCCGGCCCGTGTCGCGAAGCTCGTCGCGCAGCCGAAGGAGCGCCGCGGCCAGCATCGGGGCGTCGTCGGCCGTTTCCCCAGTTCCGGAATCGATGAGCAGTTGCCACAGGAACCCGCCGTGGTCGGGACCCACGGCAATGGTGGGACGCCCGGCATTCCACTGCTCGAAGATCGTCCCGGGATACCGCAGGGTGCCGTCGCGCGTATACGTGTTCTCCCGTTGGTGGTTGAAGGCCAGCAGTACGTCGGCCTCGCGCTGCATCCGCACGGCCTCCGACGGGGCCACGCGTTCCGTAATCCGGATCATCGATTCGCACGCACGTCCCTGCACTCGTTCCGCTAGCCAGCCTTCGCACCCACTGCCCACGAACTCCACGACGATATCGGTGGAGGCGAGCGAGCCCGCGTCGAGCAGCGCATCCAGCGCGTCGAAGAGCACCTCGGGACGCTGGTCGTCCGGATAGATCGCTGCCACGTGCACCAGCCGTAGCGGAGCGCCCTCCTGTCGGTGTGGCGCCACGCGCCGCTCCTCGGGATCGAATGGCATGACGACCACTTCGCCACTCACGCCGTACGTTGCGCGGACGTAGCTCACCATCGCCGGTGAGATGCATGCGGAGCGCGCGGCGCCCTGCAGCCATTGCTTCGCGAGGGTGTGGCTCTCCCACCGCTCACGACGCGACCGGCCGTCGCCGGGCCCCTGGTAGAACGAGCCCAGGTCTGCGAAATGGATGACCCACGGAATGCCGACGCGCCGTGCGATCTCGCCGCCGACGATGTGCGCGGTGGCAGGAGGACAGACGCTCACCACCGCACTGATGCCGTATTGCCGCACGGCGGCCATCCCCGCCGCGACGGCGGGTTCCACCCAGCCACGGTGTTGGTCCGGGTAATCGCCGTAGAGGGGATACGTCGCATCCAGCGCCCAGCGCAGCCAGGTGTGCGGCGACAACGGACCATGCGCGGCACGAGCTGCGTCCGCACGGGCGTGCCATCGCATCCACCGATTGTCGCGCAGCTGGTACGGCGCGAGCACCACCGGCAGCGACCCGGCACTCTTCAGCGCGGGTACGCCGTCGATCGGCTGGAGCGACATGCCGAGTGGCGCGTCCTCCGGCGCAGCGCCATCCGACCAATCCTTGGTGAGGATGTGCGGCTCCCAGCCCGCCGCCGGGAGGTACCGGCACAGGTTGGCCACCTGCCTGACCCCGGCGCTGAACATCGGGAGCCATTGATACGTGACGACGAGGACGCGCGGCATGGGAAAAACCTAGCAGCGGCGCCGCGCGCGCGAAGGCTGGCTCAGCTCGTGATCGGGGTTGCGGGCACGCCGTTGACGATCCGCACGTCGGCGCCCGCCTGCTCGAGCCGGCCGCGCAGCCGCTCCGGCAGTCGCGCCCGGATCACCATCTGCACGCCCTCACTGCGCTGGTCGAGCACCTCGCCGTACTGGTGGATTTCCGCGAGGAGCTTGCCGTCGCGCGGATGGAGCCAGACTTCGGCGACCGGCCGGCGCGCCCGCATCGCGCCACGCAACGCGCGGAAGAGCGGGTCGAGCCCATGCTCGGCCTCGGTGGACACGAACACCGCGTTCGGCACGAGGGCCGTGACGCGCTCCTGCAGCGCGAGCGCCGCTTCCTCACTTAGCAGGTCCATCTTGTTGAACACGAGCAGCACCGGCTGCTCCGTGATCCCCAGGTCGTGCAGCACGTCGTCGACGACGAGGCGCTGCTCCTCCCACAACGGGTGGCTCGCGTCCACCACGTGCAGCAGCAGGTCCGCGTCACGGGTTTCCTCGAGCGTGGCGCGGAACGAGGCCACGAGGTGATGCGGCAGCTTGCGGATGAAGCCCACCGTATCCGTGAGCAGCACCTGGGCGTTCTCGCCGAGGTCCACTTCCCGCGTGAGCGGGTCGAGCGTGGCGAACAGCCGGTCTTCCACGTGAATGTCCTGCGCGCCCGTCATGCCGCGCAGGATCGACGACTTGCCCGCGTTGGTGTAGCCCACGATGGAGGCCTTGAACGAGCTGGCCCTGCTCTGTCGCTGCACGGCCCGGTTCTGCTGCACGTGCGCGAGCCGCTCCTTCAGGAGCTTGATGCGGTGGTTGATGAGCCGGCGGTCGGTCTCGAGCTGCGTTTCACCGGGACCGCGCACGCCGATGCCGCCGCGGAACTTCTCGAGGTGCGTCCACATGCGCGTCAGTCGCGGCAGCGTGTACTCGAGCTGCGCGAGCTCCACCTGCATGCGCGCCTCGCTGCTGCGGGCGCGCGTGGCGAAGATGTCCAGGATCAGCTCCGCGCGGTCCACCACGCGCGTGCCCACCATGTCCTCGATGTTCTTCCCCTGGCTCGGCGACAGCTCGTCATCGAAGATGATGAGCGAGACGTCGCGCTCGCCCACCATCGTCTTGAGTTCCTCGATCTTGCCCTTGCCCAGGTACGTGCCGGGATGCGGACGGTCGAGCTGCTGGGTGAGCACGCCGACCACCACCGCGCCCGCCGTATCGGCCAGGCGTTCCAGCTCGGCGAGATGCTCGTCGAGCGACTTGCGGGCGCCGGCCCGCTTGAGCGGGGCGCCGACGAGCAGCGCCCGCTCGACCGGCGGCGTGACGTTGATCAGGATGCGTGAGATGCGCGTGCCTCTTATTGGCGCGAAGCGCCGGTGAGGGCGTTGAAGCGGCCGGTCGCCGAGTAGGGAACGGTGAAGTTACCCACGACGGTGCCCACCGTCACGTCGCCGTTGACATGATAGTCCACGCCGCCGGTGTTCATGAGCTGCCGGCCCGCCGCGCCGATGCCGCTGTAGGTGAAGCTCACGGGCACCGTCACGACGCTCGAATCGTTCGCGTTCACCGTGAAGCGGCTGTCCACCGTGCCAGTCGCGAGCGGCACGTTCTCGCCGATCACCAGGTTGTACGTCATCCGCGTGGCGTCCATCCGGAAGCCATTGGGATTGTACACGCTCAGCTTCACGTCCAGGTTGCCGCCGGTGAGCCCTACGCCGTTGAGACGCACGTCCTGGAGGTGGACGATGGGCTGCTGGAACGCCTGCTTGCCGAGGGCGCTGCACCCCGCGACCACTGCAACCGCGGCAACGGCCGCACCCAACATGAGACGACGCATGACTTACTCCTCGGTTCGTGAATGTTCGTTCGGCTCGGCACCACCCTGTGCACGCCGCCGCAGCTCTTCCCACCAGGCCAGCCGTTTCGCGATTTCCTTCTCGAAGCCGAAAGGCCCGGGCGTGTAGAACGCCGAGCCGGCCAGCGCATCGGGCAGGTACTCCTGCGGGATGTATGCCTCGGGCACCGAATGCGCGTACTGATACCCCTCGTTGTACCCCAGTTCCTTCATCAGGCGGGTCGGCGCGTTGCGGATGGACAGCGGCACCCCCTCCGCTGGATGTGCCCGCGCCGCCTCGAGGGCCGCCGTGAGCGCGACCTTGCTGGAGTTCGACTTGGGCGCGGTCGCGAGGTAGATCACCATCTGGGCCATGGGGAGGTACCCCTCCGGCGCGCCGAGCATGTGATACGCGTCACGCGCCGCCACCGCCAGCTTGAGCGCCTCCGGATCCGCCAACCCGATGTCCTCGGCCGCCATCGCGATCGCGCGACGAAAGATCACCATGGGATCCTGGCCGCCCTCGAGCATGCGCGCCATCCAGTACAGCGCCGCTTGCGGATCGCTCCCGCGCAGCGATTTGTGGAACGCGCTCAGGATGTTGTACGTCTCCTCGCCGCCCTTGTCGTAGCGCGAGAAGCGAAGCTGCGCCGCATCGCGCACGACCTGAACATCGATCCGCCCACCCGCGCCCACGTGCTGCGCCGCCGCCTCGAGAATCGTCAACGCGCGCCGCGCATCACCATCGGCTTCGCGCGCGAGCAGCGCCACGGCGTCGTCCTCCACCGAGAGTCCCAGCGCGCCGAGTCCCCGCTCCGAATCGGAGAGGGCGCTGCGGATGACGCCGACGATCTCCTCGGTGGAAAGGGGTTTCAGGACGAACACCCGCACGCGCGACAAGAGCGCGCCATTGATCTCGAAGCTGGGGTTCTCCGTCGTCGCGCCAATGAGCGTGATGGTGCCCGCCTCCACGTGCGGCAGGAAGGCATCCTGCTGCGCCTTGTTGAAGCGATGGATCTCGTCCGCGAAGAGGATCGTGCCCCGCCCGGTTTCGAGGCGGTCTTCGGCCTCGCGCACGATCTCGCGGACGCGCGGCACGCCTTCCGTCACTGCGCTGAACGGCACGAACTCGCGATCGGTGTAGCCGGCGATCAGGCGCGCGAGCGTCGTCTTGCCCGTGCCAGGGGGACCCCAGAACACCATGGAGGTGACGGTCCCTTGCTCGATGCTCTCGCGGAGCGGCTTGCCAGGCGCGAGGAGGTGGCGCTGCCCGGCGTACTCGTCAAGCGTGCGTGGACGCATGCGCGCGGCGAGCGGCTGCGGAGGCGCATTCGCGGCGAACAGCGATGGCCCACCTGCGCGCGAGCGTCCCGGGCGGCGTTCAGCCATGGTCCAGCTTCGCGCTGCTATCGGTGCGCCACCCCGTTGTTGTCATCCTGAGCGGAGCGAAGGATCTGCTTGCCGCCGTACCTGTCATCCTGAGCGGAGCGAAGGATCTGCTTGCCGCGGTACCTGTCATCCTGAGCGGAGCGAAGGATCTGCGTGCCGCCGTACCTGTCATCCTGAGCGGAGCGAAGGATCTGCGTGCCGCGGTACCTGTCATCCTGAGCGGAGCGAAGGATCTGCTTGCCGCGGTACCTGTCATCCTGAGCGGAGCGAAGGATCTGCTTGCCGCTTTATCGACCCTCATGCGCCC
>JBBRZK010000028.1:0-42486 GCA_038236775.1 Gemmatimonadales bacterium
ATTCACACCCGGCGGCTCATCAACTCTTGACGCTCACGACCGTTGCTGGGCGCGGCGAAACCTACTGTCATCCTGAGCGCAGCAGCCTGCCCTCGAGGAGCGAAAGCGACGAAGGGAAGGATCTGCTTCTTGTCATCCTGAGCGAAGGGAAGGATCTGCTTGTCACTGCAACTTTCCGCCGTACAAGCCGACACTGAATAGGTGATGACCACCACGCGCCGAGACGGATGACCACCCCCGATTACGCCAGCATCTTCGAGCACCTTGCCGACGGCATCGTCGTTGCCGACGCAAACCATCGCATCGTCGCGGTGAACGAAGCGTTTGCGCGCATGATCGGTATCGAGCGCGAGTTGCTGATCGGGCGCGATCCGTCCGAGCTCATCACGGCCGCGGAACTCGAGCGGCAGCCCCCGCAGCGCGAGCGCGTGCGGTCCGGCAAGCCGCTCTTCAGCCTGCGCCGGCTGCGCACCTCCTCTGGCGACGAGATCCCGGTCGAGATCCTCTCGCGAACGCTGCCTGACGGCTTCGTGGTGGGCGTCGTGCGCGACGTCCGCTACCGGCTCGCGACCGAGGCGGGGTGGAGCACGGAAGCGCGGCTCAAGGCCATGACCGAGACGCTGAACGTCGCCCTCGTCGTCACGGACAGTGAGGACCGCGCCCTCTATGCCAACGACCACATGTCGGCCCTCACCGGCTACGAGCCCGGCGAGATCATCGGCCGCGTGATGTCCGAGTTCGCCGCGACGGAGGCCGACCGCGCGCACGTGGCCAGGCAGATGGAGGGACGCCGCAGCGGCGCGGCGGAAAAGTACGAGCTCCTGCTCCGGCGAAAGGACGGCAGCAGCTTCACGGCGGAGATCTCCGCGTCCCCGATGTTCGACGATCAGGGCCGCGTCGTGGGAAGCGTGGCCGTCATCGAGGACGTCACCGAGCGTGACCGCCACAAGCGCGAGCTCGAGGAGCGTGAACGCCGCTACCGCTCGCTCTTCGAGGTCACGCCGCTGCCCACCTGGGTGTACGACGTCGAGACGCTGCGCTTCAGCGCCGTGAATCCCGCCGCGGTCGCGCATTACGGCTACACGGAGGAGGAATTCCTCTCCATGACGCTGCTCGACATCCGCACCCCCGAAGAGGCGCGCAACTTTGCCGTGACGCCGGACAACGAGCTTGCCACGTCCACGCCCCGGCGCGTCGAGCACCGCAAGAAGGACGGCACCCTCATCCAGGTGGAGATCGTCGCGAAGGACTTCGTGCTCGACGGGCGCCAGTCACGGCTCATCGTCGCGCACGACGTCACCGACGAGATGCGCATGCTCGAGCGCCAGAGGAACGTACAGGACCGGCTCCGCCTGGCCCAGAAGATGGAAGCGGTGGGCGGCCTCGCCGGCGGCGTGGCGCACGATTTCAACAACCTGCTCAGTATCGTGCTCGGCGCCTCGGAGTCCATCGAGCGCGACCTCCCGGTCGGGAGCCCGCTCCGCGAGGACGTGAAGGACATCCGCGAGGCCGCCGAGCGGGGCGCAGCACTCACTCGACAACTGCTCTCGCTCGGCCGACGCGAGGTGCGCGCCGCCGAGTTGCTCGACGTCAACGCCGTCGTGCAGAACGTATCGCGCCTGCTCGTGCGCGCCCTCGGCCCGCGCGTGCACACCGACGTGCAACTCGACCCCGGAGCCCTCACCGTCGTGGCCGACGCAGGGCAGCTCGAGCAGGTGATCGTGAACCTCGCGATCAATGCGCGTGACGCGATGCCCGAGGGCGGCACGCTCACGATCACCACCGGCCGGCGAGAGCTGTCGGCAGTGGAAGCATCGCTCGCCGGCGTGGTGCCGGGCATGTACGTGAACCTGGTCATGCAGGACCAGGGCATCGGCATGGACGAGGCAACGCGCGCCCGTGCCTTCGAGCCGTTCTTCACCACGAAAGGACCGCACCTCGGCACCGGCCTCGGCCTGGCAACCGTGTACGGTATCGCGCGCCAGTCCGACGGCGGCATCGTGCTCGACAGCACGCCCGGCAAGGGCACACGCGTCAGCATGTACCTGCCGTACGTGGAGCGCACGCGGAACCAGGACCTGAACCGCTTGTCGGGCGAGCACCCCGCCACCGGTTCGCGCGGCCGCGTGCTCCTCGTGGAAGACGAGCCGAGGGTGCGGGCACAGGTGCGGCGTCTGCTGGAGCGCAGCGGGTTCTCCGTCGTCGACGCCGCTGACGGCGAGCAGGGGCTTCGCCAGTTCCAGGCGATGGAGTCCACGCTCGACGTGGTGGTGAGCGACGTGATGATGCCCGTGATGGGCGGCGTGGAGATGGTCTCGGCGCTGCGCGGGCTGGCGCCCGCGGTGCCGGTGATCTTCGTGTCGGGTTACACCGCCAATGACCGCGAGCTGCCGCTCGATGACCGAACGTTGTTCATCCCGAAGCCGTACACGATCGACGTCCTCTGTGATGCCATCGATTCACTGCTGAGCGGTTAGGTTTCCGGGATGAGTGCTTCTCCACCCGACGCGTTCGACGACACGCGGCCGTCCGAGCCCGCCGAGCCGCGGGGCCCGTTCACGCGGGAGAATCCGCTCACGTTCATCGTGCCGGAGCCGCTGTTGCTACGCATCGAGCGACTGGACCGCCCTGGTGCCGCACCGGGCGAGCAGCCGGTGGCGTTCACGCGCGCCGGTCCGAAGGACGTGCTGCTCGCGGTGAATGCGTATCCTGCTCCGCTCGTGGACGCCTTCCTGGCCAGTGACGCGTTCGGCGAGCCGGTGATCGTGGTGGGCGCGGCGTGGGAGGAGGATGGTGGCGTCCGCGGCGAGCTGAGCGCGCTGCTGCCCGAGCGTGCCATGCAGGACATCCAGGACAGCGTGTCGCCCGACGGCGCGGACGACGAGGATGAGGGCGAGCCGTGGGCGGCGTCGGCCGGCGTGACCGCTTACGAGGAAGCCGCGGCAGAGGATGAGGACGACGACGAGGACGACGAGGCGGACGACGACGAGGGCGAGGGCGAGGACCCCGACGCGGAGCCGCACTTCCCCCTGGTGATCGGCGCCGTGATCCGCTTCCCTGAGAACCGGAAGTTCCCCGACGATTTCGAGCTCGAGGTAGACGACCTCCTGCGGGCGATCCTCGAGGGACGCGCGATGGACGCCTCGGAAAAGCGCATCGAGAACCTGCTCGGCGGCATGTAACTCCCGTCGTCAGGGGGCACGGATCTTGACTTGTTGCCAGTCGAGAGCCGAGGCCACCTTCGTGTGAGCAACGCTCCGCAACGCCTGCCCGGTGGCGCACGCCGTCACCGGGCAGCGTGCGTCTGGAAGGCGGGCGGTTGCGCGTGTCGCGGCACGAAGCTTCCAATGAACACTTGGTGAGGGTTCGAGGGTGCTGGCGTCGTCAGCATCGCAGTCCCGCCAGCACAGTCGTAGGTGCCCTGGTGTCCTGGAGCGTAGATACAAACGGTCACGTGTTTCCTGCCAACGGCGGCGCGGCCAACGAGGAGTACCCCCATGTCGTGGTGGATCGACACGGCGTGGAGTGGGCGGTGCGCGAAGTGATCACCCCGCAGGTATGGGCAAAGGGGCAGCGATGCCTCGTCCTCAACTCGCGCGAATGCGTGCGCCGGGTGTGGAGCTATCCGAGGAACTGGCGGGCGCTCGACGCGGACGCGTTGCTTCGGCTCGGTACGGCCGACTGAACTGACAGGTGGAATCCGGCGCACAGCGCCGGCCACGACCAATGGGCCTCGCGGAACGTCGCGGGGCCGTGTGTGTCTCCGGCGGACGAGCGCGCGGCGTTGCAACACGGGCCGGGTGGCGTCCGTAAGACGGGCAGAGCAGACCCGTCCGCAGATAACCTCCCGTTCAATGGCCACCCACCGCCGTACCACCCACCGCGACGACCCGCGTCTGCGTCCCCGCATCGTGGGCGACGAATCCATCGCGCCCCCCGCTTCGCTCATGCCTCCCGCGCCGCAATGGGAAACTCCGCCCGCACCGGGCCGTGGGTACGGCTTGCCGGCCGGCACGCGGCACATCGAGTTGCCTCCGGAGGTCGTGGACGGCTGACGCAAGGGCGTCAAGCAGCAGGTCCGTCGCCACCCCCTGTCATCCCGAGCGCAGCGAGGGATCTGCTTTTCGCCGGCGACGACAGAAGCTGACTCCCGGTAATCCGACATCAAGTACGGGCGGGCGGCGGGCGCGACTCACCCGCCAGGTGTGACGTCCCGCCCCGCGGACTGTCCTGTTGACGATGAGCTCCGCCCGCCCCACCCGTCGTCGTCTCGGCCGCCGCATGAGCGTCGCCGTCCTGGCCGTCCTGGCCGTGGCCGTGGCCATGCTCGGTCTGCTCGTCGCGCAGACGTCGCGCCAGCGCATCGATGGCGCGCGCATGAACGTGGCCGGACACCAGCGCATGCTGAGCGAGCGGCTGGTCGCCCTCACGCTGCTCGCGCGCGGGTCCACGCCCGGCGAGCGCGCCCTGTGGCAGCCGAAGATCGAGGCCACGGTGAACGAGCTGCACGCCGCCGCCCAGCAGCTGCGCGACGTCACCACCGGCGACGGCGTGATTCCCCCCGACTCCCGCGCCGCCGTCGACTACGAGGCGCTCGTGGCGCTCCAGGACTCCGTGCGCGACGGCGCCCTGCGCACCACACCGGATGCGGCCGCGGCGCAGATCGACACGCTGCTCGTGCAGCAGAAACGCCTCGCCGTCGCCATCGAGCACGTCGTGGACGAGCTGGAATCCGCATGGGCATCGGAAGTGGACCGCCTCTTCATGCTCGAGGCGGCCTGCGTCATCCTCCTGCTCATCGCGATTGCCTTCGGCGTGCAGATCGCCCTCCAGCCCACGCAGGAGCAGCTCTCCAACACGATCGCCGCGCTGGCCGAGAGCGAGTCGCGCACGCGCGCCGTGCTCGACGCGATGATCGACGGCATGCTCCTCGTCGCGGACGGCGGCGAAGCCATCTCGTGGAACCCGAGCGCGTTGCGCATCCTCGGCCTGCCGCCCACCGCGACGGCGGAGGACATCGCGCAGGTGGCGCGCAACCTCCACGACGAGCACGGCGCGCCTGTCCCCGAACACGGCCTGCCCAGTCGCGTCACGCTCGCCACCGGAGAGCCCATCCGCGAGCAGGTGGTGTCCACCACGCAGGCCGACGGCAGCGAGCGGTGGCTGAGTGTCAACACGAACCCGCTCTTCCGCGGCGACGACGCGCGCCCGCACGCCGCCGTGACGCTCCTGCGCGACGTCACCGTGGCGCGCCGCGTGGAAGAGGAGCGCGCAGTCCAGGCGCAGGCGCTCGAGCTGCAGAACCAGGAGCTCCTCGTGCAGGCGGATGCGCTGGAGCGCGGCGAGGCCCTGTTCCGCTCGCTCGTGGAAACAGCAGGGAGCGCGATCGTCGGGCTGGATGGCAGCGGCGCCGTGTTCGAGTGGAACCGCGAGGCGGAATCACTGTTCGGCGTGCCGCGCACCGAGGCCATGGGCCGCAACTATGCCGAGACGTTCGTGACGCCGAAGCATCGCGACCGGATGCGCACCGGAATCGCCCGAGTCCTGGCCGGCCACCAGATCCGCAACCACGTAGGCCCCGTGATCAACCCCAACGGCGAGAGGCACGTCGTGCTGTGGAACATCACGCCACTCCGCGCCGGCGCCGCTGAGCCGGTGCACGGGCTGATCGCCGCGGGCGTCGACGTCACGGAGCGCGAAGCATCCGACGAGCGCTTCCGGCTGCTCTTCGAGCGCTCCACCGACGCGCACATGCTGTACGACGCGGCCGGTATCCTCGACTGCAACGACGCCACCCTCCGCATGCTGCGCGTGGACTCGCTCGACCAGCTCGCCGGCCGGCGGCCGGCAGAACTCTCGCCGCTTCGCCAGCCCGACGGCCGGCTCTCCGTCGTCGTGGCGGGCCAGGTGCGCGAGCGTGCGCGCGTGTCCGGCTACCACCGCTTCGAGTGGACGCATCGCCGCGACGACGGCAGCGAGTTCCAGGTGGAGGTCACGCTCACCCCGCTCAAGCTTCAGGGACGCGTGGTACTGCTGGCCGTGTGGCACGACATCACCGAGCGGAAGGCCATCGAGCAGGCGCTCCGCTCCGCGAAGAACTCCGCCGAGACGGCCAATCGCACCAAGAGCGACTTCGTCACGCGGATGAACCACGAGCTGCGCACGCCGCTTTCGGCCATCATCGGCTTCTCGCGCGCGATGCTCAGGGGCAAGTCGGGGCCGCTCGCCCCCGACGCCACCATGTACACGGAGCGCATCCTCGACAACGGGATGCACCTGCTCTCGCTCATCAACCAGGTGCTCGACGTCGCCAAGATCGAGGCGGGGCGCATGGAGCTCGAGCGCGAGTCCGTGGCCGTGGACACCCTCGTGACCGACACGCTCGCGATGCTGGAGTCGACGGCCGAGGCCAAGGGGCTGGCGCTGCGCGGGGAGTTGCCGCACCGCCTGGAGCCCATCGTCACCGATGCCGGCAAGCTGCGGCAGATCCTCATCAACCTCGTCGGCAACGCGATCAAGTTCACCGAAGCTGGCGAGGTGCTGGTGCGCGTCGTGGCCGACCAGGGCACCGGCTCGCCCCGCGAGATCATCGTCCGCGACAGCGGGATGGGCATCCCCGCCGACCGCATCGAGAAGGTGTTCGAGCCGTTCGAGCAGGGCGACAGCTCGACGCGGCGGCAGTTCGGCGGCACGGGACTGGGGCTGTCCATCGTGCAGACATTCGCGAAGCTCATCGGCGCCACGGTGCGCGTGGAGAGCGAAGTGGGGCTGGGCACGACCTTCACCGTGCTGCTGCCCGCACCGCGCCATTCCGGCGCCGTGCGGATGACGCCGGAAGGGGAGCCGGCTGCGCCCGGTGTCTAGATGGCGGGTGTGGTGTATTACTGGCGCCCGCACGCCGGGCCCGCCCACATTACCCGACCACTTCACTCCCTGCGCCATGATGAAGACGCTGCGCACCACGCTCTGCTCCATCCTCGCGCTCGCTGCCGCGTGCGCGTCCTCCAGCAACGAACCGCCGCAGGGCCAGCCGATGCCCGGCCAGTCCCGCCAGGGCCAGCGCTCGCCCTTCGACTCCGCGCGCGCCAACCGCGTGACCGAGAACGCGCGGCCGGATCCCGCCGCGCGCGCCGGACTCATCGTCGTCGCCAACCAGGGCGCCGCGACCGCCACGATCCTCGATGCCGCCTCGCTGAAGACGCTCGCCACGCTGCCCGTGGGCGTGGGTCCGCACGAGACGACTGTCTCGCAGGACGGCCGCTGGGCCGTGGTCACCAACTACGGCACCCGCGACGTAGTGGGCAACACGCTCAGTGTGATCGACCTCGCCGCCCCGACGCTGGCCGTGGTGCGCACGATCGACCTCGGTGAGTACAAGCGCCCGCACGGCGCCGCGTTCATCCAGGACGGCGCGAAGATCGTCGTTACCAGCGAGACCTCGCAGCGGCTGGTGGTGGTGGACTTCGCCTCGGGCCGCGTGGACACCGCGCTCGCGACGAACGGCCGCGGCTCGCACATGGTGGCCGTACGTCGCGACGGCCGCCGCGCCTGGACCGCCAACATCGCGGACGGCACCGTCACCGAGTTCGACCTCGAGACGCGGCGCACGACGCGCACGTATCCGTCTGCACCGAACGACGAGGGCATCGCCACCACGCCCGGTGGCCTGCTGCTCTGGGTCGGCAGCAACTCGGCGAAGACCGTGACGATCATCGACACGCAGAAGGCTGAGACGATCGCCACCCTTACCGGTTTCGGGTCCGCGTATCGCATCGGGATCTCGCGCACCGGCCGCGTGGCCGTGGTGAATGATCCCGCGGGGAACAAGATCTGGGCATACGAGGTGGGTTCCAATCGCCAGCTCGCCAGCGTGGACCTCGCCAAGGAGAAGACAATCGTGCTGCGCGACGGCGGCCCTCCCGGCGTGGATGGCGCGGGCCCGGAAGGCGTCACCTTCGACCCCATCGCGGACGTCGCCTACATCACGCTGAACAACACCGGGCAGGTCGCGGCGCTGGACCTCCAGAGCTTCAAGATCGTCGGTGTCGGCGCGGTGGGTGCCAGCCCGGACGGCATCAGCTACTCACCGCACGTCCGGCACTAGCCCTCCTCAGCCGTCCTGCGGCAGGGCCTCGAGCCACGGGATGAGCGCCGCCCACACGGCGGCATCCTGCAGGAGCAGCGTGAGGAAATAGGTGACGACCTCGTCGCGCGAAAACTTCGCGGCGAGGTCGTTCGCTGCTTGCGCCACCTTCGCCGCATCCTGCACCGGCACCTCGACGTTCTCGGAGTCGATGCGCCCCTCGTCGTTCGGGATGCCGAGGGCGTCGAGGAAGGCGCCCATCATGGGCCGGCGGTGCCCCAGGTGCAGGTCCACGATGTACGCGCTGAGCAGCTGCGCGTCATCCAGGGGCAACCGCACTGCCTCCGCCACGAGCTTCGCCCGCGGCCAGGTGGATACCGTCTGCGGCCGGAACTTCAGGGCCGCTGCCACGGAGGTGCGTGTCGTCGCCTTCACCCAGCCATTCTCGTCGTCGTTCAGGCACGCGCTCACGGCCTGCGCCTTCTCCTCGGGGGTGAGCGCCTTCCAGAGTCGGCGGACGGTCGTGGTGGCGGGCGCGGCGGCCAGGGCGGCGAGGGCGGGGCGAATGGCAGGCATCAGCAGCGGAGAAAGAGGCGGACGGTGCGAGCCGAAAGCTAAACGCGGTCGGCGCTCCTGCGCACGGCGCTCCGCCAGCCGCTGGAGCGCGCTCCGTACGGAGTTTCCATCGTTTGCTGATTTTTCAACCTTTTCGCCGAAGACGTTGTCCTACCCGGCATCCCCCCACCCGGATGCTCCATGCGCTACCCCTCTTTCCTCCTTGCGTCAGCCGCCCTCATCGGGCTGGCCTCAGTTGCCCAGCCGCAGGCACCGTCGCTGGCCAGCAGTGCGGTCTCGAAACCGGTCGCTGCCGGCGAGACTGCGCCGGAGGCGACACCCACTGCCGCGGCGGCGTCGCGTGTGGTGACGCCGCCTGTTCTCGATGGCCGCACCGACGACCTCGCATGGGCCGGTGCCCAGGTGATCGACCAGTTCCTCGAGATGCAGCCCGACGAGGGCAAGGCCTCGCGCTTCCGCACGGAGGTGCGCGTGACCTACGACGACAAGTACCTCTATGTCCGCGCGCGCATGTTCGACCCGGCGCCGGACAGCATCATCTCCGCGCTCTCGCGCCGCGATGTTCGCACGAACTCGGAGCAGATCACGCTGGTGGTCGACTCGTATCACGACAAGAAGACGGCGTACGAATTCAACACGAACCCCGCCGGCGTGAAGCGCGACTACTACATCACGAATGACGGGAACGAGGATGGCTCGTGGGACGGCGTGTGGGATGTCGCCACGCGGATCGACTCCGTGGGCTGGGTGGCGGAGTTTCGCATCCCGTTCAGCCAGATGCGCTTCGCGCCGGCCAGCGAGCACACCTTCGGCTTCATGGTCATTCGCGAGGTGGCGCGCACGGGTCGGCGCGATTCGTGGCCGCTGCTCAAGCACGCCACGCAGGGATTCGTGTCGCAGGCGGGCACGCTGAGCGGCATCGGCGCATTGCCGTCGCCGCGGCGGCTGGAACTGCTGCCCTACACCGTGCTGAAGAGCGAGACACGCGACTACGGCAGCAGCCGCGCGCTCGGCCGCTACAACCACCCGAACAAGGTCACTGCCGGCGCGGACCTCAAGTACGGCATCTCGTCCGGCCTCACGCTCGACGCCACGATCAATCCCGATTTCGGGCAGGTGGAGGCCGACCCCGCGCAGCTCAACCTCACGGCATTCGAGACCTTCTACGACGAGCGGCGCCCGTTCTTCCTCGAGGGCTCTGGCATCTTCACCTTCAATACCAGCTGCGGCGACATCGACAGCGGGTGCACGGGGCTGTTCTACTCGCGGCGCATCGGGCGCAGCCCGCAGCTCGCCGGCAATTACGGCGACGCGTCGAGCCCCAGGTCCACGCCGATCGCGGCGGCAAGCAAGGTCACCGGACGGCTCGCCAACGGTATCTCCATCGGGCTGCTCGACGCGGTCACGCAGCGGGTGGACGGCGTCACGCGCGTGGGTGGAGATCTGACGGCCATCGAGCCGCGCACGAACTACAGCGTGCTGCGCGTGCAGCGGGACGCCACTGACGGCCAGGGCGACATGGGGGATCATGCTCACCGGCGTGAACCGCACGCTCGACCCTGGCTCCTCGCCTTACCTGCGCAGTGCCGGGTACGTGGGCGGCGCGGACCTGCGTCGCCGGTTCTGGAGCAACAACTACGAGGTAAAGACTTTCGGTGCGCTGAGCTCGGCCCGCGGATCCGCGGCCGCGATCGATGCGCTGCAGACGAACACGGTGCACGCCTACCAGCGGCCGGACGACAACATCGCCTATGACCCGACGCGCACGTCGCTCACGGGTGATGCCGAGCGGATCTCGTTCAGCAAGTTCGGCGGGGACGTGACGCGGTTCCAGACGGTGTACCAGCGGTTCTCGCCGGGCTTCGAGTCCAATGACCTCGGCTACCAGCAGCGCGCCGACGACCAGCTCTTCCGCAACTGGTTCGCGCTGCAGTTCAACACGCCCACGGCGCTCACGCAGCGCGTCGCCCTCAACTTCAACGGCTACGGCGAGTGGACCACTGAAGGCCTGATGCTCGGCAACGGCTGGAACCACAACAACCACATCCAGTGGAAGAACACGGCTCGGCGCTCCGGGATCATCCGAACAACACGTTCCTGGTCAAGCTGTCGTACTGGTTGAATCCGTGAGGCCGGTTGAAGGGCAGATGTCACCCTGAGTGCCGCAGTTGTCACCCTGAGCGCAGCAGTTGTCACCCTGAGCGCAGCGAAGGGTCTGCTTGTGTCACCCTGAGCGCGGTGAAAGGACGTGGAGAACCGCAGCGGACTGCGCCACACTGCTTCACGATCCTCTTTGATGTTCTCATGCAGTCCTCTGCGCGCCTCTGTGTCCTCTATGGTTCAAGCTCTTGAACAACGGCAATCACCGCAGAGGACACAGAGGGCCACAGAGGAGCTGCATGATACGGCTTCATTTTCCCTTGATGTGCTCAGGCCGTCCTCTGCGCGCCTCTGTGTCCTCTGTGGTTCAAGCTCTTGAACAACGGCAATTACCGCAGATGACACAGAGGGCCACAGAGGCGCTGCGTGATACGGTCTCATCTTCCCTTGATGTTCACAGGCAGTCCTCTGCGCGCCTCTGTGGCCTCTGTGGTTCAAGCTCTTGACTAACGGCAATCACCGCAGAGGACACAGAGGGCCACAGAGGCACTGCGTGACACGGCGTCATCTTCCTTTGATGTTCTCGCAGTCCTCTGCGCGCCTCTGTGTCCTCTGTGGTTCAAGCTCTTGACTAACGGCAATTACCGCAGAGGACACGGAGGGCCACAGAGGACTGCACGATACGGCTTCATTTTCCCTTGATGTTCACAGGCAGTCCTCTGCGCGCCTCTGTGTCCTCTGTGGTTCAAGCTCTTGACTAACGGCAATTACCGCAGAGGACACAGAGGGCCACAGAGGACTGCAGAGGACGGTGCGACGGTGCTTCACCATCTCCTCTGAGTGTTCTCCTGCAGTCCTCCGCGCCCCTCGGCGTCCTCGGCGGTTCAAATTCTTGAGAGCTGCAATCACCGCCAGGGTCTGCTTGTACACTCGTTTGCGCATTGGCGACGACGACTGGACCCGACCTTGCCGTTGACCGGCGCGTGACGACCCCCGCATCCCCGGCTGCCGCTACCGCCGACTCGCTCCGCCTGATCGACGCCTACTGGCGCGCCGCGAACTACCTGTCCGTCGGGCAGATCTACCTGCGCGCCAATCCACTCCTCCGCGAGCCCTTCACGCTCGAGCAGGTGAAGCCGCGCCTGCTCGGCCACTGGGGCACCACGCCGGGCCTGAACTTCGTCTACGCGCACATGAACCGCGTGATCCGCGAGCGCGACCTCAACGCGATCTTCATCGCGGGGCCGGGTCACGGGGGACCAGGCGTGGTGGCGAACGTCTACCTCGAGGGCACGTACTCGGAAGTCTATCCACACATCTCGCGGGACACCGCCGGGCTCGCGCGGCTCTTCACGCAGTTCTCGTATCCCGGCGGCATCCCGAGCCACGTCGCGCCGGAGACGCCGGGCTCCATCCACGAGGGCGGAGAACTTGGCTATTCCCTCCTCCACGCACACGGCGCCGCATTCGACAACCCGGACCTGTTCGTCTGTTGCGTCATCGGCGACGGCGAGGCCGAAACCGGCGCGCTCGCGGCGAGCTGGCACTCGAACAAGTTCGTCGATCCGGCGCGCGACGGCGCGGTGATTCCCATCCTGCACCTGAACGGCTACAAGATCGCGGGCCCCACGGTGCTGGCGCGGATCCCGGAGGCGGAACTGACGGACCTCATGCGCGGCTATGGGTACGAGCCACACTACGTCTCCGGCGACGACCCCACGCTGATGCACGAGCAGATGGCTCGCACACTCGACGAGGTGGTCGAGGAGATCCTCCGCATCCAGGCCGCCGCGCGCGCCGACGGCCGCACGGAACGGCCCCGCTGGCCGATGATCGTGCTCCGGTCGCCCAAGGGATGGACCGGCCCGAAAACGGTGGACGGCCAGCCGACAGAAGGCTCGTTCCGGTCGCACCAGGTGCCGCTCGCGGGCCTCGCCGAGCATCCGGGGCACCTCGCGCTGCTGGAGGAGTGGCTGCGCAGCTATCGCCCCGAGGAGCTGTTTGACGAGACCGGTGCGCTCGTCCCCGAGCTCGCGGCCATCGCGCCACAGGGCGGCCGCCGGATGGGCGCCAACCCGCACGCGAACGGTGGACTGCTGCTGAGGGATCTGGCGATGCCGGACTTCCGCGAGTACGCGGTGGATATCGGCACGCCGGGCAGCAGGAACGCAGAGGCCACCCGCGTGCTCGGCCGCCTGCTGCGCGACGTGATGGAGCGCAATGCAAAGACGGCGAACTTTCGCGTGATGGGGCCCGACGAGACGAGCTCCAACCGCCTCGACGCCCTGTTCGAGGTCACGTCGCGCATGTCGGCCGCGCGCATCCTGCCCACGGACGTGAGCGTGAGCCATGACGGCCGCGTGATGGAGGTGCTCAGCGAGCACCTCTGCCAGGGGTGGCTCGAAGGCTACCTCCTCACGGGACGACACGGGCTGTTCTCCTGCTACGAGGCGTTCATCCACATCGTGGACTCGATGTTCAACCAGCACGCCAAGTGGCTGAACACCACGCGCGACATCCCGTGGCGCGTGCCGATCGCATCGCTCAACTACCTGCTCACGTCACACGTGTGGCGTCAGGATCACAACGGCAACAGCCACCAGGATCCCGGTTTCCTCGATCACGTGGTGAACAAGAAGGCGGACGTCGTGCGGGTGTACCTGCCGCCGGACGCGAACACGCTGCTGTCGGTGGCCGACCACTGCCTGCGCAGCCGCAACTACGTGAACGTCATCGTCGCCGGAAAGCAGCCCGAGCTCCAGTGGATGGACATCGAGGCGGCGGCGAAGCACTGCGAGAAGGGGCTCGGCACGTGGCAATGGGCGAGCACCGATGGCGGAACGAGCCCCGATGTCGTCGTCGCCTGCTGTGGGGATGTCCCCACGCTCGAGGCGATGGCGGCGATCTCACTGCTGCGCACACACCTGCCGGCAGTGCGCGTGCGCGCGGTGAACGTCGTGGACCTCATGACGCTCCAGCCGCAGAAGGAGCATCCGCACGGGCTGTCCGATGACGAGTTCGACGCGCTGTTCACGACGGACAAGCCCATCGTGTTCGCGTTCCACGGATATCCCTTCCTCATCCACCGGCTCACCTACCGCCGCACCAACCACGGCAACCTGCACGTGCGCGGCTACAAGGAAGAGGGCACGACGACCACGCCGTTCGACATGACGGTCATGAACGACATTGACCGCTTTCATCTCGTGATGGATGTCGTCGCGCGCGTGCCGGGCCTCGCTGCATCGGCCGAGGGCATCGAGACGCATGCGTATTGCGTCTCGATGCTGGAGAAGCACCACGCCTGGATTCGCGAGCACGGCGACGACATGCCCGAGGTGCGGGACTGGACGTGGCCGTCGTGATCCGTGACGATTGCTCTCAGCCGCCGCGTGGTGGCTGCGGCGGCAGCGCCTCCGCCTCGGCGATCTCGACGCGTTCATGGCGGATGTCGAGCCGCAGGCGCCCGAACAGGCTCATGTACATGTTCGCGACCCAGACCAGCGCGAACTCGGCGATGACGTAGCCGCGCCAGCCGGGCACGAGCAGCGTGAACCGTGTGAGCACGAGGAAGAACGCCGCCACGTAATGGCTGAAGCAGTACTCGCACGTGAAGAGATAGAACGCCTTGCGCGTGACGAGGCGCCGGCAGGTGCGACTCTGGCGCTCGCACCATTCGCGCGGCTCGCGGAACACTTCCTCGTGCGTCACCGTCCATGCGATGCACGCCACCGGCGCGCCCAGCAGGAGGAGTGTCAGCCAGTCCTGGAGCAGTTGGGGGATCATGCCGCATCCAGGCATGCACAACTGAGTCCGCATCGAGCGCGTGACGTATCATGGCGGGTGTCGTACTGCTTGCTCCGCGAGGCCGTGGCGATCGAGAGACTCGTAAGCTGCAATCACCACGGAGGACGCGGAGGGCCACGGAGGACTGCGCGATACAGCCTCATCTTCCTTGTTGTCCTCATGCAGTCCCCTGCGCGCCTCTGTGTCCTCTGTGGTTCAAGCTCTTGAATAGCGGCAATTACCGCAGAGGACACGGAGGGCCACAGAGGACTGCATGATGCTGCTGCAGCGGTTGGTGCCGGCGTGTAGTCCTCGGCGTACCTCTGCTTCCTCTGTGGTTCAATGCTTGGCGGGTCCACTCGTTCCTGCTAGCCGTCCGCCTCGCTCACGGCCTCCGCGACGGAGCGCTTGCCGTAGATGACCTCGAGCAGGGGCGGCAGGTACTTGTCCATCGCCCACACGCCGACGTGCGCGTGATGAACTCGTTCGCCTTGCGACGGGCCGCGCGGGGAATCACCAGCGGGCCGCTCGCGCCAAGCGTCCCCCGTCCCCCGTCCCCCGTCCCCCGTAAAACTTTTTGCCCGACCGGTGTATTACTCCCTGCAACCAACTCGGAGCTCACATGTCCAGATATCGGTTTGCGATCAGCTCCGGTCCGGAATCCGTACGCCAGGCCGGAGTCGTGGAAAGCGATTCGTTCGATGAAGCCGTCGTCCTGCTCGGGAAGAAGATCCCCGTGCAGACCGGCGACTCCCTCGAGATCGGCGTCCTTGGCTTCCCTCCCGCGCGCTACCAGTGCATCGGCGCGACGCGCAGCCGGCCCATCTGGGTTCCGGAGGGCTGCCTCGCGGCCTGACGTGTCATCCTGACCCATTTGTCATCCTGAGCGCAGCGAAGGATCTGCTTGTGCCGACGGGGCAAAGCAGATCCTTCGCTGCGCTCAGGATGACAAATGGGTTTCGCCCCGCTCAACAACGGTCGTGAACGTCAAGCGCTGAAGACCCGCCGGGTGTGAATCCTGAAGTCGGTATTCGGCCACCGTCATCCTTCGGGAGGACATGCCGATTCGGCGCGACCCACACTCCAGTCGACAACCGCCATCCGCCATCCGCCCGCCGATGGGCTTCGCCGGCGCACACGAGGCGCCGGCGCTCGGATCCCTGACCTCGGTCGTCGACCATGGTCTGGTCTGCACCGGGTCGAGCCCCCTGATCAAATGGCGACAGAGGCCGCCGTCCGATGACCGCCCTCCGAAGGAAGAGCAGATCCTTCGCTTCGGATGGTCAGCATCGCGTGCGCGACCGTCTCTGTCCGGCAGCAGTCGCGGCCTGTATCCTGAGCCAGCGCGATGTCGCGCGAAAGCCCGATCATGATCCCATTGAAGCGGAAATCCAGGCGCAGCAGCGGCTCGCGGACCCTCTCGCCCCAGGCGCGCACCACCACCCGCCTCGCCCTCGTCGCCGGCACCGTGCTGGCCATCGTGGCCGCGCTCGCCGTCGTGGCACTCCAGGCGCGCCGCGCCGAGCAAGCCCTCGACGACTCCGTCACGCACACGCTCCGCGACTACACCGCCTACGCGGGGCGCCTCATGGGCGCCGACGTCCTCCGCCGGTTCCGCGAGCAACGGTCGGACATCCTCGCGCCGGTGAGCGGCAACGCGCGCCGGCCCGTGAACCCACCCGCCCTCGACGAGATCGTCCATCTCGGCGACGCCTATTTCACCGCCTACCATCTGCCGGCGACGGCCGGCCTGGGCTACTTCCGCATCACCACGCCCACCGGCGCCATCGAGACGCGCGGGTCGGCCACCGGCTCGCTCGGACGGCACATCGCCGACACCCTTCGCACGCTCGCCGCGCACAGTGCCGTGAACGCGGAGCCGGACGTCCTCGTCATCACCCACGAAGGAGCGCAGCACAGCGTGGCGTACGCACGCCTCATCGCCCCGGACGGGCACGTGGCAGCGATGTACGGCTTCACCTACCTGCGGCCCGTCGTCGTCGGCGCAGTGGCCGAGCGGGTGTTCGCGGAAACACCGCTGCTGCCGACGTCGTTCGCCGGAGCGCGATGGAACTACGACACCACCGGCGTGCGCACCGGCGAAGTGGTGAACGACTCCCTCCTTGGCATGCGCATCACGGACCGCGCCGGCGTCGTGCTCTGGCAGTCCAGCCGCGCGCCCGCCGCCAGTGGCTCGCCTTTCCGGCAGAGCATCGTGCTCAGCACCGCCTCCGGCGGCATGGTCGTGGAGACGGCGCTGCTGCCCTCCGGCGAGCCCACCCTCGTCCCGCGCATCGTCCGCCGCGCACAGCGCTGGTCCCTCGGCGCACTCCTCGCGCTCACCGCGATGCTCGCCGCGGTCTCCCTCGTCGCGCTCGGCGGCGAGCGCGTCGGCGCCCGGCAGCGGCGCGCCGAGGCCATGCAGCAGCTCGCGCTCGGCCTGCGGCACGAGCTGAACAACGCGCTCGCCAGCGTGATGCTGAATGCGGAGATGCTTCGCGAATCGTCGATGGACCCCGACCAGGACGAGCGGCTCGAGGCCATCGTCGAGCAGGCGGCGCGGATGCGCAGCGTGCTCCGGCGTCTCGAGAAGGGCAAGAAGCTCGACGTCGTGGTCCCCTACCTCAACGAGGGGTTCATGGTGGACCTCTCGGGCAGCGGCACTCCACCCGGCTGACGTCAGCCGTGCATGCGCAGCGCGAGCCGGGCGAGCAGGCCCGCGGCCACCAGGCACATCACCGCCACATAGCCCGCGGGCAGGAACACGCCCTCACTCCGCCGCACGGCCACCACCGCGATCCCGCCCAGCACCACGCCGGCCGAGAGGAGCACCGCGGCCGCGAGTCCGGCGAGGATGCGCAGCACGCGAGTGTAGCCCGTCAGCCCGGTGGGATGGTGAGCTGCACTTCGTCGCCCGGCGAGACGTAGATCTCCTGCGACACCGGCGCCCGGTTCGACCCGATGGGGTCCGCCTGGAAGCGCAGCGGCGTGCTGCCGAAAATGAGGCTGGCGGGGATCAGGAGCTTCGCCGAGCTGTTCCCGTTGCAGGTGCCGAGTCGCACGCGCTGCGAGCTGCGGTAGGCGTAGATGGTCATGTCGAGGTACGCGCGGTTCTCCACGCGCACGTACGTGGCGGGCACGGGTTCCGCCGCCTGCTCCTCCCTGCTATTTCCACTGCACGCGGCGCCGAGCGCGAGCGAGCCGCACAGCATCACGAGCGCGGCCCGTCGCGCGCCGCGAGCCACGTTTCCCAACATGTCTTCCCGCATGGTCACTCCTCCGTTGCCGTCCGTCGCCGATCGCAAGGTGTATGACGAGGCGTACTTCGCGAAGTGGTATCGCGATCCCCGTACCCGCGTGCATACCCCGGAGTCCGTGCGGCGGAAGGTGCACCTCGTGGTGGGCGTCGCCGAGTACTTCCTCCAGCGGAAGGTACGGTCCGTCCTGGACATCGGGGCGGGCGAGGGCACGTGGCGCACGGAGCTGCGCCGCCTGCGGCCGCGCGTGCGCTACGTGGGCGTTGACCCCAGCGAGTACGTCGTGCGTCTTCACGGGCGGCGCCGCAACATCCGTCAGGGTCGCTTCGAGGACCTGGCGGAGCTCGGGCTGGGCCGAGGGTACGACCTCATCGTGTGCGCGGACATGCTCCAGTACGTGCCGCACGCGGCCCTCGGCCCCGGACTGCGGCACATCGCCGCGATGCTCGTCGGCGTGGCGTTTCTCGAGGCCTTCACCTCGGGCGACGAGATGGAGGGCGACATGGCCGGCTGGCATAAACGCACCCGGTCCGAGTATCGCCGGATCTTTTCCGCAGCCGGCCTCGTGGGTTGCGGTATGCACTGCTATCTCGCGTCGACCCTGGCGGACCGTGCCGTGGAGCTCGAACTCCTGTCATCCTGAGCGCAGCGAAGGATCTGCTTGTTGTGTGTCATCCTGAGCGCAGCGAAGGATCTGCTTGTGGTGTCGGGCCGAAAAGCAGATCCTTCGCTGCGCTCAGGATGACAGGGGGTTTAAACGAGCTCAGCCGCCCCGCGCTTGGTTTGGCCGGACAGATGCAATGGATGGGCTCCCCGGCGCTCGCGACGATGCAGCGCCGGCAACCCAAGCCTCAACCCAATGACCAGGAACGACCTTCATCCCAGGACCCGCCGCGGAGCGGTGCCGTGAGAGTGCTCATTACCGGCGGTGCCGGTTTCATCGGGTCCCACCTGGCCGATGCCTACATTGCGCGCGGCGACGACGTCCACATCATCGACGATCTCTCCACCGGCCGCTTCAGCAACATCTCGCACCTGAAGGGACATCCGCGGTTCTCCTACACCATCGAGTCCGTGCTCAACCAGCCCGTGCTCGCCGAGGTGATGGACGGCTGCAATATCGTGTTCCACCTCGCCGCGGCAGTGGGCGTGCGGCTCATCCTCGAGAGCCCGGTCCACACCATCGAGACCAACGTCCGCGGCACCGAAGTCGTACTCGAGGTGGCGCACAAGAAGAAGAAGCCCGTGCTCGTGGCGTCCACCTCCGAGGTGTACGGCCTGAGTGACCAGCTTCCGTTCCGGGAGGACGGTCAGCTGGTGATAGGCGCCACCAGCAAGCACCGGTGGAGCTATGCGTGCTCGAAGGCGCTCGACGAGTTCCTTGCGCTCGCGTACCATCGCGAGAAGCAGCTTCCGGTGGTCGTCGTGCGGCTGTTCAATACCGTGGGTCCGCGGCAGACGGGCCAGTACGGCATGGTGGTTCCGCGCATGGTGCAGCAGGCGCTGTCGGGCGAGCCACTCACCGTCTACGGCGACGGTCGGCAGTTGCGCTGCTTCGGCGACGTGGGCGACGTGGTGGAGGCGCTCATGCGGCTGATGGAGGAGCCGGACGCCGTGGGGCAGGTCTACAATATCGGGGCGACCGAGGAGATCGAGATCGGCGAACTCGCGCACCGGATCGTGGAGCTCACGGGGTCGTCGTCGGAGATCACGTACACCCCGTACGACCACGCGTACGAGGTGGGGTTCGAGGACATGCCGCGTCGTGTGCCCGACGTCAGCAAGCTCGCGAACCTGATCGGTTTCGCGCCGACGAAGTCGCTCGACGAGATCCTGCAGTCGGTGATCGAGTATGAATCCACCGCCATGGACGCCGAGGTGTGGCGGGAAGCGCCCGCGCTGGAGCCGACAGCAGGCTGACGCCGCTTCGCGTCTTGACTATTTTAGAGTCACACGAGTCAATTTACGAAGTCAAATGTGTAGTCTTGCCGTTTGGGCGGACGCCGGCCCGACGTCCGATGGTCGTTAGCGGGCCTGAAAGGCGCGGTGCCGAAGCCAGCCATGTTCTCTGGTCCAGTTTCACTTATTTTGCATAAGCCGGGTGATCGGACACTGCCGGGCCGGACAATTGCCAGCGTACGTGACCTCCCTTCATGCGGGAGGAAGCCTCCTGAGGGCGGTGGAATCTGGCGGGCCGTGCCGGCGATCGCGCTGACAGTCCTCCCTGCAACACGGATCCAAGTCACGACGTGAGAGCAATCGAGTTGATGGACATCGTGCAGGACACCCTGCACGTGCCGAAGACGGCAGTCGTGGCAGTCGGCGTGTTCGCCGTCGCCTACGTCACCAGTGCGATGGTACAGCCCATCGTGCGCAGTGCCGCGCACCGCTTCGGGTACCTCGATCATCCCAACGAGGAGCGGCACCTCCACCTGCACGCGGTGCCGAGGCTCGGTGGCATCGGCGTGTTCGTGGCGCTCCTGCTCACGTGCGTGGCGGTGGCGGTGTTCGACTCCATGGGACACGTCCTGCACCTGCTGCCCCTCGTGCTCGCGATGGCCGCGGGCGCGGCGATTCTCTTCGTGGCCGGGCTCGCGGACGACATCTGGGGTGTGCCACCGATCGGGAAGCTGACCGTGCAGACCGTGGCGGCGCTGGTCGTCTATCAGTACGGCTTCCGCATCGAGCACGTCATCCTGCCGCCGGGGGTGACGTTCGAACTCGGCATGTTCGCCCTGCCGGTGACGGTGCTGTGGATCGTCGGCCTCTCGAACGCGTTCAACCTCGTGGACGGGGCCGACGGTCTCGCGGGCGGCGTCGCGATCATCGCGCTCATCGCCACGGCGATTTCGGCCGGCTATCTGGGCGACAAGACGGTGGTATGGAGCTCCATCGCCCTCATCGGCGCCCTGCTCGGGTTCCTGCGGTTCAACTGGCCGCCTGCGCGAATCTTCCTGGGCGACTCGGGCAGCCTTGTCGTGGGCTTCCTGCTCGCCGTGCTCACCGTGAAGGGCATGTCACGCACGGACGGCGCGGTGTTCGGGCTCGCGCCCATCTTCGCGCTCTCGTATCCGCTGCTCGACACGGGGATCTCGATGCTCCGGCGCTGGCTTCGCGGCGAGCCGCTCTCGCGCGCCGACGGCCGCCACATCCATCATCAGCTCCAGGCGCTTGGCGTCGGTCCGCGGCAGTCCCTGTTCGTCCTGTACGGGCTCTCAGGGTTGGTGGCGATGCTTGGCCTGTCCGTGACCTTCGCGCCCCCACAGCTCACCATCGCCATTGCGGTGGCCGGCGCGGCAATGCTCGTTCTCATTCTGATCTACGGCGCTCGCTGGCTTCAGTACCACGAGCTGCTGGAAGCCGGCGCGTCAATCACCTCGGCGCTTCGCACGGCGCGGACGCGGGTGCAGGACAAGATCAACGCACGGGACGTCGCGCGGCTCGTGGAGCGCGCGCGGACGCCCGAGGAGCTGCAGTCGGTGATCGAGCACAGCGCGGACCGGTTCCGGTATGTCCAGTTGCAGCTGCACTGGGGATACGCGCGCGCGATGCCGCCGAAGGGCAAGGTCTCGGATGTGGAAGCGGCGCGGCTGTGGGCGCTCGACTATCCGATCAAGACGTTCAGGAAGCGGACGGAGCCCCTCTTCCTAAGTGTGATGTGCAGCGTGGATGGAGTGCGTGCGGCGAGCGTGGAGCGGGTGGCGGAGATTCTGGCGACGTCGGTGGAGCGGTGGCTGGTGCGGCACAGCGAGCAAGTGGTGACGTCGAAGAGCTTCATGCCGGAGCGTCAGCGGATGAAGTACGGCGGGGACTCGGGCTCGCTGGAGTTGTCGCGGCGGTCGGGGCAGACGGGGGCGGCGTTGCAGCTGGAAGGGTCGGCGGAAATCCACTGATCCGATGTTCTTGCCGGATGGCGTGCCCTACTATTACTGACTGTCGTCGCTGACGTCGGACGGGCAGCGATGGCGACAGCGGGCTGCTGCGCTTCGGCCGCGGCTGAAGCGGCGAGTCAACGGGGGAGCGGCAACGGCAATGCAGCGCCGCGCGCGGTCAGACGCCAAAGTGTTCGGTGAGCACGCGGACGATCCGCTCGCCGGCGGTCCCGTCGCCGTAGAAGGCGGGAGCGGTCGCGGGCACGTTCGAGAGCATGTACCGCGTCGCGTCCACGATGCTCTGAACGTCGGTGGGCGGCGCCAAGCGGTTCCAGCCGGCATCCACGAGCTCGGTCCACTCGGTCTGGTCACGCAGAGTGACGCAGGGCCGCCGACTGAAGAACGCTTCCTTCTGTACGCCGCCGGAGTCGGTGACGACGATACTGGCGCCGGCCTCAAGCGCGATCATCGCGCGGTACCCGACCGGGTCCAGCAGCCGGACACGATTCAGCGTGATGCCGCTGGCCGTCATGGCATGCGCGGTCCGGGGATGCAGCGGGAGCACCACGGGCACCTCTTCCGCAATGCGCTCCAGCGCCTCCGCGATGACCTTGAGCCGCTCGGTGACATCGGTGTTCTCGGCGCGATGGATCGTTGCGAGCACGTATCCCCCGGCGGCGAGGCCGAGCGAGTCGAGGATGCTATCCTGCGGCTGCGACAGCTCGTGCTGCACCGCATCGAGCATCACGTCGCCCACGCGATGAACGCGCCAGGATGGCACGCCCTCGTTGGCAAGGTTTCGATCCGCGTCGTCCGTGGGCGTGAAGAGCAGGTCCGAGACGCGATCCGCGACGATGCGATTCACCTCTTCCGGCATGCGCATGTTGAACGAGCGCAGTCCGGCCTCCACATGCGCCACGGGAATGTGCAGCTTGACCGCGGCCAGCGCCGCGGCCAGTGTCGAGTTCGTGTCGCCGTAGATCAGCACGCATCGCGGCTTGCGCGCCAGCATCTCCCGCTCGAGCGCCTCGAGCATGCGGCCGGTCTGCGCGCCATGGCCCCCGGAGCCCACGGCCAACTGCACGTCGGGCGGGCTCATGCCAAGCTCTTGGAAGAAGATGCCGGACATGTTCTCGTCGTAGTGCTGGCCCGTATGCACGAAGCACTCGCGCAGCGAGCGGTGTGCGCGAAGTGCGCGCGAGACGACCGCGGCTTTGATGAACTGCGGGCGGGCACCAACAACGGTGAAGATCGTGTTCATGACTGGTTCGTGAGGCGCGGCGACAGGCCCCGCCAAGCGGGCGCGAGCGGGCGGCGAAAGCGCGGTAGGCGAAACCGTGCGGGCACGGCAGGGGCGAGTACAATCTCGCTCGCACCGACTCCGCCGAAAGGTCGCAGGTGCACCAATCAACTGCGAGGGAGGCGAGCGTATTCGTCCACCCCGAATACAGGGTCGTGTCCGAGTGGAACACGACCGCCTTCGGGGTCCTGCTCGAAGGGTGGCGCTGAATGACGCGACCGGTTCAAGCGCTACAAGAACACAACGGTGTCCTTCGATAGGTTAAACCTCCGCAAGCTCAACTAGAACGCGGTGGTGCCGTATGAGTACCGTCCGGGCAGTACGTTGTTCGTGGTGTTGCAGCTGGGGCGCAACAATTACCTGACGCCGTCGGATCCCCGGATCCGAAGGTTCGTACTCATTTCCGCAGAGACTATGGTCCTGTTTTCAGGACCATCCGAACAACACGTTTCCGGTGAAGTGATCGTATTGGCTCAAATCGTGACACGCCACTTCCGATGGCAAGGCGGCCGTGCGCAACACGCATGGCCGCCTCTGCTTCGCCACTATCGAAGCTGCCACCAATAGCCATGGTGTTCGCGTTCGTTACATTCCCAGCCTGCACACGCTATCTGCCTCGACGGCGTTCACACTATTCGGTCGATCATGAGAGTGTTGATTGTCTCCTACTCTTTTCCACCTTACAACAGCATAGGGGCGGTCAGGCTGGGCAAGATGACCAAGTACCTAACGGAATTTGGATGGGACGTACGTGTCCTGACTGCCGCGAACCAACCGTTCAGCAGCACACTGCCGCTCTCCATCGAAGCTGACCGCGTCACATATACGCGCTCATTCGAGGTCGATGGGCCTGCACGGTTCGCAAACAGGAAAGGCGGAGGCGATTACGTGGCGTCTGGTTTCGAAGTTCGCACCAGCGGCCTCAAAAACGTCCTCAAAACGCTGTATACCAACACTATGTACCTCCCGGACTCGAATGTGGGATGGTTGCCGTTCGCGTTGAAGGAGGGGCGGAAGCTCGTGCAGTCGTGGAAGCCGGATGTCATTTACGCGAGCGGCCCGCCATTCACTTCGCTGATGGCCGCGGCCGGCATCGCGCGGTCTACAGGCATTCCGTGGGTCGCGGAGTTCCGTGACCTGTGGAGCAGTAGTCCATACTATCGCTGGAGCAACTTCCGGAAGCGCATCGACCAGTTCCTTGAGCGACGAACCCTCTCGTCGGCATCCGGATTCGTCGGCGCTACCGCGGCGATTGCCCACGAACTGGCGGAGAGTCATGGGAAGCCGACGGCCAAGATTCTCAGCGGCTTCGAGCCGCTCGATCCGGAACCCGAGACGAATGCTGCACAGCGCAGATCAACGGCCGCGATCAGCGCGAACAATGGGTCCAACCCCGGTACGCTGCGGATCGTGTACACGGGAACCATTTATCGCGATAAGCGCGACCCCAAGCTTCTGTTCGAAGCGCTGCTGGAGATGCCGCCTGATAGTGTCGAGGTGGACTTTTACGGCAGGAACCTCGAACCCGTGAGGGAAGCGATCCGGGATGGACGCCTCGGTGAAGCGGTGAAGGTATATGGCGCAGTATCGTATCCGGAGGCAATCGCTAGGCAGGCAGAAGCCGATCTCCTCCTTCTGTTGCTCTGGATGCATCCGGGAGATGACGGCAGCATTCCGGCGAAAGTCTACGAGTATCTGAGTGCGAAGCGACCCATTCTCGCCATTGGTCTTGAGAGCTGCGAAGCGAGCAAGTTGATCACGAGCGCAGGTGCGGGACGCGTGTTCCAGACGAGGGAGGCGCTGCTGTCGGCGCTCGTGGAATGGTCGGAGATGAAACGGTTGTGGGGATTTCTTCCGCCAGTGGATGCGCAACGGATCGAAGAGTTCAGCAGCCGCGAGCAGATGCGCAAGCTCGGGGATTTCCTTTGTGAGGTCGCCCGCTGACGTACGGGCTCGGTACCGTCCTGCGCGCAATCCGTAACGGGTCGAAAACGCGCCGCCACAAATCCCGTCCCGGCAAGTTGAATACGGACGATTTTCTGCGGACCAAACCACGCGTAGAATTGATCGCGGACTGATTTCCACGTATAGCTACTCCGCTCAGCGAATCAGCCTTGCCACGAGACCTGGTAGCCTTGTTGGCCCGCCGGCCCGCATCACGCGTTCGAGCGCAAGCGGAATGACACGAAAAGGGCCGGGAAAGTAGGAACGGATGTCCCCGTGCTCGAAGTATGCGAACTTTGACTCGCGAAAACCGACCTCATCCGCTAGCTGGTCGATCTTCTTCGCACTGTTGAGGAGGTACTTCGTCGGATAGTGGGCTTCCGCAGCGCTTTTATTGATCACGCGAAGGACAGCGTCTTCGAGACGAAGCGCCGCGACAAGGCGGGCCACCCACACGAAGTAGTGTCGTTCATTGGGAGTGATGAACAGCAGGCGCCCTCCCGGACGCATGATGCGAAAGGCCTTCCTGAGAAATGCGACAGGGTCGGCAACGTGCTCGACGACGAGATGTGCGTAGACGACGTCGAAATATTCGTCGGGAAGCTCCGCCTCTTCCAGCGTGCCGCGGGCGAAGTGGTGGAGCAGCGGGTTGGGGACGATGTCGGGATCAGGCTCGCATCCCCAAAGCTCCTTCCCGTTGGCGCGAAATTGGGAGATGACGCTGGCGCCGTGCCCGTCATTAAGGCTGAGCCCGCGACCGCAGCCCACGTCGAGCACGCGCGCTGTACCGCCGAAATGCCTGATCTCGCTCAGCACGAGGCGGCCGAACGTTTCCGTCCGATCGCGGTCGGCATACAGGTTCAAGCAATCGGACACCGAGTCGAATGCCAGTGGCGTCAACGACTGAAGATCAACTTCCCGCGCCCTCGCCTCAGACATGCGCGCGGGTGAAGACGAACTCGTTGCGGCCCGCTGTTCTCTTAGAGAGCAATCGGCGGCCGTTCTCGCTGAAGTCGAAACACTCGCGAGAAGCCAGCTCGGCCGCGTGGCCGGCGCAGTCGTCCGTAGCATTGCGTGTAGGCATTATGAGTTGAGCCATTGCGATCTCCGCTTACACACAGGTTCGGGCCAGCGGCGTCGTCACCATACGTGGACGATGTCAAGCGTAGCGACTCTTGCATTTAGAATGACGCGCGATACTCCTTGCGCCACAATTCAAACAAAACGAGCGCCAACAGCCGCTCGCTGTTTGCCTGGCTGGTCGCCCGACGATCAAACAGACGACGCACGAACCGCTTGTCGAGCGGGCTGTCGTCAGCGTTCATGAGCGTGTCTCGAAAGAAATCATGCCACGGCCCACGCTGCAACCAGTCTGCGAGGGGAATGCTGAAGCCCTGCTTTCGCTGGCGATCGAAGTTAGGTGGCAGCACTCGACCACACAGTTTCTTCAGTAGCACTTTGCGACTGGTTGCCGTTGCCTTCAGCGACGATGGGACTTTGCCGTACGCGAACTCGATGAGACGGTGGTCGAGCAGCGGAGCGCGTACTTCCAGCGAGTTCAGCATACTTGCGCGATCGACCTTTACCAGGATGTCCTCCGGCAGGTAATTCGCGAAATCCATGCGCGTCGCTCGCTGGAGCAGATCCGGTGTCTCTGGAAGGCGGGCCTCTCGAATGGATTCTGCGCTCAGCTGCCATGGGCGGACGCCCGTCATCAGCGTCGTCCTGTCACGCCGGTCAAAAAAACTCCCGATCCACGGGAGGCTATGATCAAAATCGACCGACAGCGCTGTCAGCCAGTTCCTGCCGGCGAAACCACTTGGAAGGAATCTCTCCGCAGCGCTGGCAACGGGCGCCCGCGCGATGCAGGGAAACCGACCGAACTTCTCTTGTAGCCACAAAATGCGGCTATACCGTGTATACCCTCCGAACAGCTCGTCGCCACCGTCTCCTCCGAGCGCAACGGTGCAGTGCTCACGGATGAGCTGGCTGATCAGGAAGGTCGGCATCATCGAGGAGTCGGCCATCGGCTCGTCGAACTGCCGAGCGAGCAACGGCAGCAGGTCCACGCTCGCAACCCCTGCATCGAGCTCCACATGCTCGGTGCCGAAATGTTCGGCAATCAGGCGCGCGTGCGTTGTCTCGTCGAACTTCGCGAATCCCGGAAAGCGGATCGTGAATGTCTTGACGTGAGAGTTGCCGCGAACTGCCATCGCGGTGACGAGACTCGAGTCCACGCCTCCGCTCAAAAGGACGCCCACCGGGACGTCGGCGACCATCTGGCGGCCAACCGAATCCTGCAAGAGCGCTTCGAGCTCATCGAGCAGCGCGCCTTCGTCTGTGGGCGACGCCTGAAGCTCAGGGACCCGCCAGTGCGGCCAAATCCGCGAATCGCCGGAGTCGAGATCGAAGAGCAACGCATGCGCGGGGGGCAATTTCTTCACCCCCTGTAGAATGCACCGATCACCAGGCACGTAGCCCATGGTGAGGAAGCAGTCGAAGGACGCCGCATCGATGATTCGCGGCATCGCGGGATCCGCCATCAAGCCCTTCAGCTCCGAGGCAAAGCGGAGCTCGCCCCGTGAGATCGAGTAAAAGAGCGGCTTCTCGCCAGCACGATCTCGCGCCAGGAATACGCGTTGGCGAGGGGCGTCATATAGTGCGAAGGCCCACATGCCGTTGAGCCGTGCGAGACAGTCCACGCCCCATTCCCGATAGGCGGCGAGGATCACCTCGGTGTCGCTATGCGACCGAAACTCGTGATGGAGTCCGGCGAGCTCACGGCGCAGGTCGGGAAAATTGTAGATCTCCCCATTGAAGACGATGGTGAAATCGCCGCTGCCATCGTGCATGGGCTGGTGACCTGCCGCCGAAAGATCGATGATGGAGAGCCGTCGGTGCGCCATCCCGACTCGTCCATCGGCGGACCACCATTCGCCGGCATCGTCAGGACCACGGTGGCGCAGCGCATCACGACCGGCAGGCAGCCAGTCCCGTTCGCGCACAGACATGCTTGATGCTATGCCGATGATGCCGCACACTTGATTCAGTTCTCCGGGGAGGAAGGCGACTCGCGCCCGCAAACCTCGAATGGGTGGCTTTAGCACATCGTCTGCGCACCCCCGCGCGAGCGTTTGACTTGCCGTGCGATGGCTTACATTGCATCCACGAGCGGCGCGACCCTTCCTTCGTCAACCGCCACTCAATATTAATATCTTCGCCGGACGAACATCCGTCTGGGCGTGAACGCGATCCTAATGTCCGACTCGGCACTCTTTCGAGTGGCGATTTGTCAATAGTAGCCCGCAGCGTACCGAGCAGGAGCGGGAAAGACCACCCCTCGTCGTATCATCGGAGTGCCCGTGTTCTTTCAAGTATGCATCGTAGCGCGCCGAAGCCTTGGCACGCTGAGCCTTTTGCTTGCGGTTGGCGCGCCGCTGCATGCCCAGGTTCCGGTGACGCGGCCGACAACACAAGTTACACCGCCGGCGTCGCCTGCGGGCGCGCCGACAGGGGCGTCTGAGGCAGCCGCGCAGAACGCTGCAAGCGCGCGCGCCGGACGTCCGGTATCGAGCCAGGAGATCAGCGAGTTGGTCAAGAACTCTGGGCTCTCTCCGGACCAGATCCGCGCTCGGCTGCGTTCGGCAGGTTACGATCCATCCATCGCAGATCCGTATCTCAACCCGTCGGGCGCAGCGTCGACGGACCCTGGTGGCGCGGCCCGCAGCAATCCGACCGCGTTCCTCACCGCGCTGAAGGAACTGGGCATCGTTTCGGATCTCCAGGCTGGAGACGCGAACAACAACAGCGTCGCGGATGAAGTGGAGGACCTCAACAGGCCGAACGCCGATCGCATCTCTCGTGGCGTTGGTGGCGTGTTCGGGAAGAATATCTTCCGTCGTGGCACCAGCGTTTTCGATCCAATTGCTGCCGGGCCTGTCGATGCATCGTACCGGCTTGGCGTCGGCGATCAACTGCAGCTCTTGATCACCGGGGCTGTCGAATACGCCTATCAGCTCGATATCCGTCGCGATGGAACCGTTGTCATCCCGCAGGTGGGTCAAGTCGCTCTTGCGGGCCTCACGCTTGAGGGGGCCCGTGTGCTGCTGCGCATTCGCGCCGCGCGCTCGTACTCCAATCTTGCAGATGGAAGCGCCCACCTTGACCTCACCCTGTCAAAGATCCGTACCAATTCAATTTTCCTGATCGGCGAAGTCGAGCAACCTGGTTCGTATCAGGTCAGCGCCTTGGCAAGTGCGTTTCACGCACTGACGCGCGCTGGGGGACCAACGAACAGCGGATCATTTCGCGACGTACAGATTCGCCGTGGCGGGCGCGTCATCGCGCACATGGATCTGTATGACTACTTGCTCAACGGCGATGCGACGCAGGATGTTCGTCTGGAGCAAGGCGACGTGGTGTTCGTGCCGCTCAACCGCCGCGCGGTAGCAGCGACCGGTGCAGTGCGTCGTCCGGGAATCTACGAGCTAAAGGACAGCGAAGGATTTGCAGATCTACTCAGGTTCGCGGGGGGCCTTTCGCCGATGGCGGCGACAGAGCGCGTCCAGATCGACCGCATCCTTCCTGCCGAGGCGCGCGGGCCAGGACTCGAGCGTGCCATTGTCGACATCACGCTCGGCCAGGACTTGAAAAGGTTGGAAACCGTGCCCTTGTTCGACGGCGACATCATCAAGGTCTTCGCCATCGGCGATCTGCGGCGAAACAGTGTGGTCATCAAGGGTGAGGTCCTTCAGCCGGGAATGTTCGAACTGCTGCCGAACATGACGCTCGCGCAACTGATCGACCGTGCGGAGGGACTCTTGCCGTGGGCGCTCGGCGATCGGGTGAAGGTTACGCGTTCCATTCCACAGACAGGACGCAATGAGATCATGTCCTTCGATCTGTCGAAGGATGACGCTAAGCGGTTCGTGCTGCGTGAGTTTGATGAGATAACCGTGTTGGACGGCCGACTCGCTTATCCATCGGGCCGGGTTACGGTAACTGGCGCGATCGTGCGTGGTGGTAGCCAGAACTATGCACAGGGACAGACCCTCAAGGACGTCATCGACCAAGCTGGTGGCCTACGACGCGAGGCCGAGCACGTCGAGTTGTTTCGGCGGCGGTCGAATCGCGAGTTCAGCGACACGACCAGTCAGGAGTTCAAGTTCGAGATTGATTCTGGAGGAGGCGTCCGGCAATCAGCACAATTCATGATGCAGCCGGAAGACCAAGTCGTGGTGCGCGGCGCACCGGGACTCAGACCGCAACGCTTCGTCCAGATGTCCGGTCTGTTCAAGTATCCAGGTCAGTACGCGATTGCCGAATATCGCGACCGTGTGAGCGATGCGGTGCGACGTGCGGGTGGCCTCCTTCCGACCGCCTCAACAGAGAATTTCCGTCTGCTTCGCAGCGGTCGGACGGTCAAGATCGACCTCACGCGTGCGTTGGAGGGCGACAAATCCAACGACCCTACGATGCTCGCTGGCGACGAACTGTTCGTAGGGGCGGATGTCCAGACGGTGTACGTGACTGGAGAGGTCGCACGACCTGCGCTCGTGCTCTATCACAGGGGCATGAGTTTCGACGACTACGTGGCCCAGACGGGAGGATTGAAGAATTCCGCCGACCTGGATCGCGCGTACATCGAAGCTCCAAACGGGGATGTCAAACGCGTGCGATCAGGTTGGTTCAGCCGCACGCCAGAGGTGACAGCAGGCTCGACGATCACCATTCCCGCCAAGCCGGAAGGAGGGGACAATAACTGGTCGCAGCGCCTGACGACGACGCTGCAAGTGGTCTCGGGAATCACGTCCCTGCTTATTGGCTATCTCGCAGTCAAACGCTAACCGCGTGATGATGAGGCAGGCACGTCTTTTTGCGGCGCTGGTGCTGGCGGCGTTGCTCTCTTTGGCGATCGGGGAGCGAGCGGCATCGCAGGTTGGTGTGAGTCCGCCCGCCGCAGGCACCCCAACGATGCTGCTTCACGCGGCTCCCGATAGCGGTTACGTGTATCTCAGCTGGAACGAGATTCCGGAGATCCGGTCGTATCGCGTGGAGTGGCGACCACTTCGCGGTGGTCCTTGGCAGTCTGAGAACGTTACGGGGCCTGCGTATCACAAGTCGGTCGTTGGTCTCGAGAACAATGTCGCCTATGAGTTCAGGGTGCTGGCGGCCGTCGGCGGCAGCGGGGCCTCCTTCATCAGCCCGATCGTGCGTGCCACTCCAATCGTGCGCACGGAGTGCCTGATATCCGAATCTTTTAGTTGCACCCTAGCGGGCGCAAGAGAATTCCTTTCCATCTCGCCTGGCGGTCCACCCTTTCGGTGTGACGGAATCGCTTTTACGGAGCTGACTCCCGACACGCCAAACTGTGCGTACGTCTCCGGTGAGCGGCTGTACGGCTTCGACAGGTTCTTAAGCAACACGTTTCGCGACCCGGCAGTTCCGTCGTTGGACGTTGTGCGCGCGGCGGGCCGTCGAGCGATCTGGGGTGCGAACGACCCTTTCAATTCGCCGGAACTGTTCACCTACTCAGTGCTGCCTTTGCAAGTGCTGGATCCGGAATCGTTCAGTGATTTTGTGAGGGCCGATTCGTACATCATTCGGCTTACTCCGCAGGTGAGCAGCCGATTCACGGTCTACACGCCGCGCAGCCCGATCCCCGGCCAGTACATGGTCTATGTCGAAGGCCATGGACTTACGGGCAAGACGGCGGCCTCTGATTTCCTCGGGTGGTACCTGCTTCGCGGATGGACGGTCGCGGCGATGGACATGGTGCTGGAGGGCACCAACCGCATCGACTCGAAGTTCCCTGTCGATGGACACGATGCATTCAGATTTTACCCGCCGACGCAAGCGAGGCCGTTCGACGTTTTTCTCCTTCCGGTGAAGATCGTAATCGATCAACTTTTGCAGGATTCTCCTGTTGCCAATCCGAATCTTGTACTCGCGGGTCGCAGCGGTGGCGGCTGGACCGCGTGCATGTACGGCGCGCTTGACGAGCGCGTAACGGTGGCAATCAACATCTCGGGTTGTTGGCCACGCAGCATCGCGCTGGATCCAGCGGTCCTGAACACCCCGGCTGTCCTGCACTTTGATTACCTCCAGCCACACATCTTCGACGAGGTGTCGATGCTGGAGTACATCATCAGTGCGGGTACGCGGGGCAATTTGCATTTTTACAGTGTGAACGATCCGTCGGTCAAGCTCTCCGAGAGCAGTCCGTATATTCAATATTTGCGTCGGATCGGCGTCACGGAAAATGCGAATCCCGCAACCAGGAATCGCACGCGCGTCCAAATCGGCGTGCAGCGCATTCACGGACTGGACCTCCTCGCGTATGACGTGATGGGAAACTTTCTGCGCGACCTGGGTCTGCCGGTAACCGTGCTTCCGGCGCCGCCCGTCGAAGGCCCATAGCGCAACTCGTCGATGACGCACGCTGGTATCAAGCAATCGTGGATGTTGGCGTGGGCGCGCGGTCTCGGCGCGTGCGGCGGACGCTATTGGCGGCGCATATCGCAATCGCACATTGGACAACTGGTCGGGGCTGGCGCGATTGCACAGGGTATCGCGTTCGCCATCTCTCCCTTGCTCACGCGTATCTACACGCCTGCGGATTTCGGCGTGCTTGCGCAGTACGCGGCCGTGAGCGCGGTGTTGCAGGCGGTCGCGGCACTGCGATACGACCTCACCATTCCATTGGCGAAAGACGAGACACTTGCCGTTCGATCACTGGCGCTCGCATTAGTACTTAGCGTAGCTTCGAGCATCGTCGTTGCGGCGTTCCTTGCGCTCGGGGGTGCTGCCCAGCTCAGCGAGTCAAGGTGGGCCGCGGCCAGCCCAGTGGTCTGGATGCTGCCGCTGAGTGTTTTGGGAGGAGGCGCGTACCAGAGCCTAGCGTATTTTGCTGCTCGGAGGTCTGCGTTTAGCGAGATCGCGCGCTCGAAACTAGTGCAGTCGGTCGGCGCTGGTGCAACGCAGCTTTCCATGGGGCTGGCAGGGCTCGGAGCGATCGGGCTTGCCCTTGGCCAGGTGATGAATTCGGCGCTTGGACTCTTTCGTCTCACGACTCGCCTTGAGGTCGTGTCCGAGATGAAACGCGCAAATGTGAGCTTTCCGAAACTGTACGAGATCGCTAAGGATAAACTTGGCTTCGCGATGACTTACAGTGCGAGCGCGGTGATCAATCAGGTGGGTCTCGGCGTGCACCTGATACTCGTCGGTGGAATGTATGGGTTTGCGGCGGCGGGGCAGCTCATGCTCGCTTCGCGGCTCATGGGGTCGGTCGACTTGATCACGGGCCCGATCGGTCAGGTTTACTATGCGCGGGCGTGTGAAGCGCATCGCGCCGACTATGCAGCCTTCCGCCGGCTGTTCTTTCGTACGAGCTGGCAGCTGCTCGCGCTCGGCGGCACCATAGCTGCGACTATGTGGATCCTCGGCCCATGGATCGTGACCATTGTTTTCGGGTCGGCATGGGGGCAGGCAGGCCTGTTTTTGCGCTACCTGTCTTTCTTCGCGTTCGCGAACGTGGTGTGTTCGCCGATTTCGATGACATTGGCCGTGCTGGAACAACCGCAGATCCAGCTGGGGTGGGATGTCACGCGCCTCGCCCTAGTCTCCGGGGCGTTCGTCCTCGCGCATCATTATCACATGTCCGCCGTTTCCGCAGTATTGCTGTTTTCCGTCTCAGCAGGAGCAGCGCTGGTTCTTCTCTATTTCGTGAATCTCACGGTTGTGATCCGCGGTGAAGGAGTGACATGAGTGAAGTGACGTACTATGAGACGAACTCCATCTGGGACGTCAATCGTTATACGACGCCAGAAGAGACGCGGCGCTTCGACGAGGTAGCGGCGATGATACCGGCCGACGCGGAGTCGCTGCTAGATCTTGGTGCGGGCAACGGCATATTCCTCCGGCGGCTCTTTGATAGCCGCAAAATGCGCTACAGTGGTCTCGAGCGCTCCGACTCCGCGCGACTCGTCGCGCACGACGAGTTGGGCATCGATCTCGTCGCGGGGGACGTTGCGGATGTGCCGTTCCCCGACGCGGCGTTTGACGTCGTGTCATCACTGCAGGTACTGGAGCATCTTCCGACGCCGACCTTCGACAAGGCTCGAGCCGAGATGGCGCGCGTCGCACGCCGGTACGTGATCGTGAATGTCCCGTACAAAGAGCACCGCTTCTTCAATCGTTGCCCGGAATGCGGGACCCGTTTTCCCGACTACTACCACGTTCGGCAATTCATCGCGGAGACGATGGACACGCTGATTCCGGGATTCACACTACGGCGGACGGAGTACACCTCTATCATCTCGCGTCCGCTCTTGTCGATCCTCTATCACTTGACCATCAAGTCCATTCGCGGATCGTTCAACTCCATCGCGAAGTGCCCGCTGTGCGGTTACTCGGCCAATCATGCTAGCGCTGCGCCGCGTGATTCGCAGGGGATGGACCGCGTCATCGGGGGCCTTAAGACGATCAGACTGTTCAAGTGGCCGTCGTTCCCATGGTATCGAGAGGTCATTTGCCTCTACGAGCGAACGCGTTGACCGAGGGCGAGCGGATGCCTTCGGTGGCCTAGCGCGTATGTGCGGAATTTTTGGACGGTGGGACACTCGGCATCGGCAGCTCAACTTAGCCCATGTCGAGGCGGCGACGAGCACCATTCGTCACCGCGGGCCAGACGACGAAGGCTACCTTCTGGCCGATAGCCGAGAAGGAACAACGGCGAGTTACGGTGGTCGCGATACCGATTCTCGTTTGCAACTGCCATCAATTCGCTCGAGTGGCCACGCGAATCTCGATCTCGCGTTCGGATTCCGTCGGCTATCCATTGTCGACCTGTCTCCGGCGGGCCACCAGCCGATGGGGACCAGCGACAGCCGCCACTGGCTGATGTTCAACGGCGAGATATACAACTACGAGTCGTTACGCCGTGAGCTCGCCGACCGTGGCCATCGCTTCAAGGGCCACTCCGACACGGAAGTCCTGCTCGCCGCGCTGCAGAAGGAAGGACGCGGCGTCTTCAATCGCTGCAACGGCATGTGGGCCGTGGCGCTGTGGGACCGCGACGAGCGCTCGCTTTTTCTCTGCCGCGACCGTTTTGGCGTGAAGCCACTCTTCTACTCGTTCGTCGATGGAGTGTTCAGCTTCGCCTCGGAGGCGAAGGCACTCGTCGGCACGCACGGCGTTCGGTTCTCGCCAAACGAAGATGTCGTCGCGGCTTACCTCAATCGCGGCATGCTTCCCGATCCGACTTCGGGCGCCACCTTTTTCAACGACGTGCGCTCCCTGCCTCCCGGCCACTGGTTGGAGCTGAAGAACGGGCAGGTCACGATTGCGTCTTATTACGAGCTTCCGCTAGTAGCCGGCGATACGCGAAGCGACGAGGACATCATCGCTGGATACAGGGAGCTCCTCACCGACTCGGTGCGGCTGCGTCTGCATGCAGACGTCCCGGTGGGCACGTGCCTGAGCGGAGGGCTCGACTCGTCATCGATCGTCTGCCTCACCCGCGATATCCTCGGCGTCGAGCGCGCGGAAGGAGCGCAGAAGACGTTCAGCGCGGTCTACCGCGATGGTGGCCGTTACGACGAAGAGCGGTTCATGGAGCGCGTCATCGCCGCCGCGCGTACCGAAGCGCACTTCATCGTCCCTACCCCCGAACGTTTTCTCGCCGACCTCGAGCGGCTGGTCTGGCACCAGGACGAGCCGTTCACGTCGACCAGTATGTTCGCGCAGTGGTGCGTCATGGCCAAGGTGCGCGAAGCCGGCGTCACCGTGCTGCTCGATGGACAGGGGGCCGACGAGGCGCTCGCCGGCTATCGGCCATTCGATCGCCACGTTGGCGACATGATCGCGCGGGGCGCAATGGTTTCGGCCGTGCGAGAAGCCGTCGCTGCCGGTCGCGTCAACAGCACCTCGACCCGCACGCTGGCCGCGCGCGCCCTCGCTTGGCAGCTCCCGGCGAGCGGCCGTGCGTGGCTCAGGCGACGCCGCAAGAACGAGATTGGCGATTGGCTCTCGCCACGCCTCGCCGCGCGAGATGCGGCACTTCCAGAGCCTGAGGACGCGTCGCTCGACGACCATCTGCGCAGGCTGGTGCGGGAGCACAGCCTACCACACCTGCTCCGCTACGAAGACAGAAACTCCATGGCGTTCAGCGTCGAGGCACGCGTCCCCTTCGTAGACTATCGCGTCATGGAGTACGCATTTGCGCACGGCTCACGATTGCGCATCCGGGAAGGCTGGACGAAATGGATGCTGCGGCGCGCAATGGTCGGCACCGTGCCGGATGAGATCATCTGGCGGCGCGACAAGGTTGGGTTCGATACGCCCGAGGACAAATGGTTGGCGGTGGTGGTCCCAGCGATGCGTCACCAGTTCGACGATGCGCGGTCGGCGCCCTATCTGAACACTGATCGTGTACGGGACGTACTCGCTACATGGCCGAGCGATCGAGCTGAATCGCGACGGGTGTGGCGGTGGATCAATCTGGAGGCGTGGCTTCGATGCTGCGGCTAGGGAATGTCGGGGCTGCCCCGCTTCCATCCCGTGCTCACGGCCTCGTCCGTGGGAGGCCCGCGAACTACATTTGGGCTTCGCGTAGCCTGAGCTACGCCCATGCGGCGTTGAAGCAATCCGTCAACCTGGGCATCGAGAACGGCAATTGAGCACTGCGGATGAAGGGAACGTTGGCCAAATCACTGAACCGCGTCCACGACTATGGCTGCTGTTCGTGCTCACGTTCACGATTCCGCTGCGAAACCAATCGCTGCTGTCGCTGCCCGGCGCGAATGTCCGTGTCGGCGACGTCTTCATCCTGCTCGGCCTCTCCCTCATGATGTGGGATATCGCCGTGCGACAGAAGCGGATCGGCGTCGGCGCCATGGACCTCATGGTGCTAACGTTCCTTGTCTACACCGTCGTTTCGCTGACGTGGACGCTCGATCCGGGATTCGGCGCCGCGCGCGTAGCAAAATTGTTCCGAAACCTGATCTGCTATGCGGTCATCGTTTGGGAGATTCGCCGGAATTTTCCAGCGGGCTTTCGCGCACTCACTTATGGAGCGGTGGGCTCCTTTAGCTACCTGCTCATTTACCTGGGGTACGCCATTGCCTATGGCAAGGTCAGCCTTGTGCGGCTTGCTGCTGCGCAGGTGTCGGATTCCTCAACGCTTAATTCGTGGCGCGGGGAGGCGTTTGGTGCGGCCTCATTCGGCGGTGGGACGATCAATGCCCTCGGCATGTGGAGCGCTGTTGCGCTGATGCTCTGGCTCGGCGCGGCAGCAACGCAGCGGCGCGATCAGCAACCAGTTCGGTTCTGGGTCGTTTCGATCGTGTTGATTACCATGACGCTTGCGACGCTGTCACGCGGTACGTGGTTGGGGCTAACCGTCGCGCTCGTCGCCTGGATGTTCATGATGCGCGGCAATCTGCGAATCAATCGGTGGGTAATCATCGGTGGAGTGATGGCGATGGCGATGTTCGGCGGGGTGATACGTGCAAGTCCCATCGCAAAGATTGTCGTCGCGCGCGCGCTCAGCTCCACCAACACGTCGAAGGACGGAGCGATCTCGGATCGTTTGAAGCTGTGGGCTGCGGCGCGCCAGCTCGTGCGCCAGAATCCGGTACTCGGCGTCGGTGCCGGCGGCACAATGTCGGGAATTCCCACCGTATCAAGCTTCAATGAGAAGCCGTTCGTGCACAATCTCTACTTTCAGATCTCCGCCGAGTTCGGGATGCTGGGCTTCTTCATCTGGGCCAGCTTGATACTGTTCGCGTTTTGGCGCATGCTCGTCGCTCGAAGGAGACTTGCGCAGGGAAACACGCCGATGCTCTTCCGGATGTCTTCTGCGATGGTGGCGCTGGTGGTGCTGTGTCTCGTCATCGGGTTGACGGGCTTGGACTTTGCCGAGATGGAATGGTGGGTACTCCTTGCGCTGTCGACGGCCATTCCTATGGCGGTCATCTCGCATTCGCGCGTGGGACTGCAGGCGGCTGAGGCGGGCGCTTGACGACGCAAGTTGTGAATCACCCCCTCAAGGTCGTGCACCTGACGATCATGGCGTTGTCTCAACACAGCCCCACATCGGCGATTGTCGCGCAGGTGAGGCAGCACGATCCAGCGTCTGTCGCCTCGGACCTCTGGGCATTCTATCCACCGCTCCCCGGTCGAAACGCCGAGGCGATGCTTCGCTCCGTCAACTGCGGCTACCGCGAGCTGTCGCAGAAGCGTGATCCGCTCGATAGCCGAGTGCTGCTGCCTCTTGTCCGCCAACTGCGTGCCTACCGCCCGGACGTGATGCACTGCCACTTCGTTCGCGCGAACATCTACGGACGACTCGCCGCGAAGCTCGCTGGCGTGCCTGTGGTGATCAACACTCTTCGTGGCGTTGACGACTACCTCGTCGAGCCGGCGCTGAGCTCGCGCGCAGTGCGCTTCGTCGAGCGCTTGACGCTGCCACTGGTATCGCGCTACGTGACAGTTTCCGAGGCAGTGCGCCGGAACGCCATAGCGACGCTTCGCATTCGGCCGGAACAGATCGTAACAGTGATGAACGCGGTCGATCTCGGGCCGTTCGCCGGTCCTCAGCCGCAGGATCGCGCCCAAACGAGGCGCGCGATGGATCTTGACGAGGACGCGATCGTCCTTGCGTCGATCGGAGAGCTACGACCACTCAAGAACCATCAGCTCGCGATTCGTCTCATTGGAGAATTGCAGCGCCGAGTAAAGCAGCCCGTCCAACTAGTGATCGCCGGGGAGGGCGACGATCGGGACGCGCTCATCGCGCTTGCTGCGGAGCTTGGCTTGCAGCGTAGCGTACGAATTACGGGCCTCTTGAAGGACATCCCTCGTTTGCTGCGAGCGGTGGATGTATCCGTGCTATTCTCGCTCTCGGAAGGGTTGCCGCGCGCCATTATGGAGTCGATGGCATGCGGACTGCCGTGCGTCGTCAGCGACAACGGAGGAAATCCGGAAGCAGTCATTGACGGCGAGACTGGATTCGTACGTCCCCTCGCTGCACCGAACGATATCGTACACGCGTTGCAGCAACTCATCGAGCAGCCGGCGTTGCGTCGCAAGCTCGGCGACTCCGGACGCGCCGTGGCCTTCACGCGGTTCTCGCCAGCGCGGCTTGCAACTGAATACGAGGCGCTGTATCGCGCGTTGCTCCGCGAAAGGGATCATCTCGGGGAACGACCGACGCCTCCCTCTCCAGCCGCGAGCGGTGCATCCCAGGTCGGCGCGGCCCCCAAGAGTTCAAGCGTGCATGCGTGAGCGCGTGAGCAGCACGAGGAAAGGAAGCCGCGTCCTCATTACCGGCACCGGCGGATTCATCGCGCCGCGCGTCGCGGGCGCGTTCCTTGACCGCGGATATGAGGTATTCGGCCTCGACAAGCGTGTCGTGAGTCCCCTTGCGCCAGCCGGCCTCCAGCATCGCGTCTGCGACCTGATCGATCGCGCGGCGACGGCGCGTGCGCTCAAGGAGCTGCGGCCCGACATCGTCCTGCATCTCGCCGCGCGCACGGATCTCCGCGAGACGCGTGACATCGCCGGCTATGCGGCGAACTTCGAAGGGGTCGCCTCGCTATGTGAGGCAATCGCGGGTGCCGGCACCGTAAAGCGCGCCATCTGCACCTCCTCACAACTCGTGCACGCGGTCGGTTATCAGCCGAAGCACGAAGACGACTTCAATCCGAAGACGCTCTACGGCGAGAGCAAGGTGCTCACGGAGCGCGAATGGCGTCGCCAGGACGGAGCGGGTACGGAATGGAGCATCGTGCGGCCCACGACCATCTGGGGCCCGGGAATGAACCCGGCATACCTAGCCTTTTTCCGCCTGCTGCGCACCGGTTGGTACTTTCATGTCGGCGGCGCGCCATTGCGGAAGTCGTATGGTTACGTCGGCAACACGGCAGAGCAATACCTCGCACTCGCGGAAGCCGAGGCGAGCCGCATCCATCGCCGCACGTTCTACCTCGCAGACTACGAGCCAATTGTGCTGCAGGAATGGGCCGAGGAATTCCGTCGTCGACTCGGCGGCCCGCGCATTCGAACGATACCGATGTGGGCGGCAAAGAGCGCCGCGCGCGCCGGTGACGCGTTGCGCGCCCTAGGCGCATCGCGCGTGCCGCTGACGTCATTTCGGTTGAAGAACATTGTAACTGCGTATCTCGCAGAGATGCATGCGACGCGAGATGTCTGCCCCACGTTGCCATACTCTATGCGCGAGGGAATTAGCGAGACCGTCGCCTGGCTTCGGCCAGTCCTCGACGCGCCGACGCCGGAGCACGCCCATGGCTGATGCGAAGCAGGAGAAACGCATGATCGTCGCCATCTTAAAGGTATACGTGCCGAACCCCACGAGCCTAGGTCAGTACGTCGCGAATGTAACGGCGAAGCTCGCTCATCGGGGGCATCGGACGAGCGTCTACATGGCCAAGCGCGCGGCGATGCCGCGCGAGGGCATCGCGACGGGGAATTGTGCGCGCTCGCTCATCGCTGACCCGCCGTCGAAAACTGACATCTGTCCACAGTTCTGCGGCATTGTGTACTCGGCTTCACCGACGTCCCTTCAAGACGCTGCTCCAAACGCAGGGTATGCACACGACCATAGACAATTCGAACAGACCTGAATTCGAGCGCGACGTTCCGCAGTCGACACGGCGCGAACTCTCGCCGCTCCGGCTGATTACGGCGCTGCTGCGCCATCGCCGCCTCATTCTGGCGTGCGTGCTGATCCTGCCGCTCATCGTGGGGGCGTCGCTGCTGGTCTCGCCACGCGTATACACGGCGCATGCGTCATTCATTCCGTACGTCCGCAGCGGCTCGACGAGCTCGCTCCAGGGGCTCGCGGCGCAGTTTGGCGTGGAGGTTCCGGGCACCGATCCCACCCAGTCGGTCTTCTTCTACGCCGATCTGCTACGATCGACCGATCTCCTCGGCGGCCTCGTAGACACGAGGTTCACCGCGCCCGATGACGATGGGGTAATGCGCACGCAGACACTTCTCGAGTTCCTCAAGCCCAAAGGAGCAACGCCAGCGCTCCGCCGCGATCGAGCGATCACCGAACTCCGAGCGCAGTTCCACGTCAACATGGCAGAGAAAAGCGGCATCATCAACGTTACGTGCACGCTGCCGTCGGCTGAGCTGGCGCGGGCCACGACTGATCGCGCGATCGCGCTCATCAACGAATTCAACATCCTGCGGCGTCGAAGTCAGGCATCGCAGGAGCGGCAATTCGCCGAGCGTCGCGTGACGGAGTTGCGCGCGGAACTAGCGGCTATCAACGAGCGTTGGTTGACGTTCCTTCGCGCGAATCGCGGGTTCACGGGCAATTTTGAACAGACGTTCGAAAACGAGAAATTCGCGCGCGAGGCCGAGGTGCAGAAGGGGGTCCTCGCAGCGCTGCGCAATACGTACGAGCAGGCCAAGATGGACGAGGTGCGCACGACTCCCGTCATCACCGTCATCGACAAGCCGATGTTACCGACGGCGCAGGATCCTCGAGGTATCGTGATGCGCACCACCATCGCGCTGTTTGCTGGTCTGTTCCTCGGTATCCTGCTCGCGCTTTGGAAGGAGTTCGCGCGGATCACGAACGCAGACGGCATCGAGCGGGAGTATCACGACTACATCGTCGTCCGCAACGACACCATCGCCGACATACGCCGGTACGGCGGCCCTCTCCGCTGGGTAGTTCCTCGGCTCCGGGACTAGCGTCGTGAGGATCGCTTCGGTGATCGGCGCGCGACCTCAGTTCATCAAGGCGACGCCGCTGAGTGCTGCGATCCGCCAGTATCATGTGGAAGTTCTGGTGCACACGGGGCAGCACTGCGACGCGCAGATGTCGCACGTCTTCTCCGAAACGCTCGGCATTCCGTCCCCTGACCACCGCCGGGCGGTCGGCAGCGGTCGCATGGTGAGCAAACAGCGGCGATGCTCGTGGGCCTCGAACGCGTCATGCGTGACGAGCAGCCGGATGTAGTGCCCGTCTATGGCGATACAAACTCCACGCTCGCGGCCGCGTTGCCGGCGGCGAAGCTCGGTTATCCAGTTGCGCACGTCGAGGCCGCACTGCGCAGCTTCAATCGTTCGATGCCAGAAGAGATCAATCGCATCGTCACCGATCACCTGTCAACGTGAATACCGATGATCCGGCGCGGCTTGCGGCGATCATCGCCGGGTTGTCGCGATTGGACTTACCAGTCGTGATGCCCCTTCATCCAAGAACGCGTCGCGCCATCACGACTATAGGACTCACGATGCCAAGCAACTGCATCGTCACCGACCCGGCGGGATACCTCGAGATGCTCGCACTCCAGCGGGACGCTGTGTGCGTGCTCACGGACTCCGGCTGAGTTCAGAAGGAGGCGTACTACCTTGCGTTTCCTGCGTGACGATGCGCAACGAGGCGGAGGGGAGTGTCCCTCGCCTAGTTGAAATTCAGGTGACGCCGCTGTGATGCGGCTTACGCCGCGGCGGACTTCGTGGTCGTGAGGATGCCCTGTAATGCCCGCTTGAGCAAGGGCAGGTGGCGATATTGCTTCACGCGGCGGA
>JBBRZK010000029.1:0-41767 GCA_038236775.1 Gemmatimonadales bacterium
ATGACAAGAAGCAGATCCTTCGCTTCGCTCAGGATGACAAGAAGCAGATCCTTCGCTTCGCTCAGGATGACAAGAAGCAGATCCTTCGCTTCGCTCAGGATGACAAGAAGCAGATCCTTCGCTTCGCTCAGGATGACAAGGTTTCAGAGCTGGCCGTCCCCGTTCTCGAGCGATCGCCAGAGGTACCAGCTCGCCATCGACGCGTACGGGCGCCACGGCGCACCGATTCGCAGCACGTCCTTGGGCGTCGGTCGCTTCTTCAGGCCGTATGCGTGCTGGATCGCGTTCTGGATGCCAAGGTCGAGGTCGGGCAGCACGTCGGGGCGGCCGAGCCGGAACATCAGGAACATCTGCACGGTCCAGCGGCCGATGCCCTTCACCTGCACGAGGTGCTCGATGATGGCCTCGTCCGACAGCCGGCCCAGGTGCGACAGCGGAAGCGACCGGTTGGCCACGCGCGCCGAGAGGTCACGGAGATAGCCAATCTTCTGTCGCGAGAGGCCGGCGCCGCGCAGCAGGGCATCGTCCGTCGCCAGCACCTGGTGCGCGCGCGGGCGCTTGCCGGGATACAGCTCCGTGAAGCGCCGCAGGATGGTGCTGGCCGCCTTGCCGGACAGTTGCTGGAAGACGATCGAGCGGACGAGCGCATCGTAGTGTGTGCCCGTACGCCGCTGCTCCATGCGGAAGGGACCTACGCGTGCAATGATTCCCGCGAGGACGGGATCGGCGCGCTTGAGGTGCGCGAGGGCGGGGCGATGTGAAGCGCTCATGTGGCTGGCGAGGTTGGTGAGGCGGCAAAAGATACGTCGCTCTCTGCCTGGCGTGCGAACCGCGCTCGCCTTCCGTACCTTCCGGTGATCGCCGCCCCGCTGCTCGCTGCGACCCCCGCGTTCCCAGTGGACACCCATGCTCAGCCGCCTCGTCAACTATTTCCTGAAGGGGATCGTGTTCCTCGCGCCCCTGGCGTTCACGATCTACGTCTGCGTGCGCATCTTCAGCACGATCGACGGCTGGCTCGGCATCGCCATTCCCGGCGTGGGGTTCGTCATCACCGTCGTCCTCATCACGCTGCTCGGCTTCGTCGCGCAGAGCTTCCTCACGCGCAGCCTGCTGAACGTGGTGGAGAACCTGCTCAACCGGCTGCCCTTCGTCCGGCTCCTCTACTCGTCCACGAAGGACCTCCTCAACGCGTTCGTGGGCGAGAAGCGCCGCTTCGACAAGCCGGTGCTCGTGAACACGTACCGCGACGGCGTCGCACGCTCCCTCGGCTTCGTCACGCAGGACACGCTGCTCGGCCTCGGCCTCGTGGACCACGTGGCGGTGTACGTCCCGCAGTCGTACAACCTCGCGGGCAACCTGCTCATCTATCCCTCGAGCGCCATCACGCCGATCGATGCCGACAGCGCCGACCTGATGGCGTTCATCATGTCGGGCGGCGTGACGGAACCGCCCGCGATGTCGCTCAAGCGCCTCGAGGCGGTGAGGCGCCTCACCGAGCAGCGCGCAGCCATCACCGAGTAAGGCGCGCGGTCAGGGACGCGACGGCGGCGCGGGCTCGCGCAAGTCCAGCTGCGTGCCCGGCGCGGGCTCCGGCGAGGGCGGCAGCGCGGCGAGCCGGCGCCGGAATGTCGCGTACGACGGGTCGTCCTTCCTGAGGCCGCGCAGCGTCGCCGGATCGATGGCGCCGATCTCTCGCTGTGTCGCCCGGATGCGATCCTCCTCCAGCGGGTGCGACGCGAAGAACGCCTCGATGCTCCCAGGCGACGTCCGTCGCTCCTCGAGCAGCCGCTCGAACAGCACGGGGATGCCGTGCGGGTCGATGCCGGCGCGCGTCACGTTCAACACGGCCTCCGAGTCGGCCTCCGCTTCGTCCTGTCGGCTGTAGCGCGCGAAGAGCGCCGCGCCCCCCACCTGGATCGCGGCACGGGCGACGTCGCTGCTGCAGAGCCGCGTGAGCGTGCAGGTGAGCCCCACCGCGATGTTCGCCGTGCTGCCCTTTTCCATCTGCGACACGGAGTGGCGGCGGACCACGTGCCCGATCTCGTGGCCCACCGCGCCGGCCAGCTCGTCCAGCTGCTGCGCCCGCTCGATGAGCCCGCGGTTGACGTAGACGAATCCGCCGGGCAGCGCGAAGGCATTCACCTCCCTGCTGTCCACCACGAAGAACTGCCAGTCGAGGTCTGCGCGCGACGTGGCCTTCGCGATGGCCAGCCCGAGCTGCTGCACGTAGTCCGTCACCGCCGGATCATGAACGAGCGGCAGCTTCGCGTTGATCTGCTCGGCGTTCTGCCGCCCGATGGCGACTTCCTGGTCCTGGCTCACGGAGCATGCGGCCGACGCCAGCAGCGCGGCGCCGCACACGAGATGGATTCGGTTCATGCGGCCGGACAATGCACGGGCGATGCCCGCGGCCGCTACGGTTGCGGCGGACCGGCCGTGATTGCGTCCGCCACGCGCTCGCGCTGGTGTTCGTTCTGGCTGAACAGCAGCACCAGCACGTTGTCATTCTCGATCAGCGTGGTCTCGGCCTTCATGCTCACGGGACGCGTCTGCGCGATGTACTTCGCCGTGTCGAGCGTGGCGGCGGCGGCACGGCGCGCCGTCGAATCCGGATAGAGGTAGTACGCGATCCCCGCGTTCCCGATCGTGAGCGTGAGAGGCTTCGGCGCGAGCGTAGGCAGGCTGCCGACCTTGTCCGTGCCGCTTTGCGGTGCGAGGCCGGACTGGTCGAGGCGAATGCGGACGGTGCACTCGCTCCAGTGACCGGTGCGCTGGCAGGTGGGGCCGGCGCCCGGCACGTTGGCGGTAGCCGACGACGCAGCCGCCGCGGTGTCGATCGCCGCGGGCTTGTCACGCCCGCAGCCCGCGATCGCACAGGCGAGAACCAGCGCCACGGCGCGCCGGATCACGACCACCCCATCCGCTCGCACAGCGCGGTGACATGGGCGGTATGGTGCTGCCCGTGCCAGGCGTAGGTGGTGACCATGGCGTCCATGGTCATCGGGCCGTTTTCGGGGTGCTGCACGCCTCGCTGGAACGCGTCGTCCGGCGTACCGCGAAGCAGGGTCACGAGCCGGTCATGCATCGCATCGATGAGCGCGAGGGAAACGTCCACCGGCATCGTGCGCGCGTCGCCGAGCTCGGCCCACAACGCCTCCGCGTACGGCTTGATCGTGGGAAAGTCCTCGGTGAGCGCGAGCCGGAAGCGGCAGTAGGCGTTCATGTGGCTGTCGGCCACGTGGTGCACGAGTTGACGTACCGTCCAGCCGCCGGGTCTGTATGCGGTGTCGAGCTGCGCGTCGCTCAGGCCGCGCACGGCGTCGCGGAGCTGGCGCGGCGTGGCAGCCAGCGCGTCCACGGCCGCGCGCCGTTCGTCGGCGCTGAGCAGTGGCTTGCGGTCAGGCCGGCCGATGGGATATCGGAGGACGGCGTCGGCAGGAACGGAGGAGGCCATGGCGGTACGCGGTTCAGGATGGAGAGGAGGACGGTCGGCAAGCTACGCGCCCGCAGGCTGGTGACGCGAGGGCGGGCCAAGGGCTCCCGCCTCACGCGGCCACGGAATACGTTACTGAGGTGCACACGCGGATGATTGCGATATGACAGAAAAGAAGCGTCGCCCCGCGAAGAAGCGCGGGGGGCCGGTTCACCAGTCGCCCTACTTCCTGCAGCCGGGCAAGCAGGGCGCGGTGACGGTGCTGCGCCGACCGGCCGGCAACCGCATCGACGCGAAGCTCTGCGGCACGATGTCGAGCCGTGCGATGGCGCTGGCCCTCGTGAAGCAGCTCGAGAAGGCGGAATCCGTGGTGAAGGACCTCTTCCTGGAGGCCACCGACGACGGCATCGAGGCGCTCGAGGCGGTGCTCGAGGCGTGCCGGCAGTCGGTGATCAAGCGCGGCGAGCTCGCGCATCATCCCGGCGCGCCCGGCGGACCGGCCGTCAAGAAGCGCGGGCGCAACCGCCGGCGCGGACCCGGCCCGCGCCAGCGCGGACCAGGTCCGGCCGCCGGCGACGAAGGGACGAGCGCCGCCTGACGCGATTACCGCTCTCCCGCGCGTACACCGCGCGGGACGGCGCGCCCACCGTGCGCGCGGTGGACCCCGCGATCTTCGCGAGCCGGTACTTCGGCCACTGCATGTCGTGCGGCTTCTGCGCCGACGCCTGCTGCCAGCACGGCGTGGACGTGTCGGTCGTCGAGCGAGACCGCATCCTCGCGCATGCAGCCGAACTCGCGCCGCGCATCGGTCTCGCGCCAGAGGAGTGGTTCGAGGAGGCCGTCACGCCGGACGCGGACTTCCCCGGAGGCGGCGCCACGCGTACCCGCGTCGTCGACGGACGCTGCGTCTTCCTCCAGCGCAGCTCGCGCGGCTGTACGCTCCACGCCCTCGCGCTGGAGACGGGCGACGACTACCACCACCTCAAGCCGATGGTGAGCACGCTGTTCCCCCTGACCTTCGGCGAGGAGACCCTGTTCTGCTCGGAGGAACTCGCGGACGGGTCGCTCGTGTGCGCCGGCGCGGGGCCGACCGCCTACGACATGGCGCGCACGGAGATTGGCTACTACTTCGGCGAGGCGCTGGTGACGGAGCTGGATGGGCTCGCGGCCGAAGCGGCACCACCGCGGATGGTGCCGCCGTGACGGGTCAGCTGCCGTCCGCGCGGCTCGCTGCACCGCTTCCGATGGCCACCTGCTCCCCGCTGGACTTGATCAGCTGCCGTTCCTCGCGGATGGACGTGAGGAAGGCTTCCGGACCCGCGCCATTCGGCAGCACGCGCAAAATCCGCACGGCCAGCTCGTGGCTCACGGTGACGCCGGCGGGAAAGTTGTGGGGGTCGATCCCCACCCGCTCCATCTCCATCAACAGCTCACCGAAGCGTCGCTCGTCGCTCATGCTTGTCGGACACTGAAGAAGTGGATGCGGTTCCCGCCTGCGCAAAAAACAGCCACGTCCGCTACGACTGACGACGCCAGTCCGCAACGAAGAACGGTTGGCCAGGCACCTCGCCCGACCAACCGATTCTTCCTACGGGACGACCTGCCCTCAGGGTCTTGGACCCGCGGGCGCGCTCCCCCACACGTTGTTCGTGCGGTCGTCGTCCACCAGCCGCTTGTCCGGATCGAGCTCGATGCGCGTGAGCGTCTTGCCGGTGAGCGTATACCGCCGCATGTAGTGCGTGGTGTTCGTGCTCCATACCTCGGCCGGATAGTCGTAGTTCTCGACGGACCCGTCGCTGTACGTGAAGCGTGCGTGGATGGGCAGGACGCCACGGGCCCGGTTGCCGTACACCACCGTCACCACGTCGGACCCGTTGGGCGCCTTCGCCGTCACGACGGTGTCGATCGCCTGGTCGAAATGGGCGTTCTCCTTGAACCACTCGCGCCAGAACCAGTCGAGCCGCTTGCCGCCCACGTCCTCCATCGTGCGATAGAAGTCGGTCGGCGACGGATGCTTGTACGCCCACCGTTGGATGTAGGTACGGAACGCGTCGTCGAAGGCCGCGGGACCCATGATCTCCTGCCGCAGCAGCTGGAGTCCCACGCTGGGCTTCACGTACGCCGCGAGACCGAGCAGCCGCGGATCGATGCGGTCAGGGCCCACGTCGATCGGCATGTCCACGTTGGCCTTCTGCGCCCCTTCCACGTAGCCGCGCTCACCGAGCGCACGCGCCATCTGGTCGCCCTTCTCGGGATACCGGCGCGCCTCGCTGAAGGTGTTGATGAAGGTGTTGAACCCTTCATCCTGCCACATGTACACGCGCTCGTTCGAGCCGACGAGCATCGGGAACCAGTTATGCCCGATCTCGTGCGTCACGACGTTGTACAGATCGTACTTGTCGCTGCTCTTCGCCTCCATCACGAGCATCGGGTACTCCATGCCGCTGATCGGACCCTCCACGGCGCTCATCTGCGGCCAGGGATACTTGTACCAGCGCGTGGAGTACTCGTCGATCGACATGCGCGTCTGGTCCGCCGCGTCCTTCCACGGATCGATCGCACTCGGCCGGTAGTAAGCCTGCGCGAGGATGCCGTTCCAGCCGCTCGCGTCCCAGATGTATTCCGGCGATGCGGCCCAGGCTACGTCGCGCACCTGCTTCGCGGAGAACTTCCACGTGAGCGTGCCGCTCGTGCCATGCGGGCGTGCGGCGCCCGACTGGATCTCGGCGAGCGAGACGATGCTCACCGGCGTCGGCGACTTGATCGCCTGCGCGAGCCGGCCGATCTGCGCGGACGTCAGCACGTCGCGCGGGTTGGTGAGCGAACCGGTGCTGGCCACGATGTAACCCGACGGCACGGTGATCTCGACGTTGAAATCGCCGTACTCGAGGTAGAACTCGCCCTGGCCGAGGTACGGCTCCGTGTTCCAGCCGCGGAGGTCGTCGTACACGTTCACGCGCGGGTACCACTGCGCCAGCTCGTACAGCGAGCCTTGGCGGCCCATGCGGTCGGCGCCGTGCTCGGGGATGAGGAAGTGCCATGCGACGTCGAACGATGCCGACCGGCCCGGCGCGAGCGGCTCGGCGAGATCGACCTTCATCGTGGTCTCGTTCGGGCGGCGCTTCACCGCGACGTGACGGGCGCCGAGCACCTGGTCGAAGCGGTCGATGACGTCGCCGCCCTCGAAGCCGCGCGCGCCGAACCGCGAATCCTGCGGGAAGATGAAGGAGTTGAGCGACTTGTCCGTGAAGGCATTCTGCTCCACCTGGAGCCAGATGAAGCGGAGCGTGTCCGGCGAGTTGTTCGTGTACTTGAGCCGCAGCGAGCCGGTGAGCGTCTTGGACGTGGTGTCGAGCGACGCCTTGATGTCGTAGTCGGCGTGGTTCTGCCAGTACTTCGGTCCAGGAGCGCCGGACCCGGAGCGATACTGGTTTCCTGGTGGCAGGCCGAGGGGCGCGAAGAGCGAGGTGTCACCGACGCCTGTGTTGTCGAAGCGCGGTGCCGTCGTGGATGCTGTGGCCGGCGGCGCGGCAACCTGCGCGGCGAGCGGCGCAGCGCCCGCGAGGGCGCCGAAGAGCGCCAGGAAAGTAGGTCTCATCGAGATGGTGCTCGGGGGAAAGTGGAATGATAGATATACCTCGGGGAGCAAAGGATGGTCCAGCCGGCTTCTGTCATCCTGAGCGAAACGCAGGATCTGCTTGTCGGGCGGATACCCCCGTTGTCATCCTGAGCGCAGCGAAGGATCTGCTTTCGACGGTCGACAAGCAGATCCTTCGCTGCGCTCAGGATGACAAGGGGGGTCGCCCCCAGGGATTTCCTTGGCTACGGAAAAAGCAGTTGACAAATCCAAGGGCCGCCTGTAGCCTACGGAAGAACCCGTAGATGAGGCCCGCATGTCCGATATCTATTTCCCGCCCCGCGAGCTCGAAGTCATGAGCATCCTCTGGCGACTCGGCTCCGCCACGGTCGCCGAAGTGCGCGAAGCACTCGACGAGACACTCGCGTACACCTCGGTACTCTCAGCGCTCCAGACCCTGGAAGAGAAGGGTTTCGTCCGCCACGAGCCCGACGGCCGCGCCTACCGCTATCACGCTGTCGTGGAGGCCGAGCGTGCCGGCGGGAGCGCCATCGCGCGCATTCGGGACGCCATCTTCCACGGCTCCGCCGAGCGCATGTTCGCGCAGCTCGTCTCCGACAAGAAGCTCAGCCGCGAGGAGCTCGAGCGCATGCGCGGGTTGCTCGCCGAGCGGATGGAGGAAGAGCCATGACCGTGGCGTGGACGCTGTACGTGTTGCTCGTCGGCGCGCTGCTCACGTGCGCGGCCGTGGCCGTGGACGACATCCTCCGTCGTACATCGCGGCCTACGCGATGGGTGTGGGTGGCGACACTGCTCGCCATCGTGGCGTTCGCCGCTATCGCGCCGCGCCGCCAGGCGCCGGCCGCGTTCAAGCTGCCGCTCGCCTCGGTGTCGGTCACGCAGGCGACACTCGCACCCGCACGCGGCGGCATCGCCATCGCGGTGGCATGGGCCAGGAACATCGTCACGTCCTCGGCCTCCACGTTCATCGGCACGGCCAACCGTCGGCTGCCGGCCGCGACCGTCACCGCGCTCGGTCTCGCTTGGATGGGTGCGACTGCGACGCTGCTGCTCGTGCTCGTGGGCGCGAACCGGCGCGTGCGCCGCGAGCGTCGGCACTGGCCGCTCGCGGACGTGGGCGGCGCGCAGGTGCGGCTGTCTCCATCCGTCGGACCGGCGGTGATTGGACTCGCGCCGCCGGAGATCGTCGTACCGCGCTGGCTCCTCGATCGCAGTGCGGATGAGCAGCGGCTCGTGATCGTGCACGAGCGCGAACACGTTGCCGCACACGACCAGTTGCTGCTCCTCGGCGGCCTCGTCGTCGCGGCGCTGCTGCCCTGGCATCCCGCGGTGTGGTTCGCGCTCGCGCGCCTGCGCCTCGCCATCGAACTCGATTGCGACACGCGTGTGCTGCGCCGTGGCGTGGCGCGCCGCTCCTACGGTGCGCTGTTGATCGACATCGCCGGCCAGTGCGCCGGACACCGCGTCGGCGCGCTCGCGCTCGCGGACAGGCCCTCTCACCTCGAACGGAGACTGCTCGCCATGAAGAACGCACAGCCACGGTTCACGATTGCCCGGACGGGCGCGCTCGCCGCCGTCGCCATGCTGGCCGTCGCCATGGCCTGCGAGGCGCGGCTGCCGACGTCCGCCGAGGTGCAGAACATGGATGCCGCCGGCGCGGAGCAGGCGCTGGTCAAGTCGAAGATCATGCTGGACGAGAAGAGCGCGCAGAACATGATCTATCGCGTGGACGGCGTGGTCGTGTCGGCCGCGGCGGCGCATGCCATCGCGCCGGAGCGCATTGCGACGGTGAACGTCATGAAGGGGTACATGACGTTGCCGCACCCCGATACGATCACGTGGATGAACATCGTCACCACCGACGGGCAGACCTCCGGCGTCCGCATGAAGGTGGCCTATAGCGCGAACGAGGCGCTGCAACAGAAACGCGCGGAGGAGCGCGGAACGATGCTTCCGCGCAAGCAATTCGACGGAATTCTCTTCGTGGACGGGAAGCGCGCGCCGCAGGACGCACTGGCCAGCCTGTCACCCGAATCGATCGAGAGCGTCACGGTACTGAAGGGTGCCGCCGCGATGAAGTTCTCGTCCGACCCCGCCGCCGCGAACGGCATCATCCAGGTCGTGACCAAGGGCGCGAAGAAGTAGCGCTCCCACGTCAGCGCAGCATGGCCTTGGCGATCGTGTTGAGCTGCATGTTGCTCGTGCCCTCGTAGATCGCGCCGATCTTCGCGTCGCGGTAGAACTTCTCCGCGGGATAGTCGGTGGTGTAGCCATAGCCACCGAACAGCTCGAGCGAGACGGACGTCACGCGTTCGGCCACCTGGCTGGAGAACAGCTTGGCCATGGCGCCTTCCATGGCGATGTCGCCGCCCGCGTCCTTCAGGCGGGCGGCGTTGTACACCATCAGTCGCGCCGCCTCGGTCTCGGTGCGCGCCTGGGCAAGCTGGAACTGGATGCCCTGGAACTCCGAGAGCGACTTGCCGAACTGGTGGCGCTCCTTCACGTACGCTGTCGCCGCCGCGAGCGCGCCCTTGCTCACGCCGATCATCTGCGCGCCGATGCCGATGCGCCCCTCGTTGAGCGTCTCGATGGCCACCTTGTAGCCCTGACCCACAGGGCCGAGCACGTTCTCGGCGGGCACTTCGACGCCGTCGAGAATGAGCTCGGTGGTGCTCGAGGCACGGATGCCGAGCTTGTCTTCCTTCTTGCCCACCGAGAAGCCGGCGAAGCCGCGCTCGACGATGAACGCGGTGATCCCGCGATATCCCGCCGACGGATTCATGTTCGCGAACACGATGTAGATGCCCGCCTCGGCGCCGTTGGTGATCCACATCTTTCGCCCCGTGAGCACCCACGCGTCGCCTTTCTTCTCTGCGCGCGTGGCCATGCCGAACGCATCCGAGCCGGAGCCGGGCTCGCTGAGCGCGTAGGCACCGATGGTGTCGCTCGTGAGGCGCGGCAGGTACTTCGCCTTCAGCACGTCCGACCCGTAGCGCGCGATGGGATAGTTGACGAGGGTGTTCTGCACGTCGATCAGGATGGCCGCCGCCGCGTCGATCTTGCTCACCTCTTCCACGGCGAGCGCCACCATGAACAGCGAGCCGGCCGCGCCGCCGTACTGTTCCGCGACCTCGATGCCCATGAGCCCCATCTCGAAGTACTTCGCGATGAGTGCGGGATCGATCTTCCCGGCCTTCTCCATCGCCGAGACGCGTGGCTTCACCTCTTCGGCCGCGAAGCCGGCGACCGCGTCGCGAAAGGCTTCCTCGTCATCGGAGAGCATGGTGAGGGGCGGGTGCGTCACGGTGCTGGCGGTGGTCATGGTGCGGTCAGGCGGGAACGGGAGACGTGGACGCCGGCTGCGCGATCGCGCCGGTGACGGAATGGCAGCGGCAGGCGTCGCCGCACGCGGTCTCCGAGCGGGACGAATGCCAGCAGTGTGCGGCGTCGTCGGCGGCGAGCGCGTTCATCACGGGGATGTCCGCGCGGCCGAGTATGAGCTCGGCCAGCTTTTCGTGGACGCCGAATGCGTTGGTGACGCGGATCTCGAGATGCGGCCACGCGACGGCCGCCGCGGCGACCATGCGGGGGATGTCGGCCGTGGAGTGCTTGCCGGGCGAGAGCATGTACGGGAAGACGACGACTTCCGTGGCGCCCGCCTCGACGCAGTTGCGGAGGCCGACCTCGATGGAGGGCTCGGCAAGTTCCATGTGCGCGTACCGGGCAATGACCTCGGCGCCCGCCATGGCCTGCACGAGGTTGGCCATGCAGTCCATCATCTCGTTCGCGGCGTCGCGCCGGGAGCCGTGGTCGACCAGGAGAATTGCCTTCATGTATTCACCCCTACCGCTGAATGTGCTGAAATCCCGTGAAAGTTACACGGCAGCCCTGTGGAGCGGCAGCACGGCTGTCGTTCTGGGCGCCACTCTCTGTCATCCTGAGCGCAGCGAAGGATCTGCTTGTCGGGCCATGGAAGCAGATCCTTCGCTTCGCTCAGGATGACAACGCGGGGCGTCGCTCAGGATGACAACGCGGGGCGTCGCTCGGGATGACAAAGCCTTGCTCAGGATGACACAGTCACAACAGGTGCTCGATCTTCACCGGTAGCTCGCGCACGCGTATGCCCGTGGCGTGATACACCGCGTTGGTGATCGCGGCGGCCGTGCCCGCGAGGCCGATCTCGCCCACGCCACGCGCGCCCATGGGGTTGATGAGCAGGTCCGGGTGGTCGAGGAACGTGACGTCGATCGTCGGGGCATCCGCGTTCGTGCACACCATGTAATCGGCCAGGTTCGCGTTGATGGGAGCACCGTAGCGCTTGTCGTAGGTCGTCTCCTCGAGCAGCGCCATGCCCACGCCCATCACCACCGCGCCCTCGATCTGGTTGCGCGCCGGCTTGAGGTTGAGGATACGTCCCGCATCGATGACCGTGACGACGCGGCTCACGCGCAGCCGCGCGATCGCCGGCTGCCACGTGACTTCCGCGAAGTGCGCGCCGAAGGAATGCAGCGAGTGCTCCTTGTCCTCCGCACCGAAGGTGGGGCCCGAGCTTGCGGTGTGATGCACGTCGTTCATGTTGGCGCGCGAAAGCACGTCGCGCACGGAGGCACCGCTGGCCGGCGAGCCCCTCCGCTGTACGCGTCCGTTCACGAGCTCGAGCTCGTCCGGCGACACGCCCTTGAACGGCGTATTCGCGCCTTTCGTCGCCGCAGTGAGCAGCGACTTCATCGCGCCCTTTGCCGCATCAGTGACGGCGGGAATCACCGACCCCGTAACGAGCGACCCGCCCGAGATGGGCCCGGGCGGCAGAATGGTGTCACCGAGGCGCACCTCGATCCTGTCCAATGGGATGCCGGTCGCCTCGGATGCCACGAGGGCGAGCACCGTGTACGTGCCCGTGCCGATATCCTGCGTACCCGTCTCCACCACCGCCGTCCCATCGCGCTTGAGGATCACCGTCGCCTCGGCGGGAAAGCGGCCGGCGATCCACGTGCAGGCCGCCATGCCCCAGCCGAGCACGAGCCCGTCGCGCGTCATCGAGCCGACGTCCGGCGTGCGCGAGGCCCATCCGAATTTCTGCGCGCCGGTGGAAATGCACTCCTGGAGATGGCGCGAAGAGAACGGCTTGCCGTTCGACTCGTCGAGCGTGGGCTCGTTGCGCTTCCGCAACTCGACGGGATCCATCTTCAGCGCCACCGCGAGCTCGTCCATCGCGGACTCCAGCGCGAAGAGGCCGGGCACCGCGCCCGGTCCGCGCATGGCTGTGGGCGTGCCGACATTCTTGCGCGACAGGCCGCCCATCACCTTCAGGTTCGCGGTGCTGTACAGGAACGGCGTCGCCTCGCTGCAATCCTCCTCGTAGTCGTCGAGGATGGACGTGTGGTTGAGGAAGTCCTGCTGGAGCGACACGAGTTTGCCGCTGGCATCCGCGCCAAGGCGGATGCGCTGCTGCGTCCGGGGCCGGTGGCCCACCGCCTGGAACATGGCCTTGCGAGTGACCACGAGCTTCACGGGCGCGCCGACTTCGCGCGCCGCGCCGGCAGCGAGGATCGAGTGCGTCCACGGCCACAGCTTGCCGCCGAACCCCGAGCCGAGGAAATGCGAGATGACGCGCACGTTGCTCTTGGGCACGCCGAGCATCTGGTAGAGCACCTCGCGATGGTTCACGACCGCCTGCGAGGTCTCGTACAGTGTCACCTTGCCGTCGTGCCAGTCGGCGACGGTGGCGTGGAGCTCGATCGGGTTGTGCGTCTCGGTGGGTGTGACGTAGTTCTGGTCCACCTTCAGCGCCGCGGCGGCGAACGCCGACTCTGCATCGCCGCGCTTCGACTTCTCCGTCATCTTGCCGCTCACGGACAGATTCGGGTCCACGTCGTGGCTATCGGCCGAGTAGGTGACCTTCACCGCGTGCGCGGCGGCGGTAGCCTGCTCGAAGGTGCGCGCGACCGCGACGGCAACGTACTGGCCCCAGTAGTGGACCATGTCGTCCTCGAAGGGCGGCCGCTTCTCGTCGAGCATGCCGGAAAATCCCTTCGGCGGCGCGGCGCGGAAGAACGGCTTGATGTTGCCACGGTAGTACACGGCCTTTACGCCGGGCATGTTGCGGGCGGCCGTCGCGTCGATCGACGTCACCTTGCCGCTGGCGATCGTGGCGCACACGGGCACGGCGTACAGCATGCCGGGCAGGTTGACGTCCGACGTATACGTGGCGGTGCCGCTGACCTTGAGCGGCCCGTCGATGCGGGGCAGGCCGCCGCCCAGGACGTTCGGCGCGACTGGATTGGACGATGTGCGCTTCATGCGTGGGCCATCCCGGTGGCGATGCGCAGGGTCTGGGCGAGACAGCGCTTCGCGAGCTCCACCTTGAAGCCGTTCCGGCTCTGGGGCGTCGCGTCGCGCAGCGCGACCGTGGCGGCGTTCATGATCGACTGCTCGCTCACCGGCGCGCCGGCGAGCGCGCGCTCGGCGTCCAGCATGCGCCAGGGCTTCGTGCCGATGCCGCCCATCGCGATGCGGACATGGTTGAAGCGACCGCCCGAGGCATCCACGATCACGGCGGCCGAGGCGAGCGCGAACTCGTAGGAGGCGCGGTCGCGCAGCTTGAGGTACGTGGACGTCGCGCCACGATGTGGCGCGGCCAGCGTGACGTGCGTAATGAGGTCGCCCGGTTCGAGGATTGTCTCGCGGTTCGGCGTGTCGCCGGGCAGGAGGTGGAAATCATGGAAGGGCACGGTGCGCTCACCAGCGTGGCCGCGCACGTGCACCACCGCCTCGAGCGCGGCGAGCGCGACGTTCATGTCCGACGGATTCGTGGCGATGCACTGCGCGCTGGTGCCGAGAATGGCGAGCGCGCGATTCTCGCCGTCGATGGCCGAGCAGCCGGAGCCGGGCTCGCGCTTGTTGCACGCCATGGCCGTGTCGCGGAAGTACATGCAGCGCGTGCGCTGCAGCAGGTTGCCGCCCGTCGTCGCCATGTTGCGCAGCTGCGGCGATGCGCCGGCGAGCAGCGCCTCCGACAGCACGCGGTAATCGCGCATCACCGTGGCGTGGTGGGCGAGGTCGGCGTTGCGCACCGACGCGCCGATGCGGAGACCGCCGTCGGGTGTGGCCTCGATGCGGTCGAGTCCCAGGTGGTTGATGTCGATGAGGCACGTGGGCCGTTCGACGTCGAGCTTCATGAGGTCGAGGATCGTGGTGCCGCCGGCGATGAAGCGGACGTCGGCGCCCTGCTGCGCGGTCTTCGCGTGGCGGCTGAGCTCCACCGCCTGCGGAATGGACGTCGCCCTGTTGAGCTGGAAGAGTTCCATGTGGGTGGCCTCAGGCCTTGCCTCGGACGTCCTGGATGGCCGCCACGATGTTCGGGTAGGCGCCGCAGCGACAGATGTTGCCGCTCATGCACTCCTTCACATCGGTGTCGGCGGGGCCGCACGGCTCCTTCAGCAGCGCGACGGCGGACATGATCTGGCCCGACGTGCAGTAGCCGCACTGGTAGCCGTCGTGCTGGACGAACGACGCCTGCATGACGTGCAGCGAGCCGGGCGCGCCGATACCCTCGATGGTGGTGATGGCGTCGCCCTCGTGCATGCTCGCGAGGGTGAGGCACGAGTTCACGCGCCGGCCGTTCACGTGCACGGTGCACGCGCCGCACTGGCCGTGATCGCAGCCCTTCTTGGTGCCGGTGAGGTGCGCCGTCTCGCGCAGCGTGTCGAGCAGCGTGGCGCGCGGGTCGATCTCGAGACGGCGATTGGTGCCGTTGATCTTCAGCGTGACCGTCAACGCGCCGGGGATGGGCAGCTCGGCGTCGGGTGACGCCGCGGCGAGCGTGCCGGGAGCGACGAGCGGCACGGCAGCAGCCGCTCCGACGACGCCGAGGTGGTGCAGGAATGTGCGGCGGGAAAGGCCAGCCTGGTCGGCTGGACGGGCGGGGTCATCCACGGCAGGCTCCGGTGGGCGCGGGAGTGGGGGGTCGCTGCAAGGCACAGAGCAATGACACCGTGGCGCGTTCCACGCAAACGAACAACGGCAGGCGCGAATGGGTTCCCGCCGCCGTGGCGCCGGCGCACGGGTTCATCCGAGCGGGTCGCTCAATCCTCGGTGCCGATGTCCTCGTTCCACAACGCGGGATGCTGCGCGATGAACTCGCGCATCATCCGGATGCAGGCGACGTCCTGGACCACGTCCACGCTCACACCGCGCGCGACCAGCAACTCCTCGTCGCCGAGGAAGGTGACATTCTCGCCGACGACAACGCGTGGAATGCCGTACAGCAGGATGGCACCCGTGCACATCGGGCACGGCGACAGCGTCGTGTAGAGGATGCACTCATGGTACACCGAGGCCGGCTGCCGTCCGGCATTCTCCAGCGCGTCCATCTCGCCATGCAGCACCACGCTGCCGCGTTGCACGCGGCGGTTGTGTCCGCGCCCCAGGATGCGCCCCTCGTGTACCAGCACGGAGCCGATCGGGATACCGCCCTCGGAGAGGCCGAGCCGGGCCTCGTCGATGGCCGCGGTGAGGAAGTGGTCGGTCATGCGTGCACGGCGTCAGTGAGGTGTCAGGTTAGCGAGCGGGCGACGGTCAGCAGGCTTTCGAGCTGGGCGTCGGTCAACTTCTGCCAGTCGGCGGGACACGGAAAGATCCGCCGCCGCCCGAGCGCGGAATCGAAGAGCAGGCCGGGGTTTTCCGTCTGCGGTGGGTAGTCCCAGTCCAGCGCCCACGCGACCGACCACTCGCTCTCGTCGTAGACCTCCCACTCCACTCCTGCCGCGTCGACGAAGAGGCGGCCGTGCTCCATCGCACCTCCACGTTCGGTGCCGCGCGACGCGATCCGGCCGGGGCCGTCGCCTATCAGGACGAGTCGGGCCGCCGCAACGTATCACCGAAGACGTCGAGCGCCAGCTCGACCTTCCCGAAGGGCGCGGACACCTGCACCCCCTGCACGGCACCGCGCACGCGCTCCAACATTTCCCGCGCGATCGCGATCCCTTCGGCCACGGCGTGCTCCTTCGACGCGTTGCTGGCCTTCCGCATCCGCTCGATCACCTCGTTGGGCACGCTCACGCCGGGCACCTCGTTCGCGAGGAACTCGGCATTCCGCACGCTCACGAGCGGCCAGATGCCGGCGACGATCGGCACGCGCGCGCCTTCCGTCCGGCGGAGAAAGTTCTCGAGCTGCGAGGCGTCGAATACAGGCTGCGTGACCGCGAACTCGGCGCCCGCCTCCACCTTCCAGGCGAACCGCTTGAGCTCGTGCTCGAGGTCGATCGGGGCGGGGTTCACCCCCACACCGATGACGAACTCCGTGCCGCGGCCGATCGAGTTGTCGCCGGGATCGCGGCCGTGGTTCAGGTTGCGCACGAGGTTCGTGAGGCCGATGGCGTCGATGTCGAACACCGCGGTGGCGCTCGGGTACGGCCCCATCTTCGGCGGGTCGCCCGTGATGAGCAGCAGGTTGCGCAGGCCCACGGCGGACGCCCCCAGCAGGTCGCTCAGCATGCCGAGCAGGTTGCGGTCGCGGCAGGCGTAATGCGTGACGGTCTCGATGCCCACCTGCTGCTCGATGAGCAGGGAGGTGAGGAGTGCGCCCATGCGACTCTGCGCGCGCGGCCCATCCGGCACGTTGACCGCGTCCACGCCCGCGGTCTTCAGCAGCCCGACGTCCGCCAGCATGCGCGACGCGTCCACGCCGCGCGGCGGCACGATCTCGACGGACGTGACGAACGTGCCGTTCGCGATCTTCGCGCCCCAGCGCGAGCGATCGGCGAGCGGGACGGAGGGCACGTCAGGTGCGCGCTTCGTCTCCGCCGTCAGGGTCGCGCCGACCTGGACCTGCGACGTCGCGCCGGTGCGCGCGAACCGCGGGCTGAGCGGTCGGATGCCGATGCACATCGCCTGGATGTGCTCCGGCGTGGTGCCGCAGCACCCGCCGACGACCTTCGCGCCCGCCTGCACGAGGTGCCGCGCGTACTCCGCCATGTACTCGGCACTCGCCATGTACATGCTGCGGCCGCCGACGTCGCGCGGCATGCCGGCGTTCGGCTGCGCGGAAATCTTCTTCCGCGTCACGGGCACCATCTTCTCGACCGCCTCGAGGATGGTCTGCGGGCCGACGGAGCAGTTGAGGCCGATGACGTCGGCGCCGAAGCGGTCGAGCGCGCGGGCGACGTCTTCGGGCGTGGCGCCGTACGGCGTGAGTCCGTCCGCGCCGATGGTCATCTGCGCGACGACGGGCATGTCCGGATCGACGGCGCGTGCCGCCGCGATGGCCTGGCCGATCTCGTGGAGGTCGCTGAAGGTCTCGAGGATGAACAGGTCGGCGCCGCCGGCCTTGAGTCCCTCCATCTGCTCGCGGAAGATGGCCTGCGCTTCTTCGACGGACGTCGACCCGTACGGCTCGAGGCGGACGCCGAGCGGCCCGACGGCGCCGGCGACGAGCACGTCGGTGCCTTCGTCCGCGGCTTCGCGCGCCAGCTCAGCGGCACGCTTGTTCAGTTCGCGCGTCTGCGCGGCGAGGCCGAACTGCGCGAGCTTCAGGCGATTCGCGCCGAAGCTGTTGGTCTCGAGCACCTCGGCGCCGGCCTTCACGTAGGCGCGATGCACGCCGCGCACGAGGTCCGGGGCGCGGACGTTCAGCTCGTCGTAGCACTGGTTGATGAACACGCCCTTCGCGTACAGCATCGTGCCCATCGCCCCGTCGAAGAGCACGAGGGACTCGGGGTCGATCAATCGCTTGAGGGCGTCGGTGCTCATCGGGATCTCCTGTTGCTGCCTGCTGTTGTCGCGCCTGATTCAGCGCGACAGGATGCGCTACGGATATTCGCGGTTCACGGCTCCATGGACGAAGGAGCTCTTGCATGCTTCGGATTGAACGGATCGACTCCTCTGCGCGGCAAGCCTGCGTGTCGCCGTGCCGGTCACAACGACGAAAGGGAGACGCGGATCACACGGAAGTGGGCAGGGTTACGCGGATTGATCGCTTACTTCACGATGACTGATCAATGAGAAACCAGACGTCGTCGAATCAGGGCCTCTTTGGGGTGTAGTGGCATCCGAAGCCTCCGTTCAATCCGCAGCATGTAAAAAGACCTTCGTCCATGTGGCCCGCGCGGCGCACGAGCGAACCGGTGGCCGAGCCACCAGTCACTACACGCCCGCCGCCTCAGCTGCCGTCCTCACCGCGTAGTACTTCGCCTGTGGGTGATGCACGATGATCGCCGCCGTGCTCTGCTCCGGAATGAGCTGGTACGCCGACGTCAGCTCCATGCCGAGTGCCGCTGCGGCGGGCAGGAGCTTGAACAGCTGCGCGTGATCCTCGAGGTCGGGACACGCACCGTAGCCCCACGAATACCGCTTGCCACGCCCGCCCGGGATGCCGAGTTCGCGCTTGATGCGCCGGTGCATCCATTCCGCCACTGCTTCCGCCGCCTCGACCGCAAGGCCGTGCGCGTAGAAGGCCTCACTGTATTCGCCCTGGGCCTGCAGCGCCTCGAATCGGCGCGTGGCCTCGTCGCCCACCGTCACGATCTGGAAGGCAACCACATCGACGTCCGTGCTGGCCACGCTCCGGAAATAGTCCGCGATGCACAGCCGCTCGCGACCATCCTGCCGCGGGAAATGGAACCGCGAAATCTCGGTGAGCGTGCCGTCCTTCGCGTACGCCGCCGGATCGTAGATGACGACATCGTTCTGCAGCGACTGCGAGGGGAAGTAGCCGTACACTGCCTTCGGCTGCACCCAGCCGCCGCTGCGCGCCTCTTCCTTCAGCCGCGCGAGCGTCGGCTCGAACTGGTCCTTCACGATCGCATCGAACTCCGGTCCAGAGCCGCGCCCGCCCCACTGGAGCCGGAACAGCTCGTCCTTGTCGAGCAGGTCGAACACCTCGTCGAGTGGAATGTCCTCGAGCACCTTCGCGCCCCAGAAGGGCGCCACCGGAATCGCGTGGTCGTGCGATACGTCGCTGCGCTCGCCGCCCGACGTCCCGCTTCGCACGTCCTTGCCGACGTTGGCGTGCAGGAACGCGTCGTTCCGCGCATCCGACAGCAGCTTTGCCGTGAAATCGCGGCGACGCTCGTCGCCGCCCTGGAGCGCGTCCATCGTCTCCAGACCCTCGAACGCATCCTTGCAGTAGAAGACGCCGGACTCGTACGCTCGCTCGGGCTCAACGAACAGCGCGCGCCGCCCGAAGCGGCGGTTGATCGCGGCCCCGCCGATGAGCACGGGAATGTGGATGCCGCGCTTGTCCAACTCCTGCACGCAGAGCGGCATCTGCTTGCTCGTGCTCACCAGCAGTGCCGACAGCCCGATCGCATCCGCCCCCACCTCGATCGCCTTGTCGATGATCGTGTTCACCGGCACCTGCTTGCCGAGGTCGAACACCGTGTAGCCGTTGTTGGAGAGGATCGTGTTCACGAGCGACTTGCCGATGTCGTGCACGTCGCCGTACACCGTCGCCAGCACGACCTTCCCCTTCGTGTAGCCCTCGGCCTTCTCGAGGAAGCCCTCCAGGTGCTTCACGGCCTTCTTCATCACCTCGGCGCTCTGGAGCACGAACGGGAGAATGAGCTCCCCCGCGCCGAACTTGTCGCCGACTTCCTTCATCGCCGGCAGCAGCACCTCGTTGAGCACGCGCACCGGCTCGGTGCGCACGTTGGCCGCGTCGAGCGCGTCCTCGATGCCCTCCTTCTTCCGGTGCAGTACCATCCAGTGGACTTTCTGCTCCGGCGTCATTCCCTCGGTGGGATCAGCCTTTTCGGAGCGTGCGTCCTTCTGTTCGGCCGTCGCAAAGCCTTCAATGAAGCGCTGGAGCGCGTCCGGCCGACGGTTGAACACCAGGTCGTCCGCCAGCGCGCGCTCCTCGGCGCTGATCTCGGCGTAGGGCGTGATGTGCGCCGGGTTCACGATCGCCGCGTCGAGACCCGCCTCCACACAGTGGTGCAGGAACACGGAGTTCAGCACGTAGCGCGCGACCGGGTCCAGACCGAACGACACGTTCGAGACGCCGAGTATGGTGAAGACCCCCGGCAGTTCGCGCTTGATGAGGCGGATGCCCTCGATGGTTTCGTGCGCGCTGTCGATCCACTCCGCGTCGCCCGTGGCAAGCGTGAAGGTGAGCGCGTCGTAGATGAGGTCCTCGGCGCGCAGCCCGTATTCGCCGACGACGATGTCGTAGATCGCCTTCGCCACCTCGAGCTTCCGCTCGCGGGTCTTCGCCATGCCTACCGGGTCGATCGTCAATGCGACGAGCGCCGCGCCGTGTTTCTTCGCGAGCGGCACCACGTCGTCGATCCGCTTGCGGCCGTTCTCCATGTTGATGGAGTTGATGATCGCGCGGCCGGGCACGTGCTCGAGCGCCGCCTCGATCACCGCCCGCTCGGTCGAGTCGATCATCAGCGGCAGTTCCACACTCATCGAAAGCAGCTTCACCACCTTCGACATCTGCTCCGCCTCATCGCCGCGCTCGGTGAGCGCGACGCAGACGTCGAGCACGTGCGCTCCCGAGTCCTGCTGTTCGCGCGCGACCTCGAGGATGCCCTCGTAGTCGTCCGCGAGCAGCAGGCGCTTCACCTTGCGCGAGCCCTGCGCGTTCACGCGCTCGCCGACGAGCAGCGGTGCGGGCTCCTGGCGCAGGGTGGTCGCGCGCATGGCCGACGACACGAGCGCCTCGCGCACGTGCCGCGTGGGTGACGGGGGCGCGATGGTGCGCACCGCCTGCACGATGGCCGACAGGTGCTCGGGGGTGGTGCCGCAGCAGCCGCCGACGATCCGCACGCCGAACTGCTCGACGAACTCGCGCAGCATCGCCGCCATCGGTGCCGGCTCGAGGGGATAGATCGCCTCGCCCGTGCCGGTGTTGAGCGGCAGGCCCGCATTCGGGATCACCGATACCGGCACGGAGGCGTGCTCGGTGAGGAAGCGGGCCGGCTCGCGCATGTGCTCGGGTCCGGTCGAGCAGTTGAGCCCGATCACGTCCACGCGCATGGCCTCGAGCGTCGCCACGGCGCTCGCGATGTCGGTGCCGAGCAGCATGCGGCCGCTCGTGTCGAGCGTGACTTGCGCCTGCACCGGGATGCGACGGCCGATCTCCGCGAACAGCCGCTCGAAGCCGGTGATGGCCGCCTTCACCTCGAGGATGTCCTGCGCCGTCTCGACGAGCAGCACGTCCACGCCGCCCTCGGCCAGGTATTTCGCCTGCCAGTAGTACGTCTCGGCGAGCGCCTCGAAGGTGATGTTGCCGAGCGCGGGGTCGCTGCTGGAAGGCAGCATGCCCGTGGGGCCGATGGAGCCGGCGACGAAGCGGGGACGCTCCGGCGTGGCGTACTTGTCGCACGCGGCGCGTGCCAGCTGCGCGGCCTTCACGTTCAGCTCGCGCGTCTTGTCCGCCAGCCCCCACTCTCGGAGCCGGTGCGGCGTGCTCTGGAAGGTGCAGGTCTCGACGACGTCACAGCCGACCGCGAGGAACGACTCGTGGATGGACTGGATGATGTCGGGACGGGTGAGGACGAGGTTGTCGTTGCACCCCTCGAGCGCCTTGCCACCGAAGTCTTCGGCGGTGGGGTCGCGGCGCTGGATGTTCGTTCCCATCGCGCCGTCGTACACCAGGACGCGGGTGTCCAGGGCCAGGAGGTACGGGTGTCGAGCGCTGGCGGGCCGAGCAGTCATGACGAAACCCCAAAAAAAGGAGCCCTGACGCGACGGCGTGCGGGCTCGCGCTTTAGCAGGGGATTAACGTGGCCGCAAGTTGCTGAAATCGCCACGACGAACGGTTGTACGTGCCCTCTATAGTTAGTCGGGTCACGGGAATGGGGCAAGCACGAGCTGGACGACTGCAGGGCACCGGCCGATACTCCTCGCATGGTCAACGCAGAAACTGGTGACTCGGGCGCCCGCGATGCCACCGGCACCTGCGACTCTGACAGCGCGCGCATGCTGGCATTGGCCGTGGAGCACCTGCGCGATGGCTGCATCTTCGTGGACTACGGCATGCGGGTGTGCTTCCTGAACGCCACGGCGCGGCGCGACGTGGCCCTGCGAGGCGAGGACGCGGGGGCGCACGTCGGCCGTTCGTTGTGGGATGTCCTCCACTACGAAACGGACTCCCCCTCGCGCATCGCCGTGGAATCGGCGGCGAACCGGCGCATCCCGTCGTCATTCACCACCCGCGGCCGCCACGGCGACTACTGGGTGGAAGTGGACGTGGTGCCGCTGGCGTTCGGGTGCCTGATCTACTACCGCGACGCCACGTCCCGCTCGTCCGCCGAGGCGGCACGGGTGGACTCGGAGAGCGAGCTCCAGATGACGAGCGAGCGCCTCCGCGTGCTCATCGACGAAGCGCCGCTGGCCGTGCTCATCATGGACTCGAACGCGCACGTGCTCCACTGGAATCCAGCGGCAGAAGCGATGTTCCAGTGGACCGCGGCCGAAGTGGCGGGCAGGGACCTGCCAATCATCCCCGACGACGAGCGCGAGACGTTCGAGGCGCACGTGATCCGTACCCGCGAGGGCGAATCCACGAAGGCGCACGCCACGCGTCGCCGGAGGAAGGATGGTGTCGTCCTCGACGTGCAGGTGTCGTCGTCGCCCATGCGCGACCGCACGGGAGCGGTGACGGGCGCGATCGCCATGATCTCCGACATGACCGCGCACCGCAAGCTCGAGCTGCAGCTGCGCATGGCGCAGAAGATGGAGGCGGTGGGACTCCTCGCGGGTGGTGTCGCGCACGACTTCAACAACCTGCTCACGGCCATCAAGGGATTCACCTCGCTGCTCGAAAGCTCGATCGAGGGCGATGCCCAGTCGGCCGAGTTCCTCGGCGAGATCGACAAGGCCGCGGACCGCGCCGCTGCGCTCACGGCACAGCTGCTTGCCTTCAGCCAACGCCAGCTCCTTCGTCCGGAGGCGGTGGACCTCAACGCCCGCGTGCGCGACCTCGATCGCATGCTGCGCGTGCTGCTGCGCGACGAGGGGCGCCTGGTGTTCGAGCTCGATCCCGAACTGCACCTGGTGCTCGCCGACCCAGGCCAGGTCGAGCAGGTGATCCTCAACCTCGTCGTGAACGCGAAGGACGCGATCCGTGACCGTGCCGACGCCCGCGTCACGATCCGCACCTCCAACGCGGTGCTGCGCGGCGAGTTCGAGCAGTGGGGCGTCGAGCCCGTGCCGGGCGACTACGTCCGCCTCGACGTGGAGGACAACGGTACCGGGATGAACCGCGCGACGCAGAACCGCATCTTCGACCCGTTCTTCACCACGAAGGAGCCCGGTCAGGGCACCGGACTCGGGTTGGCCACGGTGTTCGGCATCGTGAAGCAGAGCGACGGATATGTCTGGGTCGCCAGCGAGGTGGATCAGGGGGCCACGTTCAGCATCTATCTCCCGCGGGCGAACACGAGTGAGCGCGCAGGCGGACCGCCGCGCGTGCCCGACGGCGGCGGCAACGAGTGCATCCTCCTGCTGGAGGACGAGGATGCCGTGCGCCGCGTCGCGCGGCGTGCACTGGAGTTGCACGGCTACCGCATCGTGGACGCGGCAGACGGGATCGGCGCGCTGAAGCTGGCCGACGAACACCACATCGACCTGCTCCTCACGGACGTGATGATGCCCGGCATGCTCGGCACCGCAGTCGCCACGGAGCTGCGACGGCGGAATCCCGAGCTGCCGGTGCTGTTCATGTCGGGCCACTCCGCCGAGATCGTGCGCGAGGGCCTGATCGATCCGGCCACGCCGTTCCTCGCCAAGCCGTTCACGCCGGTGCAGCTCGCGCAGAAGGTGCGCGAAGTGCTCGATCAGGCGCTCGCGCCCAGGACATAGCCCTGCTCATCCTGAGCGCCGTCCTTGTCATCCTGAGCGCAGGGAAGGATCTGCTTGTCATCCTGAGCGCAGGGAAGGATCTGCTTGTCATCCTGAGCGCAGCGAAGGATCTGCTTGTCATCCTGAGCGCACCGAAGGATCTGCTTGTCATCCTGAGCGCAGCGAAGGATCTGCTTTCATCTCGAAAAAAGCAGGTCCTTCGCTGCGCTCAGGACGACAAAAGTGGGCTGCGCTCAGGCCGACAAGTGCGCTCCGCTCAGGACGACACCTGGCGTGAGCGCCAGAACAGGAACACCGGCACGCCAGCCGCGAGCAGCAGCACGCCACGCACGGCGTTCGCCGGATTCGATGCGATGGAGCCGAACACGACATACAGCGCCGCGAGCACGAACAGCACGACGCTGACAGGATAGAACGGCGCGCGATACCCCGAATCAGTGACGCCCTCGCGGATGTCGCGCCGGCGGAACACGATCAGCGTGAGCGCCGTCGCGCCGAAGAAGATCCAGTCCGCAAACACCACCCAGTCGAGCAACTGGCCGTAGCTGCCCGTGAGGATGAGCGCTCCCGCCACGAGCGCCTGGAACACGATCGCGGTGACCGGCGTGCGGAACCGCGGATGCAGCTGCGCAAAGCTCGCGAAGAACAGGCCGTCCCGCGCCATCGCCTGGTACACGCGCGGCGACACCAGGATCACGAGGTTGAGGAAGCCGAACGTCGACGCGGCGATACCCGCGGCGATGAGGCGGCGCCCGCCTTCGCCCGCGAGTCGCGACATCATGTCGGCGGCCGGCGCAGTGCTCTGTGCCAGTCCTTCGATGCCCAGCGCGCGGATGTACGCCACGTTGGCGCCGAGGTACACGGCGACGACGATGAGCACGCCCAGTACCAGCGCGCGCGGCAGCGTGCGCTCGGGATCCCGCATCTCCTCGGCCACGAAGTTGGTCTGCTGCCAGCCGCCGAAGGAGAACAGCACGGGCACGAGCGCCGTACTCATCGCTAGCAGGATGGCGGCGAATGTCGATGGGTGCGGCAGCGGCAGCGACGCGATCGGCGGCGGCAGCGTGGGCGTCGTCGCCGCCGGCATGAACACCGCGGCGAGCAGCAGCGCGCCGAGTGCGGCGAGCTTGAGCACGGTGAAGATGTTTTGCGTCGCGGCGCCCGGTTGCACGCCGAGGATGTTGACCACCGACAGCAGCACGACCGCCCCCAGGGCCAGCGCCGTGACGGATCCCGGCGGAAGGCCGACGATCTTCACCGCGTATGTCGCGAAGGTCACGGCCACCGCGGCAATGGCGCCCGTGGCGATGGCCAGCAGCAGTGCCCAGCCATACAGGAAGGCGGGCAGTGCGCCGAACGCGTCGCGCAGGTAGGCATAGCCGCCGCCCACCAGCGGGCGTCGTCGCCCGAGCTCCGCGTAGATGAAGGCGCCGAGCAGCGCGATCACCGCGCCGAGCGACCACGTGGCGATGGTGAGCCAGGCCGAGCCGGTGCGCTGGGCGACGGTGGCGGGATTGAGGAAGATGCCCGATCCGATGATGCCGCCGACCACGAGCATGGTGCCCGAGAAGACACCGATGCGGCGGGCGTACGTGGCGTCGGTGGCGATCGTGCTGTCAGCCGCCACTTGCCGCCTCGAGCCACATCAGGTCCACTCGGTGATCCGGTTGCCGTCGCCGTCCTTGAACGCGCCCACGATGATCAGGATCAGGTCGATCATTGCCCAGATGCCCAGGCCGCCGAGGGTAAGCAGCTGGACCACCGCGGTGGCAGTGCGGCCGACGTAGAAGCGGTGCGCCCCGAAGATCCCGAAGAGGAAGCAGAGCAGGACCGCCGGCAGGATGCGCTTCTCGCTCTCGTCGGAAGGCATGTACGGCTGCATGACGCCGCAGCCCGTGCAGACGGCGGCCTCGGCGTCGATGGTGCGATGGCATGCGACGCAGTACTTCGTCGGCCGCATGGGTGCGTAGGAGGTCATGATGGCGCGCTCAGGGTTTGCAGATGCCGCCGTACGTCTCCGGACGGCGGTCGCGGAAGAACTGCCAGGTGTCGCGCACCTTCTTGATGACGTCGAGGTCGAGGTCCGCGATGACCAGCTCGTCGCGGTCGCGCGACGCGACGGCGAGCATCTGGCCGCGCGGATCGCAGAAGTAGCTCTGGCCGTAGAACTCGCCGATATTCCACGGCGCCTCGGTGCCCACGCGGTTGATCGCGCCAACGAAGTATCCGTTCGCGACAGCATGCGCCGGCTGCTCGAGCTTCCAGAGGTACTCCGACAGGCCGGCGACGGTGGCGGACGGATTGAAGACGATCTGCGCGCCGGCGAGGCCGAGCTCGCGCGCGCCCTCGGGGAAGTGGCGGTCGTAGCAGATGTAGACGCCGATCGTGGCGTATCGCGTCTGGAACACCGGGTACCCGAGGTTCCCCGGCTTGAAGTAGTACTTCTCCCAGAACCCCGGCGCGACCTGCGGGATGTGGTTCTTCCGGTACTTGCCGAGGTAGGTGCCGTCCGCGTCGATCACGGCGGCGGTGTTGTAGTAGACGCCGGTCGATTCCACCTCGTAGAGGGGCACGATGATCGCCATCTCGTACTTCTTCGCCGTTTCCTGCATCAGGCGCGTGGTGGGCCCGTCGGGAATCCGCTCCGTCGCGTCATACCAGCGCGGGGTCTGCTCGGCACAGAAGTAGGGACCGGTGAAGATCTCCTGCATGCACAGGATCTGGACGCCGGCCTCTCCCGCCTTGTCGATGAGGGTCATGTGCTTCTCGATGTTCGCGGCGCGGATCTTCTCGATGGGCGCGCTGGTATCGATGGCGTTCGACATCTGGATGAGGCCACACTTCACGATCTGGGACATGTCTCCTGTCTCTCGGGAAAGGTGTCGTGGTGAGCGAAAGAGCGTGTCATCCTGAGCGCAGCGAAGGATCTGCTTTTCCGGCCGCGCCACAAGCAGGTCCTTCGCTGCGCTCAGGACGACAATGATCTGCTTTTCCGGCCGCGCCACAAGCAGGTCCTTCGCTGCGCTCAGGACGACAATGATCTGCTTTTCCGGCCACGCGACAAGCAGATCCGTCGCTGCGCTCAGGATGACAGGGTGTCTTTCTCGCCTCGCATGAGGATGAGGTAGAGCACGAAGCTCAGCCCGAACGTCACGAACCAGGCATACTGGTAGAGATGGTCGAGGAACGTCGGGTCCGCAACGTTGCCACCCGGCGTCGTGGCCGCGCGGAAGAACCCCGGCACCACCGGCAGCACCGCAAGGACGAGCGCAATCATGGCGCGCGGGTTCACGCCGTTGCGATAGCTGTAGATCCCATCCACGCGGAAGAGGTCGGGCAGCGAGAGCCGCTCGCGACGGAGCACCCAGTAGTCCGCGATGAGGATGCCGCCGAGTGCGCCCATGAGGCTCGAGTAGCCGATGAGCCACGTGAAGATGTAGGCGCCCGCATCCGAATAGAGTTTCCACGGCATCATGAAGATGCCGATCACCGCGGTGATCAGTCCTCCCGTGACGTAGCTGATCTTTCGCGGGTTGAGGTTCGAGAAGTCGTTCGATGGCGACACGACGTTGGCCGCCATGTTCGTCGAGATCTGCGCGACGAGCACGACGAGTGCGGCGAAGATGATCACGACGGGTCCGCCGATGCGGCTCACGAGCGCGACGGGATCCCAGATCGGCTCGCCGAAGATCACGATGGTGGCGCTCGTCACGGCGACACCGATGAAGGCGAATGCGGTCATCGTGGTGGGCAAGCCGAGCGCCTGACCGACCATCTGTGACTTCTGGCTGCGGGCGTAGCGCGTGAAGTCGGGAATGTTGAGGCTGAGCGTCGCCCAGTAGCCGACGTTCGCCGTGAGCGCCGCCGGAAAGAGCGACCAGAACGGGACCTTCGCTGCACCCTGCAGCCGCACGGATTCCGCGAGCACGTGTCGGAGTCCGCCGCCACGCTCGATGCCCCAGCCGAGGAGCACCGCGCTGCCGGCCAGCAGCACCGGCGCGGACCACGCGCCGAGCGCCTTGATGCCGTCGATGCCGCGGATGATGATCGCCACCTGGACGAGCCAGAAGATCGCGAACGCGATGGCGACGCCGCCGGTTACTCCCGCCCACGACGGCCACGCGGCGACGAGCAGCGTGTTGAGCGCCAGTGCGCCGATCCACGTCTGGATGCCGAACCACCCGCAGGCGACGACGGCGCGCAGGATCGCCGCGACGTTCGCCCCTTTCGTGCCGAACGCCGCCCGGCACAGCACAGGGAATGAAATGCCGTACTTCGTGCCGGCGTGTGCGTTCAGCACCATCGGGATGAGCACGATGGTGTTGCCGAGCAGGATGGTGAGCATCGCCTGCCACCACGTCATGCCTTGCGTCATCATGCCCGACGCGAGCGTGTACGTGGTGATCACCACGCTCATGCCGATCCAGAGCGCGGCGATGTTGTAGGTGGACCACGTGCGGCGCGCGAGCGGCGTCGGCGCGAGGTCGGGGTTCCAGAGCGGGCTGGTGGAGAGATCCTCCTGCGTGGTGACGAAGTCCGTCGTGTACGACGCCCCGTCGATCTCTCCGGCTGCCACGGTCAGGCCCGCGCCCCGGCGAGGCCGGCCGTCGTGCGCGGAAGCCACTGCCCGCGGCCTTCCTTCCCCACGACCTTGTAGTCGTCCACGATCACCTCGCCGCGCGAGAGTGTGGTGCGCGAGAACCCGGCGAGTTCCCATCCATCGTACGGCGACCAGTCGGCGTTGGTCTCCATCTCGTCCGGCTTCACGGTCATCGTCCTCGTGGGATGGATGATCGCGAGGTCAGCGTCCGCCCCCACGGTGATCGTGCCCTTCCTTGGCGCGAGGCCCATGATCTTCGCGGGGTTCGTGCTCAGCTTCGCGCACATCTGCGGCAGGGTAAGGCGTCCTTCCAGGACGCCTTTTGTATAAGTTACCGGCATCAGCGTCTCGAGACCGGGCATCCCCATGGGGATCTTCGTCCAGTCGCCTTCCCACATCGCCTTCTGCTCGCGCGTGAAGGTGCAGGTGTCGGTGGAGATGACGGACACCTCCCCCGTGTTCAGGCCGCGCCACAGGCGCTCGGAATCCGCGGGCTTCTTGAGCTGCGGACAGCAGGCGTAGAGGTGGCCGTCCTCGCGCGAGAACACCGAGTCGTCGAGCACGAGGTACTGCACGCACGTCTCGGCCACCACCGGCACGCCGCGGTTCTGTGCGGCGCGGATGATATCGGCGCCCTCGGCCGTGGACATGTGGACGATGTAGAGCTGGCCGCCTGTTGCTTCACTCCACTGTACAACGCGTTGAATGGCCTCGGCCTCGATGAAGTTCGGCCGCGTGATCGCGTGCAGCATGGCGCCGTGCTCCTGCATGAGCTCGGGCGTGTGGTGTCGCGCGATCAGCTCGTCGAGCACGCGCGACGATTCGGCGTGCACGAGCAGCATGGCGCCGTGCTCCTTCATCCGCTCCAGCGTGCCGAAAAGCGCACGGTCGTCGGACTGCCAGCCTTCGGACTCGTAGATCATGAACTCCTTGAAGGTGGTGAAGCCGCGCTTCACCATCCCGGCGATCTGGTCCTTGTGCTCGTTGTAGCGCGTGATGCAGATGTGGAAGGTGTAGTCGATGAGCGACTTGCCCTCGGCCTTCTTCATCCATGTGTCGGCTGCTTCGGCAAGCGTCCCGGTGGCCGATGGAATCGCGAAGTCGATCACCGTGGTGACGCCACCGCGCGCGCCGGCACGCGTGCCGCTCCGGTAGTCGTCGGCGGAGACGGTGCCGCAGAACGGCAGCTCGAGGTGCACGTGGACGTCGAGCACCCCGGGAATGACGTGGTGGCCGGTGGCATCCACGACGTCGGCGCCGGCGGTGTCGAGGTTCTCGCCCAGCGCGGCAATCTTTTCGCCGATGATGCCGATGTCTCCGGTAAACTCGCCGCCGGGGGTGACGATGTTGCCGCCCTTCACTACTCGGTCGAATTGCATACGTCGATCTCGGCTGGTTGGCGAACCAATGTCGTCCTGAGCGGAGCGAAGGACCTGCTTTTGTCGTTCTGAGCGAAGGGCCTGCCCTGAGCGCAGTCGAAGGAAGGACCTGCTTGGCTCGCTTGGTTGGTGCTGACGCGGCGTCCCGCGTTGGGCAGTGGTCCCCGCTGCGGCCGGCCACACGGACCCAGGGAGTTTACGGATGCTTCGGATTGAACGGAAAGAGCCGGATTCTACCTCGGGCGTCCACCTCTCGCGACACGAATCCGCCCTTCAAGAAGATCGCCTTCATATGATGCGGCAAGGCACTGAACTTTTGCGACGAGAAGCCGACCGAGGCTGTATCCGGCCGTTTCCGTCGCATCAGGAGCATCCGCAACGACCCTGGGTCCATGTAGCCAGTGTTGGCGAAGCACTGCTGCCCAACGCGCCCACGCGATCAGGACGACGCTGTTGATGTCATCCTGAGCGCAGCCAAGGATCTGCTTCACCGTCGTTCAGCCACGCACCTGCGTCAACGCCGCATCCATCGCCTCGAGCGCGTAGTCCACGTCGGCGGCCGTGATGCACATCGGCGGCTTGATGCGCAGCACGTTACCGTCGAGCCCTCCCTTGCCGACGAGCACCGACATCTCCCGCAGCGCTTCCATCACGTCGAGCGTCTCCTGCTTCGCCGGCACCTTGGTCGCCCGGTCGCGCACGAACTCGACGCCGAGCATCAGTCCCTTGCCGCGCACGTCGCCGATGAGGCGGTGCGTCGCCTGGAGCTTCGCGAAGCCCGCCTGGAATCGTGCGCCGAGCACGCGGCAGTTCTCCTGCAGGCCGTCCTCCTCGATGATGTCCAGCACGGCGAGGCCGGCCGCCATCGACACCGGGTTGTTCGCGTAGGTGTTGAAGTGGATGCGCTGCGCGAGCGTCTTCGCGATCTCCATGCGGGTCGTCACCGCTCCGATCGGCGCGCCGTTGCCGAGTCCCTTGGCCATGGTGACGAAGTCCGGCGTGACGTCCCAGTTCTGGAAGCCCCAGTAGTGATCGCCCGTGCGCCCGAAGCCCGTCTGCACCTCGTCGGCGATGCACATCCCGCCGAACTCGCGCACCACGGCGTACGCCTCCTTCAGATAGTTGGGCGCGCCGTACGTCACCCCGCCCACGCCCTGCATCGGCTCGGCGAGGAAAGCGGCAACTTTGCCAGGCGTGGAGAAGCGGATCATGTCGCGAATGTCCGCCGCCGACTTCGACGCGATCTCCTCGGGCGTGCCGCTGAACGGGCTGCGATACGGATCCGGATTGATCGCGTGGTGCACGTGCCCGTCGCCGCCCGCGGGATACTTCCACGTGCTGTGCGACGTGAGACCCATCGCGCTCGGGGATCCGCCGTGGTAGGCGTTCCGCAGGGCGATGACGTCGCGATTACCGGTATAGAGCCGCGCCATCTGGATGGCAAGATCATTCGCCTCGCTGCCCGTGTTCGTGAAGTACGTCACGTCGAGGCCAGGCGGCATCTTCGACGCGAGTTTCTTCGCGAGCATGGGGAAGTTCGGGTGCAGGTAGATCGTCGTCGCATGCTGGAGCGTGCCGACCTGCTGCGTCACGCGTTCGACGAACTTCGGATGACAGTGACCGACGGACACCGTCACGATGCCGGCGAGGAGGTCGAGATATCGTCTCCCCGTTTCGTCGTAGAGGTACTGCATGTGCCCCTCGACGATGAGCAGCGGTTCCTTGTAGATCGTATACACCGCCGGGTTGGTGTACTGCTTCCGCATCGCGATGAGCTCCTCGCGCGGCGGGCCGTCGTACGGCCGCGGCGTGTGGTCGGTCGCGGGAAGCTCGAGCTGCGGAGCGGTGGTGGTCATTCTCGGTCTCCTCCAAATGGGGCGAACGCAGCCTCGTGCAACAAACGAACGCAGACTCGTGCAACGGCGAACGCAGATTACGCAGATTACGCGGACGGGCGCTGCAACAGTGGCAAAGGCACAATCGAAGGGCCGCTTGCCCCTGAGTAATTCAGTGTTCTTTCTTCTTTCTCTCGTTGTTGCTGAAGTGCCGCAGTTGCAGCGCTCGTCTGCGAAATCTGCGACCCTTCAGGAAGTTCCGCAGTCGCAGCGCCCGTCTACGTAATCTGCGAAATCTGCCACCCTTCAGTGTTGAACGACAGCCGGACTATCAAGTTGCTCAGGACGCCGTCATCTCCGACGCCTCGGGCGCGGCATACCCTTCCACCGGCTCGTAGCCGCCCTGGTAAGTGTCGCCCTCCGGACGCCGGATCTGCGACTGCTGCACCACGCGGTCGCGACGAATCCCCCGGAAATCCTCGACCGACCTCCAGCCCTTGTCCGCATGACGGTCGAGGAACTCGTCGAGCCCCGCGTTCAGCTTCCTGATCACGTTCGGCCCGATCGCACTGTCCAGCATCGCCGACGTGCACACCTGCACCGTCCCGGCGCCGAGCATGAAGTACGACAGCGCCTGCGAGAAGTCGCTCACGCCGCCGATGGCCGAGAAGGCCCTGTCCGGGAAGGCCTTCGTCATCTTGGCCATGTTGGCGAGCGAGATCGGCAGGATCGCCGGCCCACCGAGCCCGCCGCTCGACACGAAGCCGTCCACGTTGATCTCGAATTCCAGCGTCTCCGGATCGATCAGCGGCAGCGACGGGAACGTGTTCGACGACACCACCGCGTCCGCACCGCCGCGGAAGCACGCGCCTGCCTCCTCGACGATGTCCTGCGTCGCCGGCGTCAGCTTGGTCCACACCGGAATCTTCGCGACCTCCTTCACCGCCTCCGTCACGGTGGAGCAGAGCACGTTGTCCCGACCGATGTTGGAGCCCATGTCCTTCCGGTCCATGTGCGGGCACGAGAAGTTGCACTCGATGCCGTCGGCGCCGGCGTCCTGCACGCCCTCCGTGAGCGTCTGCCACGCGCGATGCTCCTTGTCGCTGCCGGAGCCCGCCATGATCGACGCGATCACCACCTTCGTGGGATGCGCCTCCTTCATGCGGCGGATCCGTGGAATCCACCAGTCGAGCGGCATGTCGGAGATCAGCTCCCAGTTCCACGAGCCGTGCAGCGCCGAGCCGGGCTGCTTCTTCATCGAGACCCGGTTGTCGTCCGGCGACGTGCGGAAGAACTTCGTCCGCGCACCGTAGACATTCTGCACCGGATGCAGGCCGATCGTCTTCACGACCACGCCACCCCACCCCGCATCGAACGCGCGGAGGATGTTGCGCTCCGATTCCGTGGGCGGCGCCGACGACAGCAGGAACGGATTCTCGAACTTGATGCCGGTGAAGTCGACCGTCCGGTTGGCCATGATGTTCGAGCCTCCTCAGCTCATCCAGTTGACGCCAGCGTCCTTGTTCCACTTCGTGGTCATCTTCTTGGACTGCGTCCAGAACTCGATCGATCCGCGGCCCGTGATGTCGCCCACGCCGAACTTGGAATCGTTCCAGCCCCCGAACGAGAACGGCTCGCGCGGCACCGGCACGCCCACGTTCACGCCCACCATGCCGGCACTCGCGTGCTCCATCACGTAGCGCGCGACGCCGCCGCTCTCGGTGAACACCGACGCCGCGTTGCCATACGACGATCCGTTCTCGATCGCGATCGCCTCCTCCACCGTCTTCGCCCGCACGATCGCCAGCACGGGCCCGAATACTTCATCCCGCGCGATCGCCATGTCCGGCGTCACGTGGTCGAGGATCGTGGGACCGATGTAATAGCCGCCCTCGCTGCCCTTCACCACCGTCTTCCGGCCGTCGACGACCACCGTGGCGCCCGCCGCCTCCGCCTCGTCGATGTAGCGGACGATGCGATCCCGCGCCGCCGCCGAAATCACCGGCCCCACGTCCTTGCCCGGCACCATCTTCCGCGCGACTTCCGCCATGCGCTCGATGATGTGGTCGGTCTTCGAGACCGCCACCATCACCGCCGCCGCCATGCACCGCTGCCCCGCGCAGCCGGACATCGACGCGACGATGTTCGTCGCCGCCATCTCGCGGTCCGCGTCGGGCATCACGATGAGGTGGTTCTTCGCCCCGCCCAGCGCCACGCACCGCTTGAGGTTTCCCGTCGCGCGACGGTAGACGATCTGCGCCACCTTCGTCGAGCCGACGAAGCTCACCGCCGCAATGCCCGGATGGTCGCAGATGGCCTCGACCACTTCGCGCCCGCCATGCACCACCTGGAGCACACCCGGGGGAAGCCCCGCCTCGGCGAACAATTCCACGATGCGGCGCGCACTCAGCGGCACCATCTCGCTCGGCTTCAGGATCATGCAGTTGCCGAGGGCGATCGCGTTGGGGATCGACCAGTTCGGCACCATGTTCGGGAAGTTGAACGGCGTGATCGCCGCCACGACCCCGACCGGAAACCGCTCGACGCGGCACTCCACCCCGCGGCTCACCTCGAGCACCTCGCCCGTGACGATCTGCGGCAGTGAGCACGCGAACTCCGTCAACTCAGCCGACTTGAGCACCTCGGCGCGCGCCTCGTTCGCGATCTTGCCATTCTCCTCGGTCACCAGCGCCGCGAGCTCGTCGATGTCGCGCTCGAGCAGCGTCTTGTACCGGTAGAGTACCTGCACCCGCTCCTTGATCGGCGTCGCGGCCCAGGCGGGGAACGCGGCACGTGCGGCGGTGACGGCGGCATCCACGTCCCCCGCACCGGAGAGCGGCACCCGCGACAGGATCTCGCCGCTGCTCGGATTGTAGACGTCCTGCGTCGGCGCATCCGGCGACACGAACGCGCCGCCGATGCAGTTCTGCACTTCGGCGTATTTCATGGTCAATGATGCGAGCGGGGCCCGCGACGGGCAAGCACGAACAGCGGGCCGGCAGAGCCGGACGCGCCCTGTGCTATGGCTCCGCGACCGGCGTGTTCGGCGGTGTGATTCGCGGCGCGCGCCCCGTGACCTTTGCGCGCTCGCCCACCGAGAGGCAGAGCGCCGACAGACGCTGACGCTCGAGCGGCAGCGTCAGGTCGGCGAGCACCGCACGCTGGAGCGCCGGCAGGAGCGGCGCCGGTGGCATCGGCGCGACGCGGTACAGGATACGGGCGCCACCCGCCGCGACGGGCAGCGCGAGCATTTCCGCTCCGGCTCCGCTCGCCAGCGTGCGATCCACTACCAGCACCAGCGGCGGATGCGCCAGGCAGAGCTCCCGCGCCTCGACCAACGACGCCGCCACGGTTGGACGATGCCCCTGTCCCGCGAGCGACTGCGCCAGGCCCTCCAGCAGCGCCACGTCGGCGCCGACCAACATTACATACGTCATCGAATGCTGCACTCCCCATCATGCATGTGGCTTCCCGTCGCGTCCCATATCATCGCAGGAGGTCATCGCACCTTCGGTGCCGCGCATCACAGCGTCAGGTCATCCCCGCGAGCAGCACGCGGCTCACGAGGCCCTCGAGCAGCTGCAGCGCGAAATACGCCACGATCGGCGTGATGTCCATCATCCCGAGCGTAGGAATCACGCCGCGAAGCGGACGGAGCATCCACTCGGTGGCGCCGTACGACCAGCGAACCCATGGCGAGCCCGCCGCCCGAGGAAACCACGACGTCAGCACGCGCACGAGCAACGCGAGGCGCAGGAAGCCGAAGGTCCATCGGACCACGAGCACCACGAAGCCTGCGGGGCCGGCGGCCGAAGCGAACGCGACCTCCTGCACGAGACCAACCGCCATGTCCAGCGCGGCGAGCAGCAGTGCCGCAAGCACGACGTACGCGACGAGCGCCCACCACGGCGTGTTGGACGGGTGCCCACCCGCACGAAGGACCTGTCGCTCGATGCCGCCAAGCCGCGGGTCCACGCGCGCGCGCAGGAACCGCGCGACACCGTTGAACGGATTGATCCGGCGCGTGCGCGCGGCCCAGTCCGCCGTCGCCACGGCGAGCAGCACGGCGCCGACGCCAAGGAGCGCAGCGCGGGCAATGGCGGTGAGCGCCGCGAGTGCGGCGAGCGCTTGGGTCATGCGGCAAAGCTGTTGAGGGGGGACGCTGCCTACAAGTGCGCGCGGACTTGAAATTGGCACTCCGTCGAATCAATTACGTCACATGCCGACCTCGACCGACCGCCGCTACTGGCTCGTGAAATCGGAGCCCGACGTCTTCTCGTTCGACGACCTGCTCAAGAAGCCGCGCCAGACCACGCACTGGGATGGCGTCCGGAACTACCAGGCGCGCAACACCATGCGCGACGACATGAAGAAGGGCGACCTCGTCTTCTTCTATCACTCCAGTACCGACCCGGCGGAGATCGTCGGCATCGCCGAGGTCGCGCGCGAGGGCTATCCCGATCCCACGGCACTCGACCCGGCCGACTCGCACTTCGACCCGAAGAGCAAGGCGGACGCGCCCACCTGGTACATGGTGGACCTGAAGGCGGTGGAGCGCCTGCCTCGTCCGCTCTCGCTCGCGGAGCTGCGTGGCGTAAAGGGCCTCGAGAGGATGACCCTCCTCCAGAAGGGCAGCCGCCTGAGCGTCCAGCCGGTGACTGCTGCCGAATGGAAGACGATCACGGCGCACGCGGAAAAGAAGCGCTGAGTCAGCGCGCGAGCGAGTGCCAGAGGAGCCAGGCGCCGCTCGCGGAGCCCACCACGGCCACCGTGGCGCGCACCCACGCCTGCGGAATACGTTGGGCTCCCCGCGATCCCAGGTAGCCTCCGGCCATCGCCGCCACCGCCATGCTCAGCGCCACCGGCCAGTCCACGATCCCGCTCGCGGCGAAGCTGATCGAGGCGACGAGGTTCATGCAGAAGCCGCCCCAGTTCTTCAGACCGTTCATGCGGTGGAGGTTCATGAAGCCCATGAATCCGAGCGCGGCCAGCATCAGGATTCCCACGCCGGCGCCAAAGTAGCCGCCGTAGATCCCGATGAGGAACTGCCATGCGAGGAGCATGGGCTTGGGGCCGGCCGCCGTCAGCGCCTCGTCATCGAGCGTCGCGGCGTGATGGCCCCGCACCCAGCGTAGCAGCGGACGCTGCACGACGAAGAGCGCAGTGGCGCCGAGCACCAGCCAGGGCACCACATGGTCGAACGTGGCTCCCGGCGTGTGGAGCAGCAGCCACGCTCCCAGGCCGCCGCCGAGCAGGGACGGCATCGTGAGCGCGAGGGCCCATCGGCGCGCGCCCGCGAGTTCGGCGCGGTAGCCCAGCATGCTCGTGAGCGCGCCCGGCAGGAGCGCAACCGTGCTCGTCGCGTTGGCGGCGAGCGGGGGCAGGCCGGCGGCGACCAGTGCCGGGAAGGTGAGCAGGGTGCCGCCCCCCGCGATGGCGTTCATGATCCCGCCGACGAACGCCGCGGCGGCGGCGAGGGCAAGGCGGCCGGCGTCTATGGCGTAAGGTGACGACATCCGGGGCGGGGAAACGTGGTCGATGGGCGCGGCGGAACGACGAAGATAAACGAGGGGTTCGTCAACCGATGGCTCTGGGCGGCGTCGCGACTTGCCCTTCACCCGCGTACATTTCGGACGCGACGGAGCATGCGTTCCGCCGTTGGAAGCGCATCTTCAGGGAGAACGTGGACATGGCCAACACCGAACCGAACGCGGCTGGCGGGTCGCTCGAGATCAAGGATTCACGCACGGGAACGAGCTATACCGTTCCCATCCTGCCTCCAGCAACGGAAGGCGACACCGCCATTCGCGCGATGGATCTTCGCCCGATCAAGGTCGAGAAGGACGAGTTCGGGCTGATGACGTACGATCCGGCGTTCATGAACACCGCATCGTGCAAGAGCGCCATCACCTTCATCGATGGCGACAAGGGCATCCTCCGCTACCGCGGCTACCCCATCGAGCAGCTCGCCGAGAAGGCCAGCTTCCTCGAGGTGGCGTGGCTGCTCCGCAACGGTGAGCTGCCCACGCAACCGCAGTACGACGACTGGGCGCACCAGATCACGTACCACACGTACGTGCACGAGAACGTCAAGACGTTCCTTCAGGGCTTCCGGTACGACGCGCACCCGATGTCGATGCTGTGCAGCACCGTCGCGGCGATGTCGAGCTTCTATCCGAACGCCAAGAACATCCAGGATCCGGAAGAGCGCCACATCAGCATCGTGCGCCTGCTCGCCAAGCTGCCCACGCTCGCCGCGTTCTGCTTCCGTCACGTGAAGGGACTCCCCTTCATCTATCCGGACAACGACCTCGGCTACGTGGAGAATTTCCTCTCGATGGTCGCACGGATGACGGAGCCCAAGTACGAGGGCAACCCCATCTTCGTGAAGGCGCTGGAAGTGCTGTTCATCCTGCACGCCGACCACGAGCAGAACTGCTCCACCAACGCGGTCCGCGCCGTCGGTAGCTCGCACGTCGATCCCTTCTCGGCCGTCGCGGCCGGTATCGCGGCACTGTATGGTCCGCTTCACGGCGGCGCCAACGAGCAGGTGCTGCTCATGATCAAGGAGATCGGCGACGTGAAGCACGTGCCGGCGTTCATCGAAGGCGTGAAGGGCGGCAAGGGCAACAAGCTGATGGGCTTCGGGCACCGCGTCTACAAGAGCTACGACCCACGCGCCCGCATCGTGAAGAAGCTGGCCGATGAGGTGTTCAAGATCGTTGGCGTAGACAGAGACCTCGAGATCGCGCTCGAGCTGGAGCGCATCGCGCTGTCGGACGACTACTTCGTGTCGCGCAAGCTCTACCCGAACGTGGACTTCTACACGGGGCTGATCTACCGCTCCATGGCGTTCCCCACGGACTTCTTCACGGTGCTGTTCGCCGTGGCGCGTACGGCGGGCTGGCTGTCGCAGTGGGAAGAGATGCTGAACGACAAGGAGCAGAAGATCGCGCGTCCGCGGCAGATCTATACCGGCTATGGCGAGCGTCCGTACAACGGATCACTGGATTACGCCGTGGCCTCGACGCACAAGAAGGACGCGGTCCGCAAGTAGTCCGCGGCGGCACCACAACAGGAACGGCCGGCGTCGACGCAGCGACGCCGGCCCGTGTCATCCTGAGCGAAGCGAAGGATCTGCTTGTCGCGCATCGAAATTGCGACTTCGGGAGGGAACGGATCGGCGGCGTTGATCGGAGGCGATGGGAAGCAGGTCCCTCGCTGCGTTCGGGACGACAAACTCGTTGCGCTGAATGGCGAGGTCCACGCCCCGCAGGGCGCGCACGACCTCGCCCCCCAATCAGTCGGCACCAACCGCTGTCCACACCGCCTGGAGCCCGCGCGCCGCGAGGATCTCCCGCGCGGCCAGCCACTCGCGAATCGACGCGCTCACGAGGCTGAACAGCAGGTAGACGAGGATGAGTCCCACTGCCACGTCGAGAATGACCGATCCGAACATGCGGGGCGCTCCCAGGGAAAAGGGAAAGGTGCGTCAGAACAGGAAGGGCAGCACCTGCGTATCGAGGCCGAACACGAGTCGCCTCTCCTGGTCGAACACGTAGCCCACGTGATAGTTGCCCCACGCGGCATAGGCGCCGCCGCGTCGTCCCGCCTTCCACAGCTGGGCGAGCGGCGTGTCCGATGGACCCATGAGGAACGCGCCGCCCGATGCGTGGCAGGGATTGATCAGTTGCCGAAGCCTGTTGCCCTCGCCACAGTCGGAATTGAAGCGGTACAGGCGAAGGCCCAGCTGCGCACTCGTGACGAGTCGCGCGGCGCGGGACTCGCCGGTCGGCTGCGAGGCGGTGAGGTCGGTCGTCCGGTAGGCCGCCACGATTTCCAGCGGCGACGGGCCCGCGTCGCTCCCCGCGAACGGACTCCCGCGCGGCAGCTGCGCCAGGTAGTTCAGCGCCGCCTCGGCGAGATTGAGGTTCGGCGCACCGGGGCCGTACTTCACCGAGTATCGACGAAGGGTCTCCGTGTTCCTGGCGATTGCGCGGTCGAGCATCTGCACGTACCAGCGGTCGAGCGGCGCGTAGAGGGAATCGACTGCGGCGGGCCCGAGGATGGCGTCCACAGCGGGGCGCAGCGGTCGGCCGGCCACGGCACGGACGCTCACGAGCGAGTCGCGGAAGTCCTGCGGCAAACGCGGATAGCTGTTCCGGTTCCAGCGCAACACGGTAGCGTAGCCCGGCGTCGAGCCTGCGTAGATGTCGCTCAGCTGATCCATGGTCATGGACAATGCTTCGTGGTCGCGCACGTACCGCTCGAGTCCCGCGATGCGCGCATGCACCACGGGATTGACGGCGGCGAAGTTCGCGACGGAATCCGCGACGCGCAGCCGCGCGAAGATGTCGCCGAGCGTGTACGATTGTGCGTTCGCACCGGGCGACGTCGCGCACATCAGCGCGCCAGTCGCAATCGCGACTCGTGCAAAACCCCTGATCCCGGCAACCGCTCTCACGCGAGCCACCGCCGCAGGTCGTCGGCATGGCGCGCGACGTACGCACTCCAGTCGTGCGGATTCTCCGGCGCGATGGCGGGCGCACTGTCGTGGCGAAGCGCGGCGTCGAGGATGCGCGTGAGGGAAAGCTCTTCCGAACCGTCCACGGTGGCCACTTGCTGCTGGTCCACGAAGGCCGCCTGGCCCGGCAGGTCCATGTAGGCGTACGGGTGCCGGAAGAAGTAGCCGCCAACGGGATCGAGGTTGCCCGTGATCGACACGACGTTGGGACTGATCGGCACCGGCACGCCGTCGCCGCCGGGTTCGGACGGCACGACCAGCGGGCCCGTGACGGTGTAGAGCGACTCGCGCTGTGGCACGAACGGGCCGAGCGAGTCGGAGACAGCGCGGATGAGTTGCACTGGTGACGCCATGAGCACCACGTTGTCGAACACGGCATCTGACGTCGCGGGCGCCAGCTGTTCGGCCGGCGTGACCGCCGCGTAGCGGAGCGCCTCGTACACGTGGAAGCAGCCCATGCTGTGCGCAATGATCGACACGTGCTGACGCCGGGGCTGGTGGCCGGCGGCGATGCCGTCGTGCCGGACCTGCTGGAGCTGGCGGATGAGCGCCGTTCGCACGGCGCGCCGCGCGTCGGGCAGCAGCACAGGCCAGATCACGTCACCGACGAAGTCCGCGGCGACGTTTCCGAGTCCGGTGCTCTTCGTCGGCGTGGGGAAGGCGTGCACGAGGTCGCCCACGCACTGCACCAGTTTCGTGAACGCGAGTCGCGCCTGCTCCTTCCGCGCGAACCACTCGTTGACCTGGTCGTAGTAGAAGAAGTAGATGGCGAAGCGCGCGGCGCCGTCGCCGAGGATCGCCTGCACCTGGTCCACGAGGGGCGCGTACGAGCCGGGCGCGGCATTCCCAACGCCGTGCACGAACACGATCGCGCGGTCGCTCGACCACTTCTGGAAGACGTCGTCCGCCATAGCCGCCGGTTCCGGGAGGGGTGGGCCCGCGGTGCGCGCGGCGCAGTGTTGCCGCCGCGCGCCAATGTAGGAAACCTATGCCGATCTCCGCGACCCGGAAGCTTAGAAATTTATATGGCGCTACGACATCGACGCGAGCAGGCGGTCGAGCGCGGCGTAACTCGGGTTCTTGCCGCCCTCCATCCCGGAGTTCATCATGCCGTCGCGCTCCTCCTGCGAGAAGAACTGCGAGATACTCACCAGCTTCGTGCGGCCGTCGCCCAGGTCTTCGAAGGTTGCGGTCTCGATGATGACAGTTCCGGTCGCTGTCGGCAATGTCAAATGACCCTCTTGAAGTCGACAAGGCATGACCTGAGTAGCCCAGATGACGCACGGGTCGAAGTCCGGCCACCCTGCGGAGAGCCCGATCGCGCCGTATGTTGAGGATAGCGCTAGAAACGGGCTCCCACGGGCCTCTAGCGGGAGTTTCCCGCGAAATAGCCGACAGCACAGCTAAGGGATTGCGGGAGCGGGAGTTACCGCCGGAGGTCCGTATATACTAACATCGCCTTATGCCGGGAGGGTGAGCGCCGCGACCAGCCGTGCTTGCAGCGGGGACAGCGTTTCCAGTTGGTGGGAGACGTGCGCCCGTCCGCGCGTCGTCACGCGCGCCACCTGGACGCGGCGGATCGCCGTGAGCTG
>JBBRZK010000030.1:0-41582 GCA_038236775.1 Gemmatimonadales bacterium
GCATCCGAGACTATCCACGACTGCAGTCGACGCTTGGCCATCGTCCCTCCTCCATTGCACGGATGAGGGCAATCTAACACTATTTACGGATAAGTACTAAGTCTCACCCCGACGCCCCGACGACGCGCCGGGGCGTTCGGCGTGCGCGTCCGTCCCACCGGGGCGTCCGATCGGTCCCCGCGGCGACTGGGCGCCCACGGAAAACGCCGTCCGGACGGCCACCGAGGCGCGGGCGCGCCGGCCCTCGCGTGGTCGGCGAGTGCGCCGTACGTTCGCCGGATACTCGACCGACCCCGATTGAATTTCCGATCCCGATCCCGGAGGACACGTGACTGATACGCTGATGCGTCTTCGCCACGCACTCTCCGACCGCTATTCTTTGCAGCGTGAACTCGGCGCGAGCCGGCGACTGAGCGGGCGACGGAGCTGGTGCAGATCACGAACTGGGGGGCCGAGGTGCAGGCGAAGCTCGCGGGGAAGACACCGTGAGCGTACGATGAACGGTCCTCTTCGGGCTTGACTCGCGCAGCGCATGCAGACACTTTCAACTAGTCATCAACCAGTTTGAGTAGAGCCCATGGAATCCATCGCTGCGTTTGACGCCAAGACCCGTCTCAGTGAGTTGCTGGACCGCGCCGCCAACGGTGAAACGTTCGAGATCACCAAACACGGACGCCCCGTCGGCAAGCTTGGTCCTCCGGATTCCGCCCGTGACCCCAAGGTCGTGGCGGAGGCCGTCAAGCGGCTCAAGAGCTATCGGGGCGCGCTCACGGGCGTGAGTCGCCACGAACTGTCGGCACAAAAACACGAGGGGCATCGCTTCTGATGGCGGTCGTTCCCGATGTCTCGGCGATTCTCGGTCAGGCGCTTGACGACGAAGACGCGACGTTCGCCGAATCGGTGATTGCGGCCATCGCCCACGACGAAGCGATCGTGCCAACCCTGTTCTGGTACGAGATCCGCAACGTGCTCGTGATGGCGGAGCGACGCAAACGCATCGCGCCGGCACGCACCACGGCCTTTCTCTCCGATCTTGCGCTCCTGCCATTTTCGGTCGACGATCTGCCGCGCGAAGCGTCCGTGCTCGATCTTGCGCGGCGACGGTCGCTGACCGTGTACGACGCGACGTACCTCGAGCTCGCGCAACGCACCAAGGCGCCGCTGGCCACGCTGGATCAGGCGCTGATCACGGCGGCGAAGAAGGAGGGAATCCCGCTCTTCACACCGAAGGCGAAGCGGTGAACGACATAGTGCAGCGCCTCACGGCCGCGCTATCCGACCGCTACGCCGTCGCGCGCGAACTTGAGCAGGGCATCATGGCCACTGTGTATCTCGCGCACGACATCAAACATGATCGAGATGTCGCGATCAAAGTGCTGCATCCCGATCTGGGTGCGGCGCTTGGAGGCGAGCGGTTCTTAAGCGAGATCCGGACGACGGCGCGGTTGCAGCATCCGCACATTCTGCCGCTGCTCGACAGCGGTGATGCTGATGGATTGCTGTACTACGTCATGCCGCTGGCTCAACACGGAGGTGGCGAGCGTCAAGAAGGAGGACGGCGCGAAGCGCGCGCGCCTGGTGAACGACCACGATGAAGCGTGGGTCGCGGTGGACGAGATACTGGTGGGGGTGGGGCGCGTGCCAAACGTCGAGCAGCTGAATCTCGAGGCGGCGGGCGTCGCGTACGACGTCGAACACGGCGTGCGCGTGAACGATTACCTCCAGACCAGCAACCGCGCATCTATGCCGCGGGCGACGTGGCCCTGGAACGGAAATACACCCACATGGCGGACGCCACAGCGCGCATCGTGATCCAGAACGCGCTGTTCTGGGGCCGCAAGCGACTGAGCTCGCTGACCATTCCCTGGTGCACGTATACCGAACCGGAGATCGCCCACGTGGGCGTGTACGTGAAGCACGCGCAGGAGCAGGGCTTTCCCATCAAGACCTTCACCATTCCGATGAGCGACGTGGATCGGGCGGTCCTCGACGGCGAGGAGGAAGGTTTCGTGAAGATCCACGTCCGCGAGGGTACCGACACCATCCTGGGAGCGACCATCGTCGCGCGGCACGCGGGGGAGATGATCAACGAGATCTCCCTGGCCATGGTGGCGGGCATCGGCCTGAAAACCGTAGCGCAAGTGATCCATTCCTATCCGACCCAGGCGGAGGCGATCCGCAAGGCTGGCGACGCCTACACGCGGACGCGCCTGAGCCCATTCCTGAAGGCGCTCAGCAGCCGCTGGCTGGCCTGGTCACGATGAACGGGGAGACGGCATGAACGCCGCCAGACGCGTTGCCCGAGGGCAGGCAAGCCCGCCGATCCGGCCACGCTGGTCAACATCCCGCGGCTGATGACCGCCTACTACACGCGGCGGCCCGACGGCGTCGGTGCCCCAGCAACAGGTGACCTTCGGCACCCCTGGGGCCATCGCGGATCCGCGTTCGACTGCGCCTTCAACGAGGGCCACATCCTGGCCACTGCCCCGGCCATCGTCGTCGCCATGGCGATCTTCGGCCTCGGTCTGTCACTCCCTTTGGTCCTGGTGGTGTTCTGGGGAGGTGCACGTAATGCGGTAGATCGCCCCGCAGGCGCTTCGGAACGGATGCCGCTATGGACTGGCATCGCTTTCGTTATGCTCGGCGCGTGGTTGATTTATTTTGGCTTCAGGGCACGACGAATCTCCGTGTCGTGCCGGCGGAAACGGAGCGTGGCCGCATCGGGATCGAAATGGAGCGCCGACGCACGCTCGACAATTGAGCAGATATGGCCCTCATCCCCCGGTGTGCCCAACTCTGCGCTCCGGTCGATAAACATCGCCAACTTGCGGAAGCTCTTGCCGCTGCGGACTGACCACGGGAGCCCCGCGATGCACGTCTCAGCCGGGAAGTATCCGTGCCGCGTGTGCGGCGGCGAGTAGGCCATTCGCCCAGACGCCGAGCAGGACGACCGCCGCGGTAGCGAGCGCGACGCTGCCCACTGCCCACGATCCGAGCCTGGGGAGCGGCGCTCCGAGCGGCTCGTCGAGATATACCGGCGCCAGGACTCTCACGTAGTAGAACACTGATACAACCGTGTTCGCGACGGCCAGCGCCGCGAGCCAGCCGTACCCGGCGTCGATCACGGCGCCGAAGAGTGCAAGTTTGGCGGCGAAGCCCGCGAGCGGCGGGATACCGACGAAGGACAGGAGGCTCACGAGGAGGGCGAGCGCCAACCAAGGATGTGCGGCGACGAGCCCGGCGTACCGCGCACGGTCCGCCTGCCCGCGTAACACAACGACAACGCCGAACGCGGCCACGGTGGCGAGCGCATACGCCGCCAGGAAGTAGAGGAGTGCGGGAACGGCGAGGGAACTCCGGCCAAGTGCGACGACGGCCATCAACCCGTAACCGGTCTGCGACACAGCGGACCATCCAAGGAGCCGCCGCACGTCGTCCTGCCAGAGCGCGGCCACGTTGCCGAGCGTCATCGTGACGGCGGCCAGAACTGCGACGAGCGGTCGCCACCCGGCGGCGCCTTCCGGTAAAACGGCGACGAGGCGCGCGAGCGCGATGAGCGCGGCGGTCTTCGGTACCGCAGTGACGAACGCCGCGACGGGTGCCGGGGCGCCCTCGGCAACATCCGGGAGCCACGCGTGCGCTGGCACGGCTCCCAGCTCGAATGCCAGTCCAACCAGCACGAGACCCGTGGCGACGACGAGGGGGAGCAGGCTCGCGCTGCCGAGTCTGGCCAGGCCGCTATGTAGTCCCTCGAAGGTCGTCGTCCCGGCCAAACCAAAAAGGAGGACGACCCCGAAGACCAGCGCGCTGTTCGTCAGCGCGCCCAGGAGGTAGAACTTGATCGCCGCCTCGCCGGCGCGGCGCGACCGCCGGTGATACGCGATCAGCACGGCGGCGCCGGTGGTGGCGAGAAGCATGGCGAGCGTGAGCTGCATCAGGTCCGCCGCGCCGGCGAGCAGCACGGCGCCGAGTGCGGAGAGGAGCAGCAGCGCGTAATACTCGCCATGGCGCGGGTCGCTGGCGAACCACTCCACCGAGAGCGCGACGACGCCGATGGTGGTCGCGCACACGATCAGCTTCCCCCAGAGCGCCACACCGTCCACGGCGTACGTGCCGGCGAAGGTAAGCCGCTCGGGACCACTCATCAGCGTGATTGTGGCCACCATCGCGCCGGCGAGCACGAGGGTCGCGAGCGCAGCGGCCCACGCCTGAAGGTGGCGCGGCGCGATGAGCGCGAAGATGAGGACGACGACCGCGCCGCCGAGCAGGATCAGTTCGGGGAGGAGATCGCCGACGGGCATGGTCATGCCGGTCATTCCACCCGGACCGGTATCGTGCGCATGTCGTTGCTCACCGTCGGGCGACGAGTGGACGAACACCCGCGTCGATGACGGCGAGGAGCGGCGCCGGCGCCACACCCAGGATCACCACGAAGACGAGCAGCGCGCCCAGCGCCGTGAGCTCGCGGCGGCTGAGGTCGCGCCACCCGGCCCACCGCTCCGGCATGTCGCCAAGGAAAACCCGCTGGAGAAGTTGTAAAAAGAGGGCGGCGGTGACAATGATGCCAAGCAGGCCGATGGCCGCGAGCCACGGATACACAGCGAAGGTCCCGACGAACACCTGGAATTCGGCGACGAAGCCAGCAAGCCCCGGAAGCCCAAGGCTCGCAAACGCCGCCAGCACCGCGACCGCCGTGAGCGCCGGCGCTCGGCGCGCCAGTCCGCCGAATTCGGCGAGCTCGTACGTCCCGGCACGCTCGAAGATCGAGCCGCTGATAAGGAAGAGCGCGCCCGTGATGAGGCCGTGCGCCACCATCTCCACCGTCGCCCCGGTGAGCGCGAGCGCGCGCGCACCCTCCGCGCCCGTGCGCAGCGCGCCCGCGGCGGCGATGCCGAGCACGACGTAGCCCATGTGGTTGACGCTCGTGTACGCGATCCGTCGCTTGAGGTGCTGCTGCGCCAGGGCGACCAGGGCTCCGTAGACGATGCTGACGACGGCGAGAATCGCGAGCGGGAATGCGAAGCGTTGAAAGGTCGCCGGCATCATCGAGAGCACGACGCGCACGAAGCCGTAGGTCCCCATCTTGAGTAGCACGCCAGCGAGGATCGTGGACGCCGGTGCGGGGGCGTCGACGTGCGCGGGCGGAAGCCACGTGTGAAAGGGAACGAGCGGCGTCTTGATCCCGAAGCCGATCGCGAACCCGAGGAAGGCGAGCACCGACAGCAATCCCGGGCCGTCGAGCGGACGCTCGGCGATCAGACGGGCCATGTCAAAGGTGCGCGGCGCGCCGCCCGATGCGCTGCTCAGGTAGAGCGCAAGGATCGCGAGCAGGATCGCCAGCGACCCGGCGAACGTGTAGAGGAAGAACTTGAGCGCCGCCCGCCGCGCCGCCTCGCCATGTCCCCAGGCGGCGATGAGGAAGTACATCCCCACGATGCTCAGGTCGAAGAAGACGTAGAAGAGCAGCAGGTCCACGGCGAGAAAGACGCCGAGCGAGACGCTCTCGAGGAAGAGGAACAGCGCGTAGTACGCCCGCGGCCGTCCGCGCAGGTCGACCGGGTAGACGATCGCCGCGGTGAAGAGGAGCGCCGTCATCGCCGCGAGCGGCAGCGAGATGCCGTCCACGCCAACCGCGTAGCGCGCGCCGAGGGTCGGGATCCACGACACCGCCTCGACCTGCTCGAAGCCTCCACCGCCGCGGAAGCGGAGCCACGCAAGCGCGAGGAGCATCAGCGGGACAGCAGCGACGAGCACGGCCACGATCCGCAGCCGCCGCTCGCGCGTGGCCGGGAGCGCAAGCATCAGCAGTGCGCCGGCGAGCGGGATGAAGATGGCGGCGGTCAGCATGCGACGATCAACATGGTGTGGTGACAGTGCGACATGGATGAGCACTCCATTAGCGAGCCTGTCGGCCGAGGACGGCGACGAACGCCGCGACGACGATCAGGACGACGGTGCCGGCGGCGGCGAGACGATAATAGTCGTGCGCGAGCCCCGTTTGCAGCCGGCGGCTGGCGGTGCCGACCACGCCGACGTCGCGCGCAAGCTCTTCCACCACGCGGTCGACGCCCTGATCATCGGCCGCACGCGAGGCGTGCGCCAGACGGGTCGTCGCGCGGGCCACCGCGGTCACGAGACCATCCACGCCGCGTTCACCCCACCAGGCAAGCACGCCTGACGTGAACGTCGCCACCTGCACTGCACCGCGCACACCGGCGTCGACGACGCGGCCATCAAAGTCGGCAAGTGCGTTCGCGAGGGCGAGCGTCGGTCGCACGATGAGCTGGCGCCCCACGGCGGGGAGCCCGAACCAGCCGGCGATGCGCGTACGCACCGCATCCGGAAGCCCGAGCGTGACGAGCATGTGGCGCCGCCGGAGGAGCCACGCGCCGCCGACGCCCATGGCCACGGTGGCGAGCGATGCGGCGAGCTCCCACGCCGCGCCGGGCGCCAGCGGGGCGCCAACGGCCCACACCGCGGCAGACGCAGCACCCGGAAGCCAGAGGGCGCCGAGCGCGACGGACAGCGCGGCTAGCAGGGCGAGGCTCGCCAGCTCCGGCGTCGATGGCGGCGCGCCGGTGGGGGCCGTCCCATCGGTCGCGTTCCCGTCGCCACGATCGTGCGAGAAGGCCAGAAGCTGCAGCCGCGCGGCGTAGAAGGCACTGAACAGCCCCGCCACGAGCGCTCCGACGACGAGCGTCCCGCGCCAGCGTGCGGCGTGCGCCGCCGCGACGATGATCTGCTCCTTCGAGTAGGCGCCCCCGAGCGGCGGCACCGCGGCCAGCGCGAGCGTCCCGACGCCAACGAGCAGTGCCACGCGCGTGATGGTGCGGCCGAGCCGCGCCCGTGCGAGCGTGGCCAGGTCGAGCGTGTCCGCCGCGTGCAGGGCGACGCCGGCGCCGAGAAAGAGAAGCGCCTTGAACGCCGCGTGCGTCACCAGGTGCGCACCCGCCGCACCCGGGAACCCCGCCCCGATAGCGAGGAACATCAGTCCGTACTGCGCGGACGTCGATCCCGCGAGCGCCTTCTTGAGGTCAGTTTGCACCGACGCCACGAGACCCCCGGCCAATGCGGTCGCGAGGCCCAGCAGCGCGACCGCGGGTCCGAACCAGCCCACCGCCGGTGCGAGCGTGGGCGCGAGACGGGCGAGCAGGTAGGCGCCAGCGGCGACCATGGTGGCCGAGTGAAGGAGTGCCGACGCCGGCGTCGGGCCAGCCATCGCCGAGAAGAGCCACGGGGAAAATGGGAGCTGGGCCGACTTCGCCGCGGCGGCGACGAGCACACCGGCCGCAACGACGCCGAACGCCGGCCCGCGCGCCGCGGCGAGCGCACCGAAATCGAGCGAGCCGGTCGCCGCGAAGGCCGCGGCGGCGGCGAGATAGAGACCGAGGTCCCCGACTCGTGTCGTGAGAAAGGCGTCTCGCGCCGCGCGCACCCGGGCGACATCGCGCCACTGGTAGCCGATCAGCGCCCAGGAGCATGCGCCGACGAGCTCCCACGCGACGAGCAGCGTGAGGAAGTCACCGGCCGTCACGAGCAGCTCCATCAGTCCCGTGAACGCCGTGAGCAGCGCGAGGAGGCGCGGCAGCCCTGCGTCTCGGCGAAAGGATGCACCGGCGAACAGGACGACGGGGACGGCGATCACGGGCACGAGGACGACCATCGTGCGACCGATCCTTCCGACGTCGAGGCGCGGCGCAAGCCGCGGCCCCCAGAGCGCCCACGCCGCGGACGATGCATGCACCGCCGCCCAGACCGCCACGGCGATCACGGCGAGGAGGGTCGCGAGCGCGGTTGCCGTGAGCGCGGCGGGAGAGCGCCGGGCACGTCCAAGCGCCAAGATCACGAGTGCGCCGGCGAGGGGCAACAGTGGAAGGAGCCAGACCGTCATGCGTGGCGACCCGACGCGGAGGGCGCGGCACTCGTCATCCGCGCAACGCCTTCAGCTTCTCGGTGATGTCCGCCTTCCGGATTCGGTAGATGTTGGTCACCAGGGCGAAGCCGACCGCGGCCTCCACGGCCATCACCGCCATGACGACGACGGCCAGGAGCTGCCCCTTGGGCGTGCCACCGGCCGAGCGTGCCCAGAAGGCGACCGCGGCGAGAATGGCCGCGTTGAGCATGAGCTCGAGCCCCATCATGATCATCACGAAGGACTGCTGGCTCAGCGCGCCGTAGACGCCGATCCCGAACAGCGCCGCGGCCACGACGAGCAGAGCCGGGAGCGTCATGGCGTTTCCCCGCTCGCGAGCTCGGCCGGCGGCTCGACCGAGCCGTCGGCGGCGGTCCCGTAACGTCCGCTCCCGCTGGCGATGGCGATCGCGCCGATCATCGTCGCGAGCAGCGCCACGCCCGCGGTCTCGAAGATCAACATCGAATCGCCAAGCAGCTCGCGGCCGAGCCGGGCCGTGGTGTCTGGCGCCGACAGCGCGGGGGCCACGGGGAAGGCACCGAAGAGGCCGACGGCGGCGAGTCCGAGGAACGCGACGACGCCGGCCACGATCGACGTGCGGTGCTGATGTACCATCATCATCGGATTGAGGCCGGCGGGGTTCATCATGAACATCACCATGAAGACGGCCATGATGGTCATCTCGCCGGCCATCATGAGCAGCAGGACGAGCCCGAGGAAGTCGGCGTCGAGCAGGACGAGGACGACGCCGACTGCGACGAACGACGCCATCAGCCAGTAGGCCGCGCGCACCATCGAGTCGGCGCGGAAGACGCGCCACGCGGTGACGATGGCGGCCGCCCCCGCGACCCAGAAGAGCAGATCGCTCAGCACGCGGTCACCGCCCCGCCCCACGCAGCGCAAGGAGTCCCGAGACGAAGATGTCGACGAGCGCGAGCGGGATGAGCACCGTCCACGCGACGACCACGAAACGCTCGAGCCGCACGCGGGCGACGAGGTGTCCGGCCGTGAGGAGCACGACGAGCAGCGCGATGGTCTTGAGCACCATCCACACGGCGCCAGGGAGCCACGGCCCGAGCCAGCCACCGAGGAACGCCGCCGCTCCCATTGCGGCGACCGCCACCAGCACTGCCGACCGGGCCGCGCGCCAGAGGAGGAGCGGGGCACCGGACAGTTCTGCGCGGGTGCCTCCCGCGAGGTCGGCCGCATCGGGAAAGTCGAGCGGGCCCCAGAAGGCGAGCCCCAGTCCCGCGATGAGGTACAGCGGAAGTCCGAGGGGCTGTCGCACGACGTTCCACGCACCCGTCTGCGATCGTACGATGTCACTCACGGACAGGGATTCGGCAGGTAACGCCGCGGCGATGAGCACGAGGGCGAGCGGCATCTCGTACGAGAGCGCCTGGGCGACGAACCGGTACGCGCCGATGAGCGGGAAGACCGAGTTGGCCGACCAGCCGTGGACGTACACGGCGACCATCACCATCGCCATCGCCGCGCCGAAGTAGACGATCCCCGACCTGATGTCCGGCAGCGCGAGCGCGGGACTCAAGGGAATCGCCACGAGTGCGGCCGCCGCGAGCGATCCGAGCAATGCCGGCGCGAGCGCCCACACCACGGCGTCCGGGCGCTCAGTCACTGTCCGGCGCTGCAACAGCAGCAGTCCCGCCTCGCGCGCCGGTGTGACGGCTGCGTCGATCAACCGCAAGGGCACGCGGGCGATGGCCCGTCCGACGACCCGGTCCAGCACCGCGACTGCGTACACGCCCCCCAGCAACGCGGCCCCGACGCCGAGGACGGCAAGGGACAGCACACGAAGCACACCGGCTGGGGCACTCACATTTGCCCCGTCGCGTGATCGTGCTCCGTGTGGTCGCCCTTGGCGGCCATGCCGGCCATGCCGGCCATCCCGTCCATGCCGCCGCTTGGCTGCGGTGCGGGAGGTGGGCTGAGCGGCGCCGCACCGGGCGCCCGTCCGGCCTCACGCACGTCGATGTCGAGACTCACGATCGTCGTCACGGCGTCGCCCCATTCCTGGCCGAGAAGCAAGTCGGGCAACAGGGCAAGTAGCATGGCCGAGGGGGAATCACGCGTGACGTCAGACGAGCGACCACGCACTCCCTCGATCGGCCGACCCTCGCCACCCGTGCGCCGGTCGCCGGCTCGCGCGGCGAGCTCGAGGCTCTGCATGGCCTCGCCAAGTCGCTGCCGCCACCGAGCACGTGCGTCACCTACCGCATGGCGTGTACGTTCACCAGCACCCTCCTGCACGACGGGCGCGAATCCGAGTTGGTCATACGCTGCGTCGTCAATCCGTGCGTCCTCGGAAAGCCCGGCAGCGCGAGCGACGGGACCGAGCCCCCGACCCGTGACGAGGCGGGGGTCGATGACGCCGACGCCGGCGGTCGCCCAGCCGAGCCCGCGGGTTCGTTCGAGCAGCCGCCGGAGTGCGCCAACGTCGCCCAGGGCACCGCGCGGCAGGCTGTCCGCAAGCGAGGCGGCCAAGGCGAGGGTCCGGTGCCCCAGCGCATCGAGCCCGTGCACGCGTAGCATCCGCGCGAGCCAGCGCAGGTGATGACGCGCCCGGGCACGTTCGAGGTCCGCGATGCGGACCGGCTCGCTGAGGGCCGCATGGAACGCGTCGCCCGTGACGCGCACCGGGCTGCCGTCGCCCCCGCTCGCCACGAAGGCATTTCCCGGCACGATCGCCTCCTGGACGACGTCGCCCTGCAATGTGATGTCGAGCACGAGTCCCGCCGGAAAGGGCGCGAAGAACGGACCGACGCGCACCGGAAGCTGGTCCAGCTCGAGCCCGTCGCGATCGGGGGCGCGTCCGGCGAGGGGGCGTCCGTACGGGACGCCACCGGTCATCCCCGCTCCGCCCTGACCATACGGTCCGACGCCGCGCCAAGGCGCGGGATCGACGTCGGCGAGGAGCGCCGGTTCCGACGGGCGCGCCGCGCACAACAGCTCCGCCTGCGTGCGCGCGAGCATGCGGGCGAGGGTCACGATGGCGGCCGGCGAACCATTCGGCTGAGCGGGGACGACCGTCGCGTCCGGAAACGGGAGCATCGCTCCATCGTCGGGCGCGAGCGTCCACCAGATGGTGGCGCGGGGCTCCGCCATCGCATCGTGCGCGCGCCGCGCCGGCTCGTGCATCGCTTCGGGCAGCCGCCCGGCGACAAGCAGCACCGTCGCCGAGCGCGGCGTGTCGACGAACGTGATGTCGGGTCGCAGCTGAAGCACGTCGAGTGCGTCCGGCGCGTCGATACCTTCCAGCACGAACACCCGGGTTGGTGCGCCGGCGGCGAAGCGCGCGAGCGCATTCCTCAGGGTCGCGCGCCGAGAGCCGGCCATCCCGAAACCGGACTCGGGCCACGGACGAACTGTCGTCGACGTTGTCGGCGCGCGCCCGCTCACGACCACGCGAGCGCCCGCTCCCGCCAGGCGTAGAGGATGCCCAGCACCAGGATCGCGATGAACATCAGCATCTCGACGAGTGCCTTCATCCCTTCGGCCACGAAGACGACCGCCCAGGGATACATGAACACCATCTCCATGTCGAAGGCGAGGAAGAGCAGTGCCATCGCGTAGTAGCGTGCGTGAAAGCGACTCCACGCGTGAGACGCCGGCGCGTAGCCTCCCGTGTACGGCACGCGCTCCGGCGCCGTCGTGCCGGGCGGGCTCAATGCGTCGCCCACCCAGCGGAGAATGAGCCAGGCTCCTGTGCCCGCCAGGAAGACGGTCAGCGCGCCACCGAGCGCGAGCATCGACGTCGATCCGCTGCGCTAGGCCCGCTGGGCGTAGTCGTCCGGGTTCTCGTCGAACTCCACCTTGCAGTCCTTGCTGCAGAAGTAGTAGCGCTTGTCCTGGTACTCCGATTTGGCGACCGCGGTCGCGTCGTCGATCATCATCCCGCAGACCGGATCCTTGACCTGTGCCATGGCTACACCTCGTGAGAACGGTGAGAGTGGATGGGAAAGCTTGTCATGCGCAGTCCCTGCATCATAACGGATGCTGCTGTGTCACATTGAAGACGCGCGCCATCCCGACCGGAGAGCCGTCCGTCACCCACATCATCGCATTCGTGGCATGATGCGGGCAGTGGCAGTGACAATCCACTTGCCGGGCTTGTCCGGCGTGAACGTGACCTCGACGAAGGTGCCTGGCTCTTGTCGACCGTGGTGACGGCGCATAGAGATATACCTCCAGGTCCGCACCGGGGATGAGGACACGCGTACCGGGCACCGCCATGTGCTGCTACGCGCCCCGCGGAGACGCGCGCTGCAGCGGGCGGCCCTCGGCGACGCCGACCCGACGCCATCGACTTTCCGGTAGCGGCATCGCTCAGTCAGCCGATGGGAAGCGATAGCGATTCATGAAACGTTGATCGATGAACCGCTTGAGCGCCTGAGCCCACTGCGACTCGAGTGCGATGCCCCGGTATACCAGAAGTGCCCGGTCGTCGCTCGTCGACAGCAGCGACAAAAAACCCGACTGCGGTCGATAGGTCCGCGAGCGCCCATGCGCCTGGAGGAACACGCGAAGGTTGTGGGCGAGCACGGGCCCTTGACGCACCGCGTAAACGCCGGCCTTCGGGACCCACTCACGATCGCGCTGGGTGATGCAGTCGCCAGCGCCCCACACCGGGCTGCCATCGATGGCACGCAGTGCGTCATCGACCGCCAGATAGCCTTGCTGAGACCGTGGGAGGTTCGACGTCGCGAGCATCGCCGGCGGGGCGGCACCTGTTAACCACACGGTCAACGTTGATGGCAACGCGATGCCACCGGCAAGTCGCACGTGATCGGGGGCGACCGACTCGACGCGCGTTCCCGTTCCGACGGTGACACCAGCGCGCCGACAAGCGGCCGCTGCGATTCGCCGCGCGCGGCCCGGATAGCCAGGGAGAAGTTCCTCGCCGTCGTGCACGAGGGACACACGCACCCCGCCGTCGGAGCGAGCAGCGAGCGCGAGTGCCACCTCGACGCCCCCCGCGCCGCCGCCGACGACAACGCACAGCGCTTCGTTCCGACCGGCCATCGCGAGCGCATCAAAGCGCTGCCGCAGTGCGAGCGCGTTCGCGAGTGGCCGAAGCGGAACTGCGTTCTCCCGGACGCCGGCCACGTCACTGCCCGCCGGCGCCGATCCGATGTCGATCGAGCAGGCGTCGAACGCGATCTGCTGGCCGTTCACGCGGACAGTGCGCGCTGCCCCGTCGACCTGCTCGACCGCATCATCCACAAAGGAGCCACCAGCAGCACGTGTCAGCGCGTCCAGGTCGAAGCAGATATTCGACGAGGTGTACCGGCCGGCGAGGTATCCGGGAACCATGCCGGTATACGCCGCGAACCGTCCCGTCGAGACAAGCAACACCTCGGTCCGCGGAATCGGCCTCCTCTGTATGGATCGGAGCACTTCGACATGGGCGTGTCCACCTCCCACGAGGAGGAGTCGCTTCACCGCGCTGCCACCGTTCATACGGGAATGCAACGCCTACGCCACGCGCGACGCACTCCACGCGCGCGCCTTGAAGATGCTATCGACCGGCGTGTCGAACTGATGATTGGAGAAGTTGCTCATCGTCTTCACCGCGATCGCAAGGAACAGGTAGAGCACCTGTACCTCCGAGTATCCGGCGCGCAGGAAGGCGCGTGCTGCCTCTCGAGATGGACGCCCGCGTGTCACAACGAGATGGCGAACGAAGCCGGCGAGCGCAGCCAGCTTTTCGTCGGGAATTGGCGCGCCATCGCGAATCGCGTCGGTCACGGCGCGCAGTACGCCCGACTTCGCATCCCCGACTCGCGCTGAGCGCGCTCGAGAGGGGGCCGCGCGGCTTCAGACGCCGACGAGAGAGTTACGGGAGGCAATGAGAGCAGGAAATGGTCGGACATGACGGACAACTCCAGTCAGCGGCGAGAAGGTTGCGCATGAACAGCGGCGTTGGGCAAGGCCGGCGTGTCAAAAAGAGTTCCCCCTGGCCCGCGGGCGCCGCTTCGCGCGCGGCGGCGACGCCATCGCGTCTAAAGACGTCGTGCGGCGCCGCTGAGCGATGCTGCTGCGGGTCCGTCATCCGTCCAAGTGACCATTGCATGCCGGTGGCCCGACATCGCACGGGGGATCAGTCCTGTGCGCGTCAACCCGCCGTCGGCGAGCCAGGACGACGTCGACACACGAGCGCGATCCATGATCGCACCAGCGTGCGAGAAATTGTACGACGAGATGCCGAGTGGACAGAGCGGAGGCACGACCACGATGTCGGCGCGCGCCGCGAAGCGCTCGCTATCGGCCACGAGCTGCCGCGCAACGAGCAGGTTCAAGGTGTGCAGCGCCATCGCGGTCGGGCCGCGCGGTGGCTCGAGCAGGGCACACGAAAAGCCGGTGGGCAACACGACCACGCGCTGCGCGCCAAGCAACACCGCAGCGGCGATGGGTGTGTTACTCGCTACGCCACCGTCCACGAGGTAGCGCCCGTCGCGCTCAACAGGCGGAAAGAGCACCGGGATGGCGGCGCTCGCAAGCAGCGCCTCGACGGTTGGCCCTGAACTGAGAATGACCTCAGCACCATCCAGGGCATCCGTCGCCGCTACGTGGCACGGAATCGCCGTCTCTTCGAGTAGCCGCACCAGCAGGTTCCGTTCGAGCAGCGCGCGCAGCGCCGCCGGATCGAGCAGCGATCGCCGCCATCCGGCGAGGCCAAGCAGAGCGCCGAGCACAGACAGGGGGAACACGTCGTCTCGCGTCACGCTCTGCCAGATATTGCGCAGCCGCTGAGCCCCGGCAGGCGTAGGGTCCGCGGCGAAGTACACGCCATTGATCGCACCAACAGACGCGCCAACCACAAAGTCAGGTCGAATGCCGGCCGCCACCAGTGCCTCCAGCATGCCGACTTCGACCGCGCCCAGGCTTCCGCCGCCAGCGAATACGAACGCCAGTGGTCCGCCGCCCGAAGCCGGGCCTTTCACATGGACCGCTCGACTGGCGCGCGCGCGCCCAGTCGGCGGATGGCACTGCCACTCAGGACATCGTGCGGCGAGTCGCCGGTGCGCCGCGTACCGCGTGGTCGTTGCGCCACTCGATACGCACGCACCGGCGTGGGACGCGATGCTCTCACGACGTCCTGGTCGTCGTGCCGTGCGACTTCTGCCACATCACGTGCACGATGCCACCGGGCACCGGATACATCTTGCCCATCGGTGGCATCAGCATGAGGTGGAGTTGCTCCATCGGATTCCGCGTGCAATTCCAGCAGGTGTATCCGAAATTGCTTCCGCGCACCTTGCCACGCGTCTGCGTTGTCAACATCACATGAATCGGCGCATTGTCATCGATGAGCGCGTCATTCCGATACACGTGCGCCATCCCGTAGTAGGAGACTTGCGCACGGACCGTCGGCACCAGCGGCAGACCGAGTCCCGTGGCACCGTGGTAGCCGACGTCGATGCCCACACCGCCCCAATGGGGATCCATCGGGCCCTCGTCCTCAGGGGCAACGCGGTCAATCACAACGCGCCACGATGCGCCGTCCTCCGATTTGAACGTCGCGAGCGCTGCCACCGAGTCGCCGCTCGTACCACGATCCCAGAAATTGCCGCGGAACGCGCCAGAGATTCTCGCCACCTTGTCGGAGAACGGCCCCTCCATCGCCATCATCTTCAGCATCTTCTGCGTCTCCGGCGGCGCCTTCGCGATGACCGCTGCTGCACTGTCGGCCATCGCGTCAGGGCCCGGAAGCACTTGAATGACCGGACCGCCACCGATGACGCGCGCCACGCGTGCACTTCCCTGGGCGCTCGCACTCGCACTCGTACTCACCACGATGAGCACGACACTCAAATCTCTCAGGATTGTCGACATTGCACTGCTCCTCTTTTGCCTAAGAACGAGTCGTTACGTCATTCGACGCTCGACGACCGCTCTGTCAGCGCGGCAAGGCCCGAGCATTGCGCAAAGTTCCCCGCATCGCGCAAAAGTAATCTCCACGTGTCGCTTAGTTGGCCAGCGGCGGCATCCTGCTACGCTGCTCGGCGACTCGTGGTGCGACTCTCGAGCAGCCCTATGACTTCAGCGAGTGTCGTGGCACCGCGGTCCCGCGCGTACCAGCGGCGGATCTCGCGATAGCGCTCGTCCTTTGGCATCGCCATGCCGACCGATTCTACCCAGTGTGCCAGTGGAGACGGACGAGAGCCCCAGAAGACGCGCTCGACGAATTCCGCATCCAGTGTGATCACGACTGGAACTGCGCGCGCTCCGTTCGGCGCCAGGTGCGACTCCATGAGGTCGGGATTTGCATCCCGGGACAGGACGCGCAGATCGAGGTTCTCTGCGAGGTCGGCGAGCTTCGCCAGCACCGGGAGAGTGTTGACGGCGTCCCCGCACCAGTCTTCAGCCAGCACGAGCAGGTGCCAGCGCTGGCCGAGCGCGCGGACCCGCTGCACCGCGTCGTCGCGCACGTGAGCCCGTCGCGCCACCGATCGCCACAGGTCGGCGTTCGCCTCGACACCTTCGAGAAAGTTGGCGAAGGGTGTCGCCTGGCAGTACCGTCGCTTCAGACTCATGGATCGCTCCTGTCGTGCCTTTGCTTTGTTGCCGAGGCAAGGCGCGACCGGCTACGAAAGTTCCGCGGGAACCCGGGCCTTACGCTTCGCTGAGTCCTTTTGCCTGCAGGGCCTCGAGCAGTCCGGCACGCAGCGTTCCGGGATCCGAATGCGTACGCCACGCGCGGCAATCGCGTCGAGGAACGAGCGCTCGAATTCGTACTGAGGGTAACACCGCTGGCACATCTCGATGTGCACACGGATCTCATCCATGCGTTGTGGCTTGAGCTCGGCATCCACGTAATCCCAGAGCGTTCGGGCACTTTCAGCAACGCAGCCGCGGACTCATACGACTTGTCAGTCACGTCGATGAGGAACACGACATCTCGAAACGCTTCGGGCAACGCGGCAATCGCCGTGTCGATGGCGTCAGAGAGATCGAAGCGCGTGAAGATGTCCTCGTAGCCACCCTGCCCGGCCGAGGCGTGTACTGCCACCGCCGCCAGGGCCTCGAGTTCCGGATCGTCGCAGCTCACGTGTCGCTCTTCGCGCTTTCGCCGCTTGTAGAACGCGTTCCGGGCAGACGGTGAATCGCCAGCCGCGTCACTCAGTCCCTGGCGTCCAGGTGTGTCACGCTCCATACGCTTTCAGGAATGCATTGCCATCGACATCACGGCCCCGGCGATCACGCCGGCGACGGCGCCGTTCCGATTGGATCAGCGCGCATCGGCGACGTGCAGTCCGTTGGCGCCGGCATCTATTCTCTACTCCTGCTGGAGGCCGCGGGCGACGAGTACCTCGGTGACTTTCGCGCGAAGACCGTCCAGAGCTGAGTGTTCTCGCGCGCTCGTGGCCACGGCATCCAGGAAGGACCGCTCGAACTCGTATTGCGGATAGCACCGCGTGCACATCTCGACATGTGCCCGGATCGCCACCATACGGTCGGGTGTCAGCTCGCCATCGAGGTAGTCCCAGAGGTGCCGCATCACCGACTCGCAGTCGAGCATCGGGGCCTGGCCCATCCCCGGTGCCACATGCGAGGTGGCCATCATGCCGTCACTGGTTGCATGGGTGCTCACCGCTGCATCGCCTGACGCACGGCGCCAGCGCGCGACCCACCGCAACCACCAGGAGAGAAACCCCCTCATCATGGCTCCCGCGCCGCAGTGTCCGCATCGAGCCGCGGACGCACGAGGCCGGCGTCCCGTGCGTGCTCGATCAGCGCCTCCTGGAGGAGTCGACGTGCCCGGAAGAGCCGCGACCGAACGGTACCGACCGGTACGCCCAGCGTGACCGCGGCGGCCTCATAGGGCTGGTCGTTCACGTCCACCAGAAGCACCACGTCCCGGAACGGCTCGGGCAAGGCCGCGATGGCCTGGTCGATCGCGTCCGAGAGATCGAATCGCGAGAAGAGATGCTCGAAGCCTCCGTGACGCGCCGACGCGTGCACCGACGCGGCGGCAAGTGCTTCCAGCTCCGGATCATCACAGGTCACCTGCCGTTCCTCCCGATGGCGACGCCGGTAGAACGTGTGCCGACAGATCGTGAAAAGCCACCCTCGGCACTCCGTCCCGGGGGTGTATGTGCCCCACGCCTCGTACGCCTTCAGGAAGGTTTCCTGCACCAGGTCGTCCGCGTCGGACTCGTCGCGGGTGAGCGAGAGCGCGAAGCGCGCGACCTCCGGCAGCCAGCGGAGCGCCTCCGTCCGGAACTGGCGATCCCGTTCCCGTTTCGGTTCGTCAATCATGTTGAGAGCAGGCATCGCACTGCGACAAGTCACAAGCGCTCGCGGGAGTTCCCCGGTTGCTCGCGCTCAGGGGCGGGCCACGTGTTGATCGTCTGGTGCGAAGTGGCCGTGTACCGGCGGTCCATACATCGCGCCAACAACGGCTCCGTAGACCAGGTGCAGCATGAACACGGCGACGACACCCATGGCGCCAAGGTTCGACATGAAGGCACCCGGCGGCATGACGGGGCTCGGCATGCGTGGATGGATCATGGGGATCATCCCCATCACGATCCCGGCGATGATCGCGTGCACGATCCCGAAGCCGGCGCCGACAAGCCACCCGGCGCGGTGCGTCACGTGCTCGAACGCCCACGCGTAAATGAGCGCGATCGCGCCGGAGAGCATCAGATGCATCGCGAGGCCGATGATCCACGCCGTTGTCCCCGGATCGGCGACCATCGTGCCGAGCATCATCTCGAGGTTGGCCGGCATCCCCATCGCCCGCGCCATCCACATCAGCGCAGACATCGCGGCGCCGCCGACCATGCCGGCGACGAAGGCTCTTCCAGCGTTCATGGCGTGCGCTCCTTCGAGCATCGCTCGATCATCGATCCATTGCCAACTCTGCGGACCCAGCGCGTCCTGACGCGAGTGGTGTCGCAGGCGCAGTGGGCACCGCGTGCATTTGCCAGGCCACTGTGGTGATGTACTTTGTCATCAGTTACAGAAAAACACCGCAACTGATGCAACGGCGATGTTCATCTTGGCACGCCTCGGCACCCTGCCGCAGGCCATCCACCACCGCGACACCAGAGGGAAGTCACCATGGCTGACCGACGCAGCGAGATCGCGGACACAATTCGCCAGCGCATCCTGAGCGGACTGCATCTCGGCACGCTGACGCCGGGCACCCGCTTGCCGAGCACACGCGAGATCGCGGAGGAGTTCAACGTCGCGCCCCGGACGGTCATGTCCGCGTACCGGCTGCTCCAGGCAGAGGGACTGGTGACGCTCCGCGAGCGATCGGGCATCTACGTCGCGCCTGGCGAGAGCGGCGATACGGCGATGCTCTCGCAGCTGGCCGGCTGGGTCGTCGAAGTGCTCCTCGACGGGCGTGCGCGGGAGATCCCGCCGATCGGCTTTCCGGAGCGCGTCCGCCGCTGCCTCGAGACACTCCGGCTCCGTGCAGTGTGCGTGGCCGGCAACGCCGATCAGACCGAGCAGATCTGCTACGAGCTGCGGCACGACTACGGCTTCGAGACGGAGAGTCTGGAGACGGAACGTATGGTCTCGCCCGATGCGGAGGCGCAGCGCGCGCTGCGACAGGCGGATCTCCTGGTGAGTACGGCCGCCGATTCCACGCGGGTTCATCACGCCGCACGACAGTTGGGCAAGCCGGCGATCAGTGTCGCGCTGCGACGTGAGCTGCTGGACGACCTCACCCGCCATCTCGCGGCTGGCCCGCTCTATCTCATCGGGAGCGATCCGCGCTTTCGCGACGCGGTGCGAGCGGTCTTCGCACCGACCGGCCACGCCGAACACCTGTACGTCCCGATCATTGGCGAGGACGACCTCTCGGCAATTCCCGCCGACGCGCCAGCCTACATCATGGGCCGGGCGCATCGGCTGCTGGGCGATCACGCGCTGGCGCAGCGCGTGACGCCGATCCGCCGCGTCTTCTCGCGCGACATGGCGCGCGAGCTCCTCTCGTTCATCGTCCGATCGAACATCGCCGCGATGACGGCGCAGGCGGCCGAACGGGCCTCATGACGATGCCAGTCCGCCACTGGCGACGCACCGATGCCGCTGCCCTACATCCGCCCCGAGTTGCTCTTCGACCACGCTCCGAACCGACTTCACACATCACACAGTGGCGCCCAAGGGTCGTGAGGCGCTATCGTGGGACCACGCACCCCTGGCGAAATTGGCAGACGCGGGGAACTTAAAATTCCCTTCCGGTAACGGAGTGCCGGTTCGATCCCGGCGGGGTGCATCCAGGTCCGTCTCATATGCCCCGCGGGTACCCGGCGGTGTGCCGCCAGTGTGCGGAAACTCAATTTCGCCCCTCGGCGCGAACATCGATCGTAACACGAACGGGAAGCTTTCGCTTCCCGTTCATCGTGTGTCATCGCGCCCAAAAGCGGGAGACGGGACTCGAACCCGCGACCCCAACCTTGGCAAGGTTGTGCTCTACCAACTGAGCTACTCCCGCAAGCAGCGCAAGGTAATCGGCGCCCGACGCAACGGGTAGCACCCACGTCGCTGCGGGCGGGATCTCGGTATCGAGCGGCGATCAGCCCTTCATGCCGAGCACGTGGACCGCATGCCACGCCGTCGCGGCGAGCAGGCCGGACAGCGCCGCATCGCCGCCGTTCGACACCGCGAGCCCCGTCTCGTCCACCGTTTCCGCCGCCACGCCGCCGTGCAGCGGGGCGCGGCGCAGCCACTCGAGCACGGCCTCTCCGTCGGGGCCGAGGAGCCGGGCGATCTGGCGCACGAGCGAGGTGCTGTCGGCGGGGAGCGCCTTCACGGTGCGCCGGTACAGCGAGTCCTGCCGGTCCAGCGCCTCGTAGAGCGGAAGCCAGAACACCGTCGCGGCGGCGACGTCGTCTTCCGACCGATGGCCGGCGAGGTCAACGGCCATCGCGAGCTTGCCTTTCGGGTCGCGATCGTTGGTGAAGTGCCGCCGCAGTGCCGCGCGCACCGCCGCGGGATCCTCCACGTCGCGGGCACTCTGCTCATCGAGCGTCCGGCGCAGGATCTCGAGGGCCTGGGCGACCACCGCGTTCGCATGCAGCGTGAACGGGTACGCCGTCGCGTCGCCGGCCGTGGTGACGTCCGTGGAGTAGAGCGGCACACGCGCGTCGCGCCGATCCTTGAGGTCGTCGCCCGACAGGTAGAGGGCGTCGCCGATCGCGGGCTCGTCCACGATCGCGTCGTCGCCGGTGTCGCGGATGTAGCGGTCCACGGCGATGGGATACGCCGCCACGCCCTCGAGTGCGAACCCGGGCTCGAACAGGGTGCCGTCGAGGTAGTGAACGCCGCGGCCCGGCGCGTACGCGTGGAGTTCGCACATGCGCAGCAGCAGTTCACGGGCGAGCGCAATATCGGCGAGCTGCACGGCGGGCAAGGTCCACATCAGCGCGTCCCAGTCGCGTACCGTCACGCCGGCCGAATGCCATGGGGCACGCGTGCGCACGAGGTAGTAGTGCGCGTCGTCGATCGCGCGGGCGACGCCGAAGAAATAGGCGAACAGCAGGTTGCGGTTGATCAGCCGGTCGATCGCCTCCACACCAGTGCTCTGCTCCAGCTGCTGGATGGCGTCCCTCGTGCCCGCCAGGAGAGCGCGCCATCCGCGGCGCTGGAGCACGGCGGCCGTGGCTTCGGCGCCGTCGCGCTCCGGACCGGCGGCGAGGTAGAATGCCGCCTGCCCCGTGCCGCCCGGTGCCACCTCGAACGTGCGCGTCACCGCGAAGGTGGCGCCCTGCGCCTCGACCTTCGGCTCGCCGTCGGCGCCGAGCGCCAGCGCGACCAGGCCGGGCTGTGCACTGCCCTCGAGCAGGACGAGGCCACCGGCGCTCAACGAGACGCGCGAGCTGTCGTCCGCCGGCCGGCTCGTGCGGACGCGCAGCTGGCGATGACCGAGCGTGCCCTCCATCCGCACGGTGATGTGCCGGCGGTCCGTGCCCCGGCTCTCCACGGCGAAGACATACACGGCACCAGCCACGTCGGCGTCGCGGCCGTACGGCGCGAAGATGCTGCCGCGTACCACGATGTCGCCCAGCGTGCAGGTGAAGGTGGGCAGCCACGCGACGGCGCGCTCCCACGCCATCATGCCGGCCGACAGGTCCTGCACCACGCCGTCGATGGCAATGACGGGCTTGAGCAGCGGTGCACCTTCGCCATTCACGAACCCCGCGCTTCCGGCGAACTCCACCGCGGCGCGCGCGCCGCGATGCAGCATGCTCACCGCGTAGACCGCGCCGTCGGCGGGATGGATGCACGGCAGGGCGAGCCAGTGATTGCCCGTGAGCTGCCAGGGAACGTTCGGGAGCGGGGCGTGTGTCACGATCTCGTGCGAATGAAAGTTGATGGCCGTGTGCACCAATGATAACCTTACGCGACATGCGTCCGCTCGCCGCTCCCTCGCGCCGTCCCGCCGGCCCGTCATTCGCCGACCGCAGGCGCGTCGCCATCGCGGCTGGCGCGCTGCTGCTCGTGCTGCCCGCTGCGGCCCGTGCCCAGGCCGAGCTCACGCACACGGAGGACGCGTCGCCCGTGCCCGCAGGCATGCTGCGCTTCCGCGCGACCACCGGCTGGACGCGATTCGACGAGCGCTTCATCGCCGGTGGGCGCCGCACGCTCGGCGACGAGATTTCCGCGACGGACTTCGGGCCGCAACAATTGCCATTGCTGGCTCCCGTGCAGGCGGCCCTGCAGACGCTCACGGGCGACGCGACGACGCGACTCAGCCTCGGACACCTGGCCGTCTACAGCGACGCCCGCACGGTCACGACGCCGATCGTCCTCGAGTACGGAGTCACGCGACGCCTGTCGATCGGCGTGCTCGTGCCCATCGTCCAGACCCGGCGCGCCGTCTCCGTCCGCGTGAACACGGATTCGAGCGCCAATGTCGGCTTCCTTCCGGCGCGGCTGCGAAGCGCCGCAGCCTCACAGAATGCGGCCGTCTATGCCGCGTACACCAGGGCCGCGGACAGCATCGCCGCGCTGGTGAGCCGCTGCCCGGCGAACCCGGCGGCTGCCGGCTGCGCCGCCGTGAACCTCAATCCGTCCGACGCCAGCAGCGCCGGCGCGCAGGCGCGCCAGTTCGCCGATGCGCTGCGCCAGTCCCTCGGCACCGACACGACCACCACCATCGTCGCGCCGCGCACCGGCAGCGCGCTCGCCACGAGCATCGATGCGCAGCGCGCCGCAATCAACGCCCGCGTGCAGAAATACCTCGGCGCCACGGCGGGCGCGAGCACCAGCGTGTTCCTGCAGGCGAGCCCCTTCTCCTACATCGACCTGCAGGGGCGGAACGGCGTGGGCGGCCTGCTCAAGAGTGCGCTGGGCGGCGGGCTGGATTCCCTCCAGACCACCAACAAGCTCGTGCTCGGCGGCGCAACCGTCGGCGCGCAGTTCATGGTGTTCGATCACTTCCTGGCCGACACCGTCAGCGCAGCGCACGTCCAGACCCGGCTCGCGGTGGGGGCGGGTTTCCGTTACGAGGCGCTCCCCACGGATTCCGCGCGCACCCTCGGCGTCATCGCGCCGAGCAGTGGCTCGGCTGTCGAGTTCAAGGGCGCGATGGACGTGATCACGGGCAATCTCGGCGGCACCGTGGCCGCGCACTACACGAGGTTCCTTCCGCACACGGTGGACGCCCCGCTCAGCGGCGACCCGATCACGTTCTGGCCGATCCCCGGGTTCGGGCCCGCGCAGCTGACGTCGGGCGCCATTCTGGCCATCGACGTCACGCCGCGCCTGCTGCTCGGTAACTCATTCGCGCTCGACGCGCACTACGGCCTGCAGCACACTGCGGCGCCGTCATACGATCGTGCGACGCTGGCCTGCACGTCGTGCGTGTCGCAGACCGCGCACCGCGTGGGCCTCGGCGTGCGCTACTCGACAGTGGACTCGTACCTGCGTGGCGTGCACACGGTGCCGGTGGAAGTGTCGTTCACGCACCTCCAGACGGTGGCCGGCAGCGATGGCGTCGCCGCAATCCAGCGCGACCAGGTGCAGGTCCGCTACTTCTTCACGATACGCGGCCGCCGGTAGGCCTCTGCACCGCGCGGGCTGACCTCAGGCGCGACGCGAACGCTTCGCGCTGCGCGGCCTGACGTCCGCATCGGCGGGCAGGGCCGCGGCACTCTCGAGCAGTTCCCGCGCGTGCGCGCGGCTCACTTCACTCTCGGGATCGCCGCCGAGCATGCGGGCGATTTCGACGACGCGCGCATCGCCCTCGAGCACGACGACGTCGGCGGTGGTGACCCCGCCGCGCGCGCCCTTGCTGACGAGGATGTGGTGATGGCCGCGCGCGGCGATCTGCGGCAGGTGCGTGATGGCGAACACCTGGTGGTCGCTCGCCACGCGGCGCATCGTCTCGCCGACCTGCAGGCCCACGCGCCCTCCGATGCCCGCGTCCACTTCGTCGAAGATCAGCGTGCCGACGCGATCGAGGCGCGCGAGGATGGTCTTGAGTGCGAGCATCACGCGTGAGAGCTCGCCGCCGGATGCGACGCGCGCGAGCGGGCGCTCCTCGTGGCCCACGTTGAGCGACACGCGGAACTCCACCGCCTCCGCGCCGTCCGCGCCGATCTCGCGCAGCGGCAGCAGCGCGGCGTGGAACCGCCCGTCGTTCATGCCGAGATCCGGCAGCACGGCATCGACCGCACGCGCGAGGCGCTCCGCGGCTGCCGTACGCAACGAAGACAGGGCGCCCGCGCGCGACTCGAGCGCCGCGAGCGCGGTCCCCTCGGCCGACTCGAGCAGGCGCAGGTCGAGGTCCGCGGAATCCACGAGGTCGAGCTCCGCGCGGGACGTCTTCCCCTGCTCCGTCACGTCCGCGAGCGCCGGCCCGTACTTCTTGGTGAGCTTGAACAGCAGGTCGCGACGACGCCGCACTTCCTCCAGCCGCGACGGGTCCAGCTCCACCGATGATTCGTACTCGCCGAGCTCGCGGCCCAGCGCCTCGAGGCTGTAGTAGGCGCTGTCGTAGATCTCCTGGAGCCGGCCGAGTGTGGGATCGATGCGTTGGATGGTGGACAGCAGCCGCTCGACGCCCGCGAGGCGCGGCAGGAGGGCATCCTCCTCGCCTTCGATGGCCGTCGCGATGCCGGTGGCCAGCTCCCGCAACTCCTCGGCGTTCTCGAGCCGGCGTGCCTCGTCCTCGAGCCGCACGTCCTCGCCCTCGACGAGCTTCGCGCCCTCGATCTCCGCGACGACGTGCCGCAGGTAGTCCGCGCGCTTCTCGGCGTCCGCGCGCCGGCGGCGGAGGTCGGCGATGTCGCGCCGCGCAGTAGCGAGTGCAGCGTGTGCGTCGCGCACGCCCGCGGCCTGCTCGGTCGCCCCGGCGAAGGCATCGAGGATGCGACGCTGCGCCTCGGCATCGAGCAGGGTCTGCGCCTCGTGCTGCCCGTGCAGGTTCACGAGCAGGCGGCCGACTTCCGCGAGGACCGTCGCGCTCACCGTGGTGCCGTTCACCCAGGCGCGGGCGCGCCCAGCCGCCGCGATCTCGCGCTTGAGCACCACCAGCGGCTCGTCGGCCTCGATGCCGCGCTCGTCGAGGAACGCGGCGATTTCGGGGCGGTCGCTCACGTCGAACACCCCTTCGACGCTGGCGCGGTCCGCGCCGGTGCGGATGAGGTCCGCGCTGGCGCGCTCACCGAGCAGCAGGCCCAGCGCCCCCACGATGATCGACTTGCCCGCGCCGGTCTCGCCGGAAAGGACGTTGAACCCGCGCGCCAGTGGCAGCGAGAGCGACTCGATGATGGCGAAGTTCCTGATGCGCAGCTCGGTCAGCATTTCGTGCGTTCGTCTCGCTCGAGCAGGCCTCCCCAATGGAGCTTCTCGCGCATGGTCGCGAAGAAGCTGGACTCCGGGAACCGGACGATCGGCACCGGATGTGGCGATCGCCGGACGACAAGTGTCTCCGGCCGCGCGAAGGTAGTGCCCACCTGGCCATCGACCGTTACCAGAAGCTCGTCGGGACCATCTTCCGCACGCACGGTGATCTCCGCCGTGGGCGGGAGCACGAGCGGCCGCAGTGCGAGGGTGTGCGCGCTCACCGGCGTCACGAGGATCGTCTCGAGGGTCGGGAACACCACCGGTCCACCCGCCGAGAGGTTGTATGCGGTGGAGCCCGTGGGCGTCGCGAGCACGATGCCGTCGGCCGAGTAGTGCGCGACCGTTTCGCCGTTGGCCTGCACCCACATCGTGACTACGCGCGCGAACCCGCCCTTGTGCAGCACCACGTCGTTGAGCGCGCGCCACGACGCCCGCTGCACGCCGTCGTGGCCGTGCACGCGCGCATCGAGCGTCATGCGTGGCTCGACGACGTAGTCGCCGGCGGCGAGCCTCCGCAGTGCATCTTCGAGCGCATGCGCCGGGCAGCAGGTGAGGAAGCCGAGATGCCCGAGGTTGATGCCGAGGATGGGTACCGGGTGCCCTTCCACGAAGCGCGCGGCGCGCAACAGCGTGCCGTCGCCGCCGAGGGTGAGCATGAAATCCAGGTCGCCGGGCGACGCGAGCACGGCGTCCGCGCCCGCGCGGCCCATGAGGCTTTGCTCGTACGACAGCGCGAGCCCGAGGACGGGCGCGAGGCGGCGCAGCGTGCCGAGGACGTCGGAGAGCTCCTCGTACCCCAGGTGACCCGCGACGCCGAGTCGGATCACCCGGTCAGCGCCTCGCTCTCGCGCAGCGCGCGCACGCGCGCGGCGATGCCCGGTGCGTCGAGCCCCAGCGACGCGAGCTGCTTCGCGCGGGACGCCGCGTACACGATGCGGTCCGGCACGCCATGCGTGTGCACGCGCACACTCGGGTCGTGGCGTTCGATCACTGCCGTCATGAACGCGCCGAAGCCGTTCACCACCGTGCCCTCCTCCACCACGAGCACCTGGCGGTGCACCGCGAGGATGGCGGCGAGCGTCACCTCGTCGTACGGCTTGAGGTACCGGCAATTCACCACGGTGACGTCGAGCCCTTCGGCAGCCAGCGACTCCGCCGCCGCAACGGATGTCCCCACCATCGTACCCACGGCGAGGATCGCCACCTCGCTCCCCTGCCGCACGACTTCCCAGGTGGCGTATGGCGTCGCCGGGATGTCGGACATCGCGGGCACCGGTGCCGGGACCACGTCGCGCGGATAGCGGAGCGAGAACGGTCCATGCGACTGCTCGACGCCGGCGCGCAGGAGCCCGAGCATCTCGCGCCCGTCCTTCGGCGCCGTGACCGTCATGTTGGGCACCGCGAGCATGTAGGCAATGTCGTACAGCCCCGCGTGCGTCTCGCCATCCTCGCCAACGAGTCCCGCGCGGTCCATCGCGAAGACCACAGGCAGCGACTGGATGGCGCAGTCGTGAATGATGTTGTCGTAGGCGCGCTGGAGGAACGTCGAGTAGATCGCGCACACCGGGCGCAGGTCGCGCGTCGCGAGCCCCGCCGCGAAGGTGACCGCGTGTCCCTCTGCGATGCCGACGTCGAAGAACCGCGACGGATGCGCGCGCGCGAACGCACCCACGCCAGTGCCACTCGGCATCGCGGCCGTGATGGTGACGACCTTCGTGTTCTCGGTGCCGAGCTCGGTGAGCCCCTGCCCGAACACGGCAGTGTACGCCGGGTTGGCGGTGGACGTCTTGAGCTGCTTGCCCGTGGAGGGATCGTGTCCGGGCGGCAGGGCGTGCCACTTCTCACCCGTGGCATGCTCGCCGGCGGGAAATCCCTTTCCCTTCTGCGTGATCACGTGCACGAGACGCGGGCCGCCCATTTCGCGCACCGCAGCGAACGTGTCCACCAGCGCATCCATGTCGTGGCCATCCACCGGGCCGAAGTAGCGGAAGCCGAGCTCCTCGAACAGCACGCCGGGGGTGAGGAACGTCTTCACGCTCTCCTCCCACTTCCGCAGGATGGCACCCACGGGACCGACGTGGTCCACCAGTTCGCCGAGCCGCGACCGCAGCCGGTTGTACAGCGGGTTGCGCTGGATCGACGTGAGGTACTTGTGCATCGCACCCACGTTCGGCGCGATGGACATCTCGTTGTCGTTCAGGACGACGACGAAGTCCCGGTCCGAGTGGCCGGCGTTGTTCAGTCCTTCGTAGGCCAGTCCGCAGGTGAGCGCGCCGTCGCCGAGGATCGCGACGACCTTGAGGTCTTGCTCGCCGTTGATGTCGCGCGCCGCGGCCATACCGAGGGCTGCGGAGATCGCGGTGCCGGCGTGGCCGGCGCCGAAGGTGTCGTACTCGCTCTCGGAGCGCTTGAGGAAGCCGGACAGCCCGTTCTCCTGGCGCAGCGTCTCCATCCGCGTGTTGCGACCCGTGAGCAGCTTGTGCGGGTAGCCTTGATGGCCCACGTCCCACACCAGCTGGTCGCGCGGCGTGCGGAAAGTGTGGTGCAGCGCGATCGTGAGCTCCACCACCCCGAGGCCGGCACCGATGTGCCCTCCCGTGCGGGAGCAGACGTCCACCATGCGCTCGCGGAGATCGTCGGCAAGGGTGCGCAGCTCGTCACGCGTGAGCGCGCGAACGTCCGCGGGAGAGTTGATGCGATCGAGGATGGACATGGCAGCGTGAAATCTAAGAGGTGCGGTCGACCGTGAAGCGGGCGATGTGCGCGAGGGCCGGGGTCAGGAGGCCCACCGCGTCGAGCGCGCTGCAGCCTTCCTCGATCAACGCTTCGGCGCGCCGTTTCGCTCCGTCCACGCCAAGCAGCGCCGGATAGGTCCCCTTCTGGAGGGCCAGGTCGCGGCCCGCCGTCTTCCCAAGTTGATCGCTCGTCGCGGTCACGTCGAGGACATCGTCGGCGATCTGGAAGGCCAGCCCCACCGCGGCGCCGTACCTTCCGAGCGCGTCCAGGCGTGAGGGACTTGCCGAGGCGGCGCGACCGCCGAGCGTCGCCGCCGCGGTAATCAGCGCCCCGGTCTTCGCGCGATGGATGCGTTCGAGCTCAGCGAGCGCCAGCGGACGGCCTTCGCCCTCGAGGTCGAGCAGTTGGCCGCCGATCATTCCGCCGGCGCCGGACGCCTGCATGAGCTCGATCACGATTGTGCCGACTGCCGCGTCGGCCAAGCCCAGCGCCCGCGCGGAAGCGGCCGCGCACCGCGCCGCGAGCGGCACCATGGCCAGTCCCGCTGCGGTCGCGATCGCCACGCCGTAGACGCGGTGCACCGTCGGGCGCCCGCGACGGATGTCGTCGTCGTCCATGCATGGCAGGTCGTCGTGCACGAGCGAATAGGCGTGCACCACCTCGATGGCCGCCGCGAGGTCCGCCCCGTCGCCGGCACCGCCGGCCGCCTCGAACGCGCTCAGGAAGAGCGTGCCGCGCATCCGCTTCCCTTCGCCGAGCAGGCTGTAGCGGATCGCGTCGGCTGTGTGCGGCGGCATGTCGCCGAGTGCGTGGTCGCACAAATCGGCGAGCGCGCTGCCGATCCGCGTGCGGTGGGTCGCGATGGTTGTGGGCTCGTCCCGCACCTCGGCATCACGCATCCTCGTCGAACTCCTCGACGACGAACGCGCCGTCCGCCATCTCGGTCAGCCGCTTCACGCGCGTCTCCGCCTCGGCCAGGGATCCCGTGGCCTCGCGAAGGCACGTGACGCCTTCCTCGAAGAGCGCCAGCGCCGACGCGAGGTCAATCTGGTCGTTCTCCAGGGCCGCCACGATGGCTTCCAGTCGTTCCAGCCGCTGCTCGAGCGTCATGCGCCGGGCTCGGTGACGGCCTTCACGCTGCGGGCGCTCGCGGCCACCTCGCCGTCGCGCAGGCGCAGCGTGAAGGGCATCTTCGGCGCGAAGTCCTGCACCGACGCGAGCGTGCGGCCGACCGTGTCGCGCGCGACGGCGTAGCCGCGCTCGAGCGTGGCGAGTGGGCTGAGCGCATGCAGGCGACCGGCCAGCCCACCAAGCTGTTCCCCTCGGGAGCGCAGGTGCGACGTGGTGGCGGCGGCGAGGCTGTGTGCGGCACTCGCGGCACGTGCCCGCGGCTCGTAGAGACGTTCCTCCATCGCGTGCATGAGGCGCCGGCGCACGTTCCGCATCGCGAGCTGCACCTCCACGCGGGAGGTGACAGCCGCCTCCGCCGCCGCCGACGGCGTTGGCGCGCGAAGATCGGCAACCAGGTCGCAGAGCGAGATGTCCACTTCGTGTCCCACCGCGGAAATCGTCGGCACGGGACATCCGGCCACGGCGCGCGCCACGCGTTCGTTGTTGAACGCCCAGAGGTCCTCGCGCGATCCGCCGCCGCGCGCAATGATCACGAGATCGGCGCCGCCCCATCGCGCGACGCGGTCGAGTGCGCGGCACAGCTCGCGCGGCGCGCTCTCGCCTTGCACCGAAGCATGCGCGACCACCAGCTCCACGCCGGGTGCGCGGTTGCGCAGTACCGCGATGACGTCGCGCAGCGCCGCGCCACTGCCGCTCGTGACGATGGCAATGCGGCGCGGGTACCTCGGCAGCGCGCGCTTGCGGCCGGGTGCGAGCAGTCCGTCGGCTTCCAGCTTCGCGCGCGTCGCCTCGAGCGCCTTCCGCCAGAGCCCGTCGCCTTCTGCCTCGAGCCGCTTGATCGTGAACTGCATCTCGCCGCGCGACGCATAGACGCCGAGTTGCCCGAGCGCCGTCACCTGCATGCCGTCGTCGGGCGCGGAGGGAATGCCGCGCTGGTCGCGCGACCACACCACGCACCGCAGCTGCGACGACAGGTCGCGGAGGCCGAAGTACCAATGGCCGTTCCGGTGCGCCTTGAAGTCGGTCACCTCGCCGCGCACCCACAGGGGGATGAACGCGCCCTCGACGACGTCCTTTGCGGTCTGGGTGAGCGTGGAGACCGCGATGGCCGATCGCGGGCTCGCGCCCGGAAAGATTTCACCGACGGCCTCGAGCAGGGCATCGGCGTCCGGCAGGGGATCGAAGAAGGACGCCTCCCCTCCGCGCGACGACGGCGCGCTGGCCTGGCGGCGTGGCATCAGGACGTCGTCGTGCGCCGTGCCGCGCGGACGGTATTGCGCAGCAGCATGGCGATGGTCATGGGGCCGACGCCACCCGGGACCGGGGTGATGAGCGATGCGACGGATCGGACGCCGTCGAAATCCACGTCACCCACGAGGCGCGTGCCGGTGCGCGTGGTGGCGTCGGGGATCCGGTTCATGCCCACGTCGATGACGACCGCGCCCGGCTTCACCATGTCGGCGGTGATCATGCGCGGCCGGCCCGCGGCCACGATGAGGATGTCGGCGCGTGCGGTGTGCGCGGCGAGATCGCGCGTGCGGCTGTGACACACCGTGACGGTGGCATCCGCGCCGGCGCCGCTCTGCATCATCAGCGCGGCCATGGGCTTCCCGACGATCGTGCTGCGTCCCACGACGACCACCTCGGCGCCGCGCGTCTCGACGCCATAGTGCATCAGCATGCGCTGCACGCCCGCCGGCGTGCAGGGCGCGAAGCCGTCTGCGTACCCGATGAGCAGCTTGCCGACGTTCACCGGATGGAAACCGTCCACGTCCTTGGCCGGGTCGATGTGCCGGATGACCGTGTCGGGATCGATCTGCTTCGGCAGGGGCATCTGGACCAGGATGCCGTGCACGCGCGGATCGGCATTCAGCCGCTCCACCAGCGCCAGCAGCTCGGCCTGCGACGTGTCCGACGGCAGGCGAATGGTTTCGCCGCTCATCCCCGCCTCGCGCGACGCCTTCTCCTTCGCGCCGACGTAGACGGCGCTCGCGGCGTCCTCGCCCACCAGCACCACCGTCAGTCCCGGCGTGACGCCGGTTGCCTTGAGCTCGCGGACATCCGCCGCCACTTCTTCGCGGATGAGCGCGGACAGCGCGCGGCCGTCGATCAGGCGCGCGCCCCCGGACGCCGGTGCTTCGCGCGCCTGCACGGCCTCAGCGGGCAAAGTCCACCGCCCGCGTCTCGCGGATGAGCACGACCTTGATCTGCCCCGGGTACTGCAGCTCGGCCTCGATGCGCCGCGCGATCTCCTCGGACAACGTCGTCATGCGCTGGTCGTCCACGTCGTCCGGGACGACGATCACGCGAATCTCGCGGCCGGCCTGGATGGCGAACACCCGCTCGACGCCCTTGTAGCTGGACGCGATGCGCTCCAACCCTTCGAGCCGCTTCACGTATGTCTCGAACGCCTCGCGACGAGCGCCCGGGCGCGACCCCGAAATGGAATCCGCCGCCTGCACCAGCACCGATACTTCGGTTTCGTGCGGCACGTCGTCGTGATGCGCCGCGATGCAGTTCACCACCAGCGGGTTCTCGCCGTACCTGGTGGCCATCTCCACGCCGAGCTGCACGTGCGTGCCCTCGTGCTCGTGCGTGAGCACCTTGCCGACGTCGTGCAGGAGCGCTCCCCGCTTCGCCATGGCGACGTCCAGCCCCAGCTCCGCCGCCATGATGCCGGCGAGGTGGGCCACCTCCTGCGAATGCTGCAGGATGTTCTGGCCGTAGCTCGTGCGCCACTTCATCCGCCCGATCAGCTTGATCAGCTCCGGATGCAGGCCGTGCACGCCGGTGTTGTAGGCCGCCTGCTCGCCCGTCTCGATGATCGCCACGTCGACTTCCTTCTTCGACTTGTTGACGACCTCCTCGATGCGTCCCGGATGGATGCGGCCGTCCGACACGAGCTTCTCGAGCGCCAGCCGGGCCACTTCACGCCGGATCGGGTCGAAGCACGACACCACCACCGTATCCGGCGTGTCGTCGATGATGACGTCCACGCCGGTGGCCAGTTCGAACGCGCGGATGTTCCTGCCCTCTCGACCAATGATGCGCCCCTTCATTTCATCATTCGGGAGCGACACCGCGGACACCGTGGTTTCCGCCGTGGTGTCGGCCGCGATCCGCTGGATGGCGAGGGCCACGATCTTCTTCGCCTCACGCTCGGCATTGCGGCGGGCGCTCTCGCGGATCTCGCGGAGCATGTTGGCCGCGTCGGCATGCGCCTCCTCCTCGAGGCGTCGGATCAGCTCGTTCTTGGCGTCCTGCGCCGACATGCCCGCCATCTGCTCCAGCCGACGGCGCTCCTCGGCCACCAGCTTGTCGAGCTCCTCCTCGCGGATCTGCACCAGCTTCTCGCGGCGACCGAAGTCGCTGGCCCGCTTGCCCAGCTCACGGTCGCGCTGCTCCACCAGCTCGAATTTCCGGTCGAGCGTGCCTTCGCGCTCGCTCACCCGCCGCTCCTCCTGCTCCACGAACGAGCGGCGCGAGCGCAGCTCCAGCTCCGCCTCCTCGCGCAGCTTCATCACTTCTTCCTTGCCCGAGAGGATCGCGCCCTTCCGCGATGTCTCCACCTCGCGCTCCGCCTCGGCGATGATGCGCTTGGCGGTCTCCTCGGCGGTGGTCTTCGCCGCGGTGTGGCGCTCGAGCTCCCCGCGTCGACCCCTGCCCTCGCCCAGCGAACGGCCCCAAATGAAAAATGCCGGCAAGGCGACGACCAGAACGCCCAGCGCGGCAAAAATTGCCATCTCGTTCATCTCATCTATGCTCCACCGCGGGCAGGCCGCGGAAGAAGGAAACCGCCGCTGCCTCCGCGGAGCGCCGCCGGGTAGTGCAACACTCGAGGCCGCACCGGCGTAGGGTGCGACGTGGAGCGAGCTAACTACAAAGGGCGCTTCAACCTACGGCGACAGCCGGGACGCTCGGGAAGTTACGGCGGCGACGGGGATCGGGCAAGGCGCATACGCGTGCGCCGGGCGTGTGAACTACCCGCTAACCACCGGAATGGAGGCGCTGTCGCGCTTGCCGGGCGGCAGCAGCCGGCGCACGTCCGCCGAGAGTCCCTGCATCGCGCCCACGAGTGCGGCATTCGCCTCGCGCGCGAGGAAGAGCTCGGACGTGATCTGAAGTGCGGCAAGGATGGCGGCCCGGTTGGCCTCGATTACCGCACCACCGGAGAGGATCTGGCGGATGGCCCGGTCGAGATGTTCCGCCACGGCCTTCGTGTGTTCCGGCGCCGCCTCGGTGCGCAGCACGTAGGACTCACCGAGGATCTCCACCTTTACCGACGTCTTCTTGCCGCTCACCGGTCTCCTCCTCCCTGCGCCTGCTGACGGATGAACTGCACGCGGTCGAGCATCTGGTTGGTGCGAGCCGTGGCCGCGTCGAGCCGACCCTTGAGCGCGGCGTTCTCGTGTTCGAGCTGGGTCACGCGATCCGACAGCTCGCGTTTCTCCTGCACGACGGGCGCGGTGCCCTGGCTCTCGAAGTCGCGCACGCGCGACTCCGCCAAGAGGGCGCGGCGACGGAAGCCGGCCAGCTCGTCGGCGAGGTGCCGGACGAGCGTTTCCAGCTCACGAAACGCCGCGGTTTCAGGTCGAACGCTGTCGGACATGCAGTTCGGTTTCGAGTGCAGAGAGGATCCGTGAGCGGCGCCCTTCGACTTCCTTGTCTCGTAGAGTGCGCTCCGGATGGCGCAAGGTCAACCGCCACGCCACGGAACGATGCCCGGCCTCGACGCCCTCGCCCTCGTAGACGTCGAACGCGACGAGGCGCTCGAGCAGCTCGCCCGCCGTCGCACGAATGACCCGTTCCACGTCGGCGGCGCGCACGTCCGGCGGTACGACGAGTGCGAGGTCGAACTCCGAGGCCGGCATGGTGGGCAGCGGCACGAATCGACGGCCGCTCGCTCCAGTCGACGCGCCTTCGCTCCGCTCGGACGAGCCCGATGCTCCCACCACTCCCGATGCGTGCATGTGCTCGCCGGGTGGGGCAACGTCCGCGTTCGACACGTGCCCAAGCACCAACTCCACTCCGTATGCAGGCGACGCCCAGACGGGCGCGTCGAGCGGCACCCGCGACACGTGTCCGCGCTCAGTGCCGTCGACCAGGATGCGCCACAGGACGTCGCCCTGTCCGTCGGTCGGCTCCAGCACCGCGGAAGGAAACACGACCCCTGCCACCAGCTCGCCCAGCCCCTTGGCATCCCACACGTCGAACGTTGCCGGCTTGGCGCTGGTGAAGTGCGTCGGCTCCCGCTGGCCCATCACGAGCAGCGCCACGCGCATGGTTTCGTCGGGCAGCACGTCCGCGCCGCGCTCGAATGCGGACCCCACCTCGTACAGCCGCACGTTGCCCTGCATGTGCGCCAGGTTGTGCTCGGCGCGCCTCGCGAGCGTCTCGAGCAGCGTGCGCCGCAGGTGCGCCTCGTTGCCCGCCAGCGGGTTCAGCACGCGAACATGATCGTCCCCTCCGGCGACGAACGGAATCGGTCGCGCCTCGAGCAGTCCGGCGCCGCCGAGGGTCTCACGCAGCTTGGCGGCGATCGTCCAGAGGGGCGCGTCGGTCGTGGTGCCGGGACGATACGGGCGGATCTCGTCCGGAAGCGCGTCATACCCGTGCAGCCGCGCCACTTCCTCGATGAGGTCGGCCTCGGCGACGAGGTCGCGCCGCCAGGTAGGCGCGATCACGTGCACCGCAGCGCCTGCGTCATCCACGTCGGCCGTGCAGCCGATGGCCTTGAGGTGCCGCGCGATGTCGGTGGCCTCGAGTGCGACGCCGAGCACGCGCGCGACGCGGGCCGTGCGCAGCACGATGGGCACGTGCGCCGCGTCGCCCGCGTACAGGTCCACGGGCGCGGCCGTCACCTCGCCCCCCGCGAGGGCGATGATGAGTGACGCCACGCGAGCGAGCGCGCGCGGCGCGAGCGCCACGTCGACGCCACGCTCGAAGCGATAGCTCGCGTCGGTGGACAGGCCAGCGGCGCGGCGCGACCGGCGCGTGCGCGCCGCATCGAAGGTCGCGACCTCGACGAACAGGTCCGTCGTCCCCTCACTCACCTCCGTGCCCGCGCCGCCCATGACGCCGGCCAGCGCGATGGGATCGCGAGAGTCCGCGATCACGGTCATCTCCGGCGTGAGCGTGCGCGTGATGCCGTCGAGGGTGACGAGCGTCTCGCCTTCCTTCGCCGAGCGGATGACGACCGTCTTCTCCGGCATCTTCGGCTCGGGGTCGATCTTCGCGAAGTCGAACGCATGCGTCGGCTGGCCGAGCTCGTGCAGCACGTAGTTCGTGGCATCCACGACGTTGTTGATCGACCGCGAGCCCACCGCTGCCAGCCGCTCCACGAGCCACGCGGGGCTCGCGCCCACGGCAACGCCGCGGATCACCACGCCCATGTAGCGCGACGCGAGACGGTGGTCTTCGAGGTGCATGACGATACCGCCGGCATTGCCCGCGCGACGATAACGCGTCGCGTCGGGCACCACGATGTGCGCGGCGCCCACGTCCGGCAGGTGCACGTCGCCGCCACCCACCGCGGCGATCTCGCGCGCGATGCCGAGGTGCGAGAGCAGGTCCGGTCGGTTGGGCAGCACGTCCACGACGAGGCGCGAATCACCGACCGGCATCGCGCGAAGGAACGGCGTGCCGGGCGCGACGTCCACGTCGAGCTCCATGATGCCGTCATGCTCGGCGCCGAGGTTCAGCTCGCGCGCCGAGCAGAGCATGCCGTTCGATGTCTGGCCGCGGATCTTGCGCTTCTCGATCTTCAGGCCGCCGGGGAGGATGCTGCCCGTGGGCGCGAACGGGTACAGCTTGCCCGCGGTCACGTTCGGCGCGCCGCACACGACGTCGAGCAGCTCACCGGTGCCCATGTCCACCTTCGTGATGTGGAGATGGTCGGAGTCCGGGTGCGCCGCTTCCTCCACCACGCGCGCCACGACGATCGGCGCGAGGTCCTCGCGCAGCGCGACGACGTCTTCCACCGTCGCGACGTGCGCCGTGAGAAGGTCGCGCAGCGCGGTGGCGGAGCGCGGCGTTTCCGCGAACGCATTGAGCCAGCTCACGGAGGCGTTCATCGGGCCACCTGCTCGAGGAAGCGGACGTCTGAGTCGTACAGCAGCCGGATGTCGGGAAGACCGTACCGCAACATCGCGATGCGCGCGGGGCCCATGCCGAACGCCCAGCCCGTGTAGCGCTCGCTGTCCACGCCGGCCGACTCGAGGACGGACGGATGCACCATGCCGGCGCCGAGGATCTCCATCCAGCCCGTGCCCTTGCACGCCGCGCAACCTACGCCCCCGCACACCCGACACTCCGCGTCCATCTCGGCCGAGGGTTCGGTGAACGGGAAGTAGCTCGGGCGGAAGCGCGTGCGCGTCTGGCCGAAGAACTTCTGCGCGAAGCAGGTGAGCGTCGCCTTGAGGTCCACGAAGGAAATGCCTTCGTCGACGGCGAGGCCCTCCACCTGCGCGAAGGCGGGTGCGTGCGACGCGTCGAATGGATCGACGCGGAACGCCATGCCCGGCGCGAGGATGCGGATGGGTGGTGCGTGGCGTTGCAGCGTGCGCACCTGCACCGGCGACGTGTGGGTGCGCAGCAGCGCCCCTTCGCCGAGGTAGAAGGTGTCGTGCATGTCCATCGCCGGGTGGTCGGGCGGGAAGTTCAGCGCGCCGAAGTTGTACCACTCGGATTCGCTTTCCGGGCCAAGCGCCACGGTGAAGCCGATCTCGCGGAAGATCGCGACGATCTCGTCGATGACGAGCGTGACGGGATGCCGTCCGCCGCGCCAGCGGGTGCGGGCGGGCATGGTGAGGTCGAGTGCTGTCGTATCGCGAGCACCCTGCACCTTGTCGAGGGCGCCCTGACGCTCCTGCAGGACCTCGTCGACATGCACCTTGAGGTCGTTGAAGACGCGTCCCGCCTCGCGCCGGTCTTCGGGCGGCAGTTCGCCAAGCGCCTTGCTGAACGACTGCTGGATGGTGCGTGACCAGACCCTGGTGCGCGCCTGTTCGAGCGTCGTTGCATCGAGCGCGGCGAGAATGGCGAGACTCGCCTCCGTCTTGTGTGCTTCTGCCCGAGTCCGGAATTCGTCGATTGTCATTTTTGCGTGTTCATGAAGCGCTGCCTTCTTGACTGCTGCAGCCCTGTAACGAGGCGTGTAACAAGGATTGAACCGCAGAGGACACGGAGGAGAGCACTTTGCAGTCCTCCGCGTCCCTCTGCGTCCCTGCGAACAACTGCTTCACGCTCGCGTTCGGGCTCTCATGCAGTCCTCCGCGTCCTTTGCGTCCTTGGCGGTTCAAGTTCTTGAACTGCAATCACCGCAGAGGGCCGCAGAGGACTGCGCATTACTGCTTCACGCTCTCGCTTGGTGACTCTCATGCAGCCCTCCGTGTCCGCTGCGGTTTACATGTTTCTCTTGCGGTTTACATGTTTCTACCGATTGACTGCCGACACAAAACAGCAGCGGCGGCGAAACCGTGTAGGTCGCGCCGCCGCCGAAACGCCTATGAGCAAAGCTACTTACGCAGCGGTGTTCAGGGCAGCGCGGGCGGCGTCGGCAATCGCGCCGAAGGCCTGCGGATCGCGGACGGCGATGTCGGCCAGGATCTTCCGGTCAATCTCGATGCCGGCGAGCTTCAGTCCGTTCATGAACACGCTATAGCTCATGTCGTGCTGGCGCGCGCCCGCGTTGATGCGGACGATCCAGAGCTTGCGGAAATCGCGCTTCTTGTTCTTCCGGTCCCGGTACGCGTAGACCCAACCGCGTTCGACCGTTTCCTTCGCGGCCTTCCACAGCTTGGACCGGGCACCGAAGGCGCCCTTGGCGTGCTTGAGAACCTGCTTCTTCCGCTTGAGGCGCGGGACGTTCGATACGGCGCGTGGCATGGTCGGCTCCTATTACGCGGCCTGAATGAGGCGCTTGATTCGCTTCTGCTCGCCATTCGTGGCGATGAGCCCCGCGCGGCGCAGGTTGCGCTTCCGCTTCGAGGACTTCTTCGTGAGGATGTGGCTCTTGAACGCCTTGTACCGCTTGACCTTGCCGGAGCCGGTCACCTTGAAGCGCTTGGCAGCGCCCTTGTGCGTCTTCATCTTGGGCATAACACGACCTGCTTATTTGGGCGTGAGAATCATCGTCATGGACTTCCCTTCGAGCCGTCCTGCGCTCTCGATCTTTCCGATGTCGGCGAGCGAATTGCTGACCCGATCGAGCACGGCCTGACCGAGCTCGGGGTGGGCCACCTGGCGACCACGGAACATCATGGTCACCTTGACCTTGTTCTTCTCCTCGAGGAACCGGCGCGCGTGCCGGGTCTTCGTCTCGAAATCGTGATCATCGATGCCAGGACGGTACTTCACTTCCTTGAGCTCGATGACGTGCTGCTTCTTCTTTGCGACCCGCGCCTGCTTCGCCATCTCGAACTTGTACTTCCCGTAGTCCATGATGCGGACGACCGGGGGGCGGGCAGTCGCGGCGACTTCGACGAGATCCAACCCGGCTTCCTCCGCCATCCGGAGCGCCGCGTCCACCTCGAGAATCCCGAGTTGTGAGCCATCGGCGCCGATCACGCGGACCGGGCTGATGCGGATCATGCGATTGACCCGCACGCGCTTGGTGGTGTCCTGAATAGCCGGTAGCCTCAGAGAGAGAAGAACACAAAAAACGAAACGGACCCTTCTGGTGGAGAAGAGTCCGCACAAAGCTCGCGAGGACCGCCATGGGCGGGTCGCGAGCTGAATCCAGGACTCCTGCAGCACACCTCGCACCGCGTGCGAGGGCCAGAGGGTGGGTGGCCCAGACAGCAGGACACCACTTAGCTAGTTGTCACGACGGAAGTTAGCCCGATCGGGGGTCGTGTCAAGGCAGAGGTCTGCGGGATGTACCCTACAACACCTCGCAGGCGTATCCCTTCCCGTCCGCGATGATGCGCCCGAAGGCATGCACCGCGTCGTGCTCGAACACGACCGTCCACTCCTCGTCCGCCGCCTCGGCCCAGATGCGGCGCTTGGTCTCGAGCGTGCGCAGGGGCTCGACGTCGTAGCCCATGATCCACGGCAGCGGCACGTGCGCCACCGTGGGCGCCATGTCGGCGGCAAACAACATCCGATCGCTGCCCGACGTGACCAGGATGCCCTGGTGATGTGGCGTATGTCCGGGCGTATGCCGGAGCGAGATGCCCGCGACGATCTCCCGATCATTGTCGACCAGCTCGAGGAGGCCGGCCTCATGGATGGGATCGTAGTTCCGGCCGAAATAGCTGGCCGCCGTCCGCTCGTTGGTGTCGTGCGCCCAGTCCCATTCGCCGCGCCGCGCCACGTATCGCGCGTTCGGGAAGGACGGGACGATTGCGCCGGACGCATCCACGAGGGTGTTGCCGCCCGCGTGGTCGAAGTGGAGGTGACTGCTGATCACCAGCGTGACGTCGGCTGGCGTCACGCCCGCCTCGGAGAGGGCACTCTCGAGCTGCGTGGGCCCCGCCTGCCCGACCCGCGCATTCTCGATCCCGTAGATGCCCCGGAATTTCTCGGTTTCCTTGTTCCCCAACCCGGTGTCGATGAGCACGAGTCCGTCCGGATGCTCCACGAGCAGGCAGCGCATGCCGAGTGGAATGCGGTTGCGCGGGTCGGCGGGGATCTTCCGTTCCCAGAGCGGCTTCGGCACCACGCCAAACATCGCGCCGCCATCGAGTTGCTGGAGGCCGGCCTGGAGCGCGTGCACGCGCAGCGAGCCGACGGTGCGGGACTGAACGAGGGGCAGGAGGGGCATCCGACCAAGTTAGCGGCACCACGGCGGGAGGAGCAGAGCCTTCCCCTGTCGTCCTGAGCGAAGCGAAGGACCTGCTTGTCGGGCCGGAAAGCAGATCCTTCGCTTCGCTCAGGATGACAACGCTCCCTCTCGCCCTCTCGCCCTCTCGTCCTCTCGTCCTCTCGTCCTCTCGCCCTCTCGCCCTCTCGCCCTCTCGCCCTCTCGCCCTCTCGCCCCCTAGGCAGTCGTATCCTTCTGCACCGCATGCGGCATCGCCCGCTGCCTGCGGTTGCGACGCTTCTGCTTGCGCGCACTGCCCGTCGCCAGGAACCGCTCGAGCTCCGACCACCGCTCGCATCCGTGCCCACGCGCGTCCTCGAGCAGGCGGATGAGGCAGTGCGCGGTGGCGATCGCATCGCCGCCGGCACGGTGGCGCGCGGCGCGCGGAATCTCCACGTCGTAGTGCTGGGCTACCCAGTCGAGCGACCGCGAGCGAAGCTGCGGCAGGAGGCGGCGCGCGAGCCGTACCGTGCAGAGCCGCCTCCCGGAGAGCACACGCCCCGAGACGCGCGCCACCTCCGCACTCACGAACCGCCAGTCGAAGCCGGCGTTGTGCGCGACGAACACGTGCCCGTCCAGCGCGCGCACCACGGGCTCACAGACGCCGTGAAAATTCGGCTTGTCGCGGACCATCTCCCACGTGATGTTCGTGAGTCGCGAGACGAACGGCGGAATCGACCGCTCCGGGTTCACGAGCGTCTCGTACGTCTCGCAGACGCGGCCGTCGCGCACGGTGACGATCGCGATCTCCGTGATGCGGTGCCCGCCGGCGGGCATGCCGCCGGTCGTCTCCACGTCCACCACGGCAAAGGAGAGCGACGAGAGCAGCGGCTCCTCCGCAAGCGTGTCGGCGCCCCACGCCGGTGGCGCCTTTTCTCCGAGGCGCCAGCCGCCGTCCGCCGTGCGGACGAAGCGGGGATGCTCGCGCAGCAGCGTCACGGCCATGTGGTCCGCGATGGCGCTGGGGAGCGACGACAGCTGGCACACGCTCGCCACGAGCGCCTGCGAGCTCGCCGGCCCCGCCTTCAGGTAATCCGCCGCGCGCTCGACGAGCACCGTCGACTGCGCGCGCGCGGCCACTCCTGGTGCAACGTCCAGCTCCAGCTGCATGCCCGACATCGGATCCACCGGCATGTCAGGCGTCGTCTCGCTGGACCGGGCACGTCA
>JBBRZK010000031.1:0-41251 GCA_038236775.1 Gemmatimonadales bacterium
CATCGTCGATCACCTGATCGCGTGCGTTCCGGGTGCGTTCCAAGAGCCGTACCTCGGTGGTCGGGCTGGCGGCTTCAACTGGACGAATCTCAGCGATTTCGGCGGCTCGATCGTATTGACAGGATACTCCTGTCCCCACCAGGCTCGTGCTGCGATTCTTCCGATGCGCCCCCCAGTACCGGCGCATGGCTTTCATAGCTTTGTGTCTCGGATCATCATCACTGTCCGCCACCGCGCAATCGCTCGACGCGCCGGCGGACGTTGTGACGCACCCGTCCGGCACGGACAGCCACGTCGCGGCCTTGCCGCAGACGCACGCCGTGCGCACCAGTGAAGTGGTGGTGCTCGATGGCCGCCTCGACGAAGGCGTCTGGCGAAGCGCCCCGAAGACCTCGGCCTTCACCCAGACCGATCCCATCGACGGAGCATCGCCGACCGAGCGCACCGAGATCTCGGTCATCTACGATGAGAGCGCCATCTACGTGGGCGCGCGCATGTTCAGTTCCAGCGGTCAGGTCTCCCGCCGGCTCGGTCGCCGCGACAGCGAGCTGACGGACTCCGACTGGTTCACCGTCGTATTCGACAGCTACCACGATCATCAGGGCGGCTATCGCTTCCGCATCAATCCGAGTGGAGTGAAGGGCGACGATGCCAACTTCGACCGCACCTGGGATCCTGTCTGGGATGCGGCGGTGTCGGTGGACAGTGCCGGCTGGACCGCCGAGATGCGGATTCCGTTCAGCCAGTTGCGGTTCGGCACGGCGCCATCGCAGCTCTGGGGCATCCAGTTTCAGCGCGAGATCGCGGCGAAGGTGGAGAAGATGGTCTCCTCCTACACACCCAAGAGTCAAAAGGGCGGCGCCTCCAGGTACGGGCACCTGCTGGGCCTGGAGAACATTCCGCAGAGCCACCGGCTCGAAGTGCTGCCGTACGTGGCGGCACGCGCCGAGTTCAAGAGGATCGCCCCCGCGGTCGACGCCGGGTTCCCCAATCCGTTCCGCAGCGGGCGTGATTACTTCAACAGCACCGGCGCCGACGTGAAGTACCGTCCGACACCGAACCTGACGCTCGACATGACCATCAATCCCGACTTCGGCCAGATCGAGGCGGATGAGTCGCAGGTGAACCTGAGCGCGAGCGAGACGTTCGTGGGAGAGCGACGGCCGTTCTTCATCGAAGGCTCGAGCATCTTCCGCACGACGCAGGAAAGCGGCGGCGGAGGTGGTGGCGGAGGTGGTGGCGGCGGAGGTGGCGGCGGCGGAGGCGGCAACGAATTGTTCTACACCCGCCGCATCGGCCGCGCGCCGCATGTCGGCGCCCCCCCGGGAAGCGTTTACGCCGACGTGCCCCAAGCGGCATCGATCCTCGGCGCGGCGAAGCTCACGGGCCGCACGGCGCAAGGGTGGTCCATCGGCGTGCTCGACGCGGTCACCAACCGTGCGGCTGCCGAGTACGTGACCCTCGACGGAACGCGTGGCCGTGCGGAAGTGGAACCGCTCACGAATTACCTGGTGGGACGGCTGCGACGTGATTTCCGCGCGGGAGCGTCGAGCGCTGGCGCCATCATCACACAGGTGACGCGGAACCTCGGCGATTCGCTGCTGACGGAGCGGCTGCACTCGTCGGCAACTGTCATTGGGGCCGACGTCCGTCACGAGTGGGCGGAGCGCATGTGGGGCGTGACGGGCACGCTCGTCGGCAGCTCCGTGCGGGGCAGTCCGGCGGCCATCCTCACCACGCAGCGTTCGTCGCTCCGCTACTTCCAGCGCCCCGATGCGCAATCGAATCACGTGGATTCGTCGGCGTCCGCGCTGAATGGATTCCAGTGGTCGGCCAACCTCAACAAGATGGCCGGCCTGCACTGGCGCGGACACGTGTGGTTCAGCGGCACGAGCCCGGGCTTCGAGACGAACGACCTCGCCTTCCAGACGAACGCGGATCGCATGCGCCTCGAGGAGAGCATCGCCTACGAGGAGAACGAGCCCGGGCGCGTGGTGCGACGGTGGATCGTGCGCGCCACGCCCGACCAGAGCCGCAACTTCGACGGCGATCTCACGGGCAATGGCCTCAAGGTGGATGGCGACATCACCTTCCTGAACTACTGGAACACGCACCTGACCTTCGACCGCGACTGGACCACCGCGGACGACCGGCTCACGCGCGGCGGGCCGCTCGCCACCAATCCCGGACAGACTACCCTCGCCGCATCCGTGAGCAGCAACTCGCGCTTCGCGTATACGGCGAACGTGAACGGCAGCACCAGACGCACCCCTGCCGGCGGATGGTCCAACTCGATCGGCAGCCGGATCGGATTCAAGCCCACCTCGGCGTGGAGCGGCGAGCTGGAGCCACGCTGGAACCGCAGTCACGGTGTGGCGCAGTACGTCACATCCGTCGCCGACGTGTTCGCGGTCGAGACGTACGGGCAGCGGTACATCTTCGCGCCCATCGAGCAGACGACCACGTCCCTCAACATGCGGCTGAACGTCACCATGCGACCCACGCTCACCCTGTCGCTCGTTGCCCAGCCGTTCATCGCGAGCGGGCAATACGGAACGCCCCGGCAGCTCGCCGCGCCGCGCTCGTACGACTTCTCCGAATTCGGCAGGGACAGGGGAACAATGACCCGTGATGCGAACGGTGCGTTCACGGTGGATCCCGATGGCGCAGGCCCGGCGGCGCCGTTTGTCGTGCCGAACATGAGCTTCAACACACGCACGCTGAACGCAACCGCGGCGCTCCGCTGGGAATGGCTCCCCGGGTCGAGCGCATACCTGGTATGGCAGCAGCGCCGAAGCGCGCCCGGCACAACCGGAGAGTTCGGGTTCGATCGCGACCGCAGCGACCTGTTTCGCGCCGAGCCGGAGAACACGCTGCTCGTGAAAGTCAGCTACTGGCTCAATCCCTAGATTCGGCCGCGCGAACGTTACTCCGGACGGTACGGCGCCTTGATTCGGGCTGAAATGCCTGTTGTGCCCCAGTGGATCCTGAGAAGGGCCTCGTCACGGAGCACTCGCGGAAAGTAGATCGCCATCGATTCCATGTGCGACAGCGCCTCCGGCATCACGTCGACGCGCAGCGCGTCTGCGGTTTCACCGGGGTACGGCTTGTGGTTCACGTGAACCGCGCGGCTGAGAATGAGTGTCCACGGGCCGTGCTCCCGTGGCACGAGCCACAGGGAATATTCACCGGCTTTCAACTCGTGTCCTTCCAGGAGCACGTCGTGAGTGAAGGACACGCGGGTGGCCGAGTCCGCGCCGGGATGCCAGATACTGTCCCACGGCACCAGGGTGCCGAAGAGCGCGCGACCGCGTGCGACCGGACGCCCGTAGGTGACGGTGATGCTCGTGAGCGCGACGTCCTGCTGCACGCTGCCGCGCTGACTGAACGGGTACCCCTGCGATTGCGCCGGCATCGATGCCGTCACGGCGGCCACCAGCACCATCCCGAGCGTACGTCCCACTGTCATCGGACTCTCCTCATGGCCGCGATTCGCGCGCGCTGAGCAGGCAAGCGCCGTCCGGCGTCTCACCAAGGATAGCGTCGTCACCACGATCGGAGCGGTTCTGGCGCAATCTGCAAGCCCGTTCCGATCTCGAACCCAGCGCGACCTGCTTGGCGCGCACGAGCCCGCAATCTCCAGACAAGCCGGCCCGACAAACGGCGGCTTGTCTCGTACAGATGCGGCGACTATCTATACAGCTCCTCATCGGAGCTCCTCATGCCGCCCGATCGCCGCCGCAAGAACCTGTTCATCGACCAGAGCCGGATCGATCGCGTGAAGGCGTTGCTCCACGCCGAGACCGAAACGGAAACCATCGATCGCGCGCTCGCGCTCGCGGAGGATCTCGCCGCGTTCGAGGCTGAGGTGGGTCGGGGACTGTCCGGCTTGGTCGGGCGCGGCGGATTCATCGATCGGTTCGGGACGGCGTCCGCGCATTGAATCGGCTCTACCTCCTCGATTCCAACATCTATATACGCGCATTCCGCGAGGTGGACTTTGGGCGCGAACTACAGGAGTTCCACCGTCGCCACCTGTCCCGGCTCGTCGTCAGCGCGGTGGTCGCCACCGAACTGCTTGTCGGCGCGCAACGGCCCGACCGCGAGCGTGCCCTCCGCCGTACGCTCATCGAGCCGTTTCGCCTGCGGCGCCGGTTGCTGACTCCGGCGTGGAGTACGTGGGATCTCGCGGCCAGGATCGATCGCGGCCTGCGGACCCGTCCTGCCCACCGGGCCCTTCTCGCGCAACGCTCCTTCCTGCACGATATTCTGATCGCGGCCTCGGCCCGCGAGGTTGGCGCGACGATCATTACCGAGAACATTGCCGACTTCACGCTCATTGGTCGCCACGTCGACATCGCGTTTGTGCCACCTTGGCCGCCCGCGTCGGCCGCATAATGTGCACGCAGTTCCTTCCCCCACAGACTGGACGCGCTGCGTGAACCTCCGACGTGGTGGTGAGGTCTCTCAGCCCCGCAGGTTCCAGGCGCTTCCTGTGAGCCCGATGGATGCGAGCAGCGCCTCGGCCTCGTCCACGGTGTGGCGGCGCCAGTCGGGCTCCAGCTTGCGACCGTACCAGCCGACCGCGAGCCGCCACGCCTGCTCGGCCGACACCACGGCCCCGCGCGTCATCTCGCGGGCGGCGCACCACCGGTCCACGTGCTCTTCGTCCCGGAAGAGCAGCATCGTGCTTCACGTGAAGCCGATGTTGTCCCACCAGTGGTGCGCCGGCACGGCGAAATGGACGACGCCTTCGTCGCGCACGAGGCGTCCGTCGCGCACCTCGAGGGTCATCGGGTCGCCGCAGTCGCCACAGGGGACTGTAATGACGGCGTCCGACCGAAGCGCCGCCGCGATCCCGAGGGCGTCCCAGATGCAGATTCCCCAGTAGCGCCGGCCTGCAGCTGCCACGCGAAAACCCGAGGACACCGCGCAGAAGGGATTGGCCGCCCAGATGTCGCCGTTGTTGGGGGCGAGGATGAGCACCTTCCCGTCGGCGAGCCTGCGCAGCGCGGCGCGCACGTCACCCTCGGTGCGGCCGATGGCATGCGCGATGCGCGGTGGCTGCGGAATCTCGCCGGTGGCTGCCGCCTCGGCGTAGACGTGGAGTCGTACGTCGCGCGCGAGCGCGTCGAGCTCGGTGTCGGTGGAGGGAATCGTCGTCATGGTCGCGAGCGAAAAGTCCTGGCGCTACTTCCAGAAGTGCGGCCCGATCTGGTTACCCTCGGTTTCAAAGCTCCGCGCGATGTAGCCGTACTCCGTCGAAGCGAGGAAGGTCGGAGGCGGAGTCGACGCGCGGCGATGACCTTTCCCGCGCAAGCATGCACTGATTGGGGAGCCCACGCCAGCCCGTGTCGACCTCACTCGCCCCGCTAATACTCCCGCGCCCGATCCACCGTCCGCGCGGGGAGCCGCCCCTGTTCGATCTCGCCCAGACATTCGACAAAACCCACCACCGCGCCCTCCACAGTGGTGAGCCCCGACATGTGGGGCGAGATCATCACGCGGGGATCGTCCCAGAGTGGCGAGGCGGCCGGGAGCGGCTCCACTGCGAAGACGTCGAGCGCGGCGCCGGCCAGCCAACCGGCGGCGAGCGCCTGCGGGAGGAGCGACTCGTCCACCACCTCGCCGCGTCCGGTATTGATCAGCACCGCGCCGCGGCAGGCGCTCAGCACCTCGCGCCCAATCAGGCCCCGCGTCTCGGTGGTGAGTGGTACGGTCACGATGAGCCAGTCCGCGTCCGTCACGAGCCGCGGCAGTGCCGCCACCTTCGAGAGCGACGCGAACAGAGCGCGATCGCCCCCTCCCGAGCGCGACACGCCGTGCACCTCGGCACCGAGCGCGGTGAACAGCCGCGCGATGCTCGAGCCAATGTCGCCCGTGCCCACGACGACGGCACGTGAGCCGCGCACGGAACCCACCTCACGCGGCGCCCACTCGTGCCGCCGCTGGGATTCGGCCAGTACCAACAACTGCTGCCGGAAGGCGAGTGCCCTCGCCAGCGCCCATTCGGCGATGGAGCGCCCGAACGGCTCCGAAGTGCGCGTGAGCAGGATCTCCGGGGGCAGCGGCTCGGGATGGAGCCACGCGTCCACACCGGCGCCGGTGCAGTGCACCCAGCGCACGTTGCCCATCGTGGGGAGCGGCGGGCGCTTGAAGCCGAGATAGGTATCGCCCCACGTCAGGTCGTCCGCGGTGACGTCGGTGTACTTGCTGCCGCGGAGCTCGAGGTCGCCGCGCCGCGACCGGATGAGCGACGCCAGCTCGGCGTGCGCGCCCTGGCCGATCACGATCCGGCGGGGAAGGAGGGGGCGGATCATCTGGGGGGAAACGGAGTGTGTCGAGAAGGCCGGCAAGCGGCCGGCTCGTGGCATAACCTCGGCCTGGAACAGCAACCGATTGTCTTACGCTTCCTCACACGGACCATCCGGCGTCAGAATCCTCCACTACTATCGCCGCGCGACCACCAACAGATTTGCACGAATCAGTCGAATGACTGCGTCAGTAGTTGGACGGAACAACAGCTGAGGGAAAGGTCAAGAACACTTCCTGTTGCGAGGAACGAGAAACGCTGTTATTCGACCGATTCGCCTTGATCAGTTGGTGGTCGGGGTCGTTCACAAGTCGAGCATTGGGACGACGCTCGAATCGTAGCGGAAGCGTATCGCATTCAGTTGCAGTTGCAGTTCAGGCAAGGAGCCGACCGCGCGGTGCGGTGCCGCCTGCGCACTGCCCCGGTCAAGATGCGCGAGTGACTCGACGCTGCGGAAGCATGTCGAGGTCTGGCGAACCGTCATGCGCCACGAAACCTTTGCGCCGGGCGGATGAGCACTGAAGTCACGCCGATCCCGTCCTCTGTCACGCCGTCCTCCCAGTCTCCCCTCCCCATCGTGCATCGTCTCGCCCGCCTGCTGGCCGTCGCCCTGTGCCTCGTTCCCCTGGCCGCACGCCCACCGGTCGTTCCCGGTGAGTTCGCCGCCTTCGTCGACCGCTACCTCGACGGGTTCGCGATGCGGCATCCCGCGATTGCGGCGGGGAACGGGCTGCACGCTCATGATGAGCGGCTGGAAGACTTCTCCCCCACGGCGATCGCCGCTGAGATCGCGACACTCAAGGCGCAGCGGAAGTTCCTCTCGCGACAACTCGACACGACGGCGCTCACCCTGGACGAGCGCGTGGACCGGCAAATCCTGCTCGGCATCATCGACGGGTGGCTCCTCGAACAGGAAACGCTGAAGAACTGGCAGCGGAATCCGATGATCTACGCCTCCGCGTTGAGCGACGGCATTCACGACTTGATGACGATGGAGAGCGCGCCGGCGCCGGTGCGGATGCGCCACATCATCGCCAAGCTGCACGCCGCGCCATCGCTCCTGGCGCACGCGCGGCGAAACATCACGAATCCGCCCCGGCTGTTCGCCGAGCGCGGCGTGGTGATGATGCGCGGCGCGAGTGAGATGCTGGGGAACGATCTCGATCTCGCCTTCGCGGCGTCGCCGGATCGAGCGCTGCGCGACTCCCTGCGCCGCGCGGCCGACGCCGTGATCCCACTCGTGGACGCGTACGCGACCTGGCTCGAAAGGGAGGTCGTCCCGAGGGCCACCGGAAAATTCGCGATCGGCGCAGCGAATCTCTCGCGGCGCTACCTGGCCGAGGAGCTGATCGACACCCCGCTCAACCGGATGGTGGCGATCGGCAAGCGCGAGCTTCTGGTGTCGCAGGCAGAGTTCCGCGCGGCGGCCAACGCACTCGCGCCGGGCCAGGACCCGCAGGCCGCATGGCTGGCGGTCCGCCGCGATCATCCGCCACTGGGCGGGGTGGTGGCGGCGACGCGGAAGGTGGTGGACTCGCTCACGGAGTTCGTCGCGTCGCACGGCATCGCGTCGGTGCCGCCGGGCGAACGGATCGTCGTCGCTCCAGCGTTGCCCTTCGACCTCGGCTTCGCCTCGATGCACGCGTCGCCTCCGCTGGAGCCGGTGCCGGTGCAGAGCGTCTTCTACATCACCGATGCGCGCGCCGACCTCACGCCGGCGCAGCAGGAGGAGTGGCTGGAGCGCTACAACTACGCGTCGCTCGCCAACACCGCGGCGCACGAGGCGATGCCCGGGCACTGGCTGCATTCCATCTACATGCGGCGCACGCCGGGAAAGGTACGGCGCATCTGGATCGGGCTGAATCCATTTCCGCAGCCCTCGTCGGGACAGGACGGCTGGGCGCATTACGCGGAGCAGATGGTGCTCGACGAGGGGTACGGCGGCCGCGATCCGCGGCTCCGCCTCGCGCAGCTGAGCGATGCGCTCACGCGGATCTGCCGGCTGCTCTCGGGGATCAACGTCCACACGGGGGTGTGGTCGCTGGCCGACGCGCAGCGCTGCTTCGAGCGCGAGGCGTACGTCGCCGCGCCGGCGGCGAAGCGCGAAGCCGAGCGGGCGACGTACGACCCCACCTACGGCGGCTACTTCCTGGGCAAGCGCGGGATCCTGAAGTTGCGCGCCGACTTTGCCGCCCACATGGGCTCGCGGTTCAACCTGCGGGAGTTCCACGAACGCGTGATGTCGAACGGCATCGCACCCATCCGCGCCCACCGCATGCTGATGCTCCCCGGCGACACCTCGGCGGTGATCGAGTGACGACGATGCAGACGATTCGCGGCGACAAGGTGCGCGTGGGCGTGCTCGGGGCGGGGGCGTGGGCCGAGTTCGCGCACCTCCCCGGCTTCAAGCGCGACGCGCGGTGCGAACTGGTGGCGATCGCCGATCCGGTGCGTGAGCGGGCGGCGGCGTTTGCCGAGAAGTTCGGCATTCCGCACGTGTACGACTCGCACGAGGCGCTGATCGCGCGCGAGGATCTCGACCTCGTGGACGTGTGCACGCCGAGCGCCACGCACTTCGAACTGAGCTGGGCGGCGCTCGAGGCGGGAAAGCACGTGTTGTGCGAGAAGCCGGTGGCGTACGACTATGCCGACACGCTGCGTGCCGCAGAGCTGGCGAGGAGCAAGGGAGTGAAGACCAAGCTCGGCTTCACCTTCCGGTACAGTCCCGCGATGCAGTACATGAAGGAGCTGATCGAGCAGGGATGGGTGGGCACACCCTTCATCTTCAACGGTTACGAGCAGAACTCGCAGTGGCTCGATCCGCAGGCGCCGTTGCGGCAGGTGGATCACCTGGCGGACCAGTCGAAGATCCAGGTGTCGTCGCTGGAGGGCTACGGCGCGCCGATCATGGACATCGCGCACCTGTTCATGGGCAGCCGGTTCGCCGACGTGGTGGGGACGATGAAGAACTTCATCCCCGAGCGCGTGGTGCGCGCCACCGGCACGATGATGCGGATGAACATCGATGACGGCGACATCTTCATCGGCAACTTCGGGAACGGCGGCTTCGGCTCCATCCAGACCAGTTTCGTCACCGTGGGGAACTACCCTGGCATCGAAGCGCGAGTGTACGGGAGCAATGGTGCGCTGATCTGTCGGCTGGTGGAGGAGAACGGCATCTGCGAATCGCTCAAGGGGGCGACGAAGGATCAGGTGGAGTTCCGCGAGAGTCCGGTGCCGGCGCGCTTCTATCCGCCGGGCGGGAGCAGCCAGGAGTCGTGGCGCTCGCTCTTCTATGCCAACCTCGTGAGCTCGTTCATCACGGAGATCCTCGCCGGCGGCGAGGAGAACCAGGGGAACTTCGTGGACGGCGCCCACGTGCAGGAGTTGATCAACGCCGTGGAACTCTCCTGCCGCGAGCGACGCTGGGTGACGATTCCGCTCGCGCGATGAGCGATCCCCTCGAGCAGTTCATGGAGCACTATTTCCTCCGCCGCCCGGTGAACGCCACCTTCACCGGCGCGCACGAGCACGACGCCTGCCTCCCCGATTGGTCGCCAGCTGGCCTCGCGACGATGGACGGCGAGATGCGGGAGCTCGTGCGGCAGCTCGACGCGCGCTTCCCCGCACAGGCGCGCGCAGTTGCGTTGCGCGACGACCCTGACGCGTTGGACGCGGAGCTGATGCGTGGCTTCTGCGAGATCCAGCTGAGCGAGCATGCCTCCGGACACGGGATGCGTGGAAACCCGGCGCTCTGGACCGGCGAGGCCGTGTTCTCCGTGATTGCGCTGATGATCCGCGACGCCGCACCGCTCGACGAGCGCGTACGTCTGGCGGCGGCACGCATGGAGGCGGTCCCGCGCTTCCTCGAACAAGCGCGCGACACGATGGGTGAGGGACCGTTGCCGGCTCCGTGGGTGGCACGCGCGCTGCGCGACTGCGAGGGCGCGGAGCGGCTGTTCGCCAGCGGCGTGCATCAGTGGCTCGCGACCGGCTCCGTCGCCGCCGACGTCGCCATCCGTGCGCGCCTGAAGGCTACCGACGCCGGGGATGCATTCCGCGCCTTTGCCGGCTGGTTGCGCGAGCGTCCTGAGGCAACGGAAGACGCGATGCGCTGCGGCGCGAGTCATTACGACCTCCTGCTCCGGCACGGCCATCAGACCTTTCGCTCGCGCGCCGAGCTCCTGGTCGCCGCGCGCGCGGCGCTCGACGAAGCGTGCGGCCTCCTACACGAGATGGCGTCAGATGTCGCCGGTTCGTGGTCCGAGGTGCAGCGCCGGCTCGCCGAGGACCATCCCGCACCGGCGGACTATCTCGGCACCTTTGCGACGGAGTGGGCAGTGTGCCGCAAGACCATCGTGGACGCCGACATCGTCAGCTGGCCCGACTGGCCGCTGCGCTACGAGGACATCCCGGCGTTCACCCGCGAAGCCGCGCCGTATCTCTACTACCTGTTCTATCGCGCCCCCGCGCCGCTGGATCCGTATCACCAGTACGTGTACGTCGTGTCGCCCCTGCCGGGGGGCGATCCCACGACGCACCTCCGCGCGTGGAACAAGAGCGTGATCCGCCTCAACCATGTGCTGCATCATGGCGGCGTGGGACATCACGTGCAGAACTGGCACGCGTACCACCGGGCGCCCACGCGGGTGGGAAAGATTGCCGCGGTGGACTGCGCCAACCGGATCGGAATGTTCTGCGGCGGCACGATGGCGGAAGGGTGGGCGTGTTACGCCACGGGGCTGATGGGCGAACTGGGTGGACTCACGCCGCTGGAGCTCGTGGCCGAGCGGCATTCGGCGGTGCGCCAGCTGGTGCGCGCCGTTGTGGATCTCTCCTTCCACATCGGCGAGCTGTCGTTCGACGAGGCCGTCGCGCTGTTCGGTGACCGGGCGGGGATGGACTCGGCGGTGGCACGCGCCGAGGTGGTGAAGTGCTCCATGTTCCCGGGGACGGCGGTGATGTACTGGCTTGGCACGCAGGGGATCCTTGACCTGCGGGAGGCGATGAGCGAGCGCACCGGCGCCGGCTTCTCGCTGAAGCGGTTCCACGACGAGTTGCTCGGCCACGGCTCCATCCCCGTGCCTCTCGTTGCGCGCATGATGACGGAGGATGCGGCATGAGGCGACAGCTTCTTTCGCTCGCCCTGCTCCTGACGGCGTGCACGAAGGCGTCCTCCGGCCCGTCGAACGAGCTGCTGATCGTCGGCTACGATCGCGAGCCCGACACGATGAACCGGTACGCCACGCACATCCTGGAGGACATACAGACCTGCGTCGTCGAGGGGCTCGTGACGACCGACGAGCGCATGAACGTGGTGCCCGTGCTGGCGGCCGAGGTGCCGACGCTGGAGAACGGCGGCGTCGTGATGCGGCGCGACGGGGGGATGGACGTCACGTGGAAGCTCCGTCCGGGCGTGAAGTGGCACGACGGCCACCCGCACACCGCGGCCGACGTGAAGTTCACCGCCGATGCGATGATCAAGGGGGACTGGAAACCCGAGAGCACCGACGGATTCGACCGCATCGCATCGGTGGACGTGGCGGACTCCCTCACGGCGGTGGTGCACTACAAGGAGCCGTACGCCCCGTACCGCCTCCAGTTCCTGCGCGGCACCCTGCCGAAGCACCTGCTCGAGGGCCGCAACATCGACAAGGCGAGCGACTACAACCGGAACCCGATGGGCACCGGTCCGTATCGCGTGGCCGAGTGGAAGACCGGCGAATACGTGCTGCTCGAGCGGGTGCCGGGGTACTGGCGGGGCGACGCCTACCCGAAGATCGCGAAGATACTCTTCCGGTTCGTGACAAACGCGACGACGCGCATCAACCAGCTGAAGTCGGGCGAAGTCCATCTCGTGGCGCTCGTGCCGTGGGACAAGGTGCGCGAGCTGAAGGACCTGCCGGCCATCCGCCTCAACCGCGTGCTGGGCAATGGCTACGAGCACGTGACGTTGAACGAGCGACACTTCCCGCCCTTCGCCGACGTGCGGGTGCGTCGCGCGCTCGCGCACGCCGTCGACCGCGACCTGATCGTGAAGACGATCCTCGATGGCCTGGTGTCCACGGTGAACGGGCCGATCCAGCCCTTGTCGTGGGCATACGAGCCGGATGTGCGCAGCTACCCCTTCGATCCGACAAAGGCCGGTGCGCTACTCGACGAGGCAGGGTGGGCCCGCGGTGCCGACGGCAGGCGGCGCAAGGAGGGCAAGGCGCTCGCCTTCACCCTCATCACGCAGGCAGGATTCACCATCCGCGAGAACGTGGCGCAGGCGATCCAGCGCCAACTGGCCGACATCGGCGTGGGGATGCAGATCAAGCTGATCGACGGCACGGCGATCAGCCCCGTGTGGTTCAGCGGCGACTTCGACGCGATGCTGCACTGGTGGCAGTCGGGCGCCGATCCGGAGATCACCACCTTCTTCGCCGCCGACAAGACTCCGCCGGAAGGCCGCAACATCGACTACCTCGACGATGCGCCGCTGACGAAGCTCCTCTACGCCTCCGACCGGGCGATCGACCAGGACAAGCGGCGAGCGCTGCTCCAGGAGGCGCAGCGACGCGTGGCCGAGCTGGCGCCGGAGCTGTTTCTCTACAACACCTCGAAGATCGACGCGGTGCCGGCGACGCTGCGCAACTTCAAGGGGAACCCGAGCAACGCCGGGCCATTCTGGAACGTGCACGAGTGGGAAATCCGATGAGGAACGATCGCCGGCGCTGGAGGCGGGCCGCGCAGAACCGATGCTGACCTTCCTGCTCCGGCGCGTCGCGCAGATGGTGCCGCTGCTGGTGCTGGTGTCGCTCGTGGTGTTCGCACTCATCCACGCCGCGCCCGGCGGACCGCTCGCCCTCTACCTCGACAACCCGAACGTCCGTCCGCAGGACATCGAGCGACTGCGTCGGCAGATGGGGCTCGACCGGCCCCTCGTCGAGCAGTATCTCGCCTGGGCGTGGTCGTTCGTGCGCGGCGAGTGGGGCTACAGCTACGCCGATGGTCGCCCGGTGATGGACCGTCTGCTCGAGCGGGTGCCCGCCACGCTGCAGCTCGTGGGCATCTCGTCGCTGCTCGCCGTGGTCCTGTCGCTCGTCGCCGGCGTCGTCTCCGCGGCCCGGCGTGGAGTGGATCGTGTCGTCACGGCGGGAGCGATCGCCGGAATATCGCTGCCAGTGTTCTGGCTCGGCCTCGTCCTCCAGCTCGTCTTCGCGAGCCAGCTGGGCTGGTTTCCATCGGCGGGGCGCAGCTCCTTCGCCGGAGGCGGGCTCGCCGATCGCATCGCGCACCTCGTGCTGCCGGTGATCGTGCTGGCGGCGGCGCATGCGGCGGGGTGGTCGCGCTACCTGCGCAGCTCGATGCGGGAGGCGCTTGCGCAGCCGTTCATCAATGCGGCGCGCGCGCGCGGGGTGCGCAACCGGCAGCTCGTCTCACGGCACGCGCTGCGCTACGCGCTCCTTCCCTTCGCCACCGTCGTCCTGCTCGACGCCTCGCTCATGGCGTCGGGCGCGGTGGTCACGGAGAGCGTGTTCGCCTGGCCAGGAGTGGGGAGCCTGTTCACCGAGTCACTCGCGAAGCGCGACTACACGGTGCTGATGGCGTTCCTCATGTGCGGGTCGATCGCGGTGGCGCTCCTGAGCCTCGTCGCGGACGTCGTGGTGCGGGCGCTCGATCCGCGCCTGCGGGACGCCGCGTGATCCTCCGCGGCGCGAAGCGCGACCGGGCCGTGTTTGCCGCCGCGATTGTGCTTGGCGCGCTCGTGCTGCTCGCGCTGCTCGCCCCGTATCTGGCGCCCTACCCTTTTGACGCGCTCGACCTCGCGCAGCGGCGGGGGGCGCCCTCGGCGCGCCACCTCTTCGGCACCGACGAGCTCGGGCGCGACCTGCTCACGCGTATCCTCTTCGGCGCGCGGATCTCTCTCTCGATCGGCAGCGTGGCGGCGGCGCTGAGCGCGGCGATCGGCGTCACGGTGGGGGCGGCGGCGGGCTATGCGCGGGGTGTGGCGGACGCGCTGCTGATGCGCTTCACCGACGCGATGCTCTCGATTCCCACGCTCCCGTTGCTGATGATCGCCGCCGCGGTGCTCGATCCGGGGGTGCCGCTGCTGATCGCGCTCGTCGGTGCGGTGGGGTGGATGGAGACGGCGCGCGTGGTGCGCAGCGAAGTGCAGTCGTTGTCCGTGCGCGACTTCGTGACGGCCGCGCGCGCTGCGGGGGCGCGCGGTCCGCGCATCCTCGTGCGCCATGTGTTGCCCGGCGTGCTCCCGACGGTGATGGTGGCACTCACGCTCGCCGTGGGGCGCAGCATCCTGCTCGAGAGCGCGCTGAGCTTCTTCGGCGTCGGCGTCCAGCCGCCGACGGCGAGCTGGGGCAACATGCTCTACCAGGCGCAGACGACGATGAGCAGCGAGCCCTGGCTGGGGATCTTCCCAGGTGCATTCATCTTCGTGACGGTGCTGTGCTTCAACGTGCTGGGAAACGCGCTGGGTGGGGGAGAAGACCGGGGGTGAGGCGGGCGGTCCATCCGCACGCCAGTCGTGATCGGGCCTGCGTCGCGAAACCGTTCGTCGATGGAAGGAACCTTGACGCGGCCCACCATCGACGCGATGCTTGCGCGATCCCGCCTGCTACCGCCCGGAGACCTCATGCATCGTCCCGCCCAACTGGCGCGCCCTGCGCGCACGCCAGTGATTACGGCAATCGCCGTCGTCGCCGCGTTCGTACTGCTCGCGTGTATGCTGGCCCCGCACGCGCTCGCCGCGCAGGCTGCTGCCGCGCGGGCCAACGCGACGAGTGTGGCCGGCGACCCTGATGTCCTTGGCGCGGAGCGCCTCTTCTCCGCGTGGATCGAGGGACAGATCGCGTATCGCGGACTCCCCGGGATTGCCGTCGGCGTGGTGAGCGACCAGCAACTGGTGTGGGCCGCTGGCTTTGGCTTCGCGGACCTCACGGCGAAGGTGCCGATGACGCCGGCCACGAAGTTCCGCATGGCGTCGCACAGCAAGCTGTTCACCGCCATCGCGATCATGCAACTGCGCGAAGAAGGCAAGCTGCAGCTCGACGATCCGGTGTCGAAGTACCTGCCATGGTTCAAGGCGAAGCCCGCCGGCGACGACGACGGCCCGATCACGATCGAGCAGCTCCTCTCACACAGCTCCGGCATGCAGCGCGAAGCCGGCGACCACTGGACGTCGCTTGAATTTCCGACGGCCGACGAACTCCGCCGTCTCTACTCCGACCGGCAGGCAGCGTTCGCTCCGTCCGTGCGGTGGAAGTATTCCAACCTGGCGTATGCAGTCGCCGGCATGGTCATAGAGCAGGTGAGCGGACAGCGATGGGCAGAGTACGTCGATCGCAACATCTACAAGCCGCTCGGCATGGACGCCTCGAGCGTGGACCGGAACGTTCCGGGGCTGGCCGTTCCCTACGGTCGCCGCATGCCGGACGGGACGCGTGAGGTCCTCCCCTTCATCGACGCCCGTGGGATGGCCGCTGCCACGGGCGTCACGTCGAACGTGGAGGACATGGCGAAGTTCGTCTCGGCGCAATTCCGCCGCGGCCCGCGGGGCGGGGCGCAGATCGTGAGCACCGGGTCGTTGCGGGAGATGCACCGCGTGCGCTCGGTGGAGGAGAACTGGACCGCAGGGACGGGCCTCGGATTCGACATCAGCCGCATCAAGGACAGGACCTACGTCGGGCACGGGGGCGGGTATCCCGGCAACACGACGTACACGCTCATCCAGCTCGATGACAAGGTTGGCGTCATCGTCCTCACGAACACGAACGACTCCAACCCGTCCGACATCGCGCGCGAGTTGATGGCCACCGTTGGCCAGGCGGTGGCAAAAGCCGCGGCGCAGAAACCGGTCGTGGTGGCGTGGGACCCGTCATGGGCGCGGTTCGCGGGACTGTACCGCGGACGGGGTGGAGACTCGCAGGTGGTGTTGCTCGACCAGCGGCTGGTGCTCGTTACGCCGAATGCCGTCAACGTTGACACTCCCATCACGCTGGAGCCGCTGGGCGATGGGCGCTTCCGCTTCGTGGCCCCCACCGGCGGCGGCGTGGTGGGCGAGGTGGTGCGTTTCGTGGAGGCGGCCGGACGGCCGATGCGGATGTACACCGGCGACAGTTGGATCGATCGCGTGCGCGAGCCGTGAGGGCGTGCAGGACAATGCGACGGCGTGATGCAAGCCCGCGCCATGCCTGGCTCCCTCGCCGCACGGGCGCAGCATCGCCTCTGACCATGACGCCGCCACGTATCCCCTACCAGTGCCGCGCGAGCTCCCTCATGGCGGCGCCGTGCGCCTGCCAATCGTGAAGAATCGCGGGATCGAAGTCCGCGCCATTGGGCCACACCAGAGTGTGTGATTCCTCGTCCACACTCACCAGGTTGAACATGCGTACGTCGCGCAGCGGACCGAATAGCTCACCTGCGAGCATGGGGCCGAAGTCGATCACCTGCGCGGTGCCGTCGTCGAAGTGAACTCGCAATGTGTACTTCGACACGATCGCAAACGACACAACGCGATGAATTGGGTGCTTCATATTTACGTCAGGTGAGCGGGTCGATCGAGATTGGAGGAGTTCCGCGGAGCAGCCGCTCCCAGTTGGCTCGAAGCTCGTCCTGATGAAGCTCGGCCCACGCCACCACGAGCCGAGTCTGGCGACGCGAGAGATTCCCGTCAATGGGTTCGATCGGATCGATACCGATCACGGCGACCTCATCCTGATAGTACGCCGTTCTGCTTCGACGATCAGTGCGCGCGCCTCGGCGGGCCGTCCCAGCCGCGCGGCCAACACCGCCCGCGAAGCCGCTTCGTCGCCGGTCCGCTCCTTGTCGCGGTTCCCGTGCACGTCCAGAAGGGCAATGCCCTCGGCGGCTCGGCCGAGGTAGCCGAGCACCAACGCTTCCTCGGCGATGGACGTCCGGAAACCCGATCGCCGCTGCGCTTCATACGTCGCCAACGCTTCGGCGAACTTCTGCTGCTGCCACAGCAGTCGCGGCAGGCGGAAAGTGACGAATCGGTTTCGGGGGTCCAGCGACATGGTCGTCCGGAACTCCCGCATCGCCTCGTCGAACAGTCCCAGATGCGTGAGCAGGGACAACAGCGTCGCGTGCGCGTCCGCCCAGCCCGGCTTCAGCAGCACTGCGTGGAGCGCATCCTGGAGTGCGGGACCGTGCTGGCACGCCGCTTCGCGCGTGTACTCGATGTTGCTCCGCGCTCGGTAGCCCTCGGCGAGGGCGGTGTCGAGCGCGCGCGCGCGCGCGATGGAGCTGACGGCGCTGTCACGCACCATGATGTTTCCCCCAGAGTTGAAGATCATCTGGGTGTACGCGTCCCCGAGCGCTGCCCACGCGAGCGCGAACGTGGAATCCTGCTGTACGGCGGATCGGAGCAGCGGAATGGCGGTGCCGAGGGCCTCGCGGCGGCGTGCCAAGTCCATCTGTCCGCGCATCAGTGCCGTTGCGCGCAAGTATGCGTCATATGCCGCGGCATTCGTCGTCGGAAGCTTGGCCAACTGACGCTCCTCGCGTCCCACGAGCGCGACCTTGAGCGCGCTCGCCACCGCCTTGGCGACGTCCTGCTGGATGGCAAAGACGTCGGTGATCGTCTTGTCGTATGTCTGCGTCCAGCGCGACTCTCCCGACGCCGGGTCGGAGAGCGCGAGGGCGATGCGGACGCGATTCCCTTCCTTGCGTACGCTGCCCTCGAGCAGGCTGCCAACGGACAGCGCGCGCGATGTGGGTCGGCGAGTGTTTGTCCGCGCCGCCGGCAGCCGCGACGGACGAACGCGCAATGACCTCGAGCCCCCCGATGTTCGAGAGCGACGAGACGATCTCGTCCGTCATTCCGACCGCGAAGTAGCGATCAGCCGGGTCGGGACTCACGCTTCGCAGTGGCAGGACCGCGATGCGGGTGGACGTGGCCGCAGCGCGCGCAGTTTCCCTGGCCGACGCCGGGGACTGCGTGGAGTCGCGGTCGACGGACGCATCGCGTTCGCGAACTCGGTCGTCGTCGCGAATCTTTCTGCGGGTGTCTTCGCCAGCGCGCGACGAATGGCAGCATCGGTCACCAGCGGTACGTCCACGCGCGTCGTCCTCAGCGATGGAACCGGAACGAGGGCATGCGCGGCGAGGAGCGCGAGCGGCGTCCGGTCGGTGAACGGCGGCTTGCCCGTGAGCATCTCGTACGCCATGCATGCCAGCGCATACTGATCCGAGCGGCCGTCGATGGTTTCGTCCCCGCTGGCCTGCTCGGGACTCATGTACACCGGCGTGCCGATGATCGCACCGGTAGCGGTCATGCGCGTCGATGCCGCGCCGATCGCGCGCGCGATGCCGAAATCGGCGACCATCGCGTGCCCTTCGAGCAGGAGGATGTTCTCCGGCTTGACGTCCCGATGGACGACACCGCGGCCGTGCGCAAAGTTGAGCGCCTCTGCCACCTCTCGCACGATGCGCGACGATTTCGCGAGGCCGAGCGTGCCTTCGCGCTGGATGCGCGCCCGCAGCGTCTCGCCGGCGACGTACGGCATCACGAAGTAAGGCTGGTCCGGTGTATCGGCATCGCCCTCGATGGAGCCTGAGTCCAGGAGGGGCAGGATCTGGGGATGGGTGAGGCCCGCGACCACCTGGATCTCCCGGAGGAATCGCTCGACGGGAAGTTGCGCAGCGAAGTCTGGCTGGAGCACCTTGATGGCGACGTCGCGGCCGTGCCGTTCGTCGTGCGCCAGGTAGACGCGCGCCATCCCACCGCGACCGATCTCGCGCTCGATGCGATAGCGGCCCGCCAGCGCCGCGGCCAAGCGGTCATGGATGGTCATGCGAGTGCAAAGGTGCGCGCGCCGGGACCGGCTGGATAGGGTACGCAAGGCCCCGGTGGCCTTCCGCATGAGGGCTTACGATTTACCCGGTACGCACCCTGACAGCGGAACGGCTTCGTCTTTCATTCCGTGGGCTGCGCGGCCTGCGTCGTCGCCACCTCCCTTCGGTTCTCCGACGTTTCGCTGCGGGGGAGGTGTTCACGCTCCCCGTCCGAGCGCACGATGCGGCCATCAACCACATCGATCGTCCGGTCACACCGCGCCGCGAGCAAGGGGTTGTGCGTCACGAAGAGAATCGTGGTGCCCTCGTCCGCATTCACCTTGCGCAGCAGGTTGAACACCGCGTCGGCGCTCGTCGTGTCGAGGTTGCCCGTGGGCTCGTCGGCGAGCAGCAGGGCGGGATTCATGGCCAGCGCACGCGCGACGGCAACGCGCTGTTCCTGCCCGCCGGAGAGCTGCCCCACGGGCCGATCCCGCCAGGGCGTAAGTCCCACGATATCGATGAGTGCCGCCGCCCGTCGTGTCATGGCGGCGTCCGCAAACCCCTGGTCACCCAGCATCGGCATCATCACGTTCTCCAGCGCGGTGAATCCCGTGAGCAGGTGATGGTACTGGAACACGAACCCGATGCTGTGCCCCCGCAGCCGAGTGAGCACCGCATCATCCAGCGTGGTGGTCTCCTCTCCGCTGATGGCGATCGTCCCTGATGTCGGATGGTCGAGCAATCCGATGAGGTTCAGGAGCGTGCTCTTGCCGGAGCCCGACGGCCCCATCACCGCGCAGAAGTCGCCGCGCTGCAACACGAGGTCGATGCCGTGCAGCACCTCCGTCTCGTTCGGCAGCCCCACGTTGTACGACTTGTGCATCCCGCGGATCTCCACGACCGGCGCCGCGTCAGGCATTGATCGCGACGACCGGATCGAGGCGCGCGGCCCGCAGCGCCGGCACCATCGCGGCCACCACGCCGGTGATGGTCGCCAGCGCGAGCGTCCATCCGAACAGCGCCGCCGAGACTTCCAGCGTGAACAGCGACGATCCGTCGGCGGCGCGCGTGAACCGCATCCACGCCGTCAGGCCAGCCAGCCCCAGCGCAGACCCGGCCAGCGCACCACCGAGGCCCAGCAAGGCACCCTGCAACAGGAAGGTCCGCAGCACCTGGCCGCGTGTGATCCCCATGGCGCGCAGGATGCCGATCTCCCGCGACTTCTGCACGACGGAGACGACCAGCACACTCGCAATCCCGAACGCCACCGACAGGCCGACGAAGAAGCGGATCGCATCCATCGAGAGGGTCTGCGCGGTGATGGCCGTGAAGAACTGTGCGTTCGTCGTGATCCAGCTGTCGGCCTCGACGCTGGCCGAGCTCCGGATGCGCTGCGCAATCACATCGGCCGCGTACACGTCGTGGACCGTGACGTCGATCGCTGTCACGCCGCCGGGCAGTGCCACGAGCGTCTGCGCCGTGCGCAGCGCCATGAAGGTGCTGCGTCCGTTGACGACCTTGTTGCCCATGTCGAAGATGCCCGTGATGGAGAGCGTCGTCGTGACACCGCCCGTGCCGGTGACATTCAGCTTGTCGCCCACACCGATGCCAAGGTCCGCCGCGAGCTCCGTGCCGATCAGGAGGTCCGTGCCGGTGAGGCGTGCGGTCCCTTTCACGATCTTGCCCGGCAGTGCGACGACGCGATAGTAGAGATCGGGGATCACGCCGGTGAGCCCGATCACGCGTGAGACATCGCCGCGCACCACCACCGCGGAACCCGTCACGGCGGGTGACGCCACGGCGACCTCCGGCATGGCGCCCACCTGCGCGACGACAGCCTGCCACTGATCGATGCCCTTCAGTCGTTGCAGCGGCGCCTGCATCACCGCGCCCTCACGGATGCCTGACGCCGTGTCGCGCAGCGCGCGGACAACGTCCTTTCGCGGCGTCAGCTGGATATGTGGAATGCCCGTGAGCACGCGCTCGATGAGGCTCGACTGCAGCCCGGTGATCAACGCGGACATGAACACGATCACCGCCACGCCGATCGCCACACCACCAATGATGAATGCCGTCTGCACACGCCCTTCGCGGAGAAAGCGGATCGCCACGATCCATTCGAAGGGCTGCCAACGTGCGAACGGCTGCGGCGTCACGTCCGGCGCGACCGCCGTCGTCACCGCGCGATCACAGGCAACACCGCGCGCACCCGCGCACCGTCACGCACACTCAGGTTGGCCGCCGGCACGACCCGATCGCCGGCTGACACGCCCGCGAGCACCTCGCTCAGTCCGCCGCTCCGCAAGCCAAGCGTGATCGGCGTTCGCCGCACATGGCCGTCGGTGATACGGAACACCCATGGCGCAGCCGAATCGGGATCGTGCACCGCATCACTCGGCATGAGTGTCGCGCTGTCGCGCCGCGCGATCTGGATGTCGACCGAGGCGGTCATGTCCTGCTTCAGGTACGCCGGGGGCGATGGAACGCGCAGCTTCACCTCGACCGCACCGCGTTGCGCATCGACCCCCGGGTTCACGTACACGACGGTGGCGGCGAAGCGATCCTTCGGATAGGCATCTGCCGACGCGAGCGCGGTGAGGCCGAGTCGCATCATCTGCAGGTTCTTCTCGTCGATCTGCACCACGAGTTGCGTCTCGCCGGCCGGTGACAGCGTCATCAGGATTCGCCCCGGCTGCACCACGTCCCCCGGTTCGACATCGCGCGAGATGAGCGTGCCGGCTCGTTGTGCGCGCACTGTGGCGTACGTCAGGCGCGCTCGGGCGAGATCCGCACCGGCACCTGCCTGCGCCTGCGCCGCCCGCGCCGCCGAGGCATCGCTGCCGCTGGCGCGCGCGCTCGCGACCTGGCGCTGCGCACTCACGACCTGTGCGGCGGCGACCTGCTCGGCTCGGCGGGCGTCGTCGCGTGCGACCTCGCCGATCGCGCCAGCGGCGAGCAGCACCTCGCTACGCGCACGTGCATCGCGAGTCGCTTCGTGATTCAGCTGGGCCTGCCGCAGCGCCTGGACCGCGAGCGGCGACTGCACCTCGGCGACCTGCCGCACGCGTGCGGACGCCGCCTGCACTGCGTGCTGGGCCTCGTCGAGGGCCGCCGCAAGTTCTGACGGCTCGAGTTCGATCAGCGTCGCACCGGCGGCGACGACCTGGCCTTCCGCCACCGGCACGCGCTTCACCCTGCCAGTGACCTGCACGCCGACGTCAATGCGCTGCGGGGTTTCGACTCGGCCGGTGGCCACGACGCTCTGCACGAAGTTCGCGCGGGTAACCACTTCCACGACCACGTCGGGGCCGAGCACGAGGCGCGGACCGAACATCCACCCGATCGCCGCGACGATGACGAAAATGATGGCCAGCGTGCGGTGCCGGCGAAGCACGCCGAGCGTGTGGCCCAGCCAGGACGTCGCGACGGGTTTGGTCGGGGTGACAGGAACAACAGTCGGTACGACAGGCGGCTGCACCGCCTCCGCACCGGTCTCCGGAATGGCGGGGCTGGCCACGATCAGGGCCGATCAGGCAAGCGTACGCTCGCCGATCATCCGGTCGTGCCCGTGGAAGAACCTCGTCGCGAGTGCAACGAGCTCTCCATGCGTTGGGTGACTCACGGTCTCCCAGCCGACGAGGACTGGAAGGAGCACGCCGCGGTACGTCGTGACGTTGGCATGTACAGCTCCGGGGATTGAGGCCGGCAGCGCACAAGAATCACTGCATCAGCCCGACAGCCTGTCCTCTGCAAGCGGTGGACCGTATTGCCATGCGAGCGACCCGCTCCAGCACAGATGACAGGGGCAGGGGCTTAGCTTATCTCGAGCGCAGTGCATCCGCAGCACGGCGCTGCCTGCCGCTTTCGTCTCGACCAGGTCCTCTCCCATCGCAGCGTGACCCTCCTCTCTGTCTCCAACGTCGGCATCTCCTTCGGCGCCACCGAACTCTTCAGGAGCATCACGTTCACCGTCGCCGAGGGTGAACGGTGGGGCATCATCGGACGCAACGGCGCGGGCAAGACGTCGATCTTCAAGGTGATCACCGGAGACCTCCCGCCCACGGTCGGAAGCGTTGCGCGGAAGCCAGGACTTCGGCATGCCCTGCTCGACCAGCACCGCGCCTTCGAAGGCGCGACCACTGTGTGGCAGGCGGGCGCCGCCGCGTGGCGCGAGGTGATGACCCTCGAGCAACGCATTGCAGACCAGGCGATGGAGCTGGGTGAACTGGGCGAACGTGTCACGGACGACTTCCTCGAAAGGTTCGGGCACGACCAGGAGCGTTTCGCGGACCTCGGCGGCTACGTCTACCACGCCCGCGTGGACGCGGTGCTCCAGGGACTCGGCTTCGATGCCGAGGAGTCGAGGACGCGGCTCGTGTCGTCGCTGTCGGGTGGCGAGCGCGGACGCGTGGGCCTTGCGGCGCAACTCATCGCGCCCGCGGACCTGCTGCTGCTCGACGAGCCCACGAACCACCTCGACCTCGACACCACGACCTGGCTCCAGGAGTGGCTCAGGGACGCCGACGAGACGGTGATCGTCGTGTCGCACGATCGTGCGTTCATGGACGCCATCTGCACGAACATCCTGCACATCGAAGCGCGCACCAGCGAGTCGTACAAGGGCAACTACAGCCAGTTCGTTCCCCAGCGGGCCGAGCGTCGGCTCACGCGCGAGCGCGAGATGGAGAAGCAGCGGGCGTACGTGAAGAAGGAGGAGGAGTACATCCGCCGCAACATCGCGGGCGTGAACTCCTTCCAGGCGAAGGGCAAGCGCAAGCGGCTCGAGCGACTGCCGCGCCTCGCGCCGCCACCGGGCGATCCGGCGGCCATGACGCTGCACTTCGAGACGGCCGAGCGTGGCGGAGACCAGGTGATCGCGGTCGATGCGCTTCGCGTGGAGGTGCCCGGCCGCGTGCTCGTCGATGACTTCACGGCGGTGCTGCGACGGAACGACTTCGTCGCGCTCGTCGGCCCCAACGGCGCCGGCAAGTCGTCGTTCATTTCGACGATACTCGGTGATCGCGCACCCGCGAATGGCGCCGCGCGGATCGGCGGTTCGATCACGCCCGCGTGGTTCCGGCAGGACCTGGCCGACCTCCCGCTGCGCAAGTCGATGGCGGATGCGATCCAGGACCAGCGTCCGCTCTGGAACCGCGGCCAGGTGCAGAACCACCTCGGCGCCTTCGGCTTCAGTGGCGAGGAGGTGTTCCGCGAGATCGGCACACTCAGCGGCGGCGAACGCGCGCGCATGGCGCTCGCACTCATGACGCTCGCGCGCGCGAATCTGCTGGTGCTAGACGAGCCGACGAACCACCTCGACGTCGAGAACATCGAGGTGCTCGAGGACGCGCTCGACGAGTACGAGGGCACGGTGCTGCTGGTGAGCCACGACCGTGCCTTTCTGCGCGAGGTTGCGACGCGGGTGTGGTCGTTCGACGGCGCGCGCCTCACCGACTTCGATGGCCCATTCATCGAGTGGGAAGCGGATCGCGCGCGTCGCGCGTCTGGGGCTGCGCGCTGAGCAGGGATCGAGCATCCGCGGGCTGACGCGCACCTCGCGCCGCTGCTGCTCCCGCATCGCGCCCGCTGAATCCTCCCGGTGAACGACGCGTACGGACGACGGCCGCGGCACCAGCGCGTGCGATTCGCGTTGCCGCTTCCAACTTGTTGGCCTTCCGCGGCGTCCAACTGGAGCCTACTCACCGGGACCTCCGAGACATGCGCGGTACTCGCTGCATTGCTGTCATCCTTTCCGCCGTCGCCCTCACTGCGGCGGGCACTCCGGACGCGCGCGCCCAGCGCCCTGACTCGGCCAGCGTCAGCACAGCGACACGGCCCATCGCGCACGCCGTGCGTCGCACCGGTCCGATCGTGGTGGACGGACGCATCGACGAGGACGCGTGGAAGTCAGCCGACGTGATCACGGATTTCCGGCAGTTGCAGCCCATCGAGGGAGCCCGGGCGTCACAGCGCACGGAAGTCCGCATGCTCTACGATGACCAGGCCATCTACATCGGCGCCCGACTCTACGACTCGCTCGGCGCCAGCGGCATTCGCGCACCCCTGGCACGCCGCGATCAGCTTCTCGACGGCAACGGCAACAACGGCTCGTTCAACTCACTCACGACCGACAAGCTCGCCATCGTGTTCGACACGTACCACAATCGCATCGACCGGGCGTGGTTCGAGATCAATCCGGCCGGTGCGCGTGGCGACGACTTCAACGGCGACCCGTCGTGGGATCCGGTCTGGGAGGGTGCCACGCATGTCGATTCACTCGGCTGGACGGCCGAGATGCGGATCCCGTATTCGCAGCTTCGTTTCTCGCGGGATTCGGTGCAGACGTGGGGCATGCAGGTGTGGCGGTACGCAGATCGCCTCAACGAGCGCGACATGTGGTCCTTCTGGCGCCGCAACGAGTCCGGCGGCCCGGCGTTCTTCGGAACGCTGAACGGCATCGAGATCGGCGCACAGCAGCGGCATCTCGAGCTGCTGCCGTACGTGGTGACGCGCGAGCAGTTCAAGTACGCCACACCGGCCGATCCCTATCACAAGACCGCCTCCGGCCGAGTGAGCGCAGGCGGCGACATCAAGTACCTGCTGACGTCGAACCTCACGCTCGACGCGACGGTGAACCCCGACTTCGGCCAGGTGGAGGTCGACCCCGCCACCATCAACCTCTCGGCGTATGAGACCTATTACGACGAGAAGCGACCGTTCTTCATCGCGGGCAGCAGTGCGTTCAATTTCGGCGGCATGAATTGCAACTTCTGCAGCAATACCTCCGGTCTCGGCGCCTTCTACTCGCGTCGCATCGGGCGTCCGCCACAGCTCAATGGCTTTGTCGACAACGCCGCGCTGTACGCGAACACTCCTGACAATACCTCCATCCTCGGCGCAGCCAAGATCACGGGGCGCACCGCGGGGGGGTACACGATCGGCCTGCTCGATGCGGTGACGAACCGGGAAACCGCGACGTATCGGCTCGGTGGGTCGGGGCTGGAGCGCACGCAGGAGGTCGAGCCGTACGCGAACTATTTCGTCGGCCGGGTGAAGAAGGACCTGAACGCGGGCAACACCACCGTGGGCATGGTGCTCACGTCCACCGCTCGGCAGCTGCGCGACACCGTATTGGGCGATCGCCTGCGCAGTCATGCGGAAGCGACGGGAATCGACTTCCGGCACTACTGGCACAATCAGGAATACAGCTGGATGGGGTCGACGCTCGTGTCCGACGTTGGTGGGTCACCAAGCGCGATCGCGGCGACCGAGCAGTCGAGTGCGCACTACTTCCAGCGTCCGGACCGCACGGTGTCCAGCGACGGGCTGTTTGATGCGAAGTACAATCCGTCGGCGACGAGCCTGCGCGGCTACGGCTTCTACACGCGCCTGGCGAAGCAGAACGGCGACTGGCTCTGGGAGACGGCGCAGAACTGGCGCAGTCCCGGCTTCGAGACGAATGACCTTTCCTATCTCGACCGTGCCGACTACAAGTGGATGAATGCCAACGTCGTCCGGCAGTGGACGACGCCGACGCGCTACTTCCGGAGCCTCGGCCTGCTCGCTGGCGGGCAGCAGCAGTTCAACTACGATGGCGATCGCACGGATCTTCAGGGGCAGGTGTTCGCGTCCACGGAGCTGCCGAGCTACTGGAACATCCGCGCGTTCACGATTCGGCGTCCCACGATTGACGATGATCGCCTCACGCGCGGCGGTCCGGTCGTGAAGCGCACGGGCTACAACTACTATTCCGCCGAGGTCTCGACCGACGCGCGGCAGACGGCCGTCTACGACATCTCCGTCTCCGCGTCGCGCGGCATCGACGCGAATACGCACGCCCTGAGCGTGAGCCCCGGGATCGCGCTCAAGCCCGCGACCAATGTGTTCGTGAGCCTGTCGCCATCGTTCAACGCGGACGAGGATCCGGCACAGTACGTGGAAGCCGTGAGCGACCCGACGGCCACGACCTTCTACGGCAGGCGGTATGTGTTCGGCTTCGTGAAGGCGCGCACGCTGTCGCTCGACACGCGGATCAACTGGACCTTCACGCCCGACCTGACGCTTCAATTGTATGCGCAACCCTTCATCGCGAGTGGAGCGTACCTGAACTTCCGCGAGTTCGCGGCGCCGCGCACCGTGCAGAAGCTCGTGTACGGCACGGACGTCGGAACCGTCAGCTACGCATCGGGGGCGGGCGGGGCGGGGGGCACCTACACAATCGACCCGGACGGCGCGGGCCCGGCGAGCGCATTCTCGTTCGCGAACCCCGACTTCACGGTACGCTCCTTCATCGGCAATGCGGTGTTGCGCTGGGAGTATCGCCCGGGATCCACGGTGTACGTCGTGTGGACGCAGCAGCGCAGTGGCTCCGACGGCATTGGCGCGTTCGACTTCACGACGCAGCGGACCGCGCTCTTCCGCGATCGGCCGACGAACGTATTTCAGGTGAAGGTGAATTACTGGGTCGGGCAGTAGGGCCAGTCCCTGCGCTATTCGTCGCGTAGTCGGCGGATCTCCTCGAGGATCTCGATGTCCGCGGCATCCTGAAGGCGCCCTGTGCGCTTCGACTCGATCAGGTCGCCGATCGACGCGGTCGGGACAGGCACCCCTTCGACATCGAACGTGGTAACGCGGTCGCAGGCATCGGTCCACCGAAGATTCCAGGCTCGTGTCAGGATGTCCACGTTCGGCATGTCGCCGATCATCGTCACGGCTCTCGACACGACGTCCTTCGCGAGATGTTCCGAGGCGAGACCGAAGCCGATCGTTGCAAGGGCGCGCAGGACTCGCCTGGCGTTCGCGACGGTCGGCTCGATGAGGATGTCCACGTCGCGCGTTGCTCGCGTGGTGCCCCAGAGCTGCATCGCGGTGGCGCCGACGACAATGTACTTCGCACGCTCGGCATTCAACCGGGAGCACACCTGGGCCACGCGCGTGTCGTAGTCCTTCATGGCGAGAGTCGGCCGCTGACTTTCCAGTCGAGAAAGTCACTGTATTCGTCGAACGCCACGAGCTGGTGCCTGCGAACACGACGATGTCGTTCCGAGAGACGCAGCGTTTCCTCGGCGACTCGCACGCGCTCCTCCGGGGTCAGCGAAAGATCCCGCACGAGCTGCGCCTGTCGCGACTCGCCGAGTCCCGGAGCCATGGCGATCGGCGTCCGGGCATACGTCTTCGTGGACAGCGCACGCTCCGAACCATCAGCCTCCTCGGCAGCCGCATAGCAGCGAATCGCCTCCGCCACCACCCAGCTTCGCGATCGGTCCAGCCGTCGCGCCAGTCGATCCGCCTGGGCCAACTGCTTCTCCGGGAGGGTGATGGCGATCCGCGCGTAGGGCTTCGGTTTGGGCATAGTCAATGATACCCAGTATTACCGGTATGGGCCACGCCCGTCTGTTACCGCGGCGCTGATCGCCGCTGCCGGATGATGGCGGCGGCGTCGACGTCGGACCGCGCGAGCAGCGAGGCGAAGCGCGGGCTGGCGCGGATTGGATCGAAGGCCGGATCGAGCAGGGTGAGGTACTCCACCCACATGGTGCCCGCCGCGGACGAGGTCTCGAGCGCACCGAGTGCACGCGAGGTGTCGCCGAGCGCCATGAAGACCGTGGCGCGGGCGACGTCGGTGAACCAGGGGCGCCATGTCCACGCTCGCATCGAGCGCGTTGAGAATTTCCGTGGCACTCTGCGGCCGTCGCGCCGGGTCTTTCTCCAGGCAGCGCGCCACGAGGGTGGCCACTGCAGCGGGCAGGTCCTTGCGCGTCGCCGCCAACGACGGGGGCACATCGCGAAAATGCGCCGCCACCACCTCGTGCGAATGCCCGCGAAAGGGCGGCCCGCCGGTGAACAGCTCGTAGGCCAGACAGCCCAGCGCATAGAAGTCGGCGCGATGATCCAGCGACGGATCGCCCGCGGCCTGCTCGGGCGCCATGTACGCCGGCGTGCCAATGCCGATGCCGGTCAACGTGAGTGTCTCCTGATGCCCGTCGTCGAGGGCCGCGGACAGCGCCTTGGCGATTCCGAAATTCGTCACCACCGCGGTGCCCCCCGACAGCAGCACGTTGGCCGGCTTGATGTCCCGGTGCACCACGCCGTGGGCATGCGCGTAGGCGAGCGCGCGCGCGATGTCGCGGAGCACGTTGATGCCCAGGCGCACGGGCAGCGCGCCTTCGCGCTCGAGGTGGTCGCGCAACGACCGCCCTTCGACGAAGGGCATGGTGTAGTAGGGCAGGTCGTTGGACCGGCCGGCCGACAGCAGCGGAACGATGTTCGCCTGCTGGAGCGCCGCGGCCAGCCGGATCTCCCGCTGGAAGCGCTCGGTGCTGAGACTCGCGGACAGATCCGGGGCGAGGAGCTTGACGACGACGGTGCGGTACAGGCCCGACTCGCGCGCCACGAACACGCGCGACATGCCGCCGCCGCTCAGCTCCCGCTCGACGATGTAGCTCTCGCCGAGCGACGCCTGGAGCGCGGCCATGACCTCCGCCGAGTCGGCTCGTTGCCCGCCGTCGCTCGAGTGCGTCGAGCGTTCTCCGCCGGTTCCGTCCGTGATCATTACCCCTGCCGCCGGGACATCGCCATCACGCTCTCGAATTCCGCCGGCGTCACCGGCTGCACAGACAGGCGGCCGATGCGGATGAGAGGAGCTCTTCGAAGGAGAAGACATCCGCTTCCGACTTCACCAGCCAGCATTGACGGTCGGGCATGGACGGCGGAAAGGAGTTGTGAAGTTGAACAAGTCTACCGCATAGCGCGCGCCCCGTCAGGCGGTGGTCCTCGGGCCCCTCACGGCATTCGGCTACGACAGTCGCGCGGATTTCCCGCCGTCGCCGGTGCCAGCCATGCTCGCCGCGCGCACGAGCACGCGACATACTTCTCATCCCCCGATCGACATTCCTATCCCTGTGGGCGGCGAACATCATGGCGGACGAAGCGCAGCGGATAGATCTGGCGACGATCATCGGCCTGGGCATCTTGCTCATGCCGGTGTTGACGATGTGGCACGAGATCGGCGGGCATGCCACGGCGTGCGCGGTGCAGGGCGGTCATGTTGCGACGATCGGTGCCTTCTACGTCGATTGCGAGGGGTTGAGCGGCGCGCCGCGATTGCTCGTGTCGGGCGCCGGCGTGATGGTCGATAGCGTGCTGGCGGTGGTCGCCTTCGCGCTGTGGCGGCGCGCAACGGGCGACATGGCGCGGCTGACGCTCTGGCTGATCTGGGTGACCAAGGCGTTCGTCGCGGCGGGCTATCTCTGCTTTTCGGGCGCGACCGGCGTGGGCGATGTCGGCCCCGGTGTCGGCGGCGGGATCGGGCCGCTGCTCTCGCCCTATCTGTGGCGCGCGGCGGAGTTGGCCGTCGGCATCGCCGCCTATGTCCTGCTGGTGCGCGCGGCGATCCGCACGCTCACCGCGATGCTCGGCGATGCTGCCGCAACCGGACCGGCTCGGCGCGTCATCGCGCATGGGTATTACGCGACGATCGGGGTGGCCGCGGTGCTGGTCGGGCTGCTCAATCCGATCGGCATCTTCATCACCATCATGTCGGCTGCCGCGTCATCGTTCGGCGGCAATGCCGGGATGATCTCGATCGGCTTCGCGGTGCCGGGCGGACCGACGACGAAGCCGTTCGTGATTGGCCGTAGCTGGGCGATCATCGCGGTGGGCGTGGTGGTGTTCGTCGGATTCGCGTTGGCGCTCGGGCCCTCGAGGCATTTCCGCTGAGCGAGGAGAAGACCGCTTTGAACTTCGTCGACACTTCGTTCGTACTGCTCGCGCTGCTGTTGGCCACGGCGCTCGTGGCGCGCAGGTTGAAGACGCCGGCACCCGTCGTCTTCGCGGTCGCGGGCATCGTCGCGGGACTGGCCTGGCACCTCGTGCCGGCGCTGCCGAGGGTCACCGTGCCGCCGGAGCTGGTGCTGCTCGTCTTCCTGCCCCCGTTGCTGGTCACCGCAGCCTATGCCTTGCCGCTGGCATCGGTGCGGCGCAGCCTGTGGCCGATCGCGGCCCTCGCAATCGGCCTGGTGCTGGTGTCGATGGTGGTCGGCGCAGGCATCGGCCACTACCTGGCCGGCCTGCCCTGGGCTGCGGCCTTCGTGCTCGGCGCCGTCATCGCGCCCCCTGACCCGGTGGCCGCGACGTCCGTCGCCGGGCGAACCGGCCTCGCGCACCGTCTGGTGGTGATCCTGGAGGGCGAAGGCCTGATCAACGACGCGATCGCCATCGCCGCCTACAGCGTCGCCCTGCACGCCGCGATGAGCGGCGAATTCAGCTGGGGCGGGGCGATGCTCGACTTTCTTCGCGCGTCCGCCGTCGGCACCACGGTCGGCCTTGTCATCGGCTGGAGCGCGATGCAGTTGCGCATGCGCCTGAACGACGTGCCGTTGACGGTCGGCGTGTCGTTCGTGACGCCGTATCTCGCCTACCACCTCGCCGACCGGACGGGCGGCTCCGGCGTTCTCGCTGTGGTCACGCTCGGCTTCCTGCTGCGCTACTACGCGCCGCGCGTTCCGTCGGCCGCCGTGCGCCTGGCTGCGCGCACCGCCTGGGGCGCCTTTCGCTACGCGACCACGGCGCTGCTGTTCTTCCTGCTCGGCCTGTTGCTCGGGGAGATCCTGATCGGCTGGCCAGGCTGGCCCTTGTTCTGGTCGGGCCTGACCCTGGCGCTCGCCATCATCGTGCTGCGCCTGGGCTGGATGTGGACCGTGCCGCGGGTGGCCATGTCCATCAATTCGTCCCATCCTGAGTCGACGTGGCGCGAGCAGGCGGTGCTCGGCTGGGCCGGTATGCGCGGCGCGGTTTCCCTGGCCCTGGCGCTGGCACTGCCGATGAGCCTCGAACAAGGCGAGCTACGCACCACCATCATTTTCATGACCTCGGTGGTCATCGTCGTCACCTTGCTGTTCCAGGGAGCGACACTGCTCCCGCTCATCCACTGGTTGGGCGCGGGCGACCCGGAACGCGACCGGCGTGACGAAAGCGAAGCGCGCGCGCGCGCCGGCGCCGCGGGCGAGCGTGCCGTTCGAAGCGCGCGCAACGAGGCAGGAGCGTCCGATCGAAGCGAGCGCCTGGCGGGCAGTATCGCCGACGGCCACATCGGCATCGCCCGTGCCGGCTTGGATGCCGAGCCCGGCGACCAGGCATTGCTGTTGGCCGCACTGGAGGCGCAGCGCCAGGAGATCGCGCGCCTGCGAGAGGCCGACAGCCTGGGCGAGTCGGTGGCCGAGCGCCTGGAGACCGAAATCGACATCGACGACATGGTCGTCCTGGGCGAGGCCGACCGGCTCACGAGTGCGGAAGCGGGTTGACGCGGGAAGGCCACCTCGGATTTCCTGGACGTCTCTCGTTATTCGGTCTGCCGATCGCCCTAAGCGCGCGTCTTTTGTTCGCCTCGTATATTGACTTCGCCCGCTCATTAGCCTGGGCATCGTGAGATCATACGGATCATTGTGGAGCGAACATGCGTCCTGTCCATCGTCGTGTCCTCCTTGTTGCGTTCCTGCTCGCGTGCGCGGATGCGGTCGAGGCGTCGGCCCAATCGCCGACGACAGCCGCCGCCTCGTTGGGCTGCACATATGCGACGTGCGCGCTTCGCGTTGAACAGAGCGTGTTCGCGGAGCGACTTGTCCGCGGCGCGTCCGCGGAGCGAGTCAGCACGCTCGGTGTGTTTGGTACCGGAGTCGACGTGCTGTTGTCCAGTGCGGACTCGGCGGCGGTGCACGCGCAGTCGTACGTCTGGAATGTGAAACGGAGTGCTCTCATCGGCGGTACAGGCGTTATTGCGCTCGCCGTCGCCTATGCGAACACGAATGCCTTCCAGAGCGGTCACGTCACCGACGTCGATGTCGTCACCGCGATTGCTGGCGCAGTCGCGGCCGCGGTCAGTGTGCCGTTCGCTCTTCGTGCGCGCCGTGAACTGGCGAGCGCAATCTGGTGGTACAATGGCGCACTGCCGCGATGAGCGGTGCGTGTGTGCGCGACTGCGGATGGGCGCGGAGCAACCCTCGACTGCTGACATGATATCGCACGTGCGCAACCGTCTCGTGGTAAGGGTATTCTCGGTGGCCGCAGCAGTAGTTGGCGGCTGCGCTTCGTTTCAGGCGAAGACGCCTCGGCTTGGCACCGACCAAGCGGCGGCGAGCACACTCGGTGACACCGCGGTCCTGATCCTCCGGTTCGGCCACGACACCGCAGCGGTGGATCGTGTCGCCTGGGCGGGTGCTCTCGCGATGCACCTGACGATGACGGGGCACGCCGTCGCCGCGCGGCTCATGGGCATCGATTACCGCGTGACGATGGACGCCGAGGGGCTGGTCACCACCTATGCGTTCGAACTCAGCCCGCCGGCGCGGGCCGTAGCCGACAGCGTTACGTTCGCGCCGCCCCCGCCTGGCGCGCCGGCCGGTGTGAGCAGCCGCGGCCGGACGCCGCTCTGGAACGCCACGCCCGGGCTCTATGACGTGCTGCTCCGGAGCGCGCACGCGCGTCTCGCGATGACGTCGGCATCCAGCAGTCCCGTCGCCATCCCTCTCTTTCGTTTCGGGGCGGCAAGCACCCGCGATACGGCGGTGGTCACGTTCACAGGTCGGGACTCGGCGCGCGTGATGGTCCACACGGACGGCGCGCCGGCGATCGAGCTCTTCGCGCAGGTTGACGGCGCGGGACGTCTCATCCACGCCTTCGTGCCGGCGGAGGGGTGGACGATCGACCGCGTGACATCGCTCCCCGCCTCGGCCTATGCGCTCGTGCCCGCGTATGGAGCGCCCGCCGGTGCGCCCTATGTCGTCGAGTCAGTGGAGATCGACGCCGGAGCAGGAGTGACGCTCGCGGGAACGCTCACGCGACCGGTCCGTGCGTCGACCGGTTCTGAACGGACGGCGGCGGTCGTGCTGCTCCACGGCAGCACAGCCAGCGACCGCAATAACGGTCGATTGCCGCTCCCGGGCGTCTTCTGGCAGCTCGCCGATACGCTTGGCCGCCGCGGGATCGCCGTGTTGCGCTACGACCAACGCGGGATCGGCGGTTCGCGAGGCACGTCGGACGGTGCGACCGTACAGGTGCGCGCGGCCGACGCCCGCGCAGCACTCGCCTACCTGCGCGCGCGTCCGGACGTGGACCCGGAGCGGCTCGGCGTGCTCGGGCTCAGCGAGGGCGCGCTCGCTGCGATGCTCGTCGCTGCCCAGGCACCTGGAGCGATCGCGGGGGACCCCCCCGGTCGTGACCGACCGGAGGCGTTGGTGCGCGCCGTCGTGCTCGTGTCGTCTCCTGGCCGTCCCGGGCGCGACCTGAGTGCGTATCAGAACCGAGTCGCTGCGGAGCGTTTCCTGGGCCTCAGGGACTCCGCGTTGACGGCGGCGCTGGCGGCTGCACGGGCCGAGGACGACTCGCTCATCCGATCGGGGCACGGGCATGAGGCGGCGCTCCTCGCCTTCGATCCCGAAGCGGCCGCGCGGCGCGTGCGCGTGCCGGTGCTCGTGGTGCACGGAGCCACCGACCTTCAAGTGCCTGTGGAAGACGCCGGTCGGCTCGCGGGCGCGCTCCGCGCTGGGGGCGACTCGGACGTGACCGTGCGCGTGTTCCCGGGCATCGATCACGTGCTTCTGACCGACTCGAATGGCGATTGGCGACGCTACATCGCCGTGCCGTCACTCGTCGCACCGGCCGCAGTTCGCGGCACGATTGCCGATTGGTTCGTGCGGCAGCTGGCCCAACCTGTGTCGAGACAGAACGTCAGGTAACTTGCCTCCGGCCATAGCTGGTAGCCCGCACTCATCAACACCGAGGGCGTTACGCAGCTACGGCCCACGCAGCGCTTGCCCTCGTGAGGGTATGCTTCTCTCTCTTTCCGGTATGGCGGGGCAGCGCGTGAAGAAATTTGGTGTGTGTGTCGCCGGGCTCGTGATCGCGTATGGCGATCCCGTGACGTTGCAGGCGCAGTTCACAGCGCAGTCCGCTGGATCGCCGATCGGCGGACACGCAGCGCGGACACCATCAAGGCGCGTTGGCCAAAGGACACGCTCATTGCCCGATTGCGCGCCTCGCTGCTCTTCTGCGCTGCCTCCATCGAGGGGCTCTCGGACGCACAGCTCGCTGACGAATTCACCGTCGATACACCGAGTGGTCCGCAGACCGTGTTGCGGGCGCGGTACCTCATGTTGTTGATCACCGATCTCGCCACGGGGTGCGATTCGATGGCTGCATGGATGTTCATCGTACGCCGTTTGGGGAGCCGGTGCGTCTGGGTGTGGCCATCGTCGACCAGGTCGCGGCCATCCTCATACCGCTCGGTGTCGTGCTCGCGTTGACCCGCGCCTGGAGTAGCGTGCCTGACAATCGCGCCGGCGCTGCGACGTCACTCGTCTTCCCGGCGCTGATGTCATTCGTGTGTGTTGTGCCGGGCTACACTTTGCTGGTCTTTGGCATTCGAAGGTCTACCGGTGCACGCGGTTACGCACTCGCACGGCAGTCGCTCGCGGCGTTCTTTCTCGCCGAGATTGCGGGCAAGCTCCTGCTTGTCGAGCTCCGCTAACCAACGCGATACCATCAGTCGGGCGACGAACGAGTGACACTCGCGGCGCCGGAGCGCGAAAGTGGAATACGTGGTGTACCATGTCACTCCGCTTCGCATCGCCGCGGCTCGCGAACCCCGCGCCATCGCGAAGAGGAACACTCGAGCCGGACGACGGTGCCTTCACGAGTGTGAGATTCGCCGCCGACGTCCGATGCGAAGGCCATGCCGATGCACGGGTGCCGACCGACGGGTCGGCAGATAGATTGAAAGGACCCTAGATGAGGATGCTCCCATGGTCGATCGCAACGCCGAAGCGCTCGCCAATCAGCTGCTCGCTCTGCCTACCGGTGACCGCGCTCGGCTCGCGGCGCTGCTGCTAGCGAGTATCGAGACTCGCGATCCAGGCGCCAGCGCGGCATGGGATGAGGAAATCGCTCGTCGATCCGCAGAACTGGATAGCGGGCAGGTCACTGGAATTGCTGCGGCCGATGTGTTTGCAGAAGTCGAACGACGTCTCCATCGGTGATCCTCGAGTTCCACCCATCGGCGCGCGATGAATTCGGCGCGGCCGCCGAGTACTACGACGCCGCGGTGCCGGGTCTCGGACGCCGCTTTCTCGCGGCCGTTCAACACACCACCGACATCGCATTGCGACATCCGGAGGCCGGCGGTCGCCAAGGCACGGCAGCCCGTCGACTACTCGTCACTGGCTTTCCGTACGATGTGATTTATCGAGTGCGCGATGGTGTCGTCGAGGTGCTCGCCATCGCACATCAGCATCGCCATCCCGGCTTCTGGCGCGGCCGATTGCAGGGCTAGTCGATTCGCGCTGCACCGCTTGCGGTGCGCTGAACCCGACGTGCGGTGAAAAACATGACCGAATGGACCCCCGTGGCTCGGCGTCACCGGTGGCCTCGTCATGATTCTCTCGGCACGCGGACTGTGGACCTGCGTTCGCGGAAAATCTGATGCTCAGTCGTAGCTTGAACTCCGGTTGTGTCCCGTCATCTTCAGGCTGTTCGTGGAGACGGCCAGTAGTCCGCACCTGACCAAAGGAGAACCAGGTATGAGCACGATCGTCGTGCAGGGGTTCACCACCTTCGACGGCGTCGCGCAGGGCGGCGGCGGCCCGGACGAGGACCGCGAAGGGGGCTTCGAGCTTGGCGGCTGGGCGACGTCGTACGACGATCGGATGGACAAGCTCGATGAAGGCGGGAAGATCGTCCTGGCGTGGGAGAGCAGGACCGAGGCACTGCTGCTTGGCCGCAAGGCGCGCGGCGCCGGGTGGCGAGATCCGCGTCTGGGGAAGCACGAACCTGGTCAGGACGCTGGCCGAGCATGACCTCATCGACGAGTACCGGATCGCTGTCTACCCGATCATACTGGGCACCGGCAAGAAGCTGTTCTCCGACGGGTTCGCATCCACCAACACTCGCCCTGGTCGAGACTCGCGCGCTGCAATCCGGAGTCCTCGTCAACACTTACCGGCGCGCCGGTGCGGCCCTGGTGTAGTCGTTAACGGCCGTCGAGGTGTCATCCTGAGCGCAGCGAAGGATCTGCTTCTCGCCCAGCCGCACGAGCAGATCCTTCGCTTCGCTCAGGATGACAATACATTCTCTCCCACACATCGCATGAACTTCCCCGCACTGTTCCTGCTGGGCGCCGGCCTCGCCGCGACACATCCGGCGGCCGATCCGTACACGCGCCAACCGGGTATCGACGCAATCCACTACGCGTTTCAACTCGCGCTGAACGACAGCACGGACCAGATCGAGGGCACGGCGACCGTGGCCATCCGGTTCGTGCAGGGCGGCACCACGAGTTTCTGGCTGGACCTCGCCTCGCAGGCAGACGGCAAGGGGATGACCGTCACCGACGTGATCTCGGCCGGTGTGCCCGTGCGGTTCGAGCATCGCGGTGAGCGGCTGCAGATGACGCTTGCGAGCGCGCCGGCGGTGGATGCGCAACAATCGTTCGTCATCCGGTATCGTGGCGTTCCCGGCTCCGGGCTATTCATTGGCAAGAATAAATTTGGCGACCGCGTGTTCATGGGACTCAACTGGCCCGACAAGGCGCGGCAGTGGCTGCCGATGATCGACCATCCATCCGACAAGGCCACATCGGAGTTCATCGTGACCGCACCAGCGCGATACCAGGTGGTGGCCAACGGCATGCTCGTGGAAGAAACGGACATCGGCGACGGGCGGCGGCGCACGCACTGGAAGCAGTCGGTGCCGATTTCGTCGTGGCTGAATACCATTGGGGTGGCGCAGTTCTCCACCCATCACGCGGGTCTCGCCGACGGCGTCGCGTTGCAGACGTGGGCGTACCACCAGGACAGCGTGCGCGGGCCCGCCACGTTCGAACTGCCGGCTCGCCGCGCGCTGGAGTTCTTCAGCGAGCACATTGGACCCTACTCGTACGAGAAGCTCGCCAATGTGGAGTCCGCCGGCATGGGCGGGGGAACGGAGCTCGCGAGCGTGATCTTCTACGGTGAGTCCTCGGTGACGGACAAGCCGGCGACGAACCTCGTGGCACACGAGATCGCGCATCAGTGGTTCGGCGATGCGGTCACGGAGACCAGCTGGGACGAGGTGTGGCTCAGCGAGGGGTTCGCCACCTACCTCACTCTGCTGTACAACGAGCATTACGACGGGCGCGATGCGTTCGTCGCCGGGCTGCAGCGCAGCAGGGACCAGGTGTTCGCGCTGGAGAAGCGGTTGCCAGGCAAGGCGGTGCTGCATGACCATCTCGGCGACATGAAGGACGTGCTCAACAACCTCATCTACCAGAAGGGCGGCTGGACGCTGCACATGCTGCGCGGGTACATCGGCACTGACGTGTTCTGGGATGGCATTCGCGACTACTACCGTCAGTATCGCGATCGCAATACGACCACCGCCGAATTCCGCCATGTCATGGAGCAGCACTCCGGGCGCGACCTGGCATGGTTTTTCGATCAGTGGCTCACGCGCGCCGGCCATCCGGTGCTCGACGGCACCTGGCGCTACGATTCCGCGGCGAAGCACATCGTCATCGACCTCGCCGAGGTGGGCGCGGGCGACGTCTATCGCCTGCCGCTCGACATCGGCATCGTTGGAGAGGGCACGACACCGATGCGCGTCGAGCGCATCGAACTGACGAAGCGCCAGCAGACGTTCACCATCGCGGCGGACAAGGCACCGTCGTCGGTGCGACTCGATCCGAACACATGGATGCTGATGGAGGCCACGTTCCTGCCGAAGTGATGCAACAAGCGAGTCCGGCCACTACACGACCACCCAGAATACACACATGAAGATCACGGGCATCGACGTCTATCAGGTTGACCTTCCGCTCGAGGAAGGGGACTACAAGTGGTCGGAGGGAAAGAGCGTTGCGACCTTCGACAGCACGGTTGTCGGCGTCCACACCGACGCCGGCATCACCGGCTGGGGCGAGGTCTGTCCACTCGGCCCCGTGTACCTGCCAGCGTACGCCAATGGCGCCCGCGCCGGCATCGCCGAGCTTGCGCCGGCGCTCATCGGTCACGATCCAACGCAGTTGCTCGCGCTGAATCGCACGATGGACTACCTGCTCAAGGGACATCCCTACGTGAAGACGGCCATCGACATGGCGTGCTGGGACATCACCGGAAAGGCGGCCGGGATGCCGGTGTGTCACCTGCTCGGCGGGCGCTACGGGGACGACGTGACGTTGTATCGCGCCATCTCGCAGCGGCCAGCGGCCGAGATGGCCGAGAACGTCGCGGGCTATCGTGCCGAGGGGTACCGGCGCTTTCAATTGAAGGTGGGGGGCAATCCGGATCAGGACATCGAGCGGATCCGCGCCGTGCGTGCCATCCTGCAACCCGGCGACAAGCTCATTGCCGACGCGAACACCGGGTGGCTGATGCACGAGGCGGCGCGCGTGGTGAACGCGGTGCGCGACGTGGACGTCTACATCGAGCAGCCGTGCGCGACGTACGAGCAGTGCCTCGCGATCCGCCGGCGTACGGCCCTGCCGTTCGTGCTGGACGAAGTGATCGACTCCGTCGAGATGATCATGCGCGGCGCGGCCGATGGCGCGATGGACGTGGTGAACCTGAAGATCAGCAAGTTCGGCGGGCTCACCAGGATCAAGCAGGCGCGCGACCTCTGCGTCTCGCTCGGCATTGCGATGACGCTGGAGGACAGCTGGGGCGGCGACATCATCACGGCGGCCATCGCGCACCTGGCGCACAGCACGCCGCCGGAATTCCAGTTCACGGCAACGGACTTCAACAGCTACGTCACGGTGTCCATCGCCGACGGCGCGCCGCAGCGCGTGAACGGCCGCATGGCGGCACCGGAGACGCCGGGGCTTGGGGTGACGCCGAAGATGGACGTGCTTGGCGATCCGGTGGGGCGGTACTGATGCCGTCGTGATCCGGGCACGATGTTGCCGGTGAATGCACCGGTGCGTTGCCGGGCGGCGATGGAAACATCGGCTTGCGCCCAGGCGCCGTGACCCGGAGCTTTGACCATCCCTCCGCCAGGAGTCCCGCCCGATGCTGGGTCGCATGATGCAGTTCCCGCTCACGATCAACGCGCTCGTGCGGCACGCAGCAATCGCGCACGCCGGCCGGCCCATTTCGAGCCGTCGCGCCGATCGCACCATCGAGCGTTACACATTCGGCGAGTGCCTCGCGCGCGCGCGACAACTGGGGAATGCGCTCCGCACACTCGGTCTCCGCGACGGCGATCGCATCGCAACACTCGCGTGGACGCACCGGCGGCATCTCGAGCTGTACTACGGCGCGCCGTCATTCGGACTTGTCCTGCACACGCTCAACATTCGCCTGCACCCCGACGAGCTCGCGTATATCTGCGCACACGCGGATGATCGCGCGATCGTTGTCGATAAATCGTTGTGGCCTGTATTCGAGAAGTTCGCGGACCGGCATCACTTCGATCACGTCATCGTCGCGTCGGACGACGGTGACATTCCCGCTGGCACGATCTCCTTCGACGACCTCGTCGCGAGTGGGCGCGACGACGAGCCCGCTGACATCGACGACGAGAACACCGCAGCGGCGCTCTGCTATACCTCTGGCACGACGGGCAAGCCGAAGGGCGTGATGTACTCGCATCGCTCGCAGGTGTTGCACGCGCTGGTGACGAACTCGGCGGACGTGATCAACATCGGTTCGCGTGATGTCACGCTGCCTATCGTCCCGATGTTTCATGTCAACGCGTGGGGCATTCCCTACGGAGCCGCGCTCGCCGGCAGTGGACTCGCGCTGCCCAGCCAGTGTCTCGATCCACTGAGCGTCGTCGAGCTCATGGCGTCGGAGCGTGTCACCGTCGCGGCCGGCGTTCCTACCATATGGATGGGCGTGCTCGATTACCTCGACCAGCATCGCGGCGAGCACGACCTCACCCACGTACGACAACTCACCGTCGGCGGCTCCGCGATGCCCGAATCGATGATCCGCGCATTCTCCGAGCGACATGGGCTCGAGATTCGCCAGGGATGGGGCATGACGGAGCTGTCGCCGGTGGGAAGCTTTACGTCGCCGCGCGAAGGACATGGGCAGGACTACGCCTACCGCGCGACGGCGGGCGTGAAGCTGCCCCTCGTCGAGATCCGCGCGCGAAACGCGGACGGACTCGTTC
>JBBRZK010000032.1:0-40075 GCA_038236775.1 Gemmatimonadales bacterium
CAATGAAACAGATCCTTCGCTGCGCTCAGGATGACAATGAAACAGATCCTTCGCTGCGCTCAGGATGACAATGAAACAGATCCTTCGCTGCGCTCAGGATGACAATGAAACAGATCCTTCGCTGCGCTCAGGATGATAATGTCGCGACGCCGCGGCAGATCGCGTGCGCACGCAGCGCATCCTGACATCACCAGCCCGCAGCGCCGTCAGAAATCCCACAGCCTGGTGAGAAACGCGCCGAACGCACCGCTGCGCACCGTGGGATGCGTGATGCCGAGTTCCTCCGGCTCCTTGAAAAGGAAGCGCGGTTCGAGCCCGACGTCGAACACATAGTGCATGCCGAACGTCTGCGACATCCGGACGCCCGGAATGCCTGACGTGAAATGAAATTGCGCGGCGATGTAGCGATCGGTCGTCACATACCGGCCCGCCTCGATGCGCGCTCCGCGCACGCCGCCGGTCTTGCCGAATACGAGCTCGGTGGGCACATCCGCCGGCGACACGCTGAATGCGTCGAGCCCGAATTCCTTCGTCGCGCCCGTCCCGATGTCGTGCAGGACGACACCGAGCGCGGTGGCGCCCTGCTGCCGGTGCGCCAGCGCGCCCGTTTCGCCCCCCAGTTGCCCGCTCCAGCCTTCGCTGCCAGACAGCGACGTACCCGACTGCTGCAGCAATGACGTGGCGTGCAGGCCGATCGTGAGGTACGAGTTCAGCTCGCGCCCGCGAATGGGAAAGAGCGTTCCACTCTCGAGTGCGACGGACGGCGCCTTCGACGTTCCACCGGTGAGGAACTGCAGCGGAAAGGAACCGCGTCCCGGCTCCCAGATGGGACGCTCGCCGACCTGCTGCACGATACCCGGCGCGTTCGTGTGTGGCACGAACGTGAGGGAGCCGCGCGCCGGCACGAACGCCAGCGTGCGGAAGAATGCGACGCCATCGCCGATGCGCACGAAGCCCACGGCCCACTGGTCGCTCGTGCGCTGGTCGACGTGCGCCCGTACGACTTCCCCGTCGCCCGTAAAGAACTCCGTGTTCGCATCCGGACGGTTGCGATAGTAGTTGCCGCGATCCACCACGAGCTCGAGGTCGGCGATGACCGCGAACTTCCGCGGACGCGCCAGCTCCTTCCGGATCCGGGCCGCATCATTGGGGCGTGCGGTAGTGTCGAATACCGCGAACGTCGAGATGTCGCCCGGTGCCTTCACGCGCAGGAGGTCCTTCCTGAACTGCTTGAGCGCGAGGTAGCCGCCCAGCATCTTCCCGCGACCGGTCACGCGCACGGCATCCAGCGGACCGAGGGCGACGATGCCGCCATTCACGTCGAGCAGGCCGCGCGTCTGGTCCATGACGCGCAGGTTCTCTCCACTCGCGGTCAATTGGACGAATGGATGTGCGCGATCGGCGAAGTCGACGGAGCCGCTGGCGCGCATGGTGCCGCGTGCTCGCGCGACGAGCGAATCGAGGACGAGCGAGTCGCCGACGAGATGGAGGTCCGCGATCGCGCTCTCCACGCGCATGTTGGTGGCCAGGAAGGTTGCCCCGCCATTCCGGAGTGCTCCCCTTCCGCTGTAGACCGGTGCGGCCCAGCTACCGCGCACGTGCGCGTCGGCGACCAGCATGCCGCGAACGTCCTCGATCATCCGCGAGTCCAGCGGTAGCGCCGCAAGGGCGAGGCTGTCGAACACCACGTCGGCCACGAGCGCGCCCGGAAGCTTTCGGCTGCCGGACACGCCCGTGAAGGCCAGGTCCAGCGGAAGCGATGCGGTACCGACGAGCACGCGACGGCCGGAACTGTCACGCGCCGTGGCGTCGAGTGCCAGCCGCCTTCTATGGTAGTCCAGCACCACGTCCGCGTCAGGTGCGCGAGTGCTCTTGTAGACCGCGTCGCGCAGGGTCGCGCGCCCGACGATCGCGGGATTGGTGCGCACTCCCGAGAACCGCCATGCGGCCCCGATCACGCCATCGGCGTCGGCATCCCGCTGCAGCGCCCGCAGTACCGTCGAGACCCGCACGGCCTCCGCAACAACATCAAGGCGGATCGGCGCATCCTTCGGCACCACGCCATTGGCGTAGAGGCGGCCGTCCGTCGAGCTGCGCAGGTCGAGCGAGTCGACACGGATATCACCATCGGCCAGCCGGATGCCGCCGGGATGCGCAAGTCGCCACACCAGGGTGTCGATGGTGAGGCGAAGCGAATCGAGGCCGATGTCGTGTACTCCCTTCGACGGGCTGGCATAGCTTCCGAGCGCCGCATACGACACGAGCGAATCCTGCCGGATGCGAAGGTCGGAGACGATGCGACCATGCGCGCGATTGCCCTGCGCATCCACGCGCTGGAAACCGAGGCCGGCATACTGCACCGTGTCGGCGCCGAGTCGGAAGGTGAGCGGCGATCCGGCATCGCGAAGGTTCGCGGAGTGCAGCTCACCACCGAGCCTGCGTGCCGAGCTTCCGCGCACGACGAGCCCGGATCCGCGCACCGTGGCATCGATGCCAAGTTCCTTGACGTTCCCGAGCAGAGTACCCGACGCGAAGAGCGAACCGGCGAGCGAGTCGCGCCGCAGTGACGGCAGCGTATCGAGGACCAGCGCCACACCCGGCGGCAGCCCCAGCGCGAGCTGCGCGATCCGCACCACCTCCGCCCGACGCGCGGAGTCCGCGCGCGCGGCCGCCAGCACGGCGCCCTGCCGTCCGGATGCGACGGCGACGATGGCGGAGTCGGAGGTGCCGATGTACGGGCGCAACGACTTCAGCGAATCGACGAGGACTGTAAAGGCGAGCCTGCCGTGCTGCGCGGCGGTGAGCCCCAGGGTGCCACGCGCACTCGCCAGGGCGCCGCGCTCGATGGCTGTCAGGGTGTCCAGTCGCAGCAGGCCGTTGCCGACCGAGCCGCGCGCGAGAAGACGCTCCACCGTGAAACTGTCGTAGTTCGAGCGGACGAGATTGGCGGCGAACACGGCATTCGCGGTCGACGGTGCGGTGCCGGTGCCGTGCGCCATCACCGTGCCGGTGAGTCGGGTGACGGGACCACGACGCGAGAACGCACGTGCGTTCAGTGCATCGAGCGCCACCGCGACGTCATACCGCGAGCGCGAGCCCGCCAGCATCACGGTGCCGCGACCATCGACCCGACCGCCATCCGGTGAGCGAAGGTCACCGGAGATGCGCAACTCACGCGTCGTTCCCTCGGCGTGCACCGTACCCGACACGGAACCGCGCAATTCGGCAGAAGGGACGAACCGGCCCACGGTCACCAGGGCGAGGGCCTTCAGCGTGGCGTCGGCCACGATCCGCTTGCCGGCCACCTGATAGCGGCCACTCCCGATCACGCGCGAGCGCGCATCACGCTCCACGTGCGTGAGGTCACCGCGTACCGACCACCCTTCGCGCTGCGCACCGCTCACCACGGCATTGCCGCTGAGCGTTCCGCCAAGCGGGATCTTCAGTCCGGAGCCGCCGAGGGTGGCCACCTGCAGCGGGAGAAGCTGCACGTTGAGGTCTCGCGCCCGCATCCCGCCGCTGACGCCGATGCCGCCGCGCGCGATGACGTGACTGCGGCCCGCGCGCGTATCGTCGAACCGGACATCCGCGTCGAGGAGGAGGTCGCTGGGCTTGCCACTCACCACGACATGCCCGTCGAACGTCCCGCTGCGGGCGAGCTTCAGCGACGGCGCGAGCTCATGAATCACCGCCGTGCTGAGGCGCGCGACCGTGAGGTCGGCGTTGCGCACGAGCAGGTCGGCGTGGTGGCCCGCGACGATCCGCGAGACCGACGCGTCGCCGACGAGCGACGCCACACCGTACTTCAGGTTCGCATTGGTGACGGCGAAATCCGACGTGTCGCCGTGCAGGTGCATCTGGTAGCGCAGCGTGCCGCCGCCGTTCGGTGCAAGCTTCGGATCGAGCCACTGCAGGTCAGCGAGCGCCACCGGCGAGCCGGTGAGGTCGAGCCTGAATCCGCTGTGATGGAAGCCGATGGTGCCGTCGCCGCTGACTTTCGAGCCGGGCAGCGCCATGTGCGCGCCACGCCACCAGATCGAGTCCTTCCCGGCATACAGTATTCCCATCAGCGACCGCACGTCGATCGCCGGGGGACGATACGGCTCGGCCATCATGGACAACGCACCGATGTGCACGGCCGTCGGTTGTGCATCATGACCGATCGTGACGACGGGGAGCTTCGCGTCGATGTTGCGATAGTCGAGCACGCGCTGGTAGCCACCAGGCACGCGCACCGTGCGGCGACGCGCGTCCGGCGCAAGCGCCTTCGCGACCGCGGAGTCGCGCGCCGCGGGGCTGAGCGTGGAATCAGGTTGCCAGGGACGACGGTAGAGAAAGCGACTGTGCAGGATGGTGATGTCGCTCAGCTGGGGAGGTGCCCCATGCCTGCTCGTATCCTTTGGCGTAGTGCTCGGCCGCATCAGCGACTGGAAGTTCCAGCGAGCACCGGGACGCTTGTCCAGCACCACGACCGCTGTATCGAGCTCGAGCGACTTGATCACGACCTCGCGGCGCAGCGCGGCGAACAGGCCGTAGCGGACCTTCACGCGCCGCGCAGCGAACACGGGGTGCTTGAGGCTGTCGATGAGCTGGACGTTCGTCAGCGTGGCGCCTGTGAACAGGTTGCCGCGCAGGTGGTCGACCGTCAGTTCACCCGTGAGCCGCTGGTTGGCCTGCGAGACGAGCAGGCGACGGACGCGCTCATTGCCCCAGGGTGTCATCGCGAAGACTACCACGATGAGAATGCCGAGCAGCAGGGGACCGAACACGAACGCGACGAGTGCCTTCGCGATGCGACGACGACGGTCGGTCAGCCGCGGCGACGGGGGCGTGGCGGCCGTCATCAGTAGGCCTGGCCCATGGCGAAGTGAACGACGAGTCGGCGCGCGATGGAGTGCAGCGTGCCTGTGGTGGGACTGATGGGCGACCAGCTCTTCTCGCTCGCCAGCCGCACGATCTGCTCCTGCCCCTGCGCGTCCAGCACGGAGACGACGACGGGCAGCATCTCGTCCCCCACCGGACGCAGCCCGATGTCGAGGCGGAGCACACCCAGTGGCGAGCGATAGCGAAAGCCGATGCCGGGCGTCACGGCGCCCTTGCCGCTGGCCGGCGACGCGATTCCCGCGGTTCCCACGTATGCCCCATCGAGGAACGCGACGGCGCCCAGCGCCTTCAGCACGGGAATGCGGAACTCGATGCTGCCTTCGATCAGGCTGGTTCCTCCGATTGGTCGCGCGAACAGCTCGTCGTTCGGTACGCCGGAAGGATCACACTGGCCACTGAGGATGGTCGCGTCCGTGCAACCCGCGCCAATGAGCGACGCACGACGCGCCTGGAGCACGGTCGGTCCCAGTTCGTTCTCGGCAAAGCCGCGCACGGACTGCATGCCGCCTGCGTAGAAGCGCGCGCGCGGATGCAGGATGCCCTCGCCGTCGCTCGCGATGCCGAGGTTGGCGCGGTCGCTCACGAGCGGACGTACGTATCCCAGGCGGCCATGCACGGCGAGCGTACGACGCGGGGCTTCCGGGCCCGCCACTTCCTTCACGGTGCCGAACGAGTGGTAAGCCGAGGCATCCACCGCGACGCGGTTGTGTGCGAATGTCGACCGCGTCAGGCTGGACGCATGCTCCGCGTCTATGACCGCGGTGTAGCCGGAGGTCGGGACTTCGAGGTCGTCCGAGCGGTCGATCCAGGCGCTGACGCCGACGGGTGAAAGACGCTGGCGTCGCGTGAGGGCATCGCGCGTGGCGGCGTCGCAGATGCCGTAGCCGGCGCAGAAGTACACCGCGCTGCCCTGCACGCGCGTGGCCTCGAGCCGATAGTTGATGCCGATGGGCGTGCGAAGCGACAGCTCGTGCACCAGGCCCAGCGAGACACCGACGTCCTCGTCGATGACGACGTTCGGAATGGAGCGACGGCCGGCGAAGGCCGTCAGCGCAACGGATGTGCGCGCGCCGGCAATCCACGGCTGCGTGAGCGTGGCCGACGCCTGGTAGGTTGGCTGCAGGAAGCCCTGCGGATCCCCGGTGATGTCGTCCGGAAGCGACTGACGGAAGATGCCGCGTCCATCGAGCTGCTCACCGAGCAGGTTGCCTGCGGCCGCGCGCAGGGAGAGCCAGCGTCCGGCGCCGAGGTCGTTGAGCCGGAGTTCGGTGGCGGCCTGGCCGAACTCGATGGTGTTGAACCCCAGCGTGAGCGAGGCGTGGTGCGCGGGCGTCTCGGCAACGGCGACCGTGATGGTCTTGACGCTGTCGCCGGCCACCGGCGTGATCACGAGCGCACGCGCGATCGCGGGTGACTGGAAGAGCCGGCGCTGGCTCTCGAGCACCGCGTCGTGCGTGTAGAGCGACCCCGGTTGCAGCAGCAGCGCGCGCCGCAGGGTGGCGGCGCTGAGGTACGAGTTGCCCTCGAAGTTCACGACACCCACGCGCGTGATCCACCGCGGATCGATGTCGATCCGCATCGGCACCACGAGGGAGGCATCCGGCCTCGGCACCGTCGTATCGATACGGACATCGCCGTAACCCTTGTTCCAGACCGCGGCGTGCAGCCGCGAGAGCGTGGTGTCGAGGGAGATGAGGCTGAGGGCATCACCCTCCTTGAGCGTCACGGCTTCCGCGAGCTCGTGGGGCGAGAGGACGGGCACCCGCTGCGTGATGCTCAACGCGCCGATGCGCACCGGCTCCCCCTCGACGATGCGGAACGCGACCGCCGTCCCCCGCGCCTGCGGCGTGAGTACGGTATCGACCTGCGCATCGCGATAGCCGCGCTGCCAGAGGTACACGCGCAACGCGGTGATGTCCTCGCCGAGTGCAGCCGACGTGGTGCGGCGGCGGTCGACCACCAGCTGCGACATCGTGAGCTTGCAGATCGGGATCAGGAACGGCAGTCGGCACGGCGACGCGCGCGTGAAGATCACGCGCTTGAGGTCGTCGGTGGAGACGTTCGTGGCACCCGGGAACGTCACGGTGGTGACGGTGATGGAGTCGTGCATGGCGCGCGCGCGCGGCACGGCCTGCGCACTCGCGACCTGGGTTGCTGACACGAGCAATGACGCCGCGAGGAGCAGGCGGTGACGCGAGACGGGCATGCGGACGGACGAAGAGCGAACAAGTGGTGGGCCGAAGCCTCGCTTGCAAGCGAAAACCGGGCCGCAACCGCAAGCCGTGCCTGCGCATGGAGTTAGGGCGACCTCAACCCATGCACACCGAAACGGCCGTTCCACGGTGCTCCGTCCGCGGGTCCGGAGCAGCAAAACGGGCGCACGGGGCTACTCGCCCGTGCGCCCGTTGGCTCGCTTCGCCCGCCGCGCTAGTACCGGTAGTGATCCGGCTTGTACGGTCCGTCCACCGGTACACCGATGTAAGACGCCTGGTCCGGCGACAGCTTCGTCAGCTTCACGCCGAGCTTGTCGAGATGGAGGCGCGCCACCTTTTCATCGAGGTGCTTCGGCAGCGTGTACACCTTCTTCTCGAGGTTGCCGGCATTGTGGTGCAGCTCCAGCTGCGCCATCACCTGGTTGGTGAACGACGCCGACATCACGAAGCTCGGATGGCCCGTCGCACAACCGAGGTTCAGCAGTCTTCCCTCGGCGAGGATCATCACCGAGTGGCCGTCCGGGAAGACGAACTCGTCATACTGCGGCTTGATGTTGATGCGCGTGATGCCCTTCTTCTTCAGGCCGGCCATGTCGATCTCGTTGTCGAAGTGGCCGATGTTCCCGACGATGGCCTTGTCCTTCATCTTCGCCATGTCGCTGACGGTGATGATGTTCTTGTTGCCCGTCGCCGTGATGAAGATGTCGGCCGAGCTCACGACGTCTTCGAGCGTCGTGACCTGGTAGCCTTCCATCGCCGCCTGCAGCGCGCAGATCGGGTCGATCTCGGTGATGATGACACGCGCACCCTGACCGCGCAGCGACTGGGCGCAGCCCTTGCCGACGTCGCCGTACCCGAAGATCACTGCGACCTTGCCCGCGAGCATCACGTCGCTCGCGCGCAGGATGCCGTCGGTGAGCGAGTGGCGGCAGCCGTACAGGTTGTCGAACTTGGACTTCGTCACCGCATCGTTCACGTTGATCGCCGGAAACCTGAGCGTGCCGGCGTTCATCATCTCGTACAGGCGATGCACGCCGGTCGTGGTCTCCTCGGAGACGCCGCGCACATCCGCGGCGACTCTCGTCCAGCGGCCGGGGTTCTTCACGATCTCGACGCGCAGCAGGTCGAGAATGACGCCCCACTCCTCGCTGTCCGTCTCTGGATTGAACGCAGGCACCGCGCCGCTCAGCTCGTAATCGGCACCCTTGTGCACGAGCATCGTGGCATCGCCGCCGTCATCCAGGATGAGATTCGGGCCGCTGCCGTCAGGCCACATGAGCGCCTGCTCCGTGCACCACCAGTACTCCTCGAGCGTCTCACCCTTCCACGCGAACACGGCGATGCCCTTCGGGTTGTCCACCGTGCCGTCCTTGCCGACAGCCACCGCGGCCGATGCGTGATCCTGCGTGCTGAAGATGTTGCAGCTCACCCAGCGCACGTCGGCGCCAAGCTCCGTGAGGGTCTCGATGAGCACGGCCGTCTGCACGGTCATGTGCAGCGAGCCCATGATTTTCGCACCCTTCAGCGGATGCTTGCCCTTGTACTCGGCGCGCAGCGCCATGAGGCCGGGCATTTCCTGCTCGGCGAGGCGAAGCTCCTTGCGGCCGAACTCGGCGAGGGAGAGATCCGCCACCTTGAAGGCCGGGCGGTCGAGCGCCGTGTGGGCGGTGGGGCGTTGTGTCGTTGCCATGAGATTTGAGAGGACGAGAGAACGAGAGGACGAGAGGACGAGAGGACGAGAGAACGACAAGACGAGAGGATCAGGAAACGCGAATGGCCCGGGCAGTGAACAGGCTCGGGCCCTTCGCCTGAGGATCGGGAGGGAGCGGAACGATCCTCGGGTCGTCGAAGCCGGCGTCGCGGAGCCATCCGGTCAGCTGCTCGTCGCTGAAGCCAGGCCAGAGATGGCCCATCGTCGTGCGGTAGTCCTCGCGCTCGTGCGGCAGCATGTCCACCACCAGCAGCCGCCCGCCAGGTTTCAGGACGCGGGCGGCCTCGGCCAGGATGCGCGCCGGGTCCACGACGAAGTGCAGGACGAGCGAGAGCACGGCTGCATCGAGTTCGCCATCATCGATCGGCAGGTCTTCGAGTCGCCCGCTTCGCAGTTCGACGTTCGGCTGGCCATCGAGCCGCTTGCGGGCGGCGGCCAGCATGGGGCTCGATTCATCGACGGCGATCACGCGGCCGACGAATGGCGCGAGTGCCGCCGTTGTCTGCCCAGTCCCGCAACCGAGGTCGCCAACTGCCCAGGTGGGGTCGAGCAGCGCGGCGAGTGGCGCGAGATCGGCGCCCGATCCGTAGAGGTCCGCGCGCACCTTGTCCCAGTGGCCGGCGCGAGTGGAGAAGAACGACTGCGACGTGGTCCGCCGCTCGTGCAACACCCGCTCGGCGCGCGCGAGGTCCTGCCGCGCGGATGGCGTCGCGCTCACCTGGTCACGCACGAGGTGCCAGAGTCGCCGCGCACTGGCATCGAGCGCCGAACCGGGCATGGCGTAGCGGCGGCTCGTGCCGTCCGCGCGCGCCACCACCCAGGCCTCGTCGGCCAGCGTCTTCAGGTGGCGGCTCACGGTGCTCTGCGGCAACTGCAGCGCCGAGCACAACTCACCCACCGTGAGCTCGTGGCGGTCGAGCAGCAGGAGCAGCCGACTCCGTGTGGGGTCGGCCAGCGCCGAGAGGCGATCGAAGATGGGGCGCGCTTGTATCATCCGTATATCCGGATGAATGGTTACATGCGCGCGCCCGGATGTCAAGGAACAGGCGTTGCGCGAGCCTTCCGCGCCCGGGAGTGCCGCCCTATTTCAGAGTGTAGAGATATGCCGCGATGTCGCGGGCCTGCCCGTCGCTCACGCCCATGTTGGGCATCGCCACGCCGGGCTCGATGGACTGCGGCACCGTGATCCAGTACACGAGGTTGTCCGGTGTATTCGCCACCTCGCCGGCGATGATCCGGCGCTGCGACCACGAGGTGAGCGGCGGACCGACCATGCCGTTGGCGCCCGTGATGCCGGGAATGGTGTGGCATGAGCCACAGCCATACGCGACGATCTGCTGGCGCCCACGGCGGGCGTCTCCACCTTCCACGCGTCGGTCGAGCGATACCTGGTTGTCGCGCACGCATGCGCTCACGGCGAGCAGCGCCGCCATGGTGAGTCGCGATACGACGCGCGAGCACGCGCCCTTCCTCGCGGCGCGGGTACTCGCCGATGGGCCGGCGCTGGCGACGGCGACGGCGAGCGTGGAAGGCATCATCCGCATACGATCCCCGCGAGGGCTGCGATCAACCGTAGAGTCACGCCGAAGGCGGCGACGCCAGCCAGCAGGAGTGCGGCGATGGTGAGGAAGCGAGAGCGCTCCAGTCGAATCGAGACGGCGTGATCACCGGAATCCAGCGAACGCAGCGAGCGCACCGCCGTGAGGGCGGCCAGCGCAATGGCGGCGAGGGCCGCGAGCGCGACGACAACCAGCGTGACGCGCGCGATGCCGGGGGCCGCGTGCACGGGTCCCGAGCACACGTTCGCCTCGATCACCAGCGCGATGCCTTCGTCGGCCACCCAGGCGATGGGACCCGCCAGCAGCGTGAGCCACAACGTCCTCGCCGAGACGAGATGCGGCGCGTGCGTGTTCACCATAGCCAGGGCGCCAGGTAGAGGGCGGACACGATCATGATCCAGACGACGTCCACCATGTGCCAGTAGAGCGCGGTGTTCTCGACGGCCAGGTGTCGTTCGGCAGTGAAATGTCCGCGCGTGTGGCGCAGAAGGGTGAAGGCCAGCATGAGCCAGCCGAGCAGCACGTGTGCGCCGTGAAATCCCGTGATCGTGTAGAACGCGGACCAGTAGGCGTCGGCCTGCGGCACGTGCTCCTGCTTCGCGTATTCCACGGCCTGCAGCGCGAGGAACGCGGCGCCCAGCACGAGCGTCGCCACCAGGCCGGCCGTGAGGCGGCCCGTGTCGCCGCGGCGGATGGCGCGTTCGCCCCAGCGCAGCGTGATGCTGCTGGACACGAGCAGCGCGGTAAGTGTGAGCGGAATGCCGAGCGCGGGATGGTGACCCCCCTCTGCCCCGAACGACGTGACCGTGCCACGCAGGTAGAGCCAGCTGCCGATGAAGTACAGGAAGAGCGTGACTTCCGTCGCGCAGAAGAGCACCATGCCCCACCAGCCCGGCGCCCGGGAACGCCTGCCGAACGTCGGCAGCCGCCCCGCACCAGGCGGCAGCGCATCCGTGGGCGCGATGACACCGCTCACGTCGTCACCTCGCGATCATTGGAAGGCCACATCCAGCCGGCGGTGAGGAGCAGGGCGGCAACGAGCCCGCCGCCGCCGAGCAGCATGGACCGGAACAGCAGGCCGAGGAAGACGATGGTGATCGCGACGGCGAGCAGCAGCGGCAGCAGGGTATCCTCCGGCATCGGCAGGCGGCGGTCCGGCTCGGCATCCAGCACGCTGGTGCCCAGCGTCTCCTTGCTTTCATCGAGCAGGCGTTCCTCGCGGGGATGACCAACCTCGTTGTGCCCGTCCCAGAGCGGGTCGCGCGACGCGACGGTGGGAATCACCACGAAGTTGTAGGGAGGGGGCGGTGAGCTCACCGACCATTCGAGGCCCGCGGCCTTCCAGGGATTCGATCCGGCGGCGGCGCCGCTGAACTGGCTGCGCACGACGTTGATGATGAAGAGCAGCACGCCGAGGGCGAACAGGTACGCGCCCCAGGTCTCGATCAGGTTCAGTCGATCCCAGCCGAGTCCTCCGGGATACGTGTAAATCCGGCGCGGCATGCCGCGCAGCCCGAGGATGTGCATGGGAAAGAACGTGATGTTCATCCCGATGAACATGATCCAGAAGTTCCAGCGCCCCAGCCGCTCGTCGAGCATGCGTCCCGTCATCTTGGGCAGCCAGTAGTAGAACGCCGCGATCACCGGGAAGAGGTTCATGCCGATGAGCACGTAGTGCAGGTGCGCGACGACGAAGTACGTGTCGTGGGCCTGCCAGTCGAAGGGCACCGAGGCGACCATCACGCCGCTGATGCCGCCAATCACGAACAGCACGATGAAGCCGACGATGAACAGCATCGATGTGGTTCGCTCCACGCGCCGGGCGGCCCAGAGCGTGGCGAGCCACGCGAAGATCTGCACGGCGCTCGGGATGGACACCGTCATGCTCGCGGCGCTGAAGAACCCCTCGGCCAAGTGGGGGATGCCGGTGGCGAACATGTGATGCGCCCAGACGCCGAAGCCGATCAGCCCCGTGCTCACCGTGGCCATCGCGACGAAGTCGTAGCCGATGATCCGCCGTCGGGAGAAGGTCGGGAGCATCATCGACACCATGCCGGTGGCGGGCAAAATGATGATGTAGACCCACGGATGGCCGAACAGCCAGAACAGGTGCTGCCAGAGCAGTGGCGCGCCGCCGCGGACGGGATCGTAGAAATGGAATCCGTACCGTCGGTCGAGCTCGAGGAAGACGAGCGCCGCGGTGAGCGCGGGGAGCGACATCACGATGGACGCCGACGTGGTGAGCGTGCTCCACATCATCAGCGGCATGCGGTTGAGCGACATGCCCGGCGCGCGCATCGTGAGGATGGTCGCGATGAAGTTGATCGCGCCGGCGGTCGTGGAGATCGCGAGGAAGAGCAGGGCCAGCGTGTAGAACTCGGTGTTGTACCCGGGGCTGTACGCCGAGCTCGTGAGCGGGGCGTACGCGAACCACCCGGCATGCGGTGCGATGCCGCGCGTGATGCCGATGTAGTGGATCATGCCGGACAGCAGGTACGTCCAGAAGCTGAAGGCGTTCAGTCGCGGGAACGCCATGTCGCGCGAGCCGATCATGAGCGGCACGAGGTAGTTGCCGAAGCCCGAAAGCATGGGCGAGGCGTACCAGAAGATCATCGTGGTGCCGTGCATGGTGAACAGCTGGTCGTACGCTTCCGGAGTCAGGAGGTGACTCTCCGGCCGCGCGAGTTGCATGCGCATGAACGCCGCGTCGAGCCCGCCGAGCGCGAGGAAGAAGAACGAGACGACGAGGTAGCGCATTCCGATGCGCTTGTGATCCACCGTGGCGAACCACGAATACACCGAGCGCGGAGGCTCCCAGATCGCGGTGAGACGTTCGGCAGTGCTGGACACGCGATCTCCTCTAGCGAAGGGTTTCGAGGTAGGCGACGAGCGCCTGCAGGGTGGCGCCGTCGAGCGGAACGGGTGGCATCTTCGTCCCGGGCTTGAGCCGGTCGGGGTTCTCGATCCATGCGGCGAGGTTGCCGCGCGAATTGTCGAGCGCGCCCGCGCCGAGCGTGCGGCGCGAGGCGAGGTGCGTGAGGTCGGGGCCGACGCGTGCTCCGGCCGGCGTACCGCGCACCGTGTGGCAGTACGAGCAGGACTGCGAGAGGAACACCTTCTGTCCCATGAGGGCCGACGAATCGGTGGGTACCGCTGCCGGGCGCACCTGGTTGGCGACCCACGCGTCGTAGTCGCCCTGCGCATCCGCCACCACGACGAACGACATGTGGGCATGCTGGAGCCCGCAGAACTCGGCGCACTCACCGCGATAGACGCCCGGTCGGTTCGCCTGCAGCCACGTCTCATTCACCTGGCCCGTGATCGCGTCGGTCTTGCCCTGCAGTTGCGGCACCCAGAAGCTGTGGATCACGTCGGCGCTCCTGAGGTGGATGCGCACCGGCCGCCCGACGGGAATGTGGATTTCGTTGGCAGTGACGAATCCGTTGGCGGGATAGCGCACCTCCCACCACCACTGGTGCCCGATCACTTCGACCTCGTAGGGCGACGACGGCACTCCGTCGGCGCGCATGATGCCGAGCGAGAAGACGAAGACGCCCGCGAGGATGAGCATGGGGACGAGCGCGCCGCCCACGACGATCCAGCGAAATTCCCAGCGACGCTCGTCGATGACGCGGGGTGCGTCCTCGCTTGTACTGCCACCACGGATGATGGGCCAGACCAGCAGCACCATCACCACCGCGAACACGATGGCCGCGGTAATGATCATCCCCACGCCAAGGCGGGCGATGGCGTCTGCAGCCGGACCTGCCGTGTGCTGCGTGGAGGGACGGCCGCCACTGGCCTGGCGCGTGAGGCTCTGGAAGAGCGCAGTGACCGGCGCCGGCATCATGGGATGTCCGTCCGTGCAGAGCTGTTGATATCGTGAATACCATGCTGCGGATGGCCACCGGGCCACGGCTCGTCGCGCGCGTTCGCGAGCGCCCACACGTAGGTGGCGAGGGCATGCGTCTCGATCGTGGTGAGGTTGCCGTGCTGCCCGCGCGGCGGCATCGCGATTGGCGAGCGCGTCTCGGCGTCCGCGATGCCGTTGACGATGATCGAGTCGATCCCCCGCAGGTCACTGCTCGGGATGAGGTGCAGGCCGGCGGTGAGCGAGGAGCCGCGGCCGGCCAGCCCGGTTGCCTCGGAACCGTGGCAGTTCCTGCAGCCACCCGTTCCGTGAAACAGGTCGTCTCCGTTGCGGACGTCGGCCAGCGTCACCCCGTCGGGCAGGGTGGGCAGCGTGTCCGGCTGGAGTTCGTCGTCGGTGTCGAAGGCATGACGCATGTTGCGCAGCAACGCCGTGTCGGGCCGCTGCGCGAGATTGGAGGGCACGTACAGCTCGGGGGCTCGATCACGCAGCTCCACCTGGCTTGGAGTCTCGTGCGTGTCGCGCTCGCGCACCGTGCAGGCGCTGGCACACGCGAGCGCGGCGAGCGCCGCGTAGCGGATCAACGCGTCATGGCGACTCATCGGCGCGACAGGATCGAGGCCGACGCAGAACCACGGCTCGCCGGCACTGCGAAGCTCGTGTCTGCGGCGGACGGCAGCGCGAAGACGAGCAGCTCGTCACCACGCGGTGCATTGATCTGGAGCACGCCGCCGGCCGCGACGGCGATATATTGCCGGCCATTCACCGCGAAGCTCACCGGCGGTGCGTTGACGCCGGCGGGGGCGAGGTAGTGCCAGAGCGTGTCACCGTGCTGCGCGTCGAACGCGTAGAAGACGCGCTCCTTGCTGCCCACGAAGACGACGCCGCCCGCCGTGGCGAGCGCGCCACCAACCATGCGATGCTGCATCTTCTGCTGCCACGCGATGCGGCCGGTGTTGAGGTCCACCGCGGAAAAGGTGCCCGACGCCTTGTCACCGAGCGCGCTGAGCCAGACACCAGCGAGCCAGCTCGCGCCGTTCTTCAGGCGCTCGGGACGCAGCTTGTACACGTCCGGCTCGTTCAGGCCGAGCACGTACATGTAGTCGAGCATCGGGTTCACCGCGGCGGGCGACCACTCGGACCCACCGTTGCCACCGGGCGCGATGAGCACGCCCTCGCGCGTGGGCGATTCGAACATCGACTGCATCGGCACGAACGGGTCGGAGCGGCGGATCGGCGCGCCGGTCTCGCGGTTCAGCACGTACACCCAGCCTGTCTTTCCTGCTTCCGCCACGGCGGGAACGACCCGCCCGCTCGAGTCGCGCACATCGACGAGGATCGGCGGGGAAATGGGGTCGTAGTCCCAGCGATCGTGCGGGACCTGCTGGAAATACCATTTCAGGGTGCCGGTCCGGAGGTCCAGCGCAACGATGCAGTCGGTGTACAGGTTGTCGCCCGGCCGCACCACACCATCCACGTCCGGCGACGGGTTGTTCACGGTGAGGACGAGCAGGTTGCGCGCGAGATCGACGGCCGGCGTTTGCCAGACCGAGCCGCCACCCTGCTTCCATGCATCCGGATACGTCGCGCTGTCGGCCTTCTCGCGCGCGATGTCGCGATGCAGCGGCATGCCGAAGGGATCCGTGGTGCTCCACTTGCCCCACCAGCCGCCTTCGTCGGGACTCGGGACGGTGTACCAGCGCCAGAGTTGCCGGCCGGTGACCGCATCGTATGCCGTGACGTAGCCCCGGATGCCGTACTCCGCGCCCGACACGCCGGTGATGATCTTTCCCTGCACGGCGAGCGGCGCCATCGTGATGCTGTAGCCGCGGGAGTTGTCGCCCACCTGCACCTGCCAGAGCTGGCGTCCCGTGGCCGCATCCAGTGCCACGAGCCGCGCGTCGAGCGTGCCGACGTACACGCGACCGCCATACACGGACACGCCGCGATTCACCGGCCCGCAGCAGATGATGGTAGTGCCGAGGTCGGCGACCCACTCCCATTTCTTCGCGCCGGTGCCGGCGTCGAGTGCGATGACGTGGTTCAGCGCCGTCGTGATGTACATCGTGCCGTCGACGACGATGGGGCTGGTCTCGAACGCCTTCACCACGCCGGTCTTGTAGTGCCAGGCGAGCGCCAGCTGCTTCACCGACGCGGTGGTGATCTGGCCGAGCGGGGAGAAGCGCTGGTTGCTGTAGTCGCGTCCGTATGACGGCCAGCTTGCCGTATCGCGCATGGCGGTGAGCATTGCAGCATCCGGATCGCCGTGCGCGGCGACGACGGGCTCGGATTCGCGAACGCGCGCGCTGGCGCGCATGGTGCCGGCGTCCTGCGGGTCGCGGCAGCTGCTCGTCAGGCCACCGACCAATGCGGAGACGAGTACCACCGAAGCGCGACGCATCGTTCTCACTGGTGCCTCGGCACGGGGCGGTCGGGAGATGCCGTCCCGCTCGTGGAGCCGGGAGGGATCAGATGGAAGTGCGAGGCATGACCGCCGGGCCATGGTTCGCCGCGCGTCTGGCTGATGGCCCACACGTACGAGGCCACGTGCTCGATCTCCACCGGCGTGAGGTTGCCCTTCGCGCCGCGCGGCGGCATCGCAATGGGCGAGCGCGTGTCTGCGTCGGGCAGCCCGTGCGCGATGAGCGTGGCGATTGCCTTCACGTCCGTGGGCACGTAGGCGAGCCCCGTGGTAATGGCCGCGCCTGCCGCGGGCAGGCCTTCGCCTTCCGCACCATGACACGCGAAGCAGCCACCGGTGGAATGAAAGATCCGGTCGCCGTCCACGAGCACGTCCGTCGTCATTCCGGGGGGAAGCGTCTGCAGTTGCGCTGGCTGCAGGTCTTCGTTCGTGCGCGATCCGGTCGTCGGCGGCGGAGTGTCCACCTTGGAAACCTCACCGCGTGAGCGGCCCGCCTGTCCCTGTGCCAGGCCCACGCCGCACAGCGCGACGATGGCAGCGAGCGTGATTCCGCGGCGGGAGATCATGGTGTGCCCCTCGGTGCGGCGGCCGTGGAATCCAGCGCAAACACGAGGAGGTCGTCGCCACGCGTGCTGTTCAACGGCAGGTTGCCGCCCGCGGCCACCGCCACGTACTGACGCCCCTTGATCGCATAGGTGATGGGCGGCGCGTTCACGCCGGCTTTTGTGCGGTAGTCCCAGAGCAGCGCACCGGAGCGCGCATTGAACGCAACGAAATGTCCGTCGGTGAGGCCGGTGAACGTGAGCCCGCCCGCGGTCGCGACGGAGCCGCTGATCATTGCCCGTGCCGTGCGGTACTGCCACGCGATCTTGCCCGTGCGCAGGTCCACCGCGGAGTAGAGACCGTAATCCTTGCCCGTGGGCGAGAGCACCGTGCCGCCCCAGTACTGCGCGGGCCGCTCGAGTACCTCCGGCTTCAGCTTATAGAGCTGCGGAAAATAGTTGCCGTTCACGAACAGGTAGCCGAGCGCCGGGTTGTACGCCGGCGGCGACCAGTCGGATCCGCCGAGTGTCGCGGGCGAGATCATCACGCCATCGCGGGTGGGCTTCTCGAGGAAATGCTCCTGCGGCACGAAGGCGTCGGAGCGACGAATGGGTGCGCCCGTGCGTCGGTCCACCACGTACACCCAGCCCGTCTTGCCGGGCTGCGCGGCCGCCGGCACCGTCGCGCCGGTGCTGTCCGGCACGTCGACGAGCACGATGGGCGCCGCCGCATCGTAGTCCCAGAGGTCATGCGGCATGAACTGGAAGTACCAGCGCAGCTTCCCGGTGGCGAGGTCGATCGCCACCAGCGAGCAACTGTAAAGGTTGTCGCCCGGCCGCACCGAGCCGTCCTCATCGGGCGCCGCATTTCCCACGTTCAGGTAGACCAGATTGAGGGCCGTGTCCACCGCCGGCGCGTGCCACATCGGTGCGCCGCCGTTCTTCCAGCTGTCCGCATGCTTCGCACTGTCGGCGTGCTCGCGCGCGATGTCGCGACCGAGCGGCGTGCCGAAGGGATCGGTGGTCTTCCACTTTCCCCACCATCCACCCTGCGCGGGCGATGGGATGGTGTAGAAGCGCCAGCGCTGGTGCCCGTCGGCGGCGTCGTATGCCGTGACATAGCACCGCCCGCCCTGCTCGCCGCAGCTGATGCCCGTGATCACGAGGCCCGCCACTGCCACGGGCGCACTCGTGATGTGATAGCCCAGCTCGTTGTCGCCGACCTTCACGTCCCACAGCTTGCGCCCGGTCGCAGCGTCGAGCGCCACCAGCCGCGCATCCACGGTGCCCATGAACACGCGCCCGCCGTAGACCGCGACGCCACGGTTGATCGGCCCGCAACAGTCGATCGTGGTGCCATACTGGTGGGAGTATTCCCACTTCTTGGCCCCGGTGGCCGCGTCGAGCGCCACGACGTGATTGCGTGGCGTGGAGATGTACATGGTCCCGTCCACCACGATCGGGCTCGTCTCGTACCCGCGCATGATGCCGTTGCGGAAGTCCCATTGGAGCGCGAGCCGGCTCACGTTAGTCGTGTCGACCTGCGCAAGCGACGAGAACCGCTGGTTCGTGTAGTCCCGCCCGTACGACGGCCAGCTCGCACCGTCCGACATCGCCAGACGGATGGCGCGGTCAGCGGCCGGCGTTGCCGGGTAGCTGGAGGCGATGGGCCGTTCAGTGCTGCATGCGCCAATGAGGCACATGCACGCGAGCCAGGAGGCGCGTGACACGTAATCTCGGTACCAGGTGAATACGAAGATCACGTCGCCGCACGGGACTCGCGCGGCGCCGGGTGGGCGGCGTCGCAAGGCGAGCGCAAAAAGGATTCCAGCGAAACCGCGGGGGGTACCTCGTATCGGCCGACGACCCGGCGTGATAGAATCGGGCGCCGGGCCGACGGTTCGGCTTCCCTCATCTCCCGGAGTACGACAAATGGAATCAGGAACGGGCGATCTGTCGCGACGGGCGTTCGTGGGCGCCTCGACGGCCATGGCCATTGGCGCCGCGCTTCCCCGCCTCGCCGGTGGTAGCACCGACGGCTCGTCCGCACCCGCTGCCATCGAGGAGCGCACGATCGCCGATCTGTCCGGTGGGATGCAGAGCGGCGCGGATACCGCACGCTCGCTCGTGCAGCAATACCTCGATCGCATTGCCGCGCACGACCGCATCGGACCCGCACTGCACTACGTGATCGAGACCAACCCCGACGCACTCGCCATCGCCGATGCACGCGACGCCGATCGTCGCGCGGGTCGGTTGCGCGGCCCGCTGCACGGCATTCCGGTGCTCGTGAAGGACAACATCGACACGGCGGACCGCATGACGACCACCGCCGGCTCCCTCGCGCTGGAGGGCAGTATCGCCGCACACGACGCGCACATCGTCGAGCGGCTGCGCGCGGCGGGCGCCATCATCCTCGGCAAGACCAACCTCAGTGAATGGGCGAACTTCCGTTCCACGCATTCGTCGAGTGGATGGTCGGGACGTGGCGGGCAGGCGCGCAATCCCTACGCACTCGACCGCACGCCCTCCGGCTCGAGCTCCGGATCGGCGGGCGCAGTGGCCGCGAGCTTCTGCGCCGTGGCGGTGGGCACGGAGACCGATGGGTCGATCACCTCGCCCGCGGCAGCCTGCTCACTCGTGGGCCTCAAGCCGACGATCGGGCTGGTGAGCCGCAGCGGCATCATTCCCATCGCGCACTCACAGGACACGGCCGGCCCGATGGCCCGTACCGTCACCGACGCCGCCATCCTGCTCGGTGTGCTCGCGGGGCGCGACCCGCGCGACAGGGCCACGTCGCGTGCGCCGCGATCGCTGCCGGAGTCCTACCTGGCTGCCCTCGACGCGAGTGGCCTCCAGGGCGCGCGCATCGGGGTCGCCCGCAAGAAGTACACGGGCTACAGCACGCACGCCGACGCGCACCTCGAAACAGCACTCGCTGCCATGAAGGACAGTGGCGCCGTGATCGTGGACCCGGCCGACATCACCACGGCCGGCACCTTCGACGACGCGGAATACGAGGTGCTGCTGTACGAGTTCAAGGCGGACCTGCAGGCGTACCTCGCCACGCTCAGGCCCGGCGCGCGCGCCCGTACGCTCGACGACCTCATTGCCTTCAACCGCGCGCACGCCGCAGCGGAGATGCCGTACTTCGGGCAGGAGATCTTCGAACAGGCGGCGAAGAAGGGTCCGCTCACCAGCGCCTCCTACAAAAAGGCGCTCGACACCTGCGGCCGCCTCGCGCGCACCAGGGGACTCGACGCCACCTTCACCACGCACCGACTGGATGCCATCGTCGCGCCGACGCAAGGGCCGCCGACGCTCATCGATCTCGTGAACGGCGACTCGTCTTCCTCGAGCAGCACGTCGCCCTGTGCGGTGGCAGGCTACCCCGCCATCACCGTCCCCATGGGGTACGCGTCAGGACTCCCGCTCGGCATCACCTTCATGGGCAGGGCGTGGAGCGAAGCCACGCTGCTGAAGTTCGCCTTCGCCTTCGAACAGGCGACGAAAGTTCGCGTCCCGCCACGCTTCCTGCCGACGGCGAATCTTCAATCGTAGCTTTCAGCGCCGTCAGCGCATCCAGGGCACCCGGACTTCGGGGCCGGTGTTGCCAACGCGATCCACCGCGTGCACACGAACCTCGAGCGGCGTCGCGTCGCCGCGCGGCGCCACCACACGCGTACGCACCGAGCCGGGGACGATGTCCGTTCGCCAGCCTGACGCAGTGCGCGTCTGCACCGTCCAGAGCCACGGCGCAGGCGCGCTCAACGTCTGGAAGCCCAGGTCGATCACCCGATTGCCCGACGCATCCACCCGCAGCACGACGACCGGTGGCCCCACGGACGACGTAGAGAGCCACGGAGAAGCGGGAACCAGCGCGGGCAACGCGTAGGCCTCGTTCACGAGCCGCGCATCGAGATTGTCCGGGTCCTGCTCGAACACCTTCATGCTGAAGTGCACGTTGCCCGTCGCGCCCGGCTGGGCGCGGGTCAGGCGGATCTGCTCGAGGATCTCATCCGTGCGCCAACCGGACGAACTGGTGAACGCCACCTTCCCCGTATAGTTGCCTGGCCAGAGGTGCCGGCCCTTCAGGTTCTCGTCCGCCCACCACTTGAGCAACTGGTCGTATCGCTGCTCCGGCCGATCGGCCGACCAGTAGAGTTGCGGCGTGATGTAGTCCACCCAGCCTTCGTTCAGCCATTTCTTCGCGTCGGCGTACAGCACCGCGTACTGGTCAAGGCCGCGCACCGACGCCGGATGCCCCGGCCGCCAGATGCCGAACGGACTGACGCCGAACTTCACCCACGGCTTCACGTCGTGCACACCGTCGTACAGTTCCTTCACGAGCAGGTCCACGTTGTGCCGGCGCCAGTCGTCGCGGTCGAATCTTCCACCACCGCGACGGTAGCGGGCATACGTCGCGTCGTCGGGGAAGGGAATCTCGCGGACCCGGCCCCGCACCCGATGGGTCTCGGGATACGGATAGAAGTAGTCGTCCATGTGGACGCCATCGATGTCGTACCGACGCACGAGATCGAGGACCACCGCCGTCGTGCGCGCGCGCACGGCGGGCTCGCCCGGGTCCATCCATTCGTACGGCCCCTAGTGATGCACGAGCCGCGGGTTGGTGCGGCTGATGTGCGTCGGCGACGCCTGCTTGTGCATCGAGTAACGCGAGCGGTACGGATTGATCCAGACGTGCAGTTCCAGTCCGCGCTTGTGCGCCTCGCGCACCGTGAAGGCCAGTGGATCGTAGTACGGCACCGGAGCGCGCCCCATCTGTCCGCTCAGGTACTCCGACCAGGGCTCGAGCGTCGACGCGTAAAGCGCATCGGCCGCAGGTCGCACCTGAAAGATCACCGCGTTCATGTGGAGGTCGACGACCTTGTCCAGCATCGCGATCATCTCGTGCTGCTGCTCCGCCGTGCTCAGCCCTTCGCGAGACGGCCAGTCCAGGTTGTCAACCGTCGCGATCCACACGGCGCGGAACTCGCGCGCGATCGGCGGTGGCCCGGCATCGGACATGGACTGCGCGTCGCACGCTGACGCGATCGTGAGCAGCAGGAAGAGGCAGCAGCGAAGAAGCATCAGGCAATCGACTGGGAAAGAACGGAGGCGGGCCACCTCGGCAAGTTAAGCGCGTGCTGCCGTCGCGCCGCGCGGCGACGTCGCGAATGCTCGTTTCGTTGCGAGAGCGGGCCCCGGCTGCTCGCCGGGGCCCGCTGCTGGTGATCGAACACGTCCGCCGTACTGCTCAGCGAACCGCGGGGAGCCCGAGCACTCGGCGATACACGCTGAGGTAGCGCGCCGCGCTCTTGTCCCACCCGAAGTCACGACCCATCGCCTCGCGCATCATCTCCTCCCATCCATCACCGTCGCGGAATTGGTCCACGGCGCGCATGGCGGCCCGCATGAAGTCGGCAGGCGTGTAGTCGTCGAACAGGAATCCCGTGACGCCATCCTCGATGGTGTCGGCGAGCCCGCCCGTGCGCCGAGCGACCGGGATGGTCCCGTACCGCTGTGCCCGCATCTGCGTGAGGCCGCATGGCTCGTACAGCGACGGCATCAGGCACATGTCCGCACCCGACAGCAGCAGGTGCTCGAAGTCATCCGTGAAGTCGAGCTTCACCGCGATGCGGCTCGGCGCGCGCTCCGCCAACTCGGTCAGCATCGCCTCGTAGTGCCCCTCGCCGTGGCCGAGGAACACGTACTGTGCATCGAAGGCGAAGTAGCCGGGGTCGCCGAGGATGAGGTCGAGCCCCTTCTGCGAAACGAGCCGCGCCGTGAGCCCGAAGATCGGCGCCTGCCAGCGGCTCAATCCCGTCGCGCGCTGGAGCGCGATGCGGCACCGCTTCTTGCCGGCAAGGTTGTCCGCCGAGTAGCGACGCGGCAGCAACGGGTCCGTCTCGGGATCCCACACATCCTGGTCGATTCCGTTCACGATGCCCACGAGGCGATCGCGCATGGACACGAACACGCCATCCAGGCCGAACCCGCCCTTCTCCGTGCGCAGCTCATGCGCGTGCGTGGGACTGACGGTGATGGCGAGGTCCGAAAAGACGAGACCGCCCTTCAGCAGGTTCACCCGGCCATGCCACTCGAGCTGTCGGTGGTTGTAGAGCGCGGCCGGAAGCCCGATCTCCTGCATCGTGGAGGCGGGAAAGTGCCCCTGATATCCGGCATTGTGCACGGACAGCACGGCGCGGATTCCCTCGTAGTAGGGATGCGCCATGAATTCTGTCTTGAGGTAGATGCTCGCCAGCGCCGTCTGCCAGTCGTGCGCATGCACGATGCTGGGCGGCTGCGGCAGCACGCGCGGCAGCGCCACGAGCACGGCCCGCGCGAACAGTGCATAACGAAGCGCGTTATCGGGGTAGTCGCCGGCCGCGTCGCCGTACAGTCCGGGACGGTCGAAGTACTCCTCGCTCTCCACGAACAGGACGCGCGGCGTGCCGGGCTGCACCGGAGTCGTCGGCTCGAAGATCCGCGCGCTTTTCGTGCGCGGGCCCACGACCACCGAAAAGGCCGCGCCCAATGGCTGCAGCTCCGTGCGCTCGCGCACGACGCCGTACAGCGGCATGAACACGGTCACCGGGATGCCGGAGGCCGCCTGATACTTGGCGAGACTCGCCACCGCTTCTCCGAGTCCGCCAGTGCGCGCGAACGGCGACAGCTCCGGCGCGAGATGCACCACCGGCGCGGGCGTTCCGTCAGGTCGAACGAGCGGAGCGGCGGGAAACGCCGAGGCAGTAGGGGGAGATGGCACGTCAGAGCGGCGGGTTCTGCTGCTTCGACGCGTCGTCTCCGCGCGCTTGGACACCCGCGAGGTGTCCGCCACCGGAGTACTCGGCGTCAGCATCGCTCCGGTCGGTCCGGACGGATCCGTGGGCGTCGATGCGACAGGTGCTTGATTCGGTGAAACGAAGTCCATGACGACAAACGCTGGCTGTGCTGGGGCAGCACCTTTGTGCAAGAACATCACCCCGTAAGAGACCGCTCGCACTGGCCCTCCGCCAGCACGATCAACTTACACTCAATCTCCCCGGCGTCGGCTTGGTTCGGTGAGGGCAGTCATTGCGGCCATTACATGCCCGGGACCCGCCCTCGCCGTCAGCCGCGCCGTATCGTTGACGCGGCCCGTGGCCCCCGGGCAACGAACGCAACATGCGCGGTCGCCCGCCGGCATACTTTCCTACGCGCGATGGACGCGTGACGCTGTATCGCCGTCCGATGCCAACATCCCCTGTCATCCTGAGCGTAGCGCCTGCCCTGACCGCACCCGAAGCGAAGGATCTGCTTCGAAAAACAGCCGCGCCCGCCATCAATGCCAAGGCAACCGTGCCCGTACGAACCGGTGTCGAGCGATACACCCTGTCCGGCCGCCCCGCGCGGCGACACCTTTGCCTTGCCGCGCCCGGATATCAGGATAAAGGCGCGATGCAACGAAACACCCCGCTCGACCTGTCGTACGAAGACCCATGCGCGCACCGCGCTACGTCGTTGCCTCCTCCCCCACCTGCCATGACCAACAGGCGTGACTTCCTCAAGACCGGAGCCGCCGCCGGTGCCTTCGCGCTGGCCGGCCCCGCCCTCACGCGCGCCGAGGCCTTCGCGCAGCGAGCCCGGCCTACCGAACCGCCTCCGATGGACCCGGCGACGAAGGAGCTCCTCGTCGAGGCGCTCAACGCGGCCACGATGGGCGGCGCCTCGTTCGCGGATGCGCGCATCGGACGTTACCGCAACAACTACGTCATCACCCGCGAAAAGCAGATCATCAACGTGGTGGATACCGACACGCTCGGCGTCGGTGTCCGCGTGCTGGTGAACGGAACGTGGGGCTTCGGCGCGTCGCGCGACCTCAGCAAAGCCGGCGTCGTCGCGGCCACCAAGGAAGCCCTCGGCATCGCGAAGGCGAATGCCCTTCCCGCTGCCGACCGCGTCCGCCTCGCGCCCGCGACACCAACGCCCGATGGGCGCTACGTCACGCCGCACACGATCGATCCGTTCACCGTGCCCATCGAGCAGAAGGCCGACCTCCTCATTCGCGCCAACACGGAAGCGATGAAGGTGGACGGCGTGAAGTTCGTGAACAGCAACATGTTCTTCGTGAAGGAAGAGAAGAATTACGCGAACACGGAGGGCACGTTCACCACGCAGACCGTCATCCGGAGCTGGTTGCCCTTCGCGGCCACCGCGGTGAAGCCGGACTTCAGCGACTTCCAGACGCGCACGAACGTCATCCAGCCCGCGGCCCGCGGGTACGAGTACCTCACCGACGCGAAGCCGGTCGAGAACGCACGGCAGTGGGGCGAGGAAGCAGCCGAGAAGCTCAAGGCGAAACCGGTGGAGGTTGGGCGCTATGATCTCGTGCTCCACCCGACACATCTGTGGCTCACCATCCACGAGAGCATCGCGCACCCCACGGAGCTCGACCGCGCGATGGGCTATGAAGCGAACTATGCCGGCACGAGCTTCCTCGCGCCCCCGCGGGAAAAGCTCGGCAAGTTTCGCTACGGTCCGAACTTCATGAACATCGAGGGCGACCGCGACCAGGTCGGCGGCTGCTCCACCATCGGGTGGGACGACGACGGCGTGAAGCCGGATCGCTTCCTCATCATCAAGAACGGCATCGTGAGCGACTACCAGACCACGCGCGAACAGGCGCCGATGCTCGACTGGTGGTACGAGAGCCAGAAGAAGCCGATCCGCAGTCACGGCTGCTGTCACTCGGATTCGTGGAGCGACGTCCAGTTCCAGCGCATGCCGAACGTCTCCCTGCTGCCCGGCACGAAGGAGCAGAGCTACGAGGACCTCATCGCCGCCACGGACAAGGGCATCGCCATCGTTGGCGACGGCAGCTTCTCCATCGACCAGCAGCGCTACAACGCGCAGTTCGGCGGCCAGCTGTTCTATGAGATCAAGGGCGGCAAGATCGTGGGCATGCTGAAGGACGTCGCATACCAGATGCGCACTCCCGACTTCTGGAACGCCATGGACATGATCGGCGGAAAGACGAGCTACGAGATGGGCGCCAGCTTCTTCGACGGCAAGGGCCAGCCCGGACAGGTCAACGCGGTGAGTCACGGCTGCGTGCCGAGTCGCTTCCGCAACATCAACGTCATCAACACCGGGAGAAAGGCATGAGCGCCCCCAGAAGTCTCTTCGGCAAGGGCAGCGTCATCTCGTCGGCGGACATGATGTCGCGCGCCGAGGCGCAGGCATTCCTCGAGCGCGTCGTCAAGCTCTCGAAGGCGGACTCCATCGGCGCGCAGCTTGGTGGCGGTTACACCGGCAACATCCGCTTCGCGGCCAACCGCATCACGACGTCGGGCGGCGTGAGCAACTCGCAGCTCGTCGTCCAGTCGGGTTATGGCGCGAAGCACGCCGTCGTCACCACCGGCGACTTCTCGCCCGAGGGCATCGAACGCGCCGTGCGGCAGAGTGAAGCGATCGCGAAGCTCGCGCCGGACGACCCGGAGAACATGCCGCTCCTGCCGCCGCAGCAGTACAACGACGTCAACGCATACTTCGACTCCACGGCGAACCTGACGCCGGCCGAGCGCGCTGCGGCGGCACACACGGCCATCGACGCGACGAAGGCGGCCGGCGACCTCGCCTCAGCCGGATTCATCATCGCCGGGAGCAGCTACAACGCCATCGCCTCGAACACCGGGATGTACGCGTACTTTCCGAGCACCAGCGCGAACTACCAGCTCACCGTGCGCACGAATGACGGTACCGGTTCGGGCTGGGCCGCAGCCGACCATCCGGATTGGCGGCAGATCGACTTCAAGGCGGTGAGCGACCGCGCCATCCAGAAGGCGAGGGCGTCCCGCAACCCGGTGGCCGTCGAGCCGGGCCGTTACACGGTCATCCTCGAGCCGCAGGCCGTCGGCGACCTCGTGCAGTTGCTCGCCTTCTCGCTCGACGCCCGCAGCGCCGACGAAGGACGCTCTGCTTTCACCAAGACCGGCGGCGGCACGAAGATCGGCGAGAAGATCGTGGACGACAAAGTCACCCTCTTCTCCGACCCCGCCGACCCGCAGCTCCTCGGCCAACCCTGGAACGGTGAAGGGCTGCCGCTCAACCGCGAGGTGTGGGTCGAGAACGGCGTGCTGAAGCAGCTGGCCTACTCGCGCTTCTGGGCGCAGAAGAAGAACAAGCGTCCCAACAACGGCGGGCTCGGCGCAGTGAAGATGTCCGGCGGCAGCGCGACCACCGACGAGATGATCGCGTCCACGCCGCGCGGCATTCTCGTGACCCGCCTGTGGTACCTCCGCCCGGTGGATCCCCGCACGGTGCTGTACACCGGCCTCACGCGCGACGGTACCTTCCTCATCGAGAACGGCAAGATCACGAAGGCGGTGAAGAACCTCCGCTTCAACGAGAGCCCGCTGTTCATGCTCAACAACCTCGAGATGCTCGGACGCGCCGAGCGCGTCGCCGGCACGGAGGCAGGCGGGAACGTCGTCTTCCCCACCATCAAGGTAAAGGACTTCAACTTCACCTCGCTGTCCGACGCGGTGTAGCACGGAGCGACACCGGCGATGCGGCCAACGCGCGCGAATCGAAAGGGTTCGCGCGCGCCCGCTCCCGCTGCCGCGACGGCGGCTGCACCGCTAGCTTGTCGGTCCGTCCTTTTCACCCCTTCGCCGTCCACGCCGTCACGATGACCGAGCAGCAGCAGCCGTCCGAGTCGGAGCTCACTTCCGCACCACCGCCGTGCCCGAAGTGCTCGGGCCCCATGTGGGACAACCGCGTCGGCAAGCGGAATCCGAAGGCGCCGGACTTCAAGTGCAAGGACCGCGAGTGCGACGGCGTCATCTGGCCACCGCGCGATGCCAAGGCCGTCGCGGCGCCGGCGGCACAGGGCACCGCGCCGGGCACCGCGCCGGGCACCGCGCAGGCCGCTGCTGACGGCATGCCGCTGTGCCCGATCTGTGGCGGCGCCATGTGGGACGACCGCCTCTCGAAGCGCAACCCGAAAGCGCCAGACTTCAAGTGCAAGAACAAGCCGAAGGAGCGCGGCGGCCCGGGCTGCGAAGGCGTGATCTGGCCACCACGCAGCGGAGCGAGTCCATATCCGGCGCCGACGGCGCGCGCCGGTGAACGTGCCGGAATGTCCGGCCCACCGCCGAACGACGCACCGCTCCCGACTGAGCCGCCGCCGTTCGACGACACGCCGTTTCCGGACGACGACGACCTGCCCTTCTAGTCTCGCGGACGCGCTACAGCAGCCCCCGGATCCAGCCGCCATCGACCGGGATCGACGCGCCGGTCGTGTAGCTGGCGCGTTCCGACGCCAGAAAGGCCACCATCGCAGCGAACTCGGAAGGATCACCCAGACGCCCCATGGGAATCTGTCCCTCCCACACCGTGCGCTCGGCCGCCGGTGTCGTACCGCGCAGCGAGGCGTTGCGCGCCGCGAGCTCCTCGACACGCTGTGTGGCCGTATACCCCGGCATCACGTTGTTGACCGTGATGCCGAACGGCGCGACCTCGTTGGCAAGCGTCCGCGCAAACCCTGTGACGGCCGCGCGCACACTGTTGGAGAGGATCAGGTTGTCCACGGGCTGCTTCACCGCGATCGACGTGACGTTGATGATCCGCCCCCAGCGCCGTTCCTTCATGCCGGGAAGCACGGCGCGAACGAGCTCGACGACGCTCACCAGATTCTGACGGATCGCCTCCTGCCACGCGTCCGCCGAGTGCTGCTCGAACGGACCGGCGGGCGGCCCGCCACCGTTTGTCACGAGCACGTCCACTTTGCCGAACTCCGTCTGCGCGAGCGCGGACAGCCGCGCGATATCGGCCGGCACCGATACGTCGGCGACAACATCTACCACGCGCGCCCCGGTCGCCGCGCGAATGGAACGTGCGGTCTCCTGCAGGGCATCGGCGCCGCGCGCACAGATGAGCAGCTGCATGCCTTCGCGCGCCAGCTCCTCCGCGACGGCACGACCCAGGCCGCGACTCGCGGCCGCAACCAGCGCGACCTTGCCGGTGAGGCCGAGGTCCATGCTACTTCGTCCGCTGGAAGTAGCTGTCCGTGCCGTCCAGCCAGTCCTGACGGGGCGGATTGAACACGTCCACGTCGAGCGTGTCCTCCAGCGCGCGCGCCTCGTGCGGCACATGTGAAGGAATGTGCAGCACCTCGCCCTCCCGCACGATGACTTCACGCTCGCGGTTCGCCCCGATGGTGAACTGCAGGGCGCCGGAGAGGATGTACGTGATCTGCTCGTTGTGGTGCGAGTGCTGCGGCACCAGCGCGCCCTGCTTCAGGTAGACGTGGGCGATCATCATGCCCTCGCCCGTGATCAGCTTGCGCGTGATGGTGTCGGTAACGCGCTCTTCGGGAAGGTCGGCCCAGCGAAAGTGTCGCACGTCGGCGTCGGACATTGGCTCGCGTGTTGGGGAAACCCGAATGTGCGCCGCCGCTCGCGCGCCGGGCAAGGCTCGGCGGCGCGGACTACGCCGGCTCGCGATCGGTGCGGCGCCCGCCGAGGGTGCGGCGCCTCGCCACCTCGAGGCCGGTGAGGCAGGCCGACAGCCAGACACTTCCCGCGGCGAGGCCGGCCACGATGTCGCTGAAGTACCGGTCGCCCAGGTACATGCGCCCGAAGCTGATCGCGAGGATCAGCCCAGCCGTGGCAAGGGCGATCAGCACGCGCGCGCGATGGTTGCGCACCAGCAGGATCAGGAAGTACGCGACCATTCCATATCCCACCAACGAGCCGAGTGCCTGCCCGCTCGGCGTGCCGAGGTTGACGATACTTGCCGCGTAGTCCGTCGAGTGCTGGTGGGTGAAGTAGTGCTTCACCACTCCGTCGAGGACGGCGCTCCCCACGAGCGACGCAACGAAGCCGGCGAAGGGCAACCACGATGCACGGCGACGCGCAAGCCAGAGTGCGAGCGCGAACCCCGGTACCGCCACGAGTGGAAGTGCACCGAGTGCGGACACGCCGGACCAGAACGCAATGCTGGCCGGCGACGAGCTGTCGTGCATCGCCTGGGCGAGGAACAGGTCGAACTCCGGTACGGCGCTCGTCGCGAGGAGTGAGTTCATGATCGCACTGAAGATCACGAGGGCCACGAAGCTCAGCCCCAGGCCGATCGTGAGGTTCAGGCCGAGGTAGTCGCCCGGTGTGAAGCGGCGGAAGAGGAAGACGCGCGCCGCGGGGGAGTGGCCGGCCAGCCAGCGCAGTGGCGGCGACATCAGCACGCCGTGCCACAGCGTGCCCTCCGCGCGCCACGCCGCATCACTCTCTTCCACGAGCCAGCCGCCGGCCACGGCCATCGTCACGATCACGGCAAGTCCCACGGTGACGATGAGTGCGCCCCGGACGAGGCCATGGCCGAAGGACGGGGGATGCTGGCCGAAGAAGTAGCCGACGCCGCAGAACACGGCCGACCAGATCGACGCGCCCGCGAGATTGAAGACGAAGAACCGCCCGAAGCTCATCGTGGACAGGCCGGCCAGCGGCGAGATGAGCATGCGTGCGAAGGGGACGAACCGGCCGATGAGGACCGCGGTGGATCCATGGCGGTCGAAGAAGCCCCGCGTCCGCGTGAGCACGGCCGGACTGACGCGCTTGGAATGCCGGTCGAAGAAGTCGCCGCCGCGCCGGCCCAGCCAGAAGGCGACTGACGTTCCGGCCACTGTCGAAATCGTGGACACGGCGAAGATCATCGGCAGTGACAGGCGCCCGTGTGCAGCGAACGCCGCTGCCGTCACGATGGTCGTATCCGTCGGGAAGGGAATGGCGATTCCTTCCGCGAAGATGAACAGGGCGACGATCAGGTACCCGTAGTCGCTGATGAGGCGACCGACGTGATCGATCATCGCCAGAGTATGGCGTTCAGGGGAGTTCGGGGCGCCAATGCATGCCGTGCGACCTTGCACGAAGTGCGCTCGCGCTCATCTCGCGCGATTCCTGCATTCCCGCACTGGCCGGTAGTTCCACAGCCTCCCACCACCCCAATGACAATGGTTCGGCTCGCTTCGAACAGAACTCGCACGTGGCTCCTCGCACTTGCGTTCGCGCCAGTCATGGCGGCTCCGCTCATGGCGCAGGTCACCACTGGTGCGGGCGGCCGGACCGTCACGCCTCGCGACACATCGAACGCACAACAGCACAAGACGCTGTTCACGTATCGCGACGCCGCGCTCGCGGCCGCCTTCGCCGGGCTGACCGTCGCGATGTTTCCGGCGGACCGGCACATCGCTCAGCGTCTTCAGGACCCGGACCTGCGCGCCAACAGGTTCTTCGACAAGTCCGGAAACGGCGTCGAAGTCATCACCAGCCCGGGAGCATTCATCATCGGTGGCGGACTGTACGCGACCGGCAAGCTCCTGCACCATCCCGACCTGGCCGACCTGGGCTGGCACGGAACAGAGGCGGTCGTCATCGCGTCAGGTATCACCGGCCTTCTCAAGGGCGTCCTCGGGCGCTCGCGCCCCTACGCCACCAATGACACGAATCCTCGCGACTTCGCCTTTCTGAGGGGATTTGGCCACGGGACGTACGGAATCACGTCCAGCGGCCAGAAGCTCAGCTCGGCGGACTACCAGTCATTCCCCTCCGGACACACCACGACCGCATTCGCGGCTGCCGCCGCCGTTACCAGCGAGACGCGGCGCATGTGGCCCCGGGCCCTGTGGGTCGTCGCGCCCGTGATGTACGGTGGCGCCACGCTGGTCGGCCTCTCGCGCATGTATCACAACAATCACTGGGCGAGCGACGTGGTGCTCGGGGCAGGCATCGGCACCTTCAGTGGGCTGAAGGTCGTGCGGTACTCCCACGCCCACCCCGACAACAAGCTCGACAAGTTGATCCTCGGCGCTACCATCGTGCCGAATGCGGACGGAGGCGGTACGGTCGCCTTCAGCATCCCGGTGCCGTAGCCATCCCGTGTAGCGCGAACCTCGTCGGGTCGTCCAACGGGTGACGGCGCGCCGGGCTGGAACCGGCGCGGCAACTATTCCGTACGGAGGCCTCATGATGCAAGTGCGCACTGTGCAGCTCCCTGTCCCACCTGCCCCCTCAGCTCCGGTGGCGGGCGCCAACGTCGGCACGCCCCAGGTGCTCACGTCCCGCGACGTGGCGGCACTGCAGTCGCGCGGACAGGAGCTTCGAACCAGCTTCGGTCCGCGACGGGTCGTCGTTCGTCGGTTCAGCAGTCGCTTCGCAATGCCACGGGTGCCGATCGCGCCGGCCTGGAGCAACGCCTCGGTGTACTCGATGCCCGGATCGCGCGGCTCGAAAGCGACATCGACGAGAACGGCAGCCAGCTCGCCTCCCTCTCGGCCAGCCGCGTTACGACGACACAGCCGCCCTTCGGCGGCTTCAACTCTTCGCGGGGCAGGCCAATGGACAACAACCTCGTACCGATCGTCATCGTCTTCACGCTCTTCGTGCTGGCACCGATCGCGGTCTCCATCGCGCGGATCTTCTGGCGTCGCGGATCGATGCCGCGGCAGGCGCCGCAGTCCGCTGACCAGGCGCAGCGGCTCGAGCGCATGGAGCAGGCGATCGACAGCATCGCCATCGAGATCGAACGGGTGTCGGAAGGGCAGCGGTTCGTCACGCGGCTCATGACCGACCGGCAGAATGCGCTGGGCGCCGGGCAAGGACCCGCGGAGCCGATCGGCGTCGCCATCGGGGAGAAGATCGCCGTGCCGCGCTAGGCTTCCGGCGTCAGCTCTTCCAGCTCAGCGTCGCCAGGTCCTCGTCGGGTAGCTCATACCAGTCCGCCGGATAGTCCCGCACCCGTCGCACCGCCGATTCACTCGAGAAGATCAGCGACTTGCCGGACCGGCGGTCATAGTGCGCGAAATACTGCTCGAAGACGCGCCACTGCGCGCCGTCCGCGTCCATGAAGGTGCGTGAACGCGGCGCGGCGCTGTCCGTCGATGACTCGATGCGATCGATCGATCCGGGCATGATGGCGAGTGCAACCAGCAAGAGGGCCGAGCGTCCAGCGTGCCTGAACGCCGCGAAAGCTGACTACGGGTGAGCGAGATGTCTACCTTCTCCGACTACTTCTCCGGAACCGCCGCCGGCTATGCGGCTTTCCGGCCGTCCTATCCGCGTGAGTTGATGGCCTGGCTCAGTCAGCACACTGCGCACCACGACCGCGCGTGGGATTGTGGAACAGGCAGTGGTCAGGCCGCGGTAGTACTGGCGGAGTACTTCGAGTGCGTCCTGGCCACCGATCCCAGCGTCCCACAACTCCAGAATGCCAGGCACCATCCCCGTGTCGAGCTGGCCGCGATGAGCGCCGAAGGTGCGGCGCTGCGAGAGGCCTCGATGGATCTGGTAACGGTCGCGCAGGCGCTGCACTGGTTCGATCTCGGGGCCTTCTACGACGAGGTGAAACGGGTACTGGTTCCGGACGGCCTGCTGGCCGTCTGGAGCTATGGTCTCCTGCATGTGGATCCGCCGATTGATGCAATCCTGCACGCCTTTTACGTGGATGAGCTCGGCAAGTACTGGCCTGCGGAGCGAGTAATGGTGGACAGGGGTTATGCCGATATCCCGTTTCCTTTTGCCGAAGTAGCGGTGCCGCCATTCGAAATGCGCGCGGACTGGACCTCGGCACAACTTGCAGGATACCTGGAAACATGGTCGGCTGTCACCCGATTTCGCAAAGCGAATGGTTTTAGTCCGGTTGAACGAGTGATGGATGCGATTCGGCCACTTTGGGATCAGAGAACTGGAATCAGGGTAGTCAGGTGGCCACTAACGATACGGGTAGGTCGGTAGAGTATGGAAGCAAGCTCGCAAATTGCGATTTTTAATGCATTTTGCAATGAGTGCTGTTTTTTTATGTCGGTCATAAAGTATGAAATCGTGCGGGCACATTGGCCGAATCTACCCTGCAATGCTTTGCTTCAAGACACTTTGACGACTATCGGTCAAAGAGCAAACTCTGGTATCGGCATTGCCTGAGGCGAGTTCGCCGGCCCGCCCCCATCCAATTCACCATCGGACTTCGGTTCGAGAGGTCTCAGGCCAATGCACATTCACTTCAACACCCGCTCCATCGGTCGCCTGGTGCTCGCCGCCGGCGCAGTGCTCCTCGCGGCCTGCGCACGCGACATCACCGCCCCCGCGCCCGCGACGGCGTCCGTCGAGGCCACCTCGATGTTCGTCCCCTCCGCCGCGGCCAAGGCCATGATCGGCGTGACGGACGGCGTCTACGTCGTGACGTTCGATCCCCGGCACGACCAGTCCATCCCCATGGGCCCGAACAGCATCGACATCCCCTCGGATGCGGTGTGTGATCTCGCGACGTCAGCCTACGGTGCGAGCTACTGGGATCGCCCCTGCACGCCGGAGCGGAAGCCCGTCACGCTGACGATCACGATCAAGAATGCTGCGTCGGCGCACCCGAGCCTGTCCTTCCAGCCCGCCATGCGCTTCAACCCCTCGCGGACGGTGCAGCTCTACATGTACGCGCCCCGGGTGTCGAAGAACGACGTGCGGAACTGGCTGATGTACTACTGCCCCGACAAGGGCCGGTGCGTGGACGAGTCGCTCACCGACAACTCGCTCGTCACGTCGATCGACCACCCGAACAAGATGCTCTTCCGCCGCGTGAAGCATTTCAGCGGCTACACCGTTGCCGAGCGCTCCAGCGACGAGATGTAACAATCCATCGCCGCCACTCGTCGTCCGATCACGCTTCCCACTGGAGAGCACATGCCCTGTTGCCAGGACGCCCGGCTCGTGACCAACTCGACATGGCTCGAGCGGGTCCACGCAGCGCCCGTTGATTCGGGCTACATTATCGCCTCGAGCTGAAACACACGCAGCCACGGCCGGCTCACCGAGTGAGCCGGCCGTTTGCGTTGCCTCGGGGAAGCTCCACGCGTCATGCATTGGATGTTCCGCCACCCGTCGGTCCACTTGCCGAGGATTCGATGTCAGAAGGCAGTACGGGAATTCGGGGCCAGCACCTGCGCCTCGTTGATGTTCCGAACAGGCATCCGACGGTCGATGCGCTGATCGAGGAGGCACGCGCCCTCGACAAGCTCGGCCGCCGCGCGGAGGCACGCGTCCAGTACGAGCTGGCGATTCGGTCCCTGGCGGCCCCGTCTCCGTCGCTCGCGTCCATGCTGCTGCGATGGATCGCGCGCACCTACGAGGTGGACGCCGACTACAAGGCGGCCGAGGACTGCGCCATTGCCGCCGTGGCCACCGCGGAGCTGGGCGACGAGCGCAACGCGCTGGGCCATGCGCTCAACGTGCTCGCCGCTGTCCGCTGGCGACAGGGTGACCTCGACCACGCCGAGCAGCTCTTCCAGGAAGCCCTGAAGCGCGGCACCAGCACCACGGATCCGCGGCTCCAGGTGGACGTCATGACCAACCTGGGCACGATGGCGAGCATTCGCGGTGACTTCCGCGAGGCGCTCCGCTACTTCCAGGAGGCGCTGGCGCACGGCCGCATCCACTCGCTGCTCGACAACATCGTCGTCGCGCTCAACAATCTCGGTCTCGCCAACATGGCGCTCGGCCGCTACGACGCGGCCGAGGAAGCGTTCGCCGAGGCCCTGACGATCGCGAATGCGCTCGGCGGCCTGTCTACGCGTGTGCAGCTCGAAGTCAACACGGCTGCGCTGCAGATCGAAAAGCGCGACTTCGCCGAGGCGAAGCGCCGTTGCGACCGCGCGATGGCCCTCGCCGAACATCTCGACGACGCGCGTGCGAACGGCGAGGCCTCGAAGGTCTACGGCATCATCGCGCGCGAGACGGACGACCTCGTCGCCGCCGAGACACACCTCGTGAAGGCACGCGAGATCGCCACGGCCGCGAAGGACCTGGCGCTCGAGGGCGACACGAACCGTGAGCTCGCGGAGCTCTACGGCCAGCTCGGACGCAACCGCGAGACGCTGCAGGCGCTCAACCGCGCGCACGCGTGCTTCACGCAGCTGCGATCGCGTCACGAACTCGCGGACGTGGGGCGCCGCATGGCGCGCCTCGAAGGCGACTTCCTGGACGTCGTGCGGAAATGGGGCGAATCGATTGAATCGAAGGACCAGCACACGCAAGGTCACTGCGAGCGTGTGGCCGACCTCGCGGGCGCGCTCGCCGCGAAGGCGGGTCTCGACGAGAATTCGCTGTTCTGGTTCCGTATCGGCGCGTTGCTGCACGACGTGGGCAAGCTGATCGTGCCAGCCGAGGTGCTCAACAAGGCGGGCAAGCTCACCTAGGAAGAGTGGGCCCTCGTGCGACAGCATCCCGCCGCAGGCGAGCAGCTGCTTGCCGACGTGCAGTTTCCGTGGGACGTGGCGCCGATGGTGCGCAGCCATCACGAGCGCTGGGATGGCGCCGGCTACCCCGATGGGCTCGTGGCGGAAAACATCCCGCTCGCCGCGCGCATCCTCTGCGTGGCAGACGTCTACGACGCCCTGACGACGGAGCGCAGCTACAAGCGCGCCTTTTCGCAGCTCGAGGCAATGGAGATCATGCGGCGCGAGATCGGGCGCCAGTTCGATCCGCAACTCTTCGCCCTGTTCGAGGAGCTGGTGCGCCGCGGCACGGTGAGCGCACCGTCGTCGACCCAGCGGGCGACGCCGATGCGCAAGTCGGGCGCGGTGAACAAGGTGACGGTATCCGAGGACGACGACCTCACCGGCGCGCTCGTGCGCCGCGCGTTCGTCAACGTCACCTCCGCGGTGCTCGCGGAGCGCCGGCGCACCGGCGCCGCGGTGTCCCTGCTCGTCATCGACGTGGACCAGTTCAAGTCGGTGAACGACAACTTCGGCCACCTGGCCGGCGATGACGCGCTTCGCATGGTGGCGGGCCTCGTCCGCGACCTGCTCCGGCCGGGCCAGTACGTCGGCCGCTACGCCGGCGATGAATTTGTCGTGCTGCTGCCCGGCCTCGATTCCGTGAGCGCGAACGCCATCGCTGAAGCCGTACGCCGGACCACGGCGGCGATGACGATTCCGCTGCGCGATGATGCAGACCGGTCGCTGTCCGTCACGCTCTCCATCGGTGTTGCCACGGCGCCGGAGCACGGCGAGTCGTTCGAGGCGCTGTTCACCACCGCCGATCGCGCGCTCTTCGACGCCAAGCGGGACGGGCGCGACAAGGTCGTCGTCGCCGGCAGCGCCAGCGACGCGACGCCGCAGCTCGTCTTCAACCGCTTCGTCGGCCGAGCGCCCGAACTCCGCTCGCTGGTGCTCGCGCTCGACCAGAGCGTGCACGGCGGTCCGCAGACGCGGCTCGTCATCGGCGAGGCGGGTGTCGGCAAGTCGTCGCTCGTCCGACAGCTGCTGCCCGAGTGCCGCCTGCGCGGCGCGGTGTCCGTCACGGGTCGGGCCATGGAAAGCGAGAGCCGGCCGCCGTTCGGACCGTGGGCGGAGGCCCTCGCGGGCGTCCACGCCCTCGGGCTGGCGCCGAAGCGCGCGTGGCCGCTGCTGGGGCGCCTGGTGCCCGTGCTCCGCGGCGCCGTGACCCGGTCGCTCGACGACACCGTGCTCGACCCCTCGCAGGGCCATCAGCTGATGCAGGAGCTGGTGACGTTCCTGCGTGGCGCCAGCGAGGCGCGGCCGCTGCTGATCACGCTCGAGGACATGCACTGGGGCGACATGGCGAGCTGGGACGCGCTGGAATACGTCCTCACGCAGTTCACCACGGAGCGCATCTGCATCGCTCTCACCGTGCGTAGCGAGGAGGCCGCCTACGGCGCCATTCGCGAGCGCCGGCAGCGGCTCACGCGCGACGAGCGGGTGCGCGAGCTGCGGCTCGAGCGCCTTACGGCGACGGAAGTGCGCGAGTGGCTGCAGGGCGCCCTCCACCGCACGGACCTCGGCGACGACCTGCTCGACTTCGTGCTCCGCCACACGGAAGGAAATGCCTTCCTCGTCACGCAGCTCATGCGGACGATGGTGGAAGAAGGGGTCTTCCAGTACACCGGCGCCGCGTGGGAGTGGTCAGTGCCGTCGACGCTCACGCTGCCCGCGGGCATGACCGACCTCGTCGGCCGCCGGCTGTCCCGCCTGCCCCCCGACGCGCTCAAGATCCTCGTGACGGCGGCCGCACTCGGCCGTACCTTCTCGCTGCCAATGCTCGTCGAGGCCTCGGGCGCGGGCGCCGACAGCGTGCTCGACGCGGTCGATGCTGCACTGGCCACGTCCGTGCTGGAGCCGGCACGCGAGCAGGACGACGACACGTACCAGTTCGCGCACGCGCTGCTGGTCGATGCGGTGTTCAAGAGCGTGAGTCCGGCGCGCCGCCGACTCACGCACGAGCGCATCGCCAACATCCTCGTCGTGCGGACGCCCGATGCGGTCGACCGCATCGCCTCGCACTACGCACGCAGCTCGAACGCGGCGCAGGCGTATCTCTGGTGCCGGCGCGCCGCTTCGAGCGCCATGGCACTCTACGCCCTCGACGAAGCGGCGGAGTTCCTCCAGCACGCGCTCGCGCATGCCGCCACGGACGAGGAGCGCGCCGTCGTGCACGACCAGCTCGCCCAGGCCGCGGAGCATTCCGGACGCTGGGCCGACGTCGAACGGTCGTGCGATGCGATCCTCGCCACACCAGGTTTCGGTGGCGAATCCGCGGAGGCGCTCCCCGTGCAGCTGCGCCGCCTGCAGGCGCGCGTGCGCCTGGGCCAGGCGGCGCGCGAGACGGAAGGCGAGTGCCGGGCACTGCTGCTCGTGGCGGAACGGGTCGGCACCGAGTCCGACGTGGTGCAGACCCGCTCGCTGCTCGTGCAGACGCTGGCACGCGTCGGCGAGATGGACGAGGCGATCCGCATCGCGGAGGAGTCGCTGCACTTCGCCGAGGCGAGCGGCGACGATGCGCTCGCCTGCGGCGCGATGCATCGCCTGTCCATCACGCTGCTTCCGTCGCGCACCGAGGACGCCGTCCAGCTGCTGCGCCGCCTGATCCTTCGCGCCCGCGAGCGCGGCGACCGGGTCATGGAAGCGCGCGCCTACCTCACGCTTGGCGTGGCTCTCATGCGCCTGCGCGATGACCTGGGAGGCGCGGACGCGTTGCGCTCCGCGCTGAGCACCGCGCAGGACGCCCAGGCCCTCGACGTCGCCGCGAGTGCGTCGATGAATCTCGGCGTCATCGGGATGCGCAGCGGAGACTTCGTCGCGGCGCACGACGCGCTCAGCGATGCGCTGCGGCTGTATACGACGCTGCGCAACAACGCGAACCGGCTTGCGGCGCTGTACAACCTGGCCAACCTCCAGCAGGAGCGCGGCGATTCCGAGGCGGCACTGTCGCTCTATCGCGAGACGACGACGCTGGCCGACCAGCTGGGCACGGAAGACATCGCGATCGGCGCGTATGCCGGCGCGGGACTCGCCGCGTTCCGCCTGCACGACATCACCGGCGCCGAGACCGCCCTCGACGCCGCGAAGCGGCGCCTTGGCGCGCGGCATGACTGGTGGTTCCAGAAGCGCGAGTTGCTGGAATCGCTCGCGGTGCGGCTCAGTGCGCGCGCGGAGCGGTACGACGAAGCGCTCGCGCGGTTCCACAAGGCGGTGCCTCGCCTCGAGGAGTCCGACGGCTACGCGGCGGCCTGGATGGTCGCGGACTGCGCGGCCGAGCTGGGCGCGCACGACCGGAGTGTGTGGGCCCAGGTGGAGCGGTTCGCGGGACACCCGATGGTGCAGCAGTTCGTTCCGCTGTCGGCGCGCTTCACGGCACTCGTCGACATGGCGGAGCGGCTCGACACGGCGTACCTGCGCACCGGCGACGTGCGCTAGGTTCGCGCGTCACCGTCTCGCGTCCCAGTCGGTCAGGGGCGCGTCGAGGATCGCGGACTGCACGGCATCGGCCACGTCACGGCGGAGCTGCACGTGCCGCGTGCTGGTGCCGCGTGAGTTCACGCGGTTGGTGAG
>JBBRZK010000033.1:0-39809 GCA_038236775.1 Gemmatimonadales bacterium
ATGGCAGCCGCAATCGCGCGATGCAGCGCCACGCGCTCGCGCGCGAGCAGTCGCGCACGGATCGCCTCACGCGTGAGGGCGTGGCGGAACGCGAAGCGGTCGGCCGATTCCTCCACGACCAGCTGGGCCCCGACGAGCTCCTTCACGAAGCCGAGCAGTGTCGCCTCGTCATGCGTCGTGAGGGCCTGCAGCAGGCCGAAGTCGAATCGCCGGCCGGCGACAGCGGCGACCGACGCGACGTCCCGCGCGCCGTCGGTGAGGCCCGCGAGCCGACGCCCGACCGCCTCCGTCGCGGTGCGCGGCACGCGGATGCGGTCGAGCGGCCGCGCGCGCCACGTGCCGTTGGCGTGCGCGATGTCGCCGTCCAGCAGCAGCGCCTTGAGCATCTCCTCCACGAAGAAGGGATTGCCCTCCGTGAGCGCGTGAAGCTCCCTGACGAAATCGGGGGTGAAGCCGGCGCCGGTGCCGAAGATCGCCTCGAGGACCTCGGCGACGTCCGTCGCACCCAGGGGGCGCAAACCCACCTCGGACGCAGTGCGGGCGCGGTCGAAGTCGGCGAGCAACCGCGCGAGGTGCGGGCCGTGCTCGTCGCTGCGAAAGGTGAGCAGGACGGCCACGCGTTGCGAGCCGATGCGCCGCACGAGGTGGAACACCAGGTCGAGTGTCGCGTCGTCGCTCCAGTGCACGTCCTCGATGACGAGGAGGAGGGGCTGCACGCGCGCGATATCATGCGCCGCCTCCGTGAGGCAGTGGAAGAGGCGCCGTCGATCCTCCTCCGGTGTGTGTTCGGCGCGCTGCCCGACGGACTCGGGCAGGTCGGAAAAAAGCGGTCGCAGCTCGGGGAAGAGCGCCACGAGCTCACCGGCGGCCGGCGCGAAGTAGTGCGCCGCGAGCGCGGGCGACGCCGTCGTCGTCACCTCCTGGATCATGTCGAGCAGGGGCGCGTAGGGCTGCGCGCGGTCGGCCTCGAAGCACGCGCCGCGCAGCGTCACGAAGCCGCGCGCGCTGGCGCGCTCGACCATGGCACGGGCGAGGCGCGACTTCCCGATGCCCGCCTCACCGGAGATGAGCAGGGCACCGCCGTGCGAGGCCGCGGCGCGGTCGAGGGTATGGTCCACCGTCGACAAAGGCGCGGCGCGTCCGACAAGAACGGGGCAGACGACGCTGTGCTCCGGGATCATGCGCAGAAAGTACGTCCCGGGCGCGCCGGGGACGAGAGGCGGCGATGCCTACAGCCGCGTCGGGTGTCTCCCGCTCGCGACGTCCCGCCGCCGCGGTATCTTTCAGTCTCCTCCAGCCGAGACCCAGCGTGACTGCCACTTCAACGTCCCCCCACGCGCCCGATGCGCCGCACCTCGCGAATCCGGACCTCTACCCCTCGTTCACCAAGGGCGTGTTCCTGGGTGAGATCCGCGAGGACCTGGTGTTCCCGTTTCCGGCGCCGAGCGATGAGGACCGCGAATCGCTGCGGATGATCCTCGGGACCTTCCGCGACTGGGCGGCGGAGAACGTGGACTCGAAGCAGCTCGACCACGACGGCAAGTTTCCAGAGAGCGTCCGAAAGGGCATGGGCGAGCTGGGGATGATGGGCGTCAACATTCCCGAGGCGTACGGTGGCTTCGGCGCGAATGCGCAGGTGTTCTCGCGCGTGTTCGGCGAGGTGGGCGCCACGGATCCCGCTTTGGCGGTGTACTTCGGTGCGCACCAGTCCATCGGCTGCAAGGGCATCACGCTCTTCGGCACGGAGGACCAGAAGCAGCGCTGGCTGCCCGGCTGCGCGGCGGGCACCACGGTGGCGGCGTTCTGCCTCACGGAGCCTGGCTCCGGTTCGGACGCGCAGGCAATGACGACGCGCGCGGTCCTGAGCGACGACGGCCGCTCCTACACGCTGAGCGGCACGAAGATCTGGATCTCGAACGCGGGCTACGCGGGCGTGTTCACGGTGTTCGCGAAGGTGCCGGTGAAGCAGGCGGACGGCGCGGTGAAGCAGCGCGTCACCGCATTCATCGTCGATGCGAAAGCCGATGGCATCACGCTCGGCCAGCCCGAGCAGAAGATGGGCATCAAGGCGAGCGACACGCGCACCGTGACGTTCGAGAACGTACGCGTCCCGGTGGAGGACCGGCTGGGCGAAGTGGGCCAGGGCTTCAAGTTCGCGCTGGAGATCCTCAACTCGGGCCGGCTCGGCCTCGCGGCGGGGTCGTCGCGCGGCGCGCGGCGCATCATGCACGAGGCGCTCGTCTACGCGAAGCAGCGCGAGCAGTTCGGGCGGCCGATCGGCTCGTTCGAGATGCTCCAGCAGAAGTTCGCCATCAACGCGGCGGAGACGTATGCGGCGGACTCGGCGTGGATGCTGACGGCGGGCATGGTGGACCGCGGCGGCATCGACTACTCGCTCGAGACGGCGGTGTGCAAGATCTTCGCGAGCGAGCTGGCGTTCCGCGCGTCGAACGACGCGCTGCAGGTCGCCGGCGGTATCGGCTACTCGAAGGAGTACCCGTACGAGCAGTCGGTGCGCGACTCGCGGATCAACCTGATCTTCGAGGGCACGAACGAGATCCTCCGCGCGTTGATCGCGCTCACCGCGCTCCAGCAGCCGGGCGAGCGCCTCAAGGCACTCGGCAAGGCGTTCAAGGATCCGCTCCACTCGCTCGGCGCCATCGGTTCATACGTGGCCGGCCGCGCGAAGCGACAGGTGACCAAGCCGTCGTTCTCGAAGGTGCACGAGGCGCTGTCCGAGGAAGCCGGCGCGGTCGCGGAGATGGTGCACGACCTCGCACTCGCGGTGGAGGGCCTGCTGCTCAAGCATGGCAAGGAAGTGATCGAGCGCCAGTTTCTCCAGCTCCGGCTGGCCAACGCGGCGATCGACATCTTCATGGCCGTCGCGGTGCTGTCGCGCACGACGTGGGAGATCGAGCGGGCGGGCAGCGTGGATGCGGCGGCGGCAGAACTGGACTGTGCGCGCGTATTCATTCCTGCAGCGATGCGCCGCGCACGGCGGAATGTGCATGCGCTGAAGAACAACCAGGACGGCCGACTCAGCGCGATAGCCGAGCGTGCGTTGGAGAGTGGCGAGCTGGCGCCGGAGACGCCGACGGACCGGTGACGTCGCGGGCTGCCGGCACAAGCAGATCCTTCGCTGCGCTCAGGATGACAATCACGCCGCGGTTGCGCGCGCGCCGCGTCAAAGTGGGAGGTTTACGCGGCGCGCGAACTCGATGAAGGACTCGGGCTGTATGCCGTCCTCGGGACCGTACTTCATGCTGCCCACGAGCCGGCCGTTCGCGTCGAGGGTGCCGATGAACCGCGCGGTAGACTTGAGTAGTACCGGTACGGTGGCCGTGTAGGCAAAGTGCAGCGTCACGGTCCCACCGCTCACCGTGCCGTCGATGGCCACCGTTCCCTCCGGCCCGGCCTCGCCGGAGAAGGTGCCGGTGCCCGTGACAGTTGCGTCAGTCGCCTGGAGCGTGAAGACCAGGGAGTTACCCGGGAAGCTCTGCTGGGCGGCCCACTGCCCCTGAAGCTCACCGGCCAGCACGGGCCCGGATGGCGCCGTGGCGGCACTGCATGCCCCGACCCCGGCGAGGGCGGCGACGGCAAGAAAACGGAAGGGAAGACGCATGCGGATCACGGTGGGAGACATGATGCCCAACCCGTCGCTGTGGCCGCCGTCACACTCTGTCATCACGCGAGCGAGTCGAGCCACTCCGCCGCGCTGGTCGTGCGGCCGACGAAGAACTCGCCGAACTCGGCATACGCCGCACTGACTTCGTCGAAGCGCATGTCGGTGACGATCTTCTTGAACGCGAGCGGGTCACCCGCGAAGAGCGTGACGCCCCACTCCCAGGCATCGAAGCCGATGGCGCCGCTGATGACCTGGCTCACGCGGCCCGCGTACCCGCGGCCCGTGGTGCCGTGCGCCATCATGAGGCGGCTGCGCTCCTCGAGCGGCAGCGCGTACCAGTTCTGTCCCACGGCACGCCGCTTCGACATCGGATAGAAGCACATCCACGGCATGTCTGCGGGTTGCGTGGGAAACAGCCGCCGCTGTACGTGCGCGCTCGCGCGCTCCTTCTCCACGCGCGCGTCCATCGCTGCACGGTACGCGTCGTCGCCCACCGCCCCGCCCCGCGCTTCCGCCTCGGCGGCCAGCGTCGCGCTGGCGTGATAGAGCCCTGCCTCGGTGATGCTGAGGAATGTGTAGACCGTCTCGAGCAGGTCGGCGAGCGCGAGCGCGGACACGGCGCGCTGCGCCGCTGCGATGTCGTCGAGGGTGGGCCGGAAATGCACGAACATCACGTCGGCGCGCGAGCCGACGAGGGGCACCACCGCGCTCCAGCCTCCCGTCGGCGGCGTCGCCAGCGTCGCGAAGGTGCTTTCCGCCTCGGCGCGCGCGGCGGCGAGGCCGCCGGCCCGCCGCGCGCGGAGCGCGGGACGGTTCCACTTCAGCACCTGGTGAAAGACGTACCAGCCTTCGGTCGTCTCGGGCGGATGTGCGCGCGGGCGCGATGCGTCGGTCATCGTGGAAAGATGACCCCCATCGCGCCCGCGTCCAAGCGCCCGCTGCCGGGCGCGGTTACTTCAGTCGCACCAGCGAGAACTGCACGGCGGAGGGTGCGCCCGTCCAGCTCACCGTGGCCGAGCCGCCCGCAGCGACCGCGAAGCGCAGGTAGGCGTTCGCGCCGCGCACCAGTCTCACCGCGTGGCTGCCCGAGCCGAGCGACGGTTCCACGAGGGGAAACACACTGCTGTTCAAGAGCGCCGCGTACATCGACCGGAAGTTCCAGCTCGGCTGCTGGTACGCCGTCCCGACGCCGGTGAGGTCATCGGCGATCACGGACACACCCCAGTCGCGCAGTTCGTTGGTGACGCCCGAACCGAAGACCCCCGCCAGGTTCGCGAAGCCGGAGTTGACCGAGTTCACCAGCTCGTACCAGGTCGTGCCGTCGGACGCGCCGCGATGGTCCGCGGCGTAGCGCAGGAATGCCCACGACGCACCGCGCGTCGCGAGGGAGTCGTTGTCCGCGTACGCCGAGTAGTCGGACGGCTTGCCGAGGTAGTCCTCGAAGCGGCCGAAGTTGCTCGACTCGTAGTTGTTGAACGCCGAGACGGTGGCCGACGTGGCGCGAATGGCGGTGGGATCGATGTCCTGCCGCGGCGACAATCCGGACACGCGGTAGAAGAGCAGCTCCTCGGCCTCATGGGCCAGTCCCTCGTCGAGCCACGACTCCTCGAAGTCGATCGCGTTATTGACGTACATGCGGCGCGACGCGTTGATGAGGTGCTGGTACTCGTGCGCCAGCGTGCCCGGGACTTCCGTGGCGACGTTGGTCTTCGTGAACGCGCCGCCGCGAGACGGATCGGGCACCATGATGTAGAACATCTCGCCCATGTTGCTGCCGTCGCAGGCGTTGTAGGTGGGCGTGGCCACCTGCGGGAAGAGGTCGCGCGCGAAGAAGAAGCCGCCGACGTACGAGGTGCTGGTGGTGGGGGTGAGGTCGTTCACCGTCTTCGTGAAGAACATGAGGACGCGGCCGTTGCCGTCGATGTCCGTCGGCGCGCCGAAGGCCGAGCGAGCGAGCGGGTCCACGAGCGTGTCGAACGTGGCGCCAAGCGACGCGTACTCCGCGTCGGTGTAGCCGCCCGTCGGGTTCAACGTGTCCGCCACGACGATCGCCTTGTTCGTCACCGCGACCACGCGTCCGCCGCGATACGTCGGCGAGCCGCAGGCCACGCTGGAGTTGGCGTTCAACCGGAGGATCTGGCCCACGGTCACGCTGGACGGAATGACGTCGAACGCGGGGTGGGCGCCGGACCGCGCGCGGACCCACGTGCGCGCACTCGAGATGAGCGGCGTGAGCACGGCGCGCTCGCGCATGCGCAGGCCGATCTCGAACGAGCGGGAACGCTGGAAGGTGGTGGCCGGAGTGGCGAGCACCGAGAGCGTCGCGGAGGAGCCCGCAGACAACAGGTCGGCCTGCGCGCTTGGCGCCGTGGCACCCGTGGCAGTGACAGTGAACGACGACGTGTCCGGGACGATCTTTCCATTGAACGCGACGAGCGCATACTCGGCCGCGGCGGGCACGCCCCCGATGCAGGCGCTGGTACCGGTCATGCCCGCGGAGACACCGCCGACCGCGAGGGTCTGCGGCGTGGTGCACGTGGTCGGCGCAACGACCGGCGCAACGACGGGGTTCGTGGGTGTGCCCGCGTCGGAGCACGCGGCCGCAACGAGGCCCAGGACCGCCATGAACACGCGGCCGAGCCGCGAGGACTGATGCATTGGTCTCACTCGTCGAAGCGGTCGGTGCGAACCCGCGGCCACGGACATGGTCGCGTTCGCTCGGAGGCATGCGTCGGCGCAGGCATCCGGATATTCGACACTGCGAGCGGGTGATACCCTATTGGTGGCCACTCGATCCCAAGCGGGGTGACACCCTCCTCCCGTGACCGGTTCTCCCAGTGCAAGCAGGTCCTTCTGCTTCTGGGCATCCCGGGCCTGTCATCCTGAGCGAGAGCGAAGGATCTGCTTCTGGTCATCCCGGGCCTGTCATCCTGAGCGAGAGCGAAGGATCTGCTTCTGTGACGCGGTAGCGACACCTTACATTGGCTCCCATGGCATTTCACGACCACCCCCGCTTCCCGCGCGGTTTCCGCTGCGCCAGCCGCAACGTCGGCCTCAAGCCCGTCGCCCGCGACGTCGCGTTGTTCGCGAGCGACGTGGACGCCGCCGCGGCCGCCGTGTTCACACGCAACCACTTTCCCGGCGCGCCCGTGATCCTCGGCCGCGAGACCATCAAGGGCGGCGTGCTGCGCGGCGTGGTGGTGAACAGCAAGGTGAGCAACGTGGCCACGGGCGCGGCGGGTGTGGAGCACGCGCGTCGCATGGCCGCCGCCGCGGCTCTCGAGCTGGGGACGTCGGCAGACCACGTCCTCGTCAGCTCCACCGGTGTCATCGGCGTCGCGCTGCCCATCGAGAAGATCGAGCAGGGTCTCGTCGGCATGGCGGGCGACCTCCAGGACGATCCGCTCGTGGGCGCGGAAGGCATCATGACCACCGACACGTACGCCAAGGCGCTGTCCTGCAGCGTCGGCGACGCGACCATCACCTGGGTGGCGAAGGGTTCGGGCATGATCGAGCCGAACATGGCCACGATGCTCGCATACATCTTCACCGACGCCGTGCTCGACGCCGCCGCGCTCGACCGGATGCTGCGCGTCGCGGTGGACGTGAGCTTCAACATGCTCAGCGTGGACGGCGACACCAGCACGTCGGACACCTGCGCCATCCTCGCGAACGGCCGCGCCGGCGAGGTGGACGAGGTGGCATTCTTTACCGCGCTCGTGGAAGGATGCGTCCGCATGACGGAACTGCTCGCGCGCGACGGCGAGGGCGCCGAACACCTCCTGCGCGTGGGCGTGCACGGGGCGACGGATGACGAGGAAGCGCGGCGTGTGGCGAAGGCGATCGTGAACTCGCCGCTGGTGAAGACCATGGTGCACGGCGCGGATCCCAACGTGGGCCGCTTGCTCATGGCCGTGGGCAAGTGCTTCGACTGCGACATCCATCCGGAGACTACCGACGCGTGGATCAACGGGCATCAGGTGGTGCGTGGCGGCACGCGCATGGACTTCGACGACCAGGTCGTCCGCGACGCACTCGCCGTGGAGAACGTGGACATCGTCGTCTCGCTCGGCAGCGGCGAAGGCGAGGCGACGGCATTCGGCTGCGACCTCACGAAGGGCTACATCGACGAGAACGCGTCGTACTATTCGAGCTGAACGCGCCGCCGACGGCGCGTGCCTGAGCCGCGACATTCTTCGCTTCGCGCTACCCACACCCATCCCGGTGACGACATGCGCCTGCTCCCGCTCCTCCTGCTCGCCCCCGCCGTCCTCGCCGCACAGACCACGGACGGCGCGACGATGTCCGAGCTGAACCAGCGTGTCACCTCCGTCACGCCGCGCGTCGTCACGTGGCGACGTGACATTCATGAACACCCCGAGCTGTCGTTCCACGAGACGCGCACCGCCGCGCTCGTGGCGGCGCACCTCCGCTCGCTCGGCCTCGACGTGACGATCGGTGTCGGCGGCAACGGCGTGGTGGGCGTGCTGCACGGCAGCAAGCCGGGTCCCGTCGTCGCGCTCCGCGCCGACATGGATGCGCTTCCCGTCACCGAGCAGGGCTCGCTGCCGTTCAAGAGCACCGTGCGCACGACGTATAACGGCCAGGACGTGGGCGTCATGCATGCGTGCGGCCACGACAACCACGTCGCCATCCTGATGGGCGTGGCCGACGTGCTGAGCGGGATGAAGGACAAGTTCCCGGGCACGGTGAAGTTCTTCTTCCAGCCCGCCGAGGAGAGCCCGCCGGTGGGCGGAGCCGGTCCCATGATCGCGGCCGGCGTGATGGAGAACCCGCACGTGGACGCGGTGTTCGGCCTGCACGTCGGCCCGGGACCGCTCGGCGCCGTGAGCTACCACGCCAACGGCTGGCTCGCCGCCGCGGATGCGTACCGGATCGTCGTGCACGGACGGCAGGCGCACGGCGGCATGCCGTGGAACGGCGTGGATCCCATCGTCGTCGGCGCACAGATCGTGCTCGGCCTCCAGACCGTCGTGAGCCGCCAGGTGGACCTCACCACGTCGCCTGCCGTGGTGACGGTGGGCGCCTTCAATGGCGGCGTGCGCAACAACATCGTGCCGGACAGCGTCGTGCTCATCGGCACCATCCGGACCTTCGACGAAGGCGTGCGCCACGAAGTGTTCACGCGCGTGAAGCGGACGGCGGAAAACATCGCGCTGGCGAGTGGCGCGAAGGCGGACGTCGAGATCACCGAGGGCTATCCGGTGACGATCAACGATCCGGCGCTGCTCGACCGCATGCTGCCGACGCTGCGCCGGATGGCGGGCGCACCGATGGTCGCCGAGAGCACGCCGGCGACGGCGGCCGAGGACTTCTCGAAGTTCGCGCAGAACGCGCCAGGCCTCTTCGTCTCGCTCGGCGTCACGGCACCCGGCATCGACTGGCACACCGCGGCGCCGAATCACTCGCCGTTGTTCGCGGCGGACGAAGCCGCGCTGCCCGTCGGCGTGCGCGTGATGAGCGGCCTGGCCATCGACTACCTCAACGGACGGGCGACGCGATGACAGGGACCACCATGCATCGCGCCGTCGCACTCGCTGTCGGCCTCGTGGCGCTCCCCGTGGCTGGCGCGCGTGCGCAGGGCACGTCGTCGCTCCCCGCAGAATACCAGCGCCTCGCCGCGGACATCCTCACCGAGGCCGTGAACACGAACACGTCGGCGTCCGTGGGCAGCACCACCGCGCTCGCGCACAAGATCGAACGTCGGTTGCTCGCCGCCGGCTATCCGGCGCGCGACATCCACATCGTGGGCTCCGACCCGAAGAACCAGAACCTCATCGTGCGGCTGCGTGGCCGCGAGACGGGGAAGAAGCCGCTCCTCCTCGCGGCGCACCTCGACGTCGTGGAAGCGAAGAAGGCCGACTGGACATACGACCCCTTCGTGCTGCGCCGCGAGAACGGATACTTCCTCGGCCGCGGCGCGGAGGACGACAAGTCGGGGGTGACGGTGCTCGTCACGAATCTCATCCGCTGGAAGCGCGAGCACTGGACGCCGGACCGCGATCTCATCGCGCTGTTCACCGCGGACGAGGAAACCGACGCGACGAGGGGAGTGCAGTGGGTGCTCGCGCACGAGCGGGCGCTCGTCGATGCCGAGTACGCACTCAACACCGACGGCGGCGGCGTGGAGCTGGCCAACGGAAAGCCGCGCGCGTTCGGCATGGACGCGAGCGAGAAGGTGTTCGTGAACTTCCGGCTCGAGGCCACCAACCCCGGTGGGCACAGCTCGCGTCCGCGGCCGGACAACGCGATCTACGCGCTGATGCACGCGCTTGAGCGGCTGGAGGCATATCACTTTCCGCCGAAGTTGAACGAAGTCTCGCGCGGACAGCTCGAGCGGTCCGCCGGTCTTTACTCTCCCGTCACCGCGGCGGACATGCGGGCGATCGCAAGCGGCTACGCGGGCGGCACGCCCGATGCCGCGGCGCAGGCGGCGATGGCGCGGCTGTCGCGCGACCCGTCGTTCAACGCGCTCTTCCGCACGACGTGCGTGGCGACGCTGCTCGACGGCGGCCACGCGGACAACGCACTGCCGCAGCGCGCGGGAGCAACGGTCAATTGCCGCATGCTGCCGAATGATCCACCCGCCGAGGTGGAGCGCACGATGCGCTCGCTCGTCGGCGATTCGGTGAAGGTCACGGTGACGTATCCTGCCGTGCCGAGTGACCCGTCACCGCTGCGGCCGGAGCTGATGGCGCTGCTCGACCGGCTCGCGGCGCGCTACTTTCCCGGCGCCCCCGTGATCCCCACGATGGCACTCGGCGCCAGCGACGGCCTGTTCCTGCGCAACGCGGGCATCCCGACGTACGATCCCAGCGCCGTGGCGGAAGTGGACGGCGAGGGCAACGCGCACGGGTTGAACGAGAAGGTGCGCGAGAAGAGCATCTACGATGCGGTGGCGTTCTGGAACGACCTGCTCAAGGGCCTGGCGGGCGGCGTGACGCCGTAGGTCGTGGCGTGCTGGATGTGGGCAAAAGCAGATCCTTCGCTGCGCTCAGGATGACAGCTGTTGGTGGCGCAACGTTCAATGCCTTGAGATCATTCTTGTCATCCTGAGCGCCGCGAAGGATCTACTTCCTTGTCATCCTGAGCGCCGCGAAGGATCTGCTTCCTTGTCATCCTGAGCGCCGCGAAGGATCTGCTTCCTTGTCATCCTGAGCGCAGCAACCTGTCATCCTGAGCGCAGCAACCTGTCATCCTGCGCGCAGCAACCTGTCATCCTGAGCGCAGCAACCTGTCATCCTGAGCGCAGCGAAGGATCTGCTTTCCCCCCGCGCACCGACCCCCACGATGCCCGTCCGTTCGATCGTCATCTCGGCTGCACTCATCGCGGCCTCCGCCGCGAGCACATCCGCGCAGACCCCTGCTTCGGCAACAGACGCCGCACGCAACGTCGACTGGCCCGTGTACGGCGGCAGCGACGACCACACGCACTTCACCACGCTGGACCAGATCTCGCCCGCGAACGTGAAGCGACTCAAGGTGGCCTGGACCTTCGACACCCACGACGCCTTCGCCGGCTCGGAGATGCAGTCGAATCCCATCGTCGTGGACGGGGTCCTCTACGCCACCACGCCGAAGCTCCAGGTGTTCGCGCTCGACGCGGCCTCCGGCCGCCAGCTCTGGCGCTTCGACCCGAACAACGGCAATCCGCCCGCGTCGCGCTTCCGGCATCGCGGCGTGGTGGTCACCGGTGACCGCGTGATCTTCAACTATCGCAACCGCCTCTACGCGCTCGACAAGCGCACGGGCAGGCCCATCCCCACGTTCGGCGACAGCGGCTGGGTGGACCTCCGCGCCGGGCTCGGACGGCCGGTGGAAGGCTTGTCCGTGAGCGCGAGCTCGCCGGGCGTGGTGTTCGAGGGCCTGCTCATCATGGGCAGCACCGTGCCGGAGGCGCTGCCGAGCGCGCCGGGCGACATCCGCGCCTACGACGTGCAGACCGGCGCGTTGCGTTGGAGCTTCCACACTATTCCCCATCCAGGCGAGGACGGCTACGAGACGTGGCCACCCGATGCGTGGAAGATTTCCGGCGGTGTCAACGCATGGTCCGGCGTCACGCTCGATGCGAAGCGTGGCCGCGTGTTCGTCGCCACCGGTTCGGCCTCGTACGATTTCTACGGGGGCAACCGGCTCGGCGACAACCTCTTCGCCAACAGCGTGATCGCGCTCGACGCGCGCACGGGACGGCGCGTGTGGCACTACCAGGTGATCCGCCACGACCTCTGGGATCGCGACCTGCCCGCGGCGCCGGCGCTCGTGACCGTCACGCGGAGCGGCAAGCCGGTGGACGCCGTCGCGCAGATCACCAAGACGGGCCACGTGTACGTGCTCGACCGCGACACCGGCGCTCCGCTATTCCCCGTTGCCGAACGCGCCATGCCGGCCGCCGTGCTGCCGGGCGACCGCACCGCGCCCACTCAGCACTTCCCCGTGCTGCCCCCACCGTTCACGCGGCAGCAGATCACGCGGAGCGACCTCACGACGCGCACGCCCGCGGCGCACGCCGCCGCCCTCAAGCTGTTCAAGGAATTCGGCACGAAGCACCCATTCGATCCGCCGAACGCAACGGGCACGATCATCTTTCCCGGCGTGGACGGTGGCGGCGAGTGGGGTGGCCCGGCGTTCGATCCCACGAGCGGCCTGCTGTACGTCAACGCGAACGAGATGGCGTGGCTACTCAAGCTCGTGCCGCGGAGCGACAAGTCGCTCTACGCGGCGAACTGCGCCAGCTGCCATGGCGACAGCCGGCGCGGAACGGCGATGGCGCCGTCGCTGGTGGATGTGGGCGCGCGGCGCTCGCGCGAGCAGGTGACGCAGCTCATCCGGGAAGGCACGGGCCGCATGCCCGCGTTCGCGAGCGCGCTCGAGGGTCGCGCCGTGACGGACCTCGTCAACTTCCTCCTCACGGGCCAGGATGCATCCGTAGCGGCAGGGCCCGACAAGTTCGGCGTGCCGTATCGCAACGCCTACTTCGACATCTTCCTCGATCACGAGGGCTACCCCGCAATCAAGCCGCCGTGGGGCACGCTCAACGCCATCGACCTCAACGCCGGCACCATTCGCTGGTCCGTGCCGCTCGGCGTCTATCCGAAGCTCGCGGCGAAAGGACTCACGCACACGGGCACGGACAACTACGGCGGCGCGATCGTGACCGCGAACGGGCTGCTGCTCATCGGCGCCACCACGTACGACAACACGTTCCGCGCGTTCGACAAGCGCACCGGGCGCGTCCTCTGGTCGGCGACACTTCCGGCGGCCGGCAACGCGACCCCGTCGACGTACATGGTGAACGGCACGCAGTACATCGTCATCGCCTGCGGCGGCGGCAAGAACGGGGCGCCGAGCGGCGGGACGTACGTGGCCTTTGCGCTGGACCGCCCTTGACGTGACCAGCGGCACAGCGAGCCGGCGGACTGCTTCCGCCGGCTCGATGATCGCGTCACGCTGTCACTTCCCGCCGCTGACCGTCATGAGGTCGCGCCGGAGCTCGGCCCAGCTGCTGGAAACGAGCGACGACACCCGCGCGTTCTGCATCGCCGCGTCCACGCGCGACACGGCCCCCGCGAATGCCCGGCCGGACAGCACCGTGGCGTCGCTGGAGCCGTTACTGCGCACCACCTGCTCGTACAGTGCCGAGTTGTCGTCGAGTGCCGAAACCGCGAACCAGAGCTCGAGATCGGCTGGCGAATAGCTCCGCGATGTACTCACGCGTCCGTTCTCCGCTATCCCGAGGTCGGCGCGCAGGCGGGTGGCGAGGGTCCTGGTATTCCGGCGCAGCGTGGCCGCCTCGGTGATCGTGGGCACACGTCCGTTGATCGCGCCGCCAGTATTGACGCCAAGGGCCGCGAGCGTGCGTCCGTCCAGGTTGCCCGTGGCACTCAGGTTGTGATCGGCCTGGAACTGGAACAGCGCGCGGTGCGTGGCGTCGTCGAGACGGCCATCGCTGGCACCGCGGTAGTAGTTCTGCTGCGACAGCGCCCGCTGCGCGGCGCGCACCCGATCCGTCGCCGTGTAGATCGCGGAGGCGTCGTCGTCGGCGAGGCGCCGGCCACCGCGCAGGGACACCGCGCGCTGGATCTCGACCGCCAGGGGCGTCCCGGCGGGAACGCTCACATCGCGCCCTTCGGAGAGCAGACTGCCGAGCGCGGTGAGCAGGTTGTTGGACCCGCCCGGCGCCGCACCAGCGATCGTTGCGCCAATGCCACCGCGCGCGCCCACGAGTGCCACGCGGGCATTCGGGTTCTCCTTGATCTGGCGGCGCTCGGCTGAATCCGTGCTGGTGAGTGCGCCGTTGATGCTGATGGTGCCGCCGTTGGCCAGCAGCATTCGGTCGAACATCACCTGGATCACGCCGGACTGCTGGCGCGTGGCAGGCTGCGCCAGCGTCACACGACCACGGATGCGGCTGCCGCTCGGGATCACGGTGTAGCCATCGACGCCGAGGTTGTCCACCACGGTGGTCTCGAAGGTGTCGCCCACGTGCGCTGACGCGGACTCCAGCGCGGATGTGGTGCGGACAAGGATCACGGTGCCGGTGGGTATGACGACGCGGCCCTGCGCCGCGGCGGCCGCGGGAAGGGTCGTCGCGGCGAGCGTGAAGGCCGCGGCGACAGCTCGGCGCGCTCGGATCAACGGGAATGCAGGCATGTGGATTCTCCGTGGTGGGGTGCGAGGGTGTGCAGCCACCAAGTCAAGACTTGTACCGCCGGCCCGCCACGCCGCACCGGGAGGGGCGTACTGAGTGGTGGCGCGGGGCGCGCGCGGATGGGCGCCACGCGCTAACATTTCCTGCGTCCGCGCGATCACCCTCGAACCGCGGACGCAGGCGAGCACTGACAGCGCCGCCCCCTCACCGAGCCGGAGTCGATCCATGCTCGTCGCGTCGCTTCGCGCCTTCCTGCTGCGATCCGCCCAGGTGCCGGCCACACCGCACGCCGACCACACGGACGCCTTCCTGCCGCACGGATACTGCTACCTCTGGGATCCGGCCCTGCTGTGGACGCACCTCACGTCGGACATGCTCATCGGCACGTCATACGTCGTGATCTCCGTCGCCCTCGCAGCGCTCGTGCATCGCGCCCGCCGGGACATCCCGTTCAGCACGGCCTTCATCGCCTTCGGGCTCTTCATCATCACCTGCGGGATGACGCACTTCATGGAGGTGTGGACGCTCTGGCACCCGGCGTACTGGCTGTCCGCGTACGTGAAGGCGGTGACGGCGGTCGCGTCGGTCTCCACCGCGGCCGTCATGCCCTTCATGGTGCCGCGCGTCCACGCGACCATCCGGGACGCACGCCTCTCGCGCGCACGGGAGCTCGACGCGGCGCGGCTTGCGGCGCTGGAGGAATCGCACGACGCCCTCCGCGCGCAGGCGCTCGCGATCGAGCAGCAGCGCGAGGAAGCGCAGGCACTTGCGCAGCGACTCGAGCAGACCAACGAGGAGCTTCGCCGCGCCATCGCAGTGGCCGACGACGCGCGTCTGGCGGCCGAGAAGGCCAATCGGTCCAAGAGCGACTTCCTGGCGACCATGAGTCATGAGCTGCGTACGCCGCTCAATGCCATCGGCGGGTACGCGCAGCTGCTCGAGCTGGGAACGCGAGGCCCCGTGACGGACGAGCAGCGCGTGGACCTCGGCCGCATCCGGAAGAGCCAGCTGCATCTGCAGGAGGTCATCAACGACATCCTCAACTTCGCGCAGCTCGCGAACGGGACCATCACGGTGCAGCTGGAGCCCGTCGCTCTCGCCGACATCGTGGCCGCGGCGGCGGACCTGCTCACGCCGCTCTTCCGCCGCAGCGACGTCACCTTCGTGGCCACGCCCTGCGCGCCCGGCGTGAAGGCGCTCGCCGACTCCGACAAGCTGCGGCAGGTCGTGTTTCACCTGCTGTCGAATGCCGGGAAGTTCACGCCGGCCGGCGGCCGCATCGTCGCCTCCTGCGAGGCGACGGCGCACGAGGTCCGCATCCGCATCAGCGACACCGGCATCGGGATCGCGCCCGAACGGCAGGCGGCGATCTTCGAGCCGTTCGTGCAGCTCGATCGGACGTTGTCGCGCCAGGTGGATGGTACCGGTCTGGGTCTCTCGATCAGCCGCGACCTGGCGCACGCGATGGGCGGGGAGATCAGCGTCGAGAGCGCGCTGGGCCAGGGAGCGACATTCACGGTGCGGTTGCCGCGGGCGACATCAGCGGCGTAGGTCGCGTCCAGGATCGAACGGCAGGTGTGAGCGGGGAGCGGGGAGCGGGAAGCGGTGAGGGATGAGGGGTGAGGGATGACGCGCCCGTTGTCATCCTGACCGAATCGCTTGTCATCCTGAGCGCAGCGCCTGCCCTGAGCGCAGCCGAAGGGAAGGATCTGCTTCCCCGACGGACGAGTGCACTCACGTCACGACGACAGCCCGACCTCGCCGTACTGCCGCCCGCGCCACTGCGTGGGTCGGCGGAGGCTGGAGAGCAGGATGCGCAGCGCGGCGAGGGGATCGGCCAGCGGCGAGAGCCAGAATGCCATGCCGCAGCGCTCGTACGACGGCGCGAGGGCGCGCTGCAGCAGTACGCGCACCGCGAACAGGGCGCCGCTGGTGATCATCACCGGGAACGCAGACGACAGGAGCCCGGATGCGCCGAACAGCGCGGCGATCGCGCAGGCAAGCAGCACGGGGACCGGCGTCCCCTGCACCACCGCGAGGAAGAGGACATCGCCCCATTGCCGCAGCGCGGAGGTCGCGTCCTTGAGGTCCAGGGAACGGCCCCACTCGCGCCAGGCCTCGCGCGCGGAGGTGTACGAGCGCACGTCGTAGAGGCGCGAGCCGTCGAGGAAACCGACACGATGCCCTGCGCGCGCGAGATGCCGCGCGAGCGTGACGTCGTCGCAGAAGGAGGCGCGCGCGCTCGAGTACCCTCCCGCGCCCATCAGCGTCATGCGTCGCGCGAGAAAGCACTGTCCGTTGGCCATCACGCGCTCGCCGTCGGCGTTCGTTCCCGCCGCGCCGAACCGATAAACGAGCGTGACGAGAAGCGCCGGCTGGAGCCATCGCTCCGCCGCCGTCGCAATGCGGAAGCGCGGCGCGAAGGAGACGGCGTCGTAGCGATGCTTGCGCGCGGCGTACAGCGCGCCGCCGGCGAGCCCGGGATGCGGAATCGTGTCGGCATCGATGCCAAGCACCCACTCGGCGGTGGCGTGGCGGAGGCCGTGCTGGAGCGCCCAGACCTTGCCCACCCAGCCGGCGGGAAGCGGCTCGTCTCGCAGGAGGCGAATCCGCGGATCGATGCGCATGGCCGCTTCCACCAGGGTCGGCGTGCCGTCAGTGCTGCCGCTGTCCACCACGAGAATCTCGCGCACGCAGGGTCCCTGCGCGATGAGGCCCTCGAGACAGGGACCGATCCGGCGCGCCTCGTCGAGCGTAGCGACGACGATCGTGACGGCGCCCGGCGCACCGGCATCGCGCAGGGGCGGCACAGGCGGAAGGCGGGTGCGGCCCGGCCACAGGCGCACGAGGAGCAGCGCGAGAGCGGCCGCCTGCAGGACAGCGAGGAAAAGGAGCACGGCACAAGGTGAGGGGTGCGTGCTCAACGGCGCAACGACGCCGGAAGATCCTGCGCGGCCGTTGCAGTGCTAATCGCGCAGATCGAACTGGCGCAGTTCCTGTGTCACCCGCCGCGCCGGCGTGGCGGCCGCGCAATAGCGCTCGAGCTGGGCATTCGGGCAGCGCATCCAGTCGTCGGGGATGGGACTGAGCCGGCGCTTCTCGTCCGCGGCCTCGAAGCAGAGCCAGCCGCCCGTGAGGCCCGAGTTCAGCACGGACCGGTGTCCAGGATGAATACGACGATCGGGGCGCGAGCGCCGGTCGCTGTGCGCAGGCTGGATCGCCCTGTTCCTCCTATCCGACACGCGCCGCTCCTCGAGCCTGGGAACCACGTCCCATGCCTGCCACTCGGCGCCCTGCGAGTCTCTGAAAACACGATAAGCCATTGCACAGCTCCCAAAGGTGATTTCGGCACTTGCCGCCGAGGTCGCTCCGAAGGGTCTTCCCACCCCCTCTCCAACGCAGGGGCGATGCCACACAAGGTGTTTGTTGCCCCTGCAACGTCACATTTCTTCCAGCGGACGCGGCTGATTGTGCGGAGTGGACAGGCCGCGGCACGGGCGGTGCATCTGCACGCGCGCTCAAGCCCCTGACCCCGGGAGTATTTTTGTGCGTCGTTCCATCAGCTTCGCCGTATCGCTCGTGCTTGCCGCGCAACCTGCGCTGGCGCAGGTCGCCGACACGAGCGGCGTCAGCAAGACTTTCCTCAATCGTCGCGACCTCGCCTACACGGGCATCGCCCTCGCCGCCACGGGCGTGCTCTCGTACTTCGACCCGCAGATCGCGCGCGCGTCGCAACGGTCGCGGCGCTTCGACCCTGTCACGGGCGCGCAGCTCGACGGCCTCTCGCGCTGGAGCACGAAGATCAGCAAGGTGAACGAGACGACGCTCACGCTCGGCGGCATCGTCGTCTACGGGGCGGCCCGGTTGTTCCACGCCCCCACCGTCACGGACGTCGCGCTGCATGCGACGGAATCAGTCGTCCTCGCCAGCATCGCCAGCCAGCTGATTCGCGGGCCACTCGGCCGCACGCGCCCGTATGTCTCGCATGACAGCGACCAGTACAAATTCAAGCCGGGCCGCGGCTTCTTCGGCGATTCGTCGTTCGACTACCGTTCCTTCCCGTCGATCCACACGTCGTCCAGCATGGCCGTGGCGACCGTGCTCACGATGGAAATCAACCGTCGGCATCCCGATGCGACGCCGTATGCGGCGCCGCTGCTGTACGCGGCCGGCATGCTGCCCGGCCTCGCGCGCATCCGCCTGGACCAGCACTGGTCCAGCGACGTGCTCGCCGGCGCCTTCATGGGCGTGCTGTCGGGGTACAAGGTGGTGAGCTACAGTCACGCGCATCCGAACAACTGGTTCGACCGGACCCTCCTCACGGCGTCGGTGGTGCCGGAGTCGAACGGACGCATGGTGGTCATGCTGAGCCCCGCGTTCTGACATTTGTCATCCTGAGCGCAGCGACACTGTCATCCTGAGCGCGAGCGAACAATGTCATCCTGAGCGCAGCGAAGGATCTGCTTTTCGCCGGCGACACAAGCAGATCCTTCGCTGCGCTCAGGATGACAGTGTCGCTGCGCTCAGGATGACAAAGGTTACGGAGCGACCTCGTGCCAGGTCACCGTGGTCTCGCGTTCGAGGACCCAGCGCATACCCCACGCGTCCTCGAACAGCAGCAGCGGGTGGCCCTTCGCGTCGTAGAGCAGCATGCGGCCACGGTCGCGCGCGATGCGCTCGATTTCCTCCTGTGATCCCACCACCCAGCGGGGGTAGCGCGCCGAGATCTTCTCCAGCCGACACGGGGCGCCGTACTCGTGCTCGAGGCGGTGCAGCATCACGTCGAACTGCAGCTGGCCCACGGCGCCGACAATCGGCGTCGGGCTCAGGGTGTCGGTGCCTGACGTGTAGAACACCTGCGCGGCACCTTCTTCCGTGAGCTGACGCAGTCCCGCGTCGAGCTGCTTGCGCTTGAGCGGGTCGGCCGCGACGATGCGCGCGAAGTGCTCCGGTGCGAAGCGCGGAATGCCGGAGAACTCGAGGTCGTCGTCCACGGCGAGCGTGTCGCCGATGCGCAGCGTGCCGCGATCCATCACGCCGATGACGTCGCCGGGCCACGCCTCCTCGATCATCGACCGCTCGCGCGCGAGGAACTGCTGCGCGCTCGACAGGCGCAGTGGCTTGCCGGTGCGCACGTGCGTCACCGAGAGCCCCGGCTCGAAGCGCCCGGAGCAGATGCGCACGAACGCGATGCGGTCGCGATGCCTGGGGTCCATGTTCGCCTGGATCTTGAACACGAAGCCGCTGAAGTTCGGGTCGGCCGGGTTCACGAGGCCGCTCGTGGACTCGCGCGCCGTCGGCGACGGGGCAAGCTCGACGAACTCGCGGAGGAACGGCTCGACCCCGAAGTTCGTGAGCGCGCTGGCGAAGAACACGGGCGACAGCGTGCCAGCGAGCATGGCCGCCTCGCTGAAGGGATGCCCCGCCTCGTCCAGCAGCGCGATGTCGTGCACCAGCTGTGCGTGCGCCTCGGCGCCGAGCATGTCGCCCAGGCTCGGGTCGTCGAGCGCCTTGACCTGGACGTCCGCCTCGCTCGCGCCGTGGTCCTCGCCACGCTCGAAGCGATAGATCAGCTTCCGCCGGCGATCGTAGACGCCGATGAATGCGCCGTTGGAATGGATCGGCCAGGTGATCGGATAGCAGTCGATGCCGAGATCGGCCTCGACGTCGCCGAGGAGCGTGAGGGGATCCTCGCCGACGCGGTCGCACTTGTTGACGACCGTGAAGATCGGCATGCGCCGCCGCTTGCAGACGGCGAACAGCTGCCGCGTGCGCTCCTCGACGCCCTTGCGGTTGTCGAGCAGCATCACCGCGCTGTCCGCGGCGATGAGCACACGGTAGGTGTCCTCGGAAAAGTCCTCGTGGCCCGGCGTGTCGAGCAAGTTGATCTGGTAGCCGTCGTACTCGAACTGCATCACGCTCGACGTCACCGAGATGCCGCGCTCCTGCTCCATCTGCATCCAGTCGGACGTCGCATGCCGCTGCTGGCGGCGCGCCTTGACCGTGCCGGCCAGGTGGATCGCGCCGCCGTACAGCAGCAGCTTCTCGGTGAGCGTGGTCTTGCCGGCGTCCGGGTGGCTGATGATCGCGAACGTGCGTCGCGTCCGGATCGCGTCGTGGAGAACGGGGTCGATGGTCACCCGCCAAATCTAATCGGCGGGGACGAGGCGCCCGTCTCGGGCCGCTCACGAAGGCACAAGCAGATCCTTCGCTACGCTCAGGATGACAGAAGCAGATCCTTCGCTGCGCTCAGGATGACAACTCCTTCGCTGCGCTCAGGATGACAACTCCTTCGCTGCGCTCAGGATGACAGGGTGGGGCGACTACACCACGTCGTCGCGCCGATTCGGTCCGCGAATGAGCTTCGACAGCCTCTCCCAGAATCCGGACTTCCGGCGTCGCACGGGACCTTCCTCGATGCCGTCGAGGAACGAGCGGAAGCTGAGCTCCACGGCGCCGAGGCGCAGGTGCGCGCCGGACGGCAGCTCGCGTTCGCCGGAGACGCGCAAGCCGTCCACGAAGGTGCCGTTCACCGAATGCAGGTCGATGACGTACCACACGGTGCCCTTGCGGAGCACCGTGGCGTGGCTCGACGACACGCTGTCGTCCTGCACGGTGACGTCGTTGCCGCGCGCGCGGCCGATGGAGCAGACGGCGCGATTCAGTTCGAACGTCGCGCCCGAGAACGAGCCGCGGACGATCTCCAGCATGGCCGTGATTTTCCGCGCGCCGACGGACGGGCCCGCGAGTGCGCGCATCTGCGACACATCGAGCACCTGCGTGGCTTCGGCGTCGGGGATCACCGCGCCCGCGGGCGCGCCGCCCTCCACCTCGAAGCGGAGGGCCTCGTCGTGCAGGTGCACGACGTCGCCATGGGCCAGCAGGTAGGTGCCGGACACCGCCTTCTCGTTGATGATCGTGCCGTTGGCGCTGAGGTCGCGCAGCAGGTAGCCGCCGGACACGGGACTGATGGCGACGTGCCGGCGCGACACGCCCTTGCCGCCGAGCACGAGGTCGCACGTGTCGTCGCGCCCGATGACGACGCGACGATCGGTGAGCGCGAAGGTCTCGCCGCTCTTCACGTTGACCAACCGCGCCCCGATGCCGGTGACGAGTCGCGGCGTCGCGGGACGGGGCGTGCGTGCCGGCCGCTCCCACGAGTGGCTGTCGCGCTCCAGCGACGCGACCGCGGGGCTCGACGAATCGCCCGCCTCGTACACGATGCGGAAGCCCTCGAAGTCGATCGTGGAGCCGTCGTGCAGGGTGGCCGCGGCGATGCCGAGCGGTTCGTTGTCGAGGCGGACGACGATCGCGGCCGTGGTGCGGCGGATGGTCGTGGGTGCCCCGCCGGCAGCGGGCACCACGAGCGTGGCCACCGCCGCGCGACGGTCGAGCGCAGCGAGGTCGAGCGCGTCGGCGCCGCGTCCTCCAATCGTATGGGTACCCGGGGGCAGCGCACAGCGCTCGGCGCCCAGTATCAGCAACGGCATGTCGGCGAGTCCAGTCGTGGTGGCGGCGATCCGGTCCGCCGTCGCGCGGGTACGCGCAGGACAAACGGATAGATGCCTCGCTACGGAACGTGCCGCGCGGCCGGGGCCGCGTCGGTGATCTACCTCACTGCGCTCTCGACCTTCGCCGCGATCGTGGCGCTGATGCCGCACCTGCTTTCGCTGAAAAGCAGATCCTTCGCTTCGCTCAGGATGACAACCGACACAAGCAGATCCATCGCTTCGCTCAGGATGACACCGAAGTTTGTCATCCTGAGCGCAGCGAAGGATCTGCTTCTCCCCCGCCTGCCGAGCGTGGCTCAGCGCACCCCGAACGTCAGCGTCGCCCACTTGGATTCGTAGTCCGCCGAGTCGGCGGGCGCGGGGTTCATGCGCGCCATCCGGATGAACTTCACGTACCACGCCCCGGCGTCCGTGAGCGCGATGGTTGCGATACCCTGCCCGTCCGCGCGAACGGTCTGGGGCGCGATGCGCACACCGGACGTCGTGCGTCCCCCCGCGATGACCACCTGCTTGGCGACGGGCTTGCCGTCCACGAGGATGCGCACCCGCAGCCGCTTCACGCCCGGCTCGTACGGATTGTCCAGCGGGACCACCTCGGCCGGGTAACCGAGCACCGTGCCGAACGACGCCGTCCGCACGTCGCCCACTTGCACCAGCGCCTTCACGTGCTTGGCGTACCGCTCCGTGGCCGCCCGCGCGAGCTCGCCGCGCATCCTCCGCAGGGCCAGCATGTCCGGGACGCCGTCTTCAGTCAGGTACGCGTTGAAGTCGGCGGCCGCCAGCGTGATGAGTCGCGGACGCAGGGAGGCGCCCAGCACCCAGGTACCCGGCTCGCGGACGCGCACCGTCCATGTGCTCGCCTTCCCTGCAGCATTCCAGCTGCCGGTGTCGCCCACGGTGCGGCCCGTAGGTCCCACGACCGCGAGGTCGAGCAGGCGATCAGCGGAGACGCTCCCCTCGCTCGAGGAGAAGGTGCCGCTCAACGCGGTGACCCGCACGGAGGCATTCGGCGCGACGAAGAAGGCGTCGGGCTTGAGGAAGAGGTCATGCGCGGCGGCGAGCGTCGCCGTCACGCCGATGAGCACGACGGCCGTACCGACCGACCAGAGGGAGCGCAGGCGCATTTTCAGGTGGGGGTTGGGGTGGCAACGAGGATGGCCGTAACGACGACGACGAGTGCGCCGACGAACAGCTCGAGCGTGGCGGAGCGTTCGAGCCGCGCCGTGGCTTCGTCGGTACCGAGCGTCGGCTGGACGTTGCGCCAGTTGTGGAAGCCGATCGCGGCGAGCGCCGCGAGCAGGGCGAGCTTCACCAGCAGCACCTGACCGTACGTGGTGTTCCAGAGCGCGGTGACGGCGCCGAGCCGCACCCACGCGCTCACGAGACCACTGGCACCCACGAAGCCAGCGTTCGCGAGGGCCGAGGGCGAGAAGGCATGGACGAGCGCTGCGGCGCGCGCTGCACGCGGCTCGTGCGACGCCTGGAGGATGGCAGCGCGGCGAGCGCCATCCAGAGCAGCGATCCCATCCAGCCGCCCGCGCCCAGGATGTGCACCGTGTCGGCAAGCCCGGACAGCACCTGGTGGCGCTCCGACACCACGGCGTGGCTGCCCTTCGTCGTCGCCAGCGCGAGGACCACCATCGCGAACGCGGCGATGGGCCAGCCGATCGGGCCCTTTGCGCGCGCAACGAGGAACGCCACGAGTGCGAAGACGCCGCCGTAGCACTGCATCCGCCAGGCGGCGCCCCAGTCCGTGTCCATGCTCATCGCGCGCAAGTGTGCCGCGTCCACCGCCGCCGAGCCGGTCATCATGCGGTCCTGCAGGTAGAGCCGCACGAGCGCGGCGACGACGTAGATCGCCGCGACGATTGCCGCACGGGAGGCGATGGACGCGGCGATGCTGGTGCGCGATGCGCTATCGATGCCGGCGATGCGCGGCAACACGAAAATGCGGAACGAGGCGGCGCCGATCATCGCGAGCAGCGCGGCGAACGTCACGGTGCGCACGACGATGAACGCGGGCGTGACGGCGCTTGCCGCGGCGGCGGCCGTCGTCGCCGCGGTATCGGGAATGGTGCCGGCGACGCGCACCTGCGCATCCACATTCGTGAGCGGCGGTGGTCCCAGGCTGTCGAGGGCCCCTTGAGTGCTGGCAGCGGGAGCAGCGCTTTCCCCGGCCGGCGACGACGCGACACGGAACGTGAAGCGCCCGTTCGACGGATGGCCGTCCGCGGCGGCGGTGGACCACGTCACGGTGTAGCGCCCTGGTGCCAACGCGCCCGTCAGCGGAACGGCGATGACGAGCGGCCCCGCGGTGTCGGCCGCCGGCGCACCGACGGTCATGGCAGTGCCGACGGAATCCGTGAGCGTCACCGTGGTGAGCGTGCGCTCCGGCTTCTCCGAGAACCAGAGTCGGATGGCGGTTGGCGGCGCGGACACCGTGGACCCTGCCGCGGGCACGGCCCGCACGAGGTGCGCGTGCGCCCATGCGATGGCCGGCCGCAGGAGGAGCGTGCCGCACAGGAGGATCATCGCGCCGAGCCAGGCGCGTCTCGTGGAGGTCATGCCGTGGTCGAGGGGGAGGGCGGCGGACGGGAGCATCACGGATTCACCGTGGAGGGAACGCGAGCGAAGATATCGCCAGCGCACCCCATGCGCGACGCTGACCGGGAAAGCAGATCCTTCCCTTCGTCGCTTTCGCTCCTCGAGGGCAGGCTGCTGCGCTCAGGATGACAGAGACGTCGCGTGATGCGGTCAGATCAGCAGGTCGGACCTCCGCAGCGGGACCTCGCTGTGTCCGTCGGCGTCGGGTCGCGAGAGCAGTGTCTGCACGATGTTGAGCCGCCCGTTCGAGAACCCATATGCGGAGCCGGCCATGTAGACGCGCCAGATGCGGAAGGTGCGCTCGCCGGTGAGGGCGATGGCTTCCTCCTTGTGCCGCATGAGACGGGCAAGCCACGCGCGCAGCGTGAGGGCATAGTGCTCGCGAAGGCTCTCGACATCGCGCGTCTCGAAGCCGACCCGCTCGGCGCCGGCGATCACAGCGCTCAGGGGGCCGAGCCGGCCGTCGGGAAACACGTACTGGTCGAGGAAGGCGTCGCGCTTCCATAGTTTGCTCTCGATGAAGTCCCAGCGCGGCTTCGGGCGCGCAGACGCGACGCTGACGATGCCATGATTGAGGAGCAGGCCGCCGGGGCGCAGGGCGCGGTACAGCGCCTCGAAATACGTCGGCAGGTTGCCCACGCCCACGTGCTCCACCATGCCCACGCTCGAGATCTTGTCGAACACCGGGATGTCTTGCAGGTAACGATAGTCGCGGATCTCCACGCGGCAGCGATCGCCCAGCCCTTCCGCGGCGATGCGCTCCCGCGCGAGCGCCGCCTGCGCCTCGCTGAGCGTGATGCCGAGCGCCGTGACGCCGAAATGACGCGTGGCGTGCATGATGAGCGCGCCCCAGCCGCAGCCCACGTCGAGGAGCCGGTCGCCGGGCCGGAGGCGCAGCTTGCGGCAGATGACGTCGAGCTTGGCCAGCTGCGCGGACTCCAGCTCGGCTTCGGGATCGGTGCCGTCGGCGAAGTAGGCGCACGAGTAGAGCATGCGCCGGTCGAGCCACAGCGCGTAGAAGTCGTTCCCGACGTCATAGTGATAGCGGATCGCGGCCTTGTCGCGCTCGGGATCGTGCACCGCGCCGGCGCGCCCCACCGTGTGCTCCGCGCGGGACTCGCGCACGTCGGCGCCGGGTTCCTGCCGCGGAAGTGCGCGCAGGTGCCGGAACAGCGCGAACAGCGCGGCGGGGCGGCGCAGCCGCTCGTTGATGCCGTCGCCAAGACACATCGCCTGCTCGGCGTCGCCCTCGAGGTCGATGTCGCCGGACAACAACGCCTCGATGATGGTGAGCTCGTTGGGCGGGAAGAGCATGCGCCGCAGCGCGCCGGCGCGATTCACCACCACCGTGAAGGGAGGCGCTGTGGTGCGCGCGGTCTCGGTGCTGCCGTCCCAGTAGCGCACGGCGAACGGCCTGGTGCCCGGCTCCCCGAAGAGCAGCGCACAGATCGCCTTCGCGTTGGCGAGCGCGCGATCATTGTCGAATCCGGGAGTGCCCTGCGGTGAGTAGGCGCTTGGCGTCCTGGTGGAACTCGGCTGGTCCGTCCCGGTGGGTCTGCCAGACTCGGCCGAGGTCAAGTCCCTCTCGCGTTTGGCCATGGGATGTTTTTTCGCTCCGGTACGTGTTGGTCCGTGGATGATCCAGCCATCCGTTCCCGCAAACATCGCGCTTCGGGCCGGACAATTGCCAGACGTCGGGCAAACTCGACCACACTTCCGGAGAAGGACACATGCAGGCTGAGCCCCTCATCACCTGGTCGGAGCCGGCCAGGGAATTCGTCGGATTCATCGCGCAGTTCCTCGGCCTCGGCGCCGTGGGATTCCGGTTTGCCGCCGTGCGCGGCCGGGCGACGCTGGCGCTGGATGAGCATGAACGTACCCTCTACACGGATGCGCTCCAGCGCGCCGCCGTGATCGGGCTGGTGGGCGTGGTGGTCCAGGCGGCGTTCTTTGCCCTTGGACTGCCGCGTGCCGCTTCGCGCGCGCACGTGACCGTGAGCGCGCTCCTCACCGGCACCCTGGCATCCGGGGTGGCCGCCCTGCTCTTCCTGCTGGCCATTGTGGGGTTGGCCATGGCGGCGTGGCGCGTCCGCGCCGGCTGGCCACTCGCGCTCGCGGGCGTGGTGTTCGCTCCGCTCACCGGTGTGCTGGCCGGCCAGTGGTCGCGGCTCGTGAATCCGGCGCACCGCGTGGTGGCGGGCCTCTGGATCGGCACGCTCTTCGTGCTGGCGGTGGCGGGCCTCACGACGGTCCTGCGCGAGGAGCGCACGAAGGAGCGGCGCGGCCTCATCGCCGCCGACATGGTGAACGGCTTCTCGCCGCTGGCGCTCACCTGCGGGATGCTCGTGGTGCTCTCCGGGCTCACGACCGCGTGGACGCACCTCACTCCGCTGTCGTCGCTGTGGGCGACGCCCTACGGATACGCACTGCTCGTGAAGCTCAGCATCGTGGCGGTGGTGTTCGCCCTGGGCGCATGGAACTGGCGGCGGGTTCGTCCCATGCTCGGCACCGAGGACGCGGCGCACGCGGTGCGGCGCTCGGCGCGCGCGGAGCTCACGGCGGCGACGCTGGTGCTCGTCGTGACGGCGATCCTGGTGAGCCTGCCCTCGCCGCGCCCGCCGGGTGCGCGCCCGCCCGGTGCGCCCGCTGGCGAGGCGCCGGCCGGCCCGCCGCCGGCGCCGTAGCCTGCGCTGGTGGCCCTGTCATCCCGAGGGCATTATACACGAGAACGGCAGGGTCGTCCCGGATGTTGACGGGACGGACGGTGCCGCCTGCTGCCCCGGCGCTCCGGAGCGGCGCGGCGTGATCACGGAGACGACTTGACGGACACTGACATTCGCTCGAGTCGCACGTCGTGGGGCTACAGCGACGCCGTAGTGATCGTGTTCGGGCTGGCGGCCTATGTGCTCGCCGATGTGATGATGCGGCCGCTCGGTTCCGCGGCGACCCGCATGATGCCGTTCTACCCGGGTGCGGGCGCGGCCTTCGTACTGTTGCTGCTGGGCGGTTCCCGCTGGTTCTGGCTGCTTTTCGTGGCGCGGCTCATCCTGCTCTGGTGGCCGTCCACCGTCGCCCTGCACGCTTCGACGGTCCTGGTGGATGCGTTCATCCACGCCGCGGTCTACACTGCCGGCGCGCGACTGGTGGCGGCGCGCGTGAACGTGGCGCGCGCGGCCTGGCGCGTGCAGGACGTGGGTTGGCTGCTCACCGGCATGCTGGCCAGCGCGTTCGTGCAGGGCGTAGCGGCGGTGCTCGTGGCGACGTGGCAGTCGCGCGCCGTGCTCGCCCAGTTCCGCGACAACGTCCGCGCGTTCGCGGTGGGCGACGCGATCGGCATGGTGATCGTGGTGCCGCTCGTGTTGTTCGTGCTCCGGCCGATCCTGCGCCGTAACCTCGCGACGTCGCCCGACGTGGACGTGTACGTGGGCTCGCCCGACGCGCCGGTGAAGGTGAACGGCAGCCGGCAGCGGACCGTGGCGCAGGTCGCCCCGCTGGCCCTCCTCACCGGCGTCCTCGCCATAGCGGCCGTGGCCGTGTTGAACGTCAGCGCAAAGCCAGGCGGTGGGCTGCTGGTGCTGTTGATCCCTCTCTCGTGGCTCGCGCTGCGCGAAGGGCTTCGCGGTTCGGCCCTCGTGATGGTGGTGTACGGCCTGGGCTTTCTCCTGCTCGCCCGATTCCAGGCCGGCAGCGCACAGCAGTTCCCACTCATCCAGACCAACTTGCTGGTGCTCGGCTACACGGGGATGCTCCTGGGCGCCGCGCGCACGGCGTCCACCGAGAGTGCCGCGCGCTACTGGCAGCTGGTGGCTACGGCCGCCGAGGGCATCTGGCGGCTGGATGAGCAAGGGAACACGCTGTCACTGAATCCGCGCATGGCCGAGATCCTCGGCCGGGGTGAGGCTGACGTGCTCGGGAAGAATGCCGCCGACTTCATCGCCCCTGAGGACATCGAGCGGTGGCGCGGCGAGCGGGCGCGGCGCGCGCACGGCGAGGCCACCACGTACGAGGTGCGCGTCGCGCGGCTGGACGGCTCGCGCGCCACCGTCGTCGTGAACGCGAGTCCGGTACGCAGCGTGAGCACGCGAGAAAGCGTGGGGACCGTCGCGGTGGTGACGGACGTGACGGCACTCCGGCATGCCCAGACCGAGACGCGCCGCGCGCAGATTCTCCTCGAGGTGGCATTCCACTCGAGTCACGATGCGATGGAGCTGCACCGCGTGAGCGACGGCGTGCTCATCGACGTGAACCCGGTGTGGACGATGGTGACGGGCCATCAGCGCGAGGACGCCGTCGGCCGGTCACTCAACGAGCTGGGCATCTGGGGCGATCCCGCTGACGCGGCGCGCATGGACGAAGTGGTGCGCGAACACGGGTTCACGCGCGACTTCGAGATCACGTTCAACCACCAGAGTCCCGACGGCAGTACGCAACGCGGCTATGCGTTGCTATCGGCGTATCCCGTGGAGCTGGACGGTGTGGCGTACATGCTCGTGACGGGCCGCGACATCACCGTCGAGAAGCGCACGACGGAGACGCAGCGGCAGGTGAAGCGGATGGAGGAGCTGGGCCGGCTCGCTGGCGGAGTGGCGCACGACTTCAACAACCTGCTCACCGTGATCATGGCCTACGCGCAACTGGCGCGTGACAGCATCGATGCCGGAGAACGGGTGGCGGGACGCGACATCGAGGAGATCGAGGCAGCGGCGGTGCGCGGGAGCCAGCTCACGCATCGCCTGCTCGCCTTCAGCCGGCAGCAGCCGACATCGCTCCTGGCCGTGAACCTCAACGACGTGATCCGGCGCGCGCAGGGCATGCTCTCGTCCCTGCTGATGGGTGGCGTGCGGCTGCGCCTCGAGTTCGCGGACGACCTGCCTTCGATCATGGCCGACGTGAGCCAGGTCGACCAGATCCTGCTGAACCTCGTCGTCAACGCTCGCGACGCGATGCCCGACGGGGGCGAGGTGGTGTTCCGCACGTCCACGCTGAACGTGCGCGAGGGTGAGGCGAGCGTGCTGGTGGGTCCGGACACGCTGCCCGGCGAGTACGTGGTGCTCACGGTGCAGGACACGGGTGTCGGCATCGACGAGGCGACGCAGGCGCGCATCTTCGAACCGTTCTTCACCACGAAGCCGGCGGGGGAAGGCACGGGGCTCGGCCTGTCGGTGATCTTCGCGATCGTGCGCCAGGCGCGCGGCGCGGTGCGCGTGCAGAGCGCGCACGGCAAGGGCTCCACGTTCACGGTTTTCTGGCCGACGGCGGCGTTCGCGCCCGTGCCGACACGGGAACCTCGGCTCGAGCTCCGCGAGCCGTTGCGGGGCGGCCACGTTTTGGTGATCGAGGACGAGCCCACGGTGCGCCGCATCACGCGCCGCGTGCTCGAGGATGCGGGCTTCGAGGTCTCCACTGCCTCGGACGGAAGCCGCGGCCTCGCGTGCCTCGAGCAGCTGCGTGCCGAAGGCCGCGTGCCGGACATGGTGCTCAGCGACATCTCGATGCCCGTGCTCGGCGGGCGTGGCGTGGCGAGCCGGCTGATGCACAGCGACCCGGGCCTTCCCGTCGTCCTGGTGTCCGGCTACGACGAGCACAGCGGCGAGCATCCCACGCAGCCGAACGTGCCCTTCGCCGTGCTGAAGAAACCGTACGCCGTGAGCGCCCTCATCGGCATCGTGCGCTCCGCCATCGCGGTGGGACGTGCCGACGAGGACGCGACGCAACGGAGATGACGGAGGGGTGCGGACGGTTCCCCACCGCTGCCCCGACCTCGTACATTGGCAGATGCCCCAGCCCCCCGACGACGCGCCCGACGACGGCCGCTTCCGCCGCAACCTCGTGCGCGTGATGAGCGTACAGGTCGTGACCCTGCTCCTGCTCTGGCTGTTGCAGCACCGGTACTCCCGCTGATGCGCGCCATGCATCCGCTCAACTGGGTCGTGGTGGGTGCGTGGCTGGCCTACGTCGCCATCGACGGCCTGCGGCGTGCCCGCGGCACGAAGCACATCGAAGGCTACTTCCTGGCCAATCGCAACCTGCCGTGGTGGGCGGTGGGTTTGTCGGTGATGGCCACGCAGCTCTCGGCGGTCACGATGATCGGCACCACCGGCCAGGGCGCGGTGGACGGCATGCGGTTCGTGCAGTTCTACTTCGGGCTGCCGCTGGCGATGGTGATCCTCGGCGTGACGCTCGTGCCGTTCCTCCATCGCGCGAGAGTATTCACCGCCTATGAGTTCCTCGAGCGGCGGTTCGACGCGAAGACGCGGTCGCTCACGGCGCTCCTGTTCCTGCTCTCGCGCGGCATGTCCTGCGGCACCATCCTCGCCGCGCCGGCCGTGGTGTTCTCCGCCATCTTCGGCTGGCCGCTCGGATGGAGTGTGCTCATCATGGGCGTGCCCACCGTGCTGTACACGATGATCGGTGGCGTGCAGGCGGTCACGTGGGCGGACGTGAAGCAGATGGCCCTGATCGTCGTGGCCATCGTCTCGATGGTGACCGTGTTGCTCCTCCGCATCCCTGTGTCGCCTGGAGACGCCCTGCATCTCGCGGGCGCCACCGGCCGGCTGCGCGTGTTCGACTTCAGCTTCAGCCTCACGAACACCTACACGTTCTGGTCGGGGGTCATCGGCGGCACGTTCCTGATGCTCTCGTACTTCGGCACGGACCAGAGCCAGGTGCAGCGCTACCTCACCGCGCGCTCCGTCGGCGAGGCGCGGAGCTCGCTGCTCATCAGCGCGTACTGGAAGATCCCGCTCCAGGCGGCAATCCTGCTCATCGGCGTGCTCGTGTTCGTGTTCTACCAGTTCGTCGCGCCGCCGCTGCTCTACAATCCGGTCCAGGAAGGCAAGCTCCGCGAGGCACAGCCTGCGGCGCTCGCGGCGCTGCACGCACGCTACGACGGCGCCGTCACCTCGCGGCTCGCCGCGGCCCATGCGGTGTCCGCGGCGCGGCACGCCGGCGACGACGAGGCACTCGCGACGACGGCGGCCTTCCGCGCGAGTGACTCCTCGGTGACGGCGGTGCGCACCGAGGCACTGGCGCTGGTGGAGAAAACCACGGGGGAGTCGTCGAAGGACGTGAACTACATCATCCCGCGGTTCGTCGTGGAACAGTTGCCCATCGGGTTGGCCGGCCTCTTCATCGCCGGCGTGATGGCCGCGGCCATGTCGGCCATCGCGGCCGAGCTGAACTCGCTGGCGACGTCCACCGTGATCGACTTCTATCGGCGGTGGTTCCGCAAGGAGGCCAGCGACGCGCACTACCTCGCGGTGTCCAAGGGAGCGACGGCGATGTGGGGCGTCTTCGCCTGCATCGTCGCGACGTACGCGGCGACCCTTGGCTCGCTCATCGAGGTGGTGAACCGATTCGGCTCCATCTTCTACGGCTCCATTCTCGGCGTCTTCCTGCTGGCGATGATTCCGCGAGCCCGTGCATCGGGCGCGTTCGTCGGCCTCATCGCGGGCATGTCGGCGGTGGGGGCGGTGAACTTCGGCGCGCCGCAGGTGGCGTTCCTCTGGCACAACGTCGTCGGTGCGGTCACGGTTGTAGTCGTGGGCCTGCTCGTGGGTGCGATGTGGCCTGGGGCGGCGGCGCCCGATCCGGCAACTCTTCAACCGAGCGCACAGCGAAGGAGGCTGTCATCCTGAGCGGAGCGAAGGATGCTGTCATCCTGAGCGGAGCGAAGGATCTGCTTTACGCCTTCGAGTCGTCCTTTGGCAATCGGCCGGCCCGCTTCAACGCGTCACGCAGGAGCAGCTCGATCTGGGCGTTCAACGACCGCAGGTCGTCGTTCGCCCAGCGCTGCACCGAATCCAGCAGCGTCCGGTCCACGCGGAGGCGGAACGGCTTGCGCTCCGGCATGTGTCCGTGCCGTCAGCCGAAGATGGAGCCGGCGTTCACCACGGGCGACGCAGCGCGCTCCGAGCAGAGCACGACGAGCAGGTTGCTCACCATCTGCGCCTTCCGCTCCTCGTCGAGCACCACAATGCCCTTCTTCGAGAGCATCTCGAGCGCGTGCTCCACCATGCCCACCGCACCCTCGACGATCTGCGACCGCGCGGCGATGATGGCGCCCGCCTGCTGCCGCTGCAGCATGGCCTGCGCGATCTCGGGGGAATACGCGAGGTGCGAGATACGCGCCTCGATCACCTGTACGCCCGCCTTCGCCAGGCGATCCTGGATGGCTGCCTGCAGCGACTGCGACACCTCGGCCGTGTGGGTCGAGAGGGCCTCCTCGTCGTCCGCATGGGAGTCGTAGGGATAGGACTGCGCCACCGCGCGCACGGCCGACTCGCTCTGCACCGCGACGTACGTGACGTAGTTGTCCACCTCGAACAGCGCTTCGGCAGTATCGACCACCTTCCACACTAACGATCGCCGCGATCTCGATGGGGTTCGCGCGGTTGTCACTATGATATCATGCTGTACGGCTGTCAAGGTGGATCAGTTTCAGGCCGGGCTATGCGATCTTCGTGTACGCCAGGCCGTGCTCCTGCAGCTGCGTGAGGGCCACGACCATCGCGGGTACGGTGATCACGCCGGGCAACAGCCCCGCGAGAATCGCAGGACGAATCTCCTCGGCCGTACCGAGCCCCGCGGCCGCGAGCTTCTTCGTGGCGCCGGCGATGGTATTCATGCAGACCAGGAAGCGCACGCCGCGCTTCTGCAGCCCTTCGATGGACTGATCGGGCGTTACGAGGCCGCCGGCCGTGGCGTTCGTGGTGCTGAACACGTTGTGCACCGCCGCAGCGCGCGTGCCGCCGTCCTGCACCTCGTACTGCTCGCCGATGTGGAAGCGTGCCCAGAGCGCATCGGTGAGGACGAGGGGAATGGCCTCACCATGCACGCCGATCACGAGATTGACGTCGCGCTCCGGCACCCCGAAAGCATCGCGCCACGCATCGAGGTAGTTCTTCCCCTGCGTGAGCGGCTTGCCGTTCCTGTGCGCGGACATGTCGAACACCGTGCGATACTTCCCCTTCAGCTCGCGCATCCAGTCACTCGGCCCTTCATCCGACCTGGCTTCGTGCGCGAGGAGTCGGCGCGGCGTGGCGCCGAGCAGCGACAGCGCCGCGGCGCCGCCGAAGAGGTGGCCCAGGAAGCTGCGCCTCGGCGTTCCGTGCGACGTGTGCTCATCGTGATGCGACATCATGACTCTCCGTGAAAGTGAGGGACGCTCAGCGCGTCCCGGTGCCTGCGCCCGATGCACCCGCTGGTGCGGCGCGGCGAACGATGGATTGCGGTGGCTGCACGACGGCGCTGGCGGGCGTGCGCCTCGGCAGCAGCACGGCCGGCGGGCGATTCGCGACGTGTCCCTTCGTGTTGTAGGGGACGTCGTAGGGAGCACCGCCGGCCGGCCAGTCATTCTCCTTGCCCGGCGAGTCCGGCCGCGGGTGCGACACGACGAATGACGCCACGTCGTATGCCTGCTGGTCCGTGAGCGAGCCCGGATTGGACAGCGGCATGAAGTGGCGGATGAACGTGGCCGATCGCTCCTCGCGCGCCATCGACGCGCCGATGCTGTACGACGCCGGACCCCAGAGCGCCGGAATGAGCGGCGGCGTGCCCTGCCCTTCCTTCCCATGACACACGGTGCACGTCGTCGCGAAGATGGCGGCGCCGCGCGTGGTATCGCCCGTGAGCTTCGGCATCTTCGGCATCGACTCGCCCTTCACGTGCGCGCCGACGGGCACGCCCGTGGACAGGAACGCGAGGTAGGCGACGATGTCCTGCATCTCGCGGCTGTCCGTCGGCACGCGGTTGCCCGCGAGACTGCGCGTGAAGCAGTAGTTGATGCGGTCCTCGATGGGAATCACGGCGCCCGTGCGGTCCATGTACTTCGGGAAGCGCGAGTAGACACCGATGAGGGCGGCGGCGTCGCGCCGGCGGCCGGCATCGAGATGACAGCTCCCGCACTGCAGGCTGCCGGTGGCATACGCCGGCAGGCTGTCGGTGGTGCGCAGCACCAGGGCCAGCCCGCGCCGGACCGATGCGCCCAGCTCATCGTTCGGGATGGCGGAGTCGGACGGCGGCGTGAAGTCGAGCGGATCAGTGGTTGCGTGCCGCACTGCGACCGGCCTCACGGACGCCGTATCCGCGCGATTGCCTCCGCCACATGCGGACAGGGCCGAGCAGCATGACAGCGCGAGCCAGGCGACAACCTGCCTGCCGTACAAGGCAATCGGGACACGCACGCTCGGTGACGATCCTGCCGAGTCCTGCTCCTGCATCGTGTGCATTGCCTCGTGACGTGAAGGAAGGAACGAAAGCATCATCGCATCAGCGTGATGGCACCGAGACGCGGCGCGTGCACGGCGCGCATCGCCCGGATTCCCGCTTCGAGCACCGCCACAAAGGTACGCGGATCGCGCACGATGTCGCTGCCCTCGGCGAACGCGGCCTGCCGATGCGTACCCTGCAGCAGGCCGCCGTTGGTCATGACGGTATAGCGGCGGTCCTCATCGAGCGGTCGCGCGCCCACCTGCACGTCGCGAATCCGCTGGCCGGCCGGGCGCGTGAGGTCGATTGTCCAGCGCAGGCCCGCGGTCTGGATCAAGCCTCCCACGCGATCGAGGGGACTGGCGGGCCGCAGGTTGGTGGCGCTCTGCTCGAGGATGCGGAGGATCTGTCGGCCCGTGAGGGTCTCGTGAACCACGCTTGTGGGATGCGGAAAGACGCTCACCAGCATCTCGCGGGTGATCGGGCCCGGCTGCATGGTGACGCCGAATCCGAGGCCGGGAAGAAAGGCGACGTCTGCGTTGCCGTACCGGCGGAGGATGTCGGCGGCGAGCGCGTCCACCGGACTCTCCGACTTGTACTGGCGGCCAATGCGGTCGGCTGCGGAGGCGAGAACCTCCTCCAGCGTGTCGCGGAACGGGGCGCGGATGCTGTCGAGCATCGCGGCGAACCGAGGGTCGGCCGCCACGCTGTCCGCATACAGCTCGTGCACCACGCCGGCGACGTCCGTCACGCGGCCGTCGGTGACGCTCACGGTGAGCTCGCCGAGCGCCGAGGCGTCGGACAGCGCCTGCACCATCCAGGCGCCGCCCACGCGGCGCGGCGGCGTGATGCGGTCGTGCGAGTGGCCGCCGACGATGATGTCGATACCGGGCACCTGCTCGCCCAGCAGGCTGTCCACCGCCGTACCCTGGTGCGAGACGACGACCACGACGTCCGCACGTGCACGCAGCGCCGGGACATACCGCCGCGCCGTCTCGATGCCACTCGTGAACGACAGGCTGCGCGTGTTGTCCTTGTTTCCCGTCTGGTCGGTGTTGTGGTAGGTGAGGGCGAGCAACCCGACGCGGATGCCGCTCACGTTCACCACGAGCGTGGGATCGCCGAGGAAGGGCGCGTCATTCGTGTTCACGAACGCGTTGGCCGCGCGCATCGGAAAACGCACCATGCCCTGCAGCTCGCGGGTCCGCTCACTCGTGTACTCGTAGTCATGGTTGCCGAGCGCCATGAACGTGTAGCCGAGGGCGTCCATCAGGCGCAACGTGGCCGCGCCGCGCGTGAGGTTCGCGAGCAGGCCGTCACCGAAGGTGTCGCCGGCATCCACCAGCAACACGCTGCCCGGCGGGTTCGCGGCGCGCACGCGCTCTACCGCGGTCGCGAGCCGCGCGAAGCCGCCGATGGTTCCATGACGGGGATATTCCTGTGGCGAGCGGCCGGGGTCGCCCGTCTGCGACGTCGCATCGCCGGTATCCACGACGAACGGCGACAGGTCGCCGTGGATGTCGTTCGTGTGGAGGATGATGATCCGGCCGGACGCGCGTGTCGCGGTGCGAGGTACAGCGCCAGGCGTACAGCCCTGCAGTGCGGCGACGCAGAGCATTGCCGCGAATGTCAGGGCTCGGCGACCCGGCGCTCCGCTCGCGAACGGGCGTCGACCAGCCGAGGTCGCGCAATGTCCGCGCGAGGCGTTGCTCGAGAAACAGCCCCTTCCGCCGGAGGAGCGCCTCGAGGAAGAAATAGTCCGCGTCCACGATCCCGACATCACCCTCCGAGTGGTGCGGTCACCCGCGCGTCAATGCAGCGTGCACCGGCGCGCCATGGCGCGCAAGATGGCGGCTCCCCGGCACAGCAAGTGTCGCGAATGACAGGGAGCCCGGGCACTTCGCGCCCGGGCTCCAGTGGTCACTATCGCTCGCTCCGGCCAACACGGCTCAGTGCTTCACGAGACCGCCGAGCGTGAAGCGGAATTCCTTCGCGGTTGCATCGTACGCGACCGTGTACGATGTGGGCGTCATGCCGGCTGTCGCCCACTGCGAGGGCTGCGGAATGGCCCGCGTCGCATTGGGGTGGCTCTCGAGATAGGCCTTCGACACCATCGGCTCGAGAAAGATGTACTTCCCGTCCCATGAGCCGAAGATGAAGGTCTTCGTGAAGGCCTGACCCTGAAATTCGGGCGACGTGACATCCGTCCAGTGCAGTCCCATCTGCGGCACTGCGCTCGCGGCGACGGGCGCCGGCGGCGGTACGTAACCCGGCGGGACAAAGGCGGCCGTTGGCAGGTTCGCCGCCTTCGCCGCGAACTGGGGATCGCTCGGCAAAATGGCCGCCTGCGTGGCCGGACTCACAAGGTAGAAATGCATGTCGAAGTGGGGCGCGCCGTAGATGGCGACCGGATCGTGGCCGTTGGGATTCCATCCCAGCTCGGCATGGTCGAAGCCGGTGCCGACGGCCTCGGCGGGCAGCGGCAATGTCACCATGAGCGCGGTCGGGCTCGGCCCACTCACCGTGGTGGGAAGTCCGGTCAGCGCGCCCTCCGTCATCGCGATACCCATCGTTGACGGCACGCCATTGTCATCGGTCTGCACGAATGCCCGCGCGGATCCCTGCGCGAAGGAAAGCGTGGGGCCGTAGGTCAGCGTCGCCTTGGAGACCGACGTGCTGTCGCTGCACGCGATGCCGACGCCGGCGGCGATCACCGCGACGAAGGCGGTGGTGGTGAACAGGGTCCGTTTCATGGATTCGCTCCGTAAGGGCACGCCGGACGGCGCGCGTGATGGGCCTCGATATCCAGTCAGCGACAATCACCACGCCGATCTTTCATCGCCCGTTCGACGCCCGGGCCCAGCTGTCCACCATGCGCGCCCGGTGGTAAACTTTCGCGTGTCCTCCAACTCCCCTGAAGAAGCGCGACGCCTCTTCGACGAGCTCTTCGCGCTGGATCGCGACGACCGCGACAGGCACCTCCGCGCGGTCGCGCCCGACTCCGACGTCGCCCGCGAGGTGCAGTCGCTGCTCGCCGCGGCCGAACGTTCGGGCGACTTCCTCGGCCTGCTTGGCGACCCCCGGCCGGGCACCGGGCCGCACGCGGACGAGGTCGTCGTGGGGCGCTACCAGGTGCAGCGTCGCCTCGGCAGCGGTGCCATGGGCGACGTACACCTCGCGTGGGACACGCAGCTCGAGCGCTCCGTGGCGCTCAAGTTCCTGCTCCCCCCGAATCCGACCACCGACGCCGCGAGCGTCGCGCGGCTCCGCGCGGAAGCGCGGGCGGCGGCACGCATCGACCATCCGCACATCGCGACGGTCTACGACACCGGCGCCACAGATGACGGACGCCTCTTCATCGCGATGGCGTTCTACCCGGGCGATACGCTGCGTCAGCGACTCGATCGCGGTCCCCTCTCCGTGGACGACGCGCTGCGCATCGGCGCACAGGTCGCCGGGGCCCTCGCCGTCGCGCACGCTGCCGGGATCGTGCATCGTGACGTGAAGCCGGCCAACGTGCTCTTCGACGCCGAGGGTGGCGCGCGACTCACGGACTTCGGCATCGCGCGGCTGCTGACGGATCCCGAAGCCACGGGGCCGTCACCCGTGCAGGGCACGCCAGCCTACATGGCGCCCGAGCAGGCCCGCGGCGACGTCGTGGACGGACGGGCCGATCTCTGGGCGCTCGGTGTGATGCTGCACGAGATGCTCACCAGCCAGCGGCCGCAACGCGGCAATCCGGACATCGCCTTCGCTTTTGCCGCGCATGACGTCGAGCCCGCACTGGCCACGCTCGTCTCCCAGTTACTGGTCGAGGATCCATCACGGCGGGTCGCCGATGCATGCGTAGTGCGCGATGCGCTCGGTACGCTCCTCGCCGCGCGCGCCAGCGACGCGCTGCCCCGCCGGACGGACGTTGGCCGCGGCTCGCTTCCGACGCTCCTCTCCACGCTCATCGGCCGCGAGCGCGAACTCGAGGGGACTCGGGAATTCCTGGAGAGCGCGCGCTTGCTCACCATCGTGGGGCCGGGCGGAACGGGCAAGACACGCCTCGCCCTGGCGCTCGCGACGACCGCGCGCGCAACGTATGCCGACGGCGCCTGGTTCGTCCCGCTCGCCGACATCGCCAGCGCCGCACTGGTTCCCAGCGCGATCGCCGAGGCACTCGGCGTGAGGGACCTCGGCACCGACCGCCTGGCCGACCGCCTCATCGCGATGCTCGGCGAGCGCAACCTGCTGCTCGTGCTCGACAACTGCGAGCACGTGATTGCCGCAGCACCGTTCGTCGCGTCGATACTCGCGAGCTGTCCGCACGTGACCGTGTTGGCAACGAGCCGCGCGCTCCTCGGTCTTCAGGGTGAGCAGGCGTATCCGTTGTCGCCGCTCGGCACGCCGGCGCACGATGCCGTGGACCTGGCCGACAACGACTCCGTGCGGCTGTTCGTCGCGCGGGCGCGCGCCGTGCGCCCGAACTTCGCGCTGGACGATGACTCACTCGCCGTGGTGGCGGAGATCTGTCGCCGACTCGACGGCTTGCCGCTCGCCCTGGAGCTCGCCGCGGCGCGTGCGACACTGCTCTCGCCCCGCGCCATCCTCGCGCGGCTCGAGCAGCGGTTCGACCTGCTGCGCGCGGAGGGAGGCGACCGTCCTGCGCGTCACGGGACGATGCGCGCCGTGATGGAGTGGAGCCTCATCCTCCTCACGGACGAGGAGCGCGGGCTGTTCTGCCGCCTCGCCGTGTTTGCCGGAGGCGCGTCGATCGATGCGGCGGAGGCCGTCGGCGACGGACGCACAGATGGCAGCGCCGCGCGTGCGGTGCTGGACCTCGTGACGTCACTCGCGAGCAAGAGCCTCATTCACGTGGAGGAACAGCCCGACGGCGAGCCGCGCTTGCTGATGCTCGAGACGGTGCGCCAGTTCGGGCTCGACCGCCTCGCGTCCGGCAGCGACGCGACCGCGGCCCGCCGCGCGCATCGCGCGTGGTGCGTTTCCCTCGCGGAACGCGGCGCGCAGGCGGGCCAGCAGCTCGATGCCCTCGAAGAGCGGTCCGCGAATGAGCCAGAGCCGATGAAGCGCAATGGCGAGCCGCGCGGCATCCTGCAGGCCATCCACCGGATCGGCGAAGCCCGAGTCGAAGGCCACGCGGAAGTTCGCGTACTCGCGCTCGAACCGATCGAGCCACGCGGCCTGC